>NZ_JAKGCT010000003.1 GCF_022230885.1 Paenalcaligenes niemegkensis | reverse complement strand
GTTTTGAGCCAACGGCTCTTGAGATTGCATTTCCTTGGAACTTCCCCGCCCCTTTTGTAAACACAACATATACCTTTCAGGCTACTAACGGCGCTGACCCAGCGGTCACTGGCAACCGTCGTAGAACCCTCTTATCTACCAGGAGAAACGCACCGGGGTCTGCTTCAGTCGTCGTTAGCCTCCTATCCACCGAGTCAGGATGGTTAGGGGTAACTTAGAGTTAGTCTTCTATGCGGTAGGGTTTTGGAAGTAGCCGTTCTAATACCTCCCAACCGCGAACGCCCTAACAGGGGCCTCTCCAGGGGGTGAGATATAGAAGACCAAAGACAGACCCTCACTCGGTGGCTCTCAAGGCCGTTCGCATAACCCCAATAGATATCAGTGTATGAGGATGCTGATGCGGCATACGTTGCGTCATTAAATGGAGCGGCCCAATTAATCCAAGTCGATCCCCCTTTAAAAACACCTCCGGAAGCTGCAACTGGGTTGCTCACATAACCAAGTGACCAGGCGATTTGGATTTTCGGATTAGGAAACCTGAAAGCTATGCCATTAACGTTTTCAATGATCGTACAGTTATCACTATTAAAAACTTCACCCTGCAGCGACTGAATTACGCCTAGGTTCAGTTGTGCTTTGGCCGCGTTTTCGAGGCCTGAGAGGTTACCTGATTTGGTGAGCATTGCCTGTATCGCATTTGCAATGCGAGTGTCATTTTCCGTTATCCGAGTCTCATTTTGAGCTATCCGACCCTCGTTACCATCTATGCGATCGGGGATCCCGCCATACTCATTTAAGAGAACCCCCGCTCTATCAGCCAGGCGTTTCGTATAGCCTTGTACTGGGATAATCCAATACGACTCGCCACTGACTGCAGGCCCTTGGTAATTGGGCCTAATAGACAGCGCCGTATCACTCGCAACGTTCGTAACTTCATAAAGCCGTCCGTCCGGACCCTGCAATCCATCACCGACACGTATGTTTTGTACCCACGCAGTGCCAGAGCCCGTTACGGTTGGGCTGTCGGCCGCAATCGATATTGTTCCTGTTCGATACCACATTACACGCCCTCCGCTGCTGCCGGCTCATCTGCATTGACTTGTTCATTGCGCAGCGCATCAAGTTCTGCCTGCAGTTGCGCTTTTTCCGCCACCTGCTTTTCAAACTCCACTTTGATCGTGTGATTCATGCCGTTGATCAACTCAACGGTGAGGCGCTGGCCCATGTTGTTCATGAGCATTTGTGTGACTGCTTGCATTGTTTTGTCCCATAAAAAAAGCCCCAATTAAGGGGCTGATCGTTAGAAATAGAGTGATGAGAGTGATTGTGTTCGCTTTACGTGACCCCTGGATAACCGGTCATATCGATTACCAGCAACTCCAAAAAAGGATCGGCTCCAATGGTTCCTGCCATCCCTGATGGTCCATCCCATACTTCATTGTCCAAATTAGTTTTAATCGTCAGTGTCAGCGTGTTATTGACTAGCTGGTATTGCATACAGCGCCACTCCTGCCTATAAAGCCTTGATCCGTCTCCCCATCCAGCATCGCCAACGTCTCTGATGATGTCTAAGCCTTTCCACGACAAAGGAGCAACTCGGTACTTCCTGCCAGCTGGATATGTCCGTGAAAGGTTGCTGCCCGTGCGAATGTAGTCAACAACCCTAAAATATTTGTGGCTGCTATCGAATGTCAGCTTGCCCGTATAGGGGTTTCGTACACGCTTACCTGCAACTCCACCCACCGCCACCTGATCCGCAGGCTTAAACACCCAGCAATAGCCCCAGTTCCACCCGAAATATGGCTCGTCAAGCAAATTGTCAGTCACAATGATTGAGTCTGCGACCGTGCCTGCTGGCGGATTACTGTTCTGTGTAAAGCCAATGGGTCTATTTATTACCGAAAAGTTTTTACGTCCCCCGTCCAAAACAAAATTGGCATAGTCTTGCCCTATTTGAGTTGTCCCATGTTGATTTCTCACCCGAGTACCAGCATCCATCAATACACTCCATAAAGAATTTGGTAAGAGTTTCCAGGCGGTAGCGATCCAGTTCCCCACACGAATTGCCATGATAATGTCTGCCCAGACGCGACCACATTATTGACGCTTAGCTGCCGTACCAAGTTTGTATTGGGATATGAAGAAGCTGAAGTAACTAAGCCAACTCTACAAAACAAGTCCCCCTCCAATAGAGCAGGATTATTGATAGAGCCCGAAGCAGAGGTTGTCGTAATAACACCCAGCGATCTCCCCGCCCGAATGTCCGTGTCTAACGTCACCACGCCTGTTAAATGATCTCGAACGCGGACCCCCGCTCTGCCGTCGCTCATCCGTTATATCCTCCAAATACGCCATCCTCTACCACCCAAACTCCGGTAGGCACATACTGTACATAGCTGCCCTTACCGTTCCTAACGACTAGCCAATCCCCATCCCTAGCTCTAGTGGTCTGTTGCCCAGTACGGGTATTCCACTCCATCACGGGCTGGCCACTCACCATCGTTGTGGAACGAATCCACTCGGCCAGCTTCAGCGTTCCAATAGTTGCGTCACCAATCAACGCCGTGTTCATGCTGATTACCCCGCCATCAACCGTAAATACCGCTATAGGGGTTCCGTTGGGCGCGTGCATCACGGCAAAGCGGTCTGATATCACTACAAACTGAGACTGAACTACACCCGTTTCATTGCTAAGGCCGAGGCCATACCCCGCCGTATACATAACGCCGTTTACGTCGACCCCGATTTTTGTCGATTGCGTCGCATTAAAGACGCCCTCTATATCGGTAACTGCCCTGCTGATATCCTCAACAATGACGGACACCTCGCCTAGCTCCACGCCGACCTGCTGCTGAACGATCGCCTCCACTTGGGTTTCTGTAACCTGTGTTCGCCGCAGCTCTGAGATCCACGCTCTGCTGGCATATTCATTCAGTACGCCCGCTAGATCACCTTCGCCGTCATCATCGTCACGCATAGCTGCCTGCATTATGGAGGTGGCCGTGGCAGTTGCCGTCACCACGCCATCAATGTCCTCAATCAGCTGCGTGTTTTCTTGAGTCTGCAAAGAAAGCGCAGCAATCGCCCCCTGAATGCTGGCGTAATCCCCTATGTGCTGCCAATAGGCCATGTCCGTGATCGGCGTATCTGCCGGCACGTCCTGCAAAGCGCGATACATTTTGCCGCTATCAAAGACGACCGACCCGCTCAGATAGGGTTGTGCCGGATCG
Organism: Paenalcaligenes niemegkensis; assembly: GCF_022230885.1. GTDB lineage: Bacteria > Pseudomonadota > Gammaproteobacteria > Burkholderiales > Burkholderiaceae_B > Paenalcaligenes > Paenalcaligenes niemegkensis. The sequence continues at coordinate 72,095 of NZ_JAKGCT010000003.1, read as the reverse complement.
TGCTGCCCCGCACCTGAGATTTCATCAAGCTTGGCCTGTATTTCCGGGATGGCCTCGATGTCGGACCACATCTGCTGGCCAAGGGCTGACTCAAGGATTTCCTTAGTGATGTATCCATTGATCGCATTCGCGTCAGTACTGGACTGACCGTACACGCCAGTCTCGTTAGCGCCGGGATACCAAGGGCCAGGCGTACCGTTTTCATCAACGAGCCGGCCCCAAAACCAAAGCTGCGCACCATGCGCCAAACCAAGCAGCGAATGTCGGTTTGTTGGCCACGCAAAGTCCCCCATTAGCACCGAGCTATCAAACTCCGAGTTCAGTGAGTAACGGGTTTCGGTATGGCGAATCGCATTATTTGTGCCGGGAAACGTCCAGGCAAGATCAATCCCCGCGACAACACCAGCGGTAGTCAGACTGGTCAGCGCTGGCGGTGCCCCAATCACCCCGTCGTAATCCTCCCAACCATCCGTCCAGTTCGATACTGCCCCTACGCCGTTGACCGCACGCGCCTGAAACTGATACACAGCACCATCTACCAGCGCGGCGGTAAATGACGTACCAGTCGCATCACCAGCTGTCGAAGGAATGGATATCCACGGCCCTTCGGTGGCCTCCCGGTACCGCAGCTCTATACGCCCACCCTCACGTACGTATGGCTGCGGATGCAAGTCCCAGGTCAGATCTGTACGAACCACTGCTGTCCCATCGGACAGTGCCTGGGGCTTATGAGCATCAATCTGAAAATTCGTGATCGGGGCTACATTCCACAGATAGCTGGTATCCGTAACGGGTGTAGGATCGGTCGGCAAGAATGTGTCCGGATCCAACGACCAGACATTGGCTCTCGTCTCTTGCAGTGTCAGACTAAAGGTGCCATCCCAGTTATCGATGCGATTAACGATTTGAAACGTCTTGCCTGCATACTCAGGACGGTTCGACAGATTGAGCTGAACCGTATCCATGACCGCCAAATCTTCGCCAATGCCTAGCACTGGAATCTCACCCGCAAAGGCAGGTCGGGCTGACTCCAGCATCACGCCCATGATGTAAGCGGCCTGGCGCTCGTCCGTCGTAGCTGGCAAAGGCAGATCAAGCGGCGACTCGGCACCATCCGAAGCGATATACGCCGCGTTACGAATCGGCCTCGGGCTGGACTCCAACCAATTTCGGTTGGCATTGATAAATGTGGAGGTCACGATATTGCTGGGCGCATCATCCTGGCCTGATTTATCCATGATGATGTCCTGATTACCCACAACATCATCATCCGTTATTGTCACCGTCGCTGGACGAAACGCCCCTGCAAAGATCCGGTACATGCCAGCCGTGAACACATATTCGCCTGCCATCGACGACATGATGATGTTCAGGTTCTCAATTGGCGGGTTCGCGGTATCGAGCAATGTATTGCACTCGTACCGTTTGATTGAATCGTAGCCCTCGCCCTCTAGCGCCCTCACTCGAATCAGTTCGTCGCAAATATTGGCTGCCAGCGACACGTGTGGCCAGTCAATCCATGAGTCCGGTATCCCCATACCGCCTCGGTTACGTGGCAGCGTCATGTACCACGCTGACAAAATAGCCGGGTTGGTAGTGTGTGTTGGGTTGGTACCGGTTCGCGGGTCAAAAAACGAATGACCATCGACCCAGCCGCCCTTAAGCACAGCCCCCATTTGCGGAGCGCCCGAGTGGTAAATATCCTCGTCCCACAGGTTCAGTGTGCGCAGATAGGCCACGCCACGCAACAAATGGGCGTCCGTCCACAACGGCGTAGAAATATCTGGCCACGAACTCGGCGCCTGATTAGGGCTGCCGTCACGATAGATAACACGAAGCTTGGCGGCGCTCCACGTCTTATAAAAAACCGATAACGTCACAGTGTTCGGCTGAAAGACACCTTCGTAAGGGACGTAAACCCTAACCGTCGCCCCATTTACCGTAAAGCTGTACTTACCAGTCACACTGACGCTGCCCTCAATGGGCTCACTTGGGAGCACAATGGTTGCATAGCGGTCAGCATCTACTAGGTACTGTTTCCAGGCGATCCGCTGGTCAATCTGTTGGCGCTTTCCATATTGATCACCGGGAAATTCCGCAATTGATAAAAACTCATCCCCCAAGTAATAACCATCCAGAACGCACTGGTTACCGGCCATGGCCAGCACTGAATCCAGGGCCGTGTTGTCTTTACCATTCGCCTCGATGTGCATGAGCGTTCCACCCACACGCACGCGCCCCAGTACGTACTTGCGCGTTGAAACGCCTGAGCGGATCGTAATATGACGATCCTTGAGGCTCGCGTTATATGCATCACGCTGAGCTTGCTCGGCAGCCCTGGCCTTTTTACGCGCTCGACTTTGCTGGTATGAACCCAGGGCGAGCGACAACGCAACGGTCGCAACAAGCTTGGCAACAGCCACTTTGGTAGCGGCTGCCGCGATAATAGGAACTGCTGCGGGCATAGCTACACTCCAAACACAATTTCAACTTCATTCATTGGGCGAAATACCAATCCCTCAATACCGGGCCCGCACCAAAAGCCGTTACCCAGGACAACCCCAAAAGTCTCACGCCCATCGATATCGACTAACACCACGTCCCCACGCTGCGCTAGGCCAGGGTGTTTCTCGGATAGACTCGATGCAAAAGAGCGCATGCCCCCTGCCTTCTTAATACGGTTCGCAGCGCCCCGTGCAGACCGATATCCACGCAACTCTTTAGCGAGATCCACACCCGTCATTTCTATAACGGCGTCAGCTGCAAACAAGGCACAATCTTGCGAACCCCAAGAAAAAACCCGCTCGCGGCGGGTCTCAATAAATGCGGCCAGTTTTTCAGGCCAATCATCGTAGCGTTCCATCATTTCATCATTGCCTCACGTGTAGGCCAGATTACGACCTTATCTTCCAACTGGTCGGCATACTCTGCCCCCATATCCCCAGGGTACAGGCGCTGCTGGTCTGCGTTATTCAGGCGCAAAGGGGCCGGACGCTGTAGCTCAGCCTCATAGTGTTCAGCCATCACAGCAACCGTGCATGTCTCGTTATTTTCCTGAATCGGCATGCCGCGAATGCGACCGATAAACTGCACGACTGGACTACCAATCAACGCACCTGTATCCGGCTCAACATAGGCCTTAAGAATACGTACCAGCCTGCCTCGGTATGGCTCATTGGCCGCAATAGTCATGACCGATGCGTCTAATCCGGTCATCGTCATCTTGATACCTTCAAATGATTTGGACGACTCGTGCGCCGCCTCGATTCGCATAAGAGCACCGGTGCGCTGATACGTCTGGCCAGCATGCGTAACATCCCAGGGCGACAGCGCAAGCGCCAATAGACCGCCTTGAAAGTGCAACTCCACCAGCGCAATTGCCATGCGGTGCGGGGCTTTAGCTGCTGCTCGCTGTGCCGTACTTAAACCACGACTCATACCCAATCCTCAATCAATTCAATCGCAAAGCTCGGCCGCTCCTTACCAGGTCGGTACGGAAACTTCACGGCATCGTCTTCGTCTAATATCCACAAGATGTGTGGCCTGTTCCATTCCACTGCTGTATTGACAGCACTGGTCAAACGAACCGCCGGATTAACAGTGATCGTCATGTTTCCGGCTACAGGACTGGCATCAGACTCAACCATTAGAAGCTGTCCATTAAGCCCGATAAAATCCCCCGCCTGTAATGTGCCGTTGCAGTCTTTTAGGCTCAAAACACCGGAGCCAGGCGTCACCGCCTGTGCAAGGCGTGGCGCACCACGCAGTGTGCCGTTTGGTATGGGGCGCCCAAAATGCGGTGCCGATAATCGATTTGCCTTGCCACGCAAGCTGGTAACCAGCGCCTCGACGCGTGGCCGATCCATCCACTCTAGGGAGTTGCGAAACGTCAGCGTCATTACCCACGACGCCCCCGGCATCTCGAATGTCGAGTATTTACCTGAGCGCGAACGCGTGCTCTGCACATCTTGGTGCAGGCCCACGTCCACTGACGCCGGACATAGCTCAGACGGCCACGTTTTTATTGCCATAGATCACCAAAAAGAAAGCCACTCGAAGGTGGCGTTAAATTTCTACTCTGCCGCGCCTCAAATCCTCATAGATTTGATAGCGCAACTCTTCATTTCGCTGATCCAGCAACGCACCCAGTTCTGCCATATTTGTACCCGGAGCCGCATTGACGGTCGAGTTAATAACAATAGATGGCCGCTGACTCTGCTGCCCCATTGCCGGCAGTGGTGGCAAAGAAGGACGCCCACCCATTCCACCAGCTGCATTGCCACCCCCACGAATCAGTCGACGTAAGGAGTTGAACCCCGCCTCGCCACCAATTGTTCGCATTTCTGGTGCGCTCAAAACACCCTCTTGGCCGTGAACGAATCCAGCAAACTGATCAACAGGTATGTCGCCTGTATAGCCACCACCAGAAAGACTTAAGAAATTGGTTGAATCCCCAATCGTGCTGCCGAGATCCAGCCCAGAAGAAACGGAGCCAATGCCAATACTGGACGCAGATGTCCCACCAAATAGGCCGCCTATGCCGCCCACAATTCCACCCAGTAACCCGCCGCCAATCTTCCCTGTGCTACCGTAGTCGCCAAACAAAGCGCCAGCAAGGTTGGCGGCGGCTGCGTCGGTGGCCATGCGGAGCAACATATCTGCAAACCGATCACCGATACCCTTGAAGTTGCCGGTGACTATGTCATACAACCCATCGCCCAGGTGCGTCTGGATATCACGCGCCGCCTGAACAGCAAACTCGCTCATGCTGCCGGCAGTCTCTGAAAACTGATCCTCAAGCTTAATCACCGACTCAGCGAACATGTCCGCATTGATCCAACCCGCCTCTAGGGCCTGATTCAGCATGTCCACCTGTACAATGAACTGGTCAGCCTTGGCCCTTTCTGGGAATAAGCCAGCCATTAATGTCGAAAACTCCTCGGCGAGATTCTTCGACTCTTCAAAGGCTTTCGCCTGCTCATCCCAAAAGTCCAGCGTCTGGGCTTGGGCCAACGCCTCCTGCTTTTGAGCATCCGTTTTAAATGTGACAGACTCGATATTAATACGAGCAAGAAGCTTCTCGTATTCAGTTTCCTGACCTAACAGCGCAATACGCTCGTTCATTTGGTCAATCAACCGCTGACCTTCGTCGAGCTGATTTTTTGTGCGTTTTGGATTTCCACCACTAGAGTCAGGGGTTGTTAAGACCGGAGCAAGAGATGGGACTGTACCCCCAGAGGTTTGCTGCTTAAGCCGCTCCAAATACTCCCTCCGAGCTTCAAGGTTGGCTATTTGCAAATCCAAGTCTTTAATGTCCCCGGAGACGGCCCACGACACCCATTTATTATCTTCCTGCCACTGCAGGTGAGTCTCTCTAGTGGCCCGCACCTTGGCTAAAGTCTTATCGATCTTAGCAATGGCCGCCTCTGGATCCTCTTGGTCTTTTCCAGATGAAAAAAGCCAACCCCACAAAGATGAGTCGCGCGCAGCCTGCAACGACATAACTGTTTGATTGAGTGCGGGTATTAAGTCTGTCGCTAACGAAACTGCTAATCCTTGCGATGTTCTCTTTAAATCAGCAAGGTTACTTTCAAAATCCATAGCGGCCTGTGCCGCCTCATCATCAATAGCTATACCGAGCTCTCTCGCCCGAAGTGCCATCTCATCTAAGCCATCAGCCCCCCCGTTCAACAGGGGGATAACCTTTTGCCCTAGTTGTTGTCCAAACAGATCCAGAACAAGTCCGGTTTTTCGAGCGCCTGGCTCGAGCTTAGAAAACTTATCAGTAAGGTCTCTAAGCATGGTATCGGCGGTCTTGAGGTTGCCTTCAGCATCATGTGCGGAGATCCCTAAAACCCTGAGCGCCTCAGCCTGTTTGCCTGTGCCATTAACAGCGTGGTTGATAGCCTCTGTCGAACGCCGTAACACCCGTTCAAGCTCGCCTTGACTGAGATTAGCTTGATCCGCCGCATAAGCCAGCTCAGAAAACGCCTGGGCAGACACAGATGTACGCTCTGCTGCGTAACCTATCTCCGACATGTAGCTACTGGCATTCTTTAGTGCAATGGTGAACGCCCCTGCGACAACCGTGCCCAATAAAGCAACGCGCTTCACGCTTTTGTCTATTTGTCGCTCCATTTGCTTCATACGCTGCTCGGCGCGCTTCGAATCGGTCTCGAAGCTGCCTGTACGCATGAGAAGGTCTACGATGATACTTCCAGCTGTAGCCATGAATAGCACCTACAAAAAAGCCCTGTACTAAACAGGGCGAAAGGTAATCTCATCTAATTAAAGCAACAAGTCGGCTCAAAAAACAAAATACAACCCCGCAATCACGATGACAGCAGCTACCCACAAAACTGGGTTACTGAGTATTTTGGGTGCGTGCTCCTTAATTGCCGCTATATTTTCTTGACGCTCGGCTTGCGCTTGCGTATATCCATCTGACGCGAACCCGCTGTGACAATGCTTACATTTCCTCGCTTGCGGCAAAACAAATTCGTGACACACATGACATTGCGCGTGCGTCGTTCGATTTGGTCCCCTAGCTGGTAGCCCCACAGCGGTCAAAAGCGCAAGAGGGCCAAACAGGAGCCCAAGTAGGAGCCAACAAACACCACAACGCCCTTTCTCGTCCCCAAGGTGTCCGGCAAAGAATCCACAAGCGAGCCACGCCAATATTGCCCACGTTGAAATAAAACTACCAAAAAGCGCCAAAAACGTATACATCCTCCCACCCCTATTTATATCAAAACGTAAGGGGATCATACACTAGGTGGCTTTACACCCAGTGCTGCGAACGTAGCCATATCAGCAGCAGAGTACTGACCGTTACCAGTTGCCTCAGGCTCTGCGTCCAGAGCGCTGCCTCGCAACCACTCCAGCTTTTCAGTCATTCCCCCACGAGCCATCGACTCTGAAACCAATGCAGCAGGACGGTGGAAGCGATGCGCATCATCAAATGGCGCTTCCTTGTAATACTCAACCCACGACTCAAACTCATTTTGCGTCATCGTCGCCTGAAGCTCGCCCACTGTCCGGCCTAAAGCCAGGGCTAGGATGTGCCAGAATCGCCAATTTCCGTCTTTTTTTGATGCCGCTGTTAACCTCCTGAGTAGCATTAAACATAGCGATTAGCGGTCCGGGTTTGAGCGTTTTAGCCTGCTCAAACGTCAAGGCTTTTTGCCGTCCGGCGTCACAACACTCTCAGCAACCAAGCGCGACATACTGTCTATGCGCACCTGCTCGTCGTCGGATTCGTTCGCAAAAGCATAGCGGCGAAATTCTCCTGCAGGCAGCTCTTTAAAATAAAACTTATGCTTCTTACCATCGGCAAGCTTAATCTCACGCTCGTGGATCTCGTCACTAACAAATAGGGATTTATCTAACATTATGATTTCCAATTTTTAAGGGGTAGCTGGAGCATTCCAGCTCCATGTGGTCTTGCCGGATCGCTGCAAGCTCATATTTCCTGTCACTTTGTCATTGGTCGCCGCATCAATGGTGGCCTCCGCAACGTAAGCAAGGAAACGTGCGCAGGTGCGGCCAGCTGGTGCCTTGAAATCACCTGTTTCGATATCGAGAGTCGGCGCAGTCTTGCCGTCCGAAAAGGCCACCATAATCGGAATCAACTGGCCCGACTCCTTTAGCTCGGTCAAAATGCCTTGATGCGAGGCCGCTGTGGGAACGAAGTTGAACGGCACAGACAGCGGCCCCGGAGCCCCAAGTCCGGGTATGAATTCCTGATCTTCTTCCGTATCGAGACACGTAGTTTCAATCTGAGATTTCGTCCCGGAACCCAATCCGGTGACGCTCGTGGGGCATAGCATCTTCAGGATGGCCGGCTCTTCGCCTGTAATGCTATCCAGCAGAAACAGTTCAGTTCCTTGGGTTTTAATAACGCCTGCGGTCATGTCGACCTCCAATAAAAAAACCCGGACATGCCGGGCGTCAATCAATTAAATAGAACCGCTAACGGTTATGAATAAAATCCACCTGCAGCGCGACACGGAATAACTTAGTGTCGGACTCACGATTGTTAAATATGATTCGGTTGGCTTGGCCTGCCTCATCTAGCGCGTCACGCACAGCCTTGGCTAAGTTGATGCAGACTATTTCCTGATCACTGTCCGGGCCTGCCCAGCAATCGATCTGAATTGCATCATTGTCAGCACCAGGCGGCCCACTCAGTTGCTCGTATGGCTGGCCAACGACAACGAACCATGTGATGTACGGCGTCACCACCCCCTGCGGGGCATTCCCACTGCTATATATACGAGGCCTTCCAGTTCCCATAATGGCCTGGACTGCTGGCGTGTTTATCGTTTTGAGAATTGGCGCAAACATCACTTTCCCTTGTTCTGCTGAGCCAGCTTTTTAATGGTTAGAGCAATACGACGATTGAGGTCAGTAGTAATTACATTGATTGCCTCGCCCCCTTTTTGTCTAACCGCGGGACGCAACCAAGGTGTAGCGGATTGATGGCTAGACCCATACTCCAGCAAACTCGCGGTTTTACGTGTAGTTGCTACGTCACGGCTACGGACCCGCCTGTCAGGGTATGTTTTGCGCCGTACCCGAACTAAGTAACGCTCCCCATTGCTGCCGTGTATGGGCTTCCCACGACTGACAATCACGTTCTTTTCAAGAAGACCCGTAGACTCATCGCCGTTCGCAGCGATTTGGGCACGAAGGTTTTGTTTAGCCTGGCTAAGAATGACCCTCGCGCCCTTGGCCAGCGATAATTTCACGGGGCCACCACGCTTTGATACGATCTCGGCTGGTAGAGATTGAAGTGTTTTCAAAACACCATCCATTCCCTCAAGCTTCATTTCGATCTTCATAGAGGCTCCAGTAGATTGCGCTCATCTCCGAGCAAATTCCCATCCAGGTCAAAGGCCTGCTCTTCGTCATCAACCTCTTCAGCCAGAGCCTCCAGCAACACGTCCAGCTTGGCTTCAATCCGCAGCTGAGTTGCCTCGATACGATCTAATTGTTTCGACATCATTGCCCCTCCGAAGCCCCGTACTCACAGCGCAAGCGCCACTCGCGACGGGCCGTAATGTCAGTTTCTGCTGATGTTATGTTGTAAACTCGGCCATCCCAAACAATGCGCCACGCGGCCATTTCACGCTCATCAGCAGGAAACCAACGCAAATTGATTCGCGCCAATGTTTCAGCCTGAGTGGCAGCACCGCCTTGTGTCTCACGGCCCGGCCCTGTTAGCACCTCAGCGGGCACGTCTGCCAGTTTCGTGCCATCAGGTAGCGTGACTGTCTGCCACCCACCGGTACCGGGGATTAGATAACCATTGTCATCACGATCCCCCTCACCATTCACCTGAAACGTAATGCGATGACGTAATCGATGTGCGAGCATTTAGACATCCTCCCATTGCGCGCGGTGTGGCTTGAGCTTGATTTCAGCGGCAAGGCGTAGCTTTGCTGCATCATCCGGAGCTGCTTGATAGGTGGCCTGCAATAGCAGCATCACCCCAACAACGGCGCTAGCCGGCGGGCCCCGTTCGCCGCTATTGGGGATCTCGCTCAGCTTGCGACCGACGAAGCGTTCTGCCTCGTCGATCGCACCACTCAATAGCAGCTGCAGCTTGCCATCATCCCCGCTATGGATGACGTCAAGAAACGCCTTAGCGTCTTCGAGTGATACGGCGCTCATTAGCCACCAGACGCCTTGCCCTGCAGGGCTTTGATGGCAGCCACATCTTGCAAGATGCATCCGAAACGGTGGAAGGCCAAGAAACCCGTCTGGTCGTACTCAGCATAACGCTCTACCAGGCGCTTCAGGGCCATATACCGTACTTGGCGCAAGATGAATTGGTTGAAGTCACCCGCATACATGAACTTCGTGCCAGCGCCCACATCCGCGATGTAGGTGTCCAACACAAACTGCTTGCCCAGCACCGTCGCAGGATGGGATGCGTCTACGCCCGGCAACCATAGGGGACGCTTATTACCATCCTCCATATCCTCGATCGCCTGCAAGGTTTTGTCATTAAACGCCAAGCGAAACTTTGGCGCGTTGCGATAACCTGGGTCTACGGAGTGGATCAGCGCATTGACTTCCTGCCATGTGAACTTGCTGGCCACTGCTGTAGAAGCTCCAACAGACGCCGAGGCCTCGAGCCCTTTGGGCTGTAGTGGTGTTCCGACTCCAGTGCCCTTCACGATCAGCCGAGCCTGGGTTCGACCAATGCGTGAACCAATGCGCTCGGCAAGGAATGTTTCCATATCGATTGCTGTGTCACTCAGAAGCTCGTTGCTGACGCGTATGACTTTGGATGAAACCTTGTGGGCACCCATCGAGTCCATACCGAACCCAACATCTTGCTCGGATGCGGCCGTGTTTTCACCCAGCAGCTCGCCCTCTTCCTCACTACCGTCTGAGGTCGGCCATTCGATGGAGTTACCCGCGTCAGTGGTCAGCACCTGCATTACCGAAGCAATGCCACCATAAGTGGAAAGTGACTCATGAACCTTGGCAATGAAGGTCGTTGGAACGGTATAACCGCCCTTGTCCCCCACACCGGCAGCTTGCGCTCGCGCCTCATCCATGGCGCGTTTTTCATCGGGCGTGAGGTCTGCCAGGCCATGGCGCATGAATTTATCAAAGGCCTGTGCCCGCAGTTCGTCTTCCGATCCTTCGCCACTTGCTTTGCGGGCTTTGTTGGCCAGATCGTCGGAGTTGTCTTCAACGTAGCTCTGTTCCGCTTCGCGCACGTCCTCTTCGCGCTGAATCTTTGCATCCAGGCTTTTGAGGTCGGCTTTCATGCCCTCCCAGCTTGAGCGCTGCTCGTCCGTAAATTCGTTCTCACCAGATTCGGTGTGCAGCGAGCGCATGTCGGACGCGATCTTGGCGCGCTGCTGTTTCATTTCGACCAGAGTAGTCATGTGATGGTCCCTTTAAAGGTTCAGGTTAATAATTTCAAGTAAGCGTTCGCGCGAACGGCGCTCCTGCACGGCCTTAGTGAGCAGATGTCTGCCCTCTTCGACCTGTTTCCAAGCATCGAGCGAGCGCTGCGCGGCGTGGCTGTCGTCGTAGGCCGGATAGGTCACCGGCGATACGTCTATTAAGGATGAGAATTTATGAATGGTTCGAACGGCAAACTCGCCCTCCTGTCGCCACTCATCGCCATCATCAGCGACACGAAACCGAAAGCTGCTTCCGCTGACATCACCGCGCAACAATGGCGCAAGAACCATGTCGCGCACGGTCTGCGTATCGGGCGGTGTGATCGTGTAGGCTAGGCCCCGGCTGTCGATCGATAGCTGAAGTGTTCCACTACGCGTGCGACCCAAAACAAAGTTCGGGTCATGGTTAAACAGTGCGCGTACGTCATCGCTCATCACGTCGTCAAACGCACCGGGCGCGATTTCCTCGTAGAACGAGCCAAACAACAGTGAGCTTCGGGTATTAAAAACAGCGCCATAACCAACAATCGTGGCTGGCGCTTCATCCCGGGCGGCACGAAGCTCACACGGCTGGTCAACCAGCGTGCGTTTTTCGATGTCATTCATAGATTTTTTCCTATTGAAGTTGGTCCGGGGCTTGGTGCAACTCGCTAATTGGTCTGGCGTTAACGCTGATCAGCATTTCATCAAGCCCGTCGATCGGGTTAAAGTCTTCGAACAAGCGTGCTTCGTTGCGGGTCATCCAGCCATCGGTGATACCGAAGTGGTAGAGTTCTCCGCGCTCCTTTGGTGTGCCACGCAGCAGCCCGCCCAAATTGAACTTGATGTAGTAGCCAGCGGCTCGCTCAGCGCGCGTAAAGAGCCGCCGGTTAAGTTCCTGCTCCCAGTTCTGCACCCACGGCATCATCGTGTGGCGCACGAACTGGATAGCCTGCTCGCTGATGTTTGAAAAGGTGGCCCGGTCTAGGTCATTAATCATGTGCGCTGGCACATTAAATAACGCAGCGACCTCGGACCGTGTCAGCTTGCGCGTTTCGATGAACTGGGCGGCCTCAGGCTCTATCGTGAGGGCCCGGAAGTCCAGATCGGCCGGAACCAGAAGGGTTTTATTGTCTGACCTCTTGAGGCGTGCCACCGCACTGGGCCAAAACTCCTTTAATCTCGTCCACGCGTTATCACTGAGGTCACCCTTGGGCGTTAAGATTCCCGTAGGACGCCCGCCACCGTCAAAAAATTGCTTGCCATATCGTTGCGCAGCCAAGCCCAACCCTATGGCCTCCGCGTGCTGCATGATTGGACTCACGCCCATGCGGCCATCGCGACCTAAAGCTCGAATATGCACCATGTCCTCAGGCGCAACAGCCAATGGCGCGCCATCATCGTCGCGCGTCGAATACACCCAGCGATTACCCACTTTGGCTAGCGTGGTGTCCTGAGGCAAGTGCCGCTCAATTGCCTGTAACTCACCTCGACGCGAACGCACCAGGCGCGAGTATCCATTGCCCCAGCCAAGCACGTGACCCATGCAGGTCTCGCGCCACTTGTACGATGTTTGCCAATCATTTGGTGCGTCGTGAAGCAGGTAATGGGCGGGGTGATCCGTACCTGGAATGATCTGGCCATCTACCTTTCGCAGCACGGCAACCGGCAACTGCCCCAGCGAACTCGCGAGCACATAAATGCTCGAATAGACCGCCGTCAATCGCCACCCAATTTCGGGCGTTACGCGCAGGCCATCCCCGTCGCCAATCAGGATCTCTTGCAGATTCTGGCCAGTAAGCGGCACGCTGGGGTTTTCCAGGCTGCGGCTCTCGAACAGAGTATCCAGCAGCATTAGCGCCCCCTGCTTTTAATCGATACGATGACAGGCACAAGCATCAGAACACCCATAACGATCAGAGCGACACCCGCATCACACCGCTGATACAGGCCCGCAGCAAGACAGCCAAGGCCCGCAAGGGTCACGGCATCACGAAATAGATTTTTCATTACATCACCAGAATGTCATCGTCGGTTAGCGATTCAAGCGCCGAGCGCTGCGGCAGCGGGGCCATTGCCCTGCCTATCGCCATAATCAGCGCCACTGCACCGTCGATTTTGTTGTCATTACCCTGCTTGATCGGACGCATTACGTCATCACTGCCGGGCATATATTTTGCAATCAGGTTGCCGATACACCAGGTCATGATCGGATGGCCATCATGATGGAACCGGCCAGCAAGAATTGCCGCCTCCAGCTCCTTCATCGGATCAGCCATGTTGGTGTAGTTCTGAATGATGGTGATAGGGTTAAGCCCCTCATCATCTAGTTGATGGGACAGGTTGGCCGCGCCGTGCGGGTCAATCGGGCTGGCCACCACCGGCGACAATTCATTCACCTCTAGCGCCTCAGCCAAAATGTCCCGGTAGTCAATCTCAGCGCCTGAGGTTTGAATCAAGTGCCCGGACTCCACCCACTTCTGATAGCGGTCTGCCATCCGTCGATTTTCTGTTCCCTGCACCGTATCCTCTGGTACCCAGAACACCGGATCGATACAGTAGTAATGCCGCTTGCCTGCCTTTTCCTCCCAGAACAGCTTGACCATGGCGGTCAAGTCGACCTTAGCTGCCAAATCCAGCCCAATCGTGCAATCCCAACCCTTAAACTGATCCATTGACAAGCTTGTGTCTTCGCACGGTGCTGCCATGTACTTGGCCATGTTGATAAAGCCGGCCTTCGCTGCTGTCCAGACGTTTAGGTGTTTCGTCTTGAACGTGCTTGCAAAGCGTGCACGTCGAATCGCTTGCTGTTGCTGTGCCTGTAGATACGTCTAGTAGACAGACACGCCTGAGTTGGGGTTAGCCTTGGCCAACACTGCAGGGTCCGTCCAGTCATCGTCTTCGTCGATAGTCCAGATCCAGCCAAAGAGTTCATCATTGGGCACCAGCCCTTCGAGCATTTCCACCACTTCAGTGCGCTTGTCGTAACACGGCCCCGCGATGTTTGATCCTGCCGTTGTGATAATGAACAGCAGCGGCTGTCTGCGTGAGCCCATTCCGGTTTGCATTGTCGTGTAGAGATCATCCGAATCGTGCTCGTGATACTCATCAACGATCGCGCATGAGGGTGAAGCGCCGTCACCTGGGTTACCGATGACTGGCTCGAACCGACTGCCATCCCCCGGTCGATTCATGTTGCCTGCATTGACCTCGATACCCAGTAGCTCTTTGATTTCGGGGGTGCGGTTCACCATCAATCTTGCTGGCCTAAAAACCTCCCACGCCTGCCTCTCAGTTGTTGCGCCGCTATAAACCTCAGCACCGAACTCATCGTCCGCACAAAACATGCCTAAGCCGACACCAGCAGCTATGACAGATTTTCCATTTTTACGCGGCACTTCCCAATACGACTCCCTGAACCGACGTAGGCCATCTTTTTTACGTACCCAACCAAATGTGCATGCAATACCAAAGGCCTGCCACGGCTCCAACTTTACCTTTTGCTTTAGTCGCGCCCACTCGCCTTTGGTATGCGGCAAGAACTCAATGAAACGTAGTTTTTTCTCAGCCCTGGCACGATCGAAGCGGTAGGGGTAGTCGCGGGTCTTAGATTTAGCTAAGTCGTCTAAGTGGCGTTGACACGCCAACACAATAAATCGGCAGCACGGAATCTTTCCTCGCACGACCTCACGCGCAAACTTATTGGCTGCAACCACGCGGGGATAAGACGCTCTTGCCATGTCACATCCCCAAAATTTCAGACAGCTCAGCGCCAGCGACGGGCGTCTGTGGACCCAGCAACCGCTGCCGACTGGACGGATCTAGCCCGAGCAGCGATCCGAATGTCGCCATCTGACGTGTTGCCTCGTTGATGATCGTCGCGGCCGGATTCTTCGTAGCGGTACCTTGATCGTTCGTCATTACAATGCCGTTCTCCGCAATATGGGTCTGGGCCTCGCGAAACCGACCGTATGCGGCGCAGTACAGTTCGAGGTTTTGAATATCGGTAGCCTGCAGAACCTGCTGAGCACAAAGCAGTGGCGCTAAATGCAACCACAGCTCACGGCTTATTTCATCCAGCCACTCTGGCGGGTCGATGTTAACGATTTCATTAAATTTAGGCGCCGCACGGTTCAGTGCTCGCTTGCCTGGATTGCCCGCGGCGACCTTGCGCTCAACCGGTTTTGGCCTACGGCCAGACCGGCCAGCAACTCCTGCCATCGTCTCAACTCCTGAATTTCATTTTTCGCGGGTGTAAAAAATTGACGGGGCGGCAGGTGTCCGTAATAAAAAGCCCTAGAGATTTGACCACCCCCCTACCCTGTCCCTCTGGCCTTCATTGCCTGCGCCTGCGTGATCCGCTTGTGGCAGTCCCGGTTCACCGAGCGGAGATTCCTTGGGCTGTCATTGAGCTTGCCATCTAGCCCACGCCTGTTATCGATGTGATCCACCTCATGCGCTACTAGTGGTAACAGTCGCTCTCTACAGTCATCGCACTGGCAGAGATAGCCATCGCGCTTGAGCACCTGCTCACGCAGCCTTCGCCAAGGCCTGCCACCTCGACCAGACTCACCCGGGCGTTTTCGCCACTCTGTCGCAAGGTGAGCATGGGTGTCGCAGTAGCCGTGTGCATTGCGATGCAGCTGGCTGCAGTCTATTGCTCGGCATGGGCGCTGAGGCCGTCTAGCCATCCAGAAACTCTCCGTTAGGATTCTTTCGCCTGTTACTCAAACCAGCATAGGTCTTCAGGCAATATGTGATTGTGTGCGCCTTGCTGCCGCAGTAGGAGCACCGAAGGTTCGCTCTGGCAGCGTTACCCGCGTATGTGTGTGGGCATAGCGCTACTGCATGGCCCTTACCGCAGTATGTGCATCGTGCCATTAAAGGGCATCTCCCAAGCCGATGCCCGCCATCCAGGGGCGCCCTTGCTGGTCGACCTTTACCTTGACGGTATGGCTATTGATAAAGGAGCCATCCATACGGGTAACGCCATCTTGAATTACAAAGGGCGTTTCAGTCGCCAGGGCATTTGTAATGTGATCGGCTATCTCGCTTGATGACATACCAGGAAAGGGCACATCCACGTCTTTCGGGGTATGTACCCCGGCTCTAGCGATAACAGGTGTTGCTACGGCAGCAGCCAATGCGCCAAGCGAACCACGTAAGAAGCTTCTACGACTCATATAGGTAATCTCCAATAAAAAACCCGCCGATCAATTGAAGGGCGGGTAAGTTGAAGCGGTGGGATACTACGAAAGTTTCGTAGTTTGGTTATTCGGATGGGGGCTGGGATTGAACCAGCGACCTCTTGCGTTGATGCGCCCTGATTGCAGGACTTGCAAGCTCTCTATCCACTGAGCTACCCCATGCGTATAACGCAAAAAACCCGCTCAATTTCTTGGCGGGCTTTCTCTGGGCGTAGCTATGAGACTACGAATATGAGGCCATTCTGACATGCATTTCTTTCAAGCGCAACCCCTAGCCTTTTCCATGCTCAATCAACAACCAGCCCGACAGACCTAAGCAACGAGTCAGCACCACTATATGCCGCTGCTTCTTCCCCTTGCTGATTGTCTTTACTCTTGCGCGGCCCACGAAGCCATAGCACAATCTCACCATTAGCCCTTGAGGCCGTAGACAAGCTAACACCATGCCTGCTACCTATATCCTCCAGCGGGTGTTTTGGTGTCGAGTAATACCGTATCGCTAAATCCCTAACCATTTCTGGCGTGACGCTTGGCATACTCAGCCGTGCATAACCTGTCTCAGATACTGTGCGAATCGCTCCCAGCCACTCAAAGTGTGGAGCGGGCTGCTCGCAGCAAGAGCAAATCCGCTCACGCACACCGTAGCGTGCCTTCAATATTGCAACGTGCAGAGGTCCGAGCTGCGTTAGGCGTCGCAGAATCAAGCCTGCCTGAGCTACGCCATCATCGCCCCCGAGCCCACGATCACTACTGCTGCCTGCGCTGGCCAGCCTGTTCATCATCGGGCGGCTTACAGCCCCATTCGAGCGTCGAAACGCAAAAGCCAGCGCCTGATGTGTAGTGTCGAATAATGGCTGCTCAATCACAGCCGTAAAATCACTCATGCTGTCTCCTGGTGATATCCAGTGGAAGGCGTCGGTTGTCACCGGTGTACTGCAGGCTGGGGGCGTGGTACCAGAGAGCAATGGTTCCCTCCCATTCACCGTGACGGTTCTTATCGCAGATCAATAAAGCATCAGGGCTGTTTTGTGTTTTATCGTCGATCACCTCACCAGTTCGCTGTGCTTTCTCTACCGCACGCTCCTTTTTCTTGTTGCGCCAAACTGTGAGCATCTGATCAACCTGATCAACGACGGCACCAGTACCCTTGCTATCAAACTTTCCTGGCACCTTATCTTCGTTCTCGCCCTTCCGGACGTGGTGCACGATATGAATGTGGATGTTGTATTCACGCGCTAGGCTGGTCAGCATGTCGACGAAATCCTTTTGCCCGTTGTGGTCATCCTCACCACGTACGCACTTCATCAGGCTATCAATCACCATGTGTTTGATTTTTAATTTGGTAGCGCAATAGCGAATGACGGCGTAAATCATTTCTGGCGTGACACTGCCCAACTGGTCATACAGCCAGAACTTATCCTGCGCCCAGTCCATTAAATGGTTTATTGCTGTCTCACCGGGCGCATCGTTCATCGCGAATTGTCGCAGCGTGCGCTTCAGAGTCGATACCGGTTTCATCTCGAAACTAGCGATACACACCCGCTCACCCTGTGCCGCGAACCAGAGCGCTGCCTGACCGAGCATCTGAGATTTGCCATGCCCGTTAATCCCCTGCCAAAGCGTCACCTCGCCCCCACGGAAACGTAGGTGATCGTGAGTCTTGGCCCACGGTAGCTTTGCACCGATGATTTTGTCGCCATCTCGCAGCGACTTGATCAATTCGGCACGCCACGCATCGGCAGACTGAACTTTTACCTGAGGCTCAGTGGCCTGCATGTAGGCTTTGAAATCGAACGTGTCTGGGGTGATGATCGGCACTACGCTGCTATGCATTGCATTTCCTTTGTGTCGTTAAGCATTGTTGGGGTGGATGTGACGATGCGACGTGGCGAAAATTGGCGTATACGTCTGAACGCTGCCCTGAGTCGGTCGATGTCTACGCCCTGGAGCAACACCGTCACATCGTATAAAAAGCGGAAATCGAGACCAGCAATACTGTCGTCAACTCCAATGTGAATCTCTGGCATTCCGTTCAACTCGATAGAGCTCTCAGCATCCCAAAAGAAATCTGTTCGGCAAGGGATCTGCAGCACAAATACCCAAACTAGCAACGGCTTGTAGCCAGACAGACGAAGTTGAATAATTTCAGTCTGCCCCCTCATATCGCCCCCTCAAACGGATCGTCAGACGAGTCACCAGCGTCACCTAGCTCATCATTCCATCGCTGACCGTTCAGCCAGGTGGCTGGGTTAGGGATGAATTCGCCGCCGTCTTTCTTCCAACCTCGGCATTCCTTGAACCGAGCAAGTGACTGCAAAATGGTTTGCAAAAGCTCCGCGTTCGGTTTGATTTTTTTAAACGCTTTTTCAGCACTCTGCTTGGCAACTTTTTTTGGGTAGGCAGACCAGAAAATATCGAATGGTGGAACATCGGGTTTGCAGTCGGTTTCAGAGTCATCGTCCCCTTTTCTCTGGGTAGTCTCTGGGTAGTCTCTGTCTATATAACAACATGGCAATTTGCAATCATCTGAACATTGCAAAATGCCATCATCTGAACATTGCAAATTGCTATCATCGAAGGTGGCAAGAACAGCGCGGTCAATTCGGTAATAATTTGTCCGATCGAAGCGACTTTTTCCGTGTCTTTCAGCGACCAAAAGCCCCTTCTTTTTCAGGCTGGCCAGCGTCCTGCGAACCGTATCTGCCGACCAAAAAGGGAACTGCTCTTGCCACTGCTGAACCGTGTTGTGTACCCAGCGCTCACCATCAATAACCACGTTGCTCTTTCGAAGCCAATAGTGGATCTGCTGCAGCACAATCGCTTCATTCAAACCGATAGCCACCGCTAGATCAGGCAGCACCTGCAGCGGGTTTTCGTCAATTAATAGTCTGCTCATGGCAGCCTCGGCCAGTCAAAAGTGATTACTGCCGCCAGAGCAATGAAGGCGGCCAGGATGATGTCTAGGGCGTTCATACGTTGTCTGGCCCTATGCGAATAAGATGTTCGGTTCGCGCTTCATCGGCGAACTCTGGGGGCACAGAGGCATCAGGCGATACAGCCCCTCCGGAAGCGGATCAGGTGTAGGTTTTGGGCCTGTATCGACCGCTCCGGTATAGCCGCCCTGAGTGAAGTCACGCATGAGCGCCCCCTTCTGAGCCACACACCTCACGATGCATAGCTACCAGCGCCCGTCCGTTCGCGTAGGTGGGCATCCACGGTTTATTCGAAGGTTTGGCGGCGTCACAGATCATGGCGCGAGAAACGCCAAGGCGACGTGCTATGTCAGCTTGGCGGATACCTGCCTGAAGGATTGCCAAAAGCAAAGGCCGGAGATCATTTTGGTCTGAGTGCTGTGTATTCATACTGTAGATGTTAATTCAATCTAACAGTATTATGCAAGCCACATCTAACTATTGTTAAGGTAACCTAACAAAATGAATACTCCATTATCCAAACGCATTGAACTTCTTCTTCACGAAAAGCGGTGGTCTGCCGCTGAATTGGCGCGACAAGCGAAAGTAAGCCGAGCCGCAGTTACCGACTGGAGAAATGGAAACGTCAATAACATCAGCCTAGACGTAGCTGTGCGCATTGGACGAGCGGCAAAAATTGACCCGATGTGGATTGCAACTGGCGAAGGGACACCGCTGCCTGGTTATGTCGCGCAAGAAGATGGTCTCGTTGAATGGCCCTTCCCCAGCGTTTCGCTAGACGACATTAAGCGCCTGTCAGATAGTGATAGGCGAGACCTAGAAACGACGATTAAACGATTTGTGGCGGGATGCCTGGCTCAACAAAACGAATCCTCTTAATAGTCACAGCAAAGATAAGGAAAAACGCTGATGGACCGCCCTCATGCTCCAACCAAATTACTCATATACAACCCATTTACAACCTTCTCAGGAGACAATCCTAATTGTGATTTTCTATTAGCCGGCGGAGAGAATGGCTTGGACGGTTGGGACATAGGGAGAGGAGAAGACTCAGACCGTGAGGCCTTATGGAGTCTAGGGAAAAGCGCTTACGACAAGATGCCAGCAGTCGGAAGCGCGAATGAATTTGAAGAAGGCTTAAAAGGCTTTTATAAGTATATTCAAGAAAGTAGGGGTCTTATCGATGAATTACGTGCCAAAAAAATATCGATGTTCGGTGCCAGAGCGGTCACCCGATAGCCCCAGACTGGGCGCAAAAAGCAGAGCCATCAGAAATTCTGAGTCTCGCTTGGACCTTAAGAAACTCAGTGGACCATGAGGGTAATGATGAGGTTAACGAAATTTTCTTACAGCTTTTTTGCTTTGCCTGCCTGCTTGAAATAGACAATGCTTTAATAGGTCTATGCCTCAATAGCAGAGATGGAATTGCGTCCGCTCTTGAGGCCTGCGAGGCTAATGCGAACGCAACGGCGATAGCGTCCCGCGACGTGGAGCTTCAGAGAGCCAGAAAACAGCTTGCCGTTCAGGCGGCATTATCGAGACACAAAAAAGACCCAAAACAAAAAGAAAAACAACGAATATTCAAATGTTGGATGGAGTGGCAAAAAACCCCGGCTATTACACAGGAAAAGCTGACTTCGCCCGTCAGATGATCGCCGAGTGCGAGCACCTAACAAGCACCAAAAATATTGAAGACTGGTGTCGGCTATGGGAAAAAGAAAATGGATAATCCAGAAAGAGATGTCAAGGACCCGTACAGCATTGATCTAGATACGCTCAATAGGGTGGCAACTAACGCAACCAGTCGGGCTACTGCGAAGCTATCAAAGTTGAATCTGCCGAATGCCATCCCTTTGCCAGAGCAGATACCCCTGCTGGGCGACCGTATTTCTAAGAACTACATCCGACAAACGACGGCAATCAACGAAGAATACGCCGATCAAGCTCCGTATCTATATGCATATACTCTCAAACGATACTGGCATGCCGCTTGGAAAGGAGCGTATTGGATGGATGAAGCCAGGATTGCACGCACTGTAGAAGACACCGAGCACACGAGAAAATTGAGTACGGCAGAAGGATATATTGAACTTGAAGGTGGTGCCTGGATACTATTCAACGACCTGGGGGAAATTAATTCAACCATAGGAGAAATCCTACTAGATGAAGCGCCAATAGTCCCACCCCCAACGATCAAACAGTCCTCAAAGCTTTTGCATGTTATTGCTTAGCTCTAGCTAATCAGGCCTTCGCTGAGAAAGACGCATTGAAGGCGCTTGATTTAATAGATGAGGCCTATGATGCCATCTCCCTAGAGAATGGCCTCCATATGTGGGAAAGCGCCGACACAGAAGCAAGGAAGGATGTATTGGAGAGCGCGGAAACCGTGGCCTTAATCAGATCAAATATAGGAAGAGCTGCCGCAGCGGCGAGGCTGCTCAAAGACCCCAAACAAAAAGCTAAAGAATGGGTTTTGGGTTGCTGGAAAACGTGGCAAGTGCACCCTCACCTCTACCCCAGCCAAGCAGCCTTTGCACGCAGCATGCTAGAGAAAGAGATCGGCCTGACAAGCCAGCCAACCATTGAGGCCTGGTGTAGAGAGTGGAAAAAAGCAACCCTCACCCAACCGGCACAGTGAGCACTCAGCCAGCAGAATAAGCGCCGAGCCAGCGTGGTACGCATCCATCCAGTACAGTGGGCTCTATGCTGGTATAGCTATCTAGCGGCCGACGACATCAACACCTAAGCTGTCCCCATGTTCATTCCCCAAAGGAAATTGCATGGTGCAGAAAACCACAAAAGCCACCAGCCTGCCAATCATTACTTGGTCCGGCCAACGCGTCACCACAACGGAACTGCTGGCGCGGCAGTATGGCGCTCAGGCAAACAACATCACAAAGAACTTCAACCGGAACGAAGATCGCTTCATCGAGGGGCGGCACTTCTTCCGGCTGGCGGGTGCCAATCTGCGCGCTCTCAAAGACAGGATGACTGAAAGTCACTCAGTTACAAGCCGCCATACCCGCGAGCTGATTCTCTGGACAAAACGCGGTGCGGCCAGGCACGCAAAGATGTTGGAAACCAATCAAGCATGGGACGTGTTTGAGGCGCTAGAGGAATCCTACTTCGAGCGAGAAGAGATCCAGGGGGCACCCAGACGGCTTAGCACCGTCCGCGACCGCGTGCCTCTCCTCATAGATTCTGTGCTGATTATGGCCCGCCATCGCATTTCCTTGCCATTTATTTATCGCGGCCTATCCCATTACGTCGGCGTAGATCGGTTTCGGTCAATGACGTTCAGCGACGTAGCCAAGGCGCATCAATTCGCTGAGCGAATACTCACCGGCCAAGACACAGATAACGATTCGCGGCAGTTGCAATCCAACCGCGCCGGCCTGCTCGGCCAGCAAATGCAGCTTGAACTCAATCCGCCTCATTTGTTAGATTCACTTGACAGAACAAAACCATTGGCTGTAAGATTCAACTAACAATTAACAGCTAACATCTTAATCCGAATGCCTCCACGTTGAGAGGGCTTGAATCCTGCAGAGCCAGGTATGTAGGATGTTCATATAGATCAATTTAAAACGAAAGGATAAAGAAATATGCAAAGCAAGAAATCCGAGTACGGATAAAACAAAGCCCCAAACTGCATATGCAAATTTGGGGCTAAGCAAAACCAGATGTTCGAGCATCTGCCTTTAACTCAGACAATCTAAGGGATAGAAAATGTCTAAGAAACTTATTGCTGAAAATAATCAGCAAGGAATTCCTACGTCTACAACAATACCAAAATGCCATATTTTGGTCAATGGTATTAATGATACACCCGTAGAAGAAAAGAAAAACGCATCGCAGTTCACTGACGGATATACAGCCGCAGCAGTTTGGTGGAATGAGTTTTTGGAGCGCAAAGAAGCTGCGGAGGGATATTTCTTCTATAGCAATCTTCGCGAGTCTATACCGCCCCTACGCTATGAGGCTCAGTGTCAATTTCTCGACGCAATTGGCGAGCTAATGGTCTCATGGATGGTATCAGGTGAGCCGTCCAGCATCCGCAGCTTCGGCCCTGCGTGCGTCGAGTTTACAAAGCTCTCGCCAGAAGGCCAAGACGCCCAAGTGGACGACAACGGCTCACCGCTAACTAACCTGGCACTCGCCATGGAGCGCGAAAACACCGCAGCAATTTATAGCCTAAACCTCAAAACCAACGACAGACTAGCCATTGTTAGCGTTGAGGATGCGGCTTTTGAGGTCTATAGGCCGTCTGAGTTTGATCGCATCGAGCAGCTAGGACTACCTGGCTATGCAGAGCGCGCATTACTCAAGAACAACGTCGAAACAGTTACTCAGCTCACCGCAATGACAGTGCTTGATCTATTGAGATTAGACGGTGTGGCAGGCAAAACCAGTAAAGCCATCGAAGCGTCTCTATCATCTAAAGGCCTGACCCTGTCTCCTGTAGGAGGCGCGGCATGATTGCAACCAAACTACGCGACGAGCTTCTGGTCGCCAAGCTTGCCCACGACCATATTGAGGCTCAGGCCAAAAAGCTTTCAAGTCATCCAGGCACAAGTACCGCCAAAAACATTATTCACGACATCATCGAGGCAGCGGATTGCGCCAGTCAAACAGCTCTAGCGGCTCTACAGGATTTCGATGATGGAGTTAAGCCGCAGCCAGCTACCCTACCCGCCCCCGCAAAGCTACCTTTTGATCCAAGCCTCGCCGTGGCATACGGAACCAGCATCGATCTGAATCTCGCTCTCGCGCAGATACGCAGTGTGATGGCCGTCATAAACGCTAACGGCCAAGCAGGATTTGGAAAAATAGATCACTTTGCTCTGCTTGTAGCTGCAGCAGAAATCATTGAGCATCGCTGCGAGACCATGGATGAGGTCGAAACGGTGCTGAATGATGTGATGGAAAAGGAGGCCGGCAATGACTAAGTTCTATCTCCACTGCCGTGATGAAGGCCACACAACCATCTTTAATGACAGCGAAAGAGCGACCGACGATAACGGCAAGTCGGCGCTAATGGTCAACCCAGACGCTACCGCCACGACCATCATCGATGCTGCACTCGTCAGGGCTGAGCGCATAGAGCAAATCACTGCGCCCTTTCACTTCATCGATCTCGGCAGCTTGGATGACCTACCCAGCAACGTTATTCAAGATTTCTTGTGTGCAGTAAACGGCATGGGCCATGAGGTTGCCCGTCTACTAATAGCGGCACAGAGTGTTGCGGCCATAGAAAAGAAGGGAGCAAAGCAATGAGCACAAATCAACAACCCACACTCAGCGCCGTTGATATTGAAAGCCGTGCTTGGCAATTAAATGAGCTTTTCAGGGTCATTGACGAGACATACCCAGGCATCACCGACGGTGGTATATCCATCTCCACCATCGCGCTGCTCGGTAGTGATCTTGCGACCGAACTGGCTGAGTATGCTGGCGATCAGCGCCCCAATATCTTAGGCATGGCATCACCGCCCCCAGCTGTACCCACCAAAGCCAATCCCGAGGATATGGGAGCAAGCTATCAAAAGACGATAGAGGCAGTGGAATTGCTCGCACAGCGGATTTTGACAGCCGACCTTGATCTTCTTGCTGTGGCCGAAAAAAGAGCCATTGAGGATGCGCTAAAGGCTTTGACTATCCACACAGATGGCGCGGCTCATGGCTTCTTTGGGGGTGTGCTATGAACTGCGATTGCATAAAACGATTGGAAGCCACGGTGAAGGACTTCCATCAACCCGAAGTTAATGCGCCCATCGAGTCCGTTCGTTGCCAGAACATCATGTGGACGTTTGGCAAGGGCGGCGGCGAACACATCGGTATCCCATTTAGAGTGAAGGCCGACGCTGTGGGCTACCGAAGCGCAAAAGGCAAGGAATTCTCGGTGAAAGCCTCCTACTGCCCGTTCTGCGGTGTTTCCACAAAGCAGGAGTCCGGCGATGAATAATACAGAAATAGCTAAGCTTCGCGATCACCACAATGACCTGCTAAATGCGCTTTTAATTCTGGAGTTGATATGTGAGGCAACTCCCTGCTCAAAACGTGAGGATGGGCTAATAGAGCTAGGGAAAATGGCTATCGGCAGCAAGATGGAGCTTCTGAGCGACCTTATTCACAAAGCGGAAAAAGGAGGCCAGCATGAAGCGCTCTAAGTCAATTCGCCCCGAGGCCAAAATCGCAATCGTGCAGCAGTCCCGCAACCGCTGGAAGAGCGATGCTGGGGACTTTGCCCTAGCGCTAGACGCTGCCAGCTTCACGCTATTACACGGTGACCGCAAGCAGCAGATCGAAGCTGCCAACGCCGCTCGTGGACTAATGGCCGCCAAGGGATATCCGGTGCGCAAGTCAGAAATGCTGCACTTCACCGTTAAGGCCCGTGTCGCCGGGATGGATGGCGTCCATATATGGGACGCTATAGGCCACAACGCCATAGACGTCACGCTCGATGCACTCGAAAAGTACGAAGGGCAATTCGTTTCCATTTCCGTTCGTCCGGAGGCTTGATCATGCTTAATAACAACCAACAGCTACGTGAGCTATTCACTCTGCCACCAATCCAGCCCAGCGCAAGTACCGCCCTTGCTATACCGGACATGCCACCCCAACAGACTGTCACTGGAGACCATGAAGTCGATGCCGTTCTGTGGCTGCAGTCGGTGGTAAAAACCGGAAACCAAGGCCTGATTGACAAGGCATTGGAGGCTGCCAAGCAAATCAAGACGCCCATGAAAGTGCTTAGCGACCGCTACGCTCATCACGCCAGTCAGGCGAACCCCAAAAATACGTTCGCCGTACTATTCGCCACCATGGGTTTTGGTGAGCTGGAAAAGCAAGCTAAAAGAGCAATCGAGCAGGCTAGCCGTAGGCATGAGGCCCTATCGCGCTTTGGCGACATAGATGCGCTATTTGCCAATACACCAGCGGAAGACGCATGCGTAAAGGCTCTAAACAGAGCAAAGAAAAACGACCGGAACGGATTTGTCACCTATGACGAGGAGGCAGCCGCAAAACGGTTCGCTAAACATCCAGCGCTAGTCCCCACCACTATTGACGACTGCCTGTATGCGATGGAATACAGTGAAAGACTGTATTTTTTGCGGGGCTCCACCGTCGATTATGCGGGAGACACAATACCGCAAGTTTATGCGCACGAAACGTACTGCTTTACCATGATGGCCAGCATTCAGCCACGCGACGAGCAAGAAGCCATGCGAGCATTTGAATATCTGCAGAAAGAAGGTAGAGACCAGTGGAGTGACGCTCCGGCAATCTACCGCAATCTGATTGTCAGCGGCTGGACTACTCGGGAGGTGGCGGCATGAAAAGCATAAGAGACAGGTACGAACCTTTCGTTCTTGGCACCCTGCTGCCCGCGACAGCAACTCACGCCAAAGCCATAGGCGCGCCCCCGAACGAAGTGGTGTTTATATCCTTTTTAGCGCTGGGCGCTATCTTGCAGGACGAGGGCTTTAGCTGCGAGCACCTGTGCTCTGCCCTACTTGAAGTTTTTAATGATACGCACGGTACGCAGGAGGGTTCGCAATGACTAATATCATTACCGGCAACAACGCCGTCACAATGACCAGTCTGGAGTTGGTGGACTTTATCAATCAGCACCGCAAGGAAGCGGCGAAGCAAGAAGGCAAGCCTTTTCCATCCGATGAGCGCCCTCAGCTGACGCATGCCAACTTTCTCGCGAAAGTGCCGAAGGTGCTAGGGGAGACATCTCATTCATTTGAATGCGATCTTCCGGATAGCTACGGTCGACCAAGAGCAGGCTACCGCTTCCCGAAACGCGAAGCTTGCCTTATGGCCATGTCGTATAGCTACGATATCCAGGCCGCGGTCTTTGATCGTATGACGGAGCTTGAGCAAGAGCGCTCACGCCCCCTTACTCAGGCTGAACTAATCCAAGCCCAAGCCACCTATCTAGTCGAAATGGAGCGCAAGCAAGCAGAACAGGCTCAAGTAGTCGCGCGAGTCGAACAACGAGTCGATGATCTGGTGGAATACCAGCTCATGAGCAAGCGACCCAGCAACGCCGAAGCCATTACACATATCCGAAAGCGCATGTTTGCCAAGTACGGCATTCCAGCTCACGTCAGCGATCAGGTAATGCGGCAACTACCGTACAGCCCAAAACCAGCAGGTATGGTTAAAAACTCGCATGACGAAGCGGAAGGCAGCAGCTATGCCGTTTATTGGACTAAAGACGTCAATACAGTATTTAAGCTGTTTGTCGCTGAATGCAGCCAGGCAACGCCTGCGTTTGTGACTCACCCTTTTATTGAGGGTAAGTTCCGTCTGACGCCTGGTGTCGCTGGAATTGATGAAGGTGTGACATGAGCCCTAAAGAAGCTGAAACGGCCCTAACGCTGCAGCAAGTGGCCGACAGGCTTGGCCTGTCGTATCACACCATTTTCATGAAACGAAAAAGCATCGCCTTCAGGCTCCCAGGGTCCCGCGTGTGGCGCGTATGGCCATCAACCCTTGCTGAATTATCTAAACCGCGTAACAATCTGATTCGATTGTCGCTGCGGGGACAGGAGAGTCCATGTCAATCCGCGAAAACAAAAAGACCGGCATCTGGTCGGTCGACTTCTACACGCCAGGCGGCGAAAGAGTTAGACATACTGCTGGCACAACCAGTAAAAAAGCAGCGCAAGAATACCACGACCGATTAAAGGCCGAGTATTGGCGCGCTGAGAAACTAAATGAAGGGCATTCATACACATTTGATGAGGCTGCCCTACAAATGCTAAAGCTGTCCGAAGGGCAAAGCGACTACGAGACAAAGAAGCGGCATGTCCAGTACTGGCGCGAAGCTCTTGGTGGCAGCAGCCCCATTCGATCTTTAACCTCCGGCACGATTATGCAAAATCTGCCAACGCACACTACACACGCGCACCGCAAGCCCACACCGTTAACACCGGCCACAAAGAATCGTTACCTGTCTACAATTCGGCGCATATTGAATTTGTCAGTCGAATGGGGCTGGCTCACCCACGCCCCCAAGATCGGCCGATTCAAAGAGCCTAAGCAGCGGGTTCGCTGGGAGCCACAGCCAGTCATTGCCGCATTAATAACTGCTATGCGGCTACCTTGGATGCGTGACGTCTCACTAGTGGCCGTGGCTACTGGAATGCGTGAAGACGAGTTACTCGGCTTGCTCCCGTCTGATGTAGACCTTTCACGGTCGACGGCTTGGGTAAGAGCTGAGAATGCTAAATCAGGGTATGCGCGTGCGGTACCGCTAAACGCCGATGCAATCTCTGTCATCAAGCGCAGGCTTGAAACTGCTATCACTTATGTGTT
The DNA here is from genome assembly GCF_022230885.1 of Paenalcaligenes niemegkensis. Taxonomy (GTDB): domain Bacteria; phylum Pseudomonadota; class Gammaproteobacteria; order Burkholderiales; family Burkholderiaceae_B; genus Paenalcaligenes; species Paenalcaligenes niemegkensis. The sequence goes on along the minus strand of NZ_JAKGCT010000003.1, from coordinate 43,715 downwards.
TGAGCGCCCCCCGTTGAAAACAGACAAGCCGATCAAGATCAGTCAGGTGGACGACCGTGATTTAAAGCGAGCCTGCCGAGCTATCGGGATTGAAAACTTCCGCTTTCATGATTTCAGGCACACGTGGGCAAGCTGGCATGTACAAGCCGGTACGCCGCTAATGGTGCTTAAAGAATTGGGGGATGGGAAACAGTAGAGATGGTGCAGAAGTATGCGCACTTGGCTACCTCGCATTTGGCCAGTCACGCAGACGTAGTCAACTTTTGGTCAAACGAGCCTGAAAAACAAAAAGCGCTACCGGCTAGGGTAGCGCTAAGTGCTTGATTTACTTCAGTTCGATTGGTGGGTCGTGCGCGATTCGAACGCGCGACCAACGGATTAAAAGTCCGGTGCTCTACCAGCTGAGCTAACGACCCGACCGAAGAATTGAATTATGCACGAAATCGCATAGGTGCGTCAAGCCCTTTTTTCAAAAAACCTTAAATAAAGGCATTTATTTTAAAAAATCGCGATTTAAGGCGAAAACTGACGTTCAGTACACTCAATGAAATAAACAAAAAATGCCGGTTTCTGAAGTCAGAAACCGGCATAGATCAAAAGCTGTTTCTACATTAAAGCTTAACGCGCACGGGAGATCCGGACCTCGGCACCCCGACGTTTCACCTCCAGGCCCTCGGAGGGCAGAATCTTCAAACCCTCAAGACCCTTAATATAGCTGGAGCCTTGCATCTGCATCACACGAATTTTGTTGCGCATGACCTCTGGACTGCATTCCGGCATGCCGAACATCCAGACTTCTTCGAGCAAACGAGCCGAGTTGAATTCACTGGTATTGAGTACCGCCGGCCCTAAACAAAGCATGTGTCCTTCCCGTCCAAACACAGGGAGTCGGTCCAGGCCCGCCTTGACTGTCCAGGTAGTACCCCCTCGTAACGCCACCCTGTAGCGAGGTCCCACCAAGCATTGCCTTCAGGCAGATAAACTTCCATTTCATCTCCGGGCCGCAAGAACGGAGCGACAAGTAAAGCCGACCCCAACATATATTGGGTATCCCACTCGTGAGCATAGGCATCTAATGGAAACTCCAGAGCCATGGAACGTTGCACGGGAAGGCCGCAGCGTACAGACTCTTCGATAATACCCAAAACATAGGGCACTAGCCTATAGCGCCACTGCAGCCAGTGGGCCACGAGCTCTCGGGTTTTTTCATCGAAAGCGCCCGGAAGCAGTTCAGGAATGCCTTGAAAACTAAAGTTCGCCGAAAACACTCCCATTGCCAGCCAGCGAATATAGAGTTCGGGAGTCATGTTTGTGGTGGGCATCACAGCATTGCCCAGTTTGTGGGTTTGCGCAGCAATGCCGCTGTTGCCCAAGGATAAGGCGGTACGCAAGGTGTGTTCGAGACCTGCCCAGTCATTGGTAATATGCGGGCCCGTTTGCAGTGAATAGCGCTGAGCGCCCGGGAATAAGTCTGAGGACAGGACCACCCCTTCCTGCGGTGTTTTGTGGCCTGCAAAAGCCTCGAACAAAGCCTGCCGCACCAGGATTGGATAGATCGTGCGCAAAAGGGCTCCGGACTCTCCACCCCGCGCGGTAATGGTATCGGGAATATCAAACTCGGCGCTACAGATGGGCGCTCCGAGACCTTCGTCAAAGACCTGGCGCTGGCGCTCCGACCATAAGCGAAACGCATCTTTATGACTAAGATCTAAAAGAGCAAAAGGTTGCCCGCCTGTCGTTTCGTTACCTGCAAACAAATGCGCTTCACCGCTGTCATCATCAACAAGCAGCCAGCCTCTGTCTTCCCACTCGTCAAACAAGGCTGTACCTGCCAGCACGCCTGGAAAAGTACGACCAGCCAGTTGCACCTGCTGCTCGTGCGCCTTGGCCGTGATGTCCCGTATATCGGGAATGCGCTGATCATCCCATTCGAATAAAGGACGGTCAGCGGAAAATCCATACAGCGCCGGCCCCGACAGCGCCACACCATCCAGGCCCATTTGTGCTTCGCGCAAGACACGAAGCAAATCGAAAGTCTGACTTGTGGGCTGTCCCGGAGCCTGCTCCAGCCAGACTCCCATAGGCCATAAGCCTGGCTGGCCCGCCCTGCCAGTCAATGCGCTGTATTGATTAAGAATCTCGGTGGGCGCACCGGCGAACAGGAACACATCAAGGACGGTAGCTTCGACACGAACCTGATAGAGATCACTGACTGTGCTTGCCACATCGTGATCAACGCGCTGCAAGGTGTTGATGTAGACACCCCACCCTTTAGTGCTCCACAGCAAAGGCAGGCTTCTGTCGCCAGGCTTATCGGAGCGTACCTGTATTCCGCGGCGCCTTAGCTCAGTGCTGCTTTCGCCAAGGCCAAAGAGCTCTTCATCCTCGTGTAGCGTAAAAGCAATTTGCCATGCGCCGGTATCATCCGCCGGAACTTGAGCCACACCTGAATCGGCTACCTCTAGCAAGATATCCTCACCACGCCGCAATAGCAGCGAAAAAGGCGAGTGTCTAAGTTCGAGCGTGCAGTCACCTTGCTCTAGACGCCAACCTTCGTCGGTTTTTATGTCTTCTTCAAGGGCAAACTCACCCACAGCATCTTCGCGTGCCAGCAGCATTTCAGCATATTGCTGTGCGCGAAGCGAAATACGTTCGGGCTGTATATGTTTAAGGGCGCCGAAACGCAGGCGGAAAACGCCCGGCGAATGCGCTTCAACGCGTAAAATGTGATCGGCCTCCGATGCTTGAAAATCAGCACACGAAGGTTTGATAGCGATGTTACTCAGAAGATTAAACAATTGCGTCACGTCATCAGAGTGTGTGTTGGACGGCACAGTGCGATCCCCAGGGCAAAGCCCAAAAATTCTAATAAAGGTACTATTCTGACGTATTTGTGCTACAAAAGAAAATGTAGCCTATAAACCAACGTAGAACCCCTCGTTATTTGTACATTATCGCAGACCTATCGCTCGCGATAAATCCCTCTCTAGCACGCCAGGCTCATTACACAGTTGCGCAGCCAACTCTTCTGCGCATAATGCCGCCCAACTAAAGCCATTCGACCCATAGCCGCTGTTCAGCCAAAGCCCTTCTGCGCCTTGGGCAAACACTGGCAAACGATCACTGGTAGCGGCCCGCTGCCCAGCCCATCCGCCAATTGCCCTGAAGCGCTCTGCCTTTAACTGGGAACGCCAGCGCCCAAGAATGTCTTGTATATGCTGATGTCCGGCTTGGGTAACTTGAACTTCGTCCGTTGCGTGACCATACGTGCTCCCTCCGACTCGTACACCGTCCAGCGCGGGAAGTAGATACCCATCACCTGCTAGTATGACAGATGGAGAAAGCTGAAAATCAGTGTTGTCGTAAAAACTGACCTGGCCAGGCAGGCTCATCATGCTCATGAAGCGTGTGGCATGCAAATGGGGCACAGCCTTCAGAGCCATGGCAGGCGCGGAAATTGCATTGCATAACACCACACATTCAGCAAACAGCCATTCCGCGTGTTTGGCAGTGCCGGCCTCATGCAAATTTAACTGCCACCCGCCCTCTTGTTGCATCAAATCATGCACTTGAACCGAATACGTATGTATGCGAGGCAGGCTCAGCAAGCCGGAAATCAGCATCTCTGGATCGGCCAGCGTAGCCTGTGGATAAACAAGCCCTCCAAAAGGCAGAGCAGAACCCAACAGTTCTGAAAGCTGCCCCGCATCCGCATAATGAACCCAGCTTTGGGGAAAGCCCATGGCCAAAACCGCCTTTTTCATTGCGGCATCATCTTCTCGCGTGGTGGCGGCAGTGATAGTGCCCGCCCTATGGCAGGCGCCAGGTGCACTTTCCTGCCAGTAACGTTTTGCCAGCAGTAAACCAGCCCGACTTAAACGAGCTCGTGGCGCATCGTCACTCGTAACAATAGGGGTCATAGCCAATGCCCGGTGGCCCTGATGAGAGGCCCCATTCCCTCGCTCCAGCACTGGATCCAACACCTTTACATCGATGCCGCGACGCGCCAGGGCAGCAGCGGTTGCCGCTCCGGCAATTCCCGCTCCCACGACCGTCACACAAGCAGGAGGAACTCGCAGCGCTGAACCTAAATTGGGTCGAAGCTGCGCTCGCATCATTTCGCGTTTTGATGCAAAGCCAGGCGCTTTCTCAACCACAAAACCTGCATCTCGTAAATCGCGCCTGACTTGACCGGCACAGCACCAGCTTGCCGCTGTCGCACCAAAGGCTGATAAGCGCACCAATTGCCCGAACAGACGCCGGGACCACATTTCAGGATTTACGCGTGGCGAAAAACCATCGAGATAAAAAGCGTTGACCTTAGCATTCACCAGTTTGGCTTTTTGGCTGATATCGCCAAAGACCAGGGTTAGCGTTAAATTCTCGGCCTCGAAACTTAAGCGATGTATGCCTGGCAATAGCTCAGGCCATTGCTTCACCAACTGCTCGACCAGGGGTTGAATAGCAAGAGGACTGCTGTCCAGCATACGCCGCAGATCATGCTTATTAAAAGGATGAGCCTCAAAGGCCAGATAATGCAGCCGAGTGCAGCGCAGATCATCTTCACGCCATCGCGCCCAGGTCGCCAAAAAATTGTTGCCCAGACCGAATCCCGTTTCACAAATGGTGAAGCTATCTTGGTGCTGCCATCTTAGTGGCAGATGGTTACCGCCTAAAAAAACATGTTCAGCCTGTGCCAGGGCCCCCGCGGCTGAATGATAGACATCATCATAGTTCTGGCTTTGGGCAATCCCCGACTCATTGAAGCCAGGCTGCGCTGCAATCAGGGGCTGAAACCTTGCAGTCATAGTTATCAGGTCTAATAGAAAGTTTTATGTGCAGAACTTCGCCGTACAAACGACGCAGCCCTCACTTACAATAAAATAAATCGCCATCCATAGCGAACGCGTCTCGATATGTTCGAGCAATTGTTAATTACTTAGTTTCGGGCTTTATTTATGCAATCTTTACGTCTACCTTTAAGTGACAGTCTGGAAGCCGCAGTTAGCGCCGCTGTGGCTGCTGCTGGCATTTTACAGGCTCACGCGGGTAATCGCAGCGAACTCATCATCGACACTAAGGCTCGCAACGACCTCGTCTCTCAGGCAGACCGCGAAGCCGAGGCTGCAACCATCGAAATTCTTCGCGAACGCACCCCACAATTTGGCATCGTCGCCGAAGAAAGCGGCGGCGAAAGTACGGGTCTTGCGACCTGGTACATCGACCCCCTCGATGGCACCACCAACTTCCTTCACGGCATTCCCCACTACGCTGTATCCATTGCGCTGATTGCCCACAAAGGCAGCATCGTAGCCGGAGACGCCCCCTCGAACAGGACACTCCCGTAATCGGAGTCGTGTATGACCCCAATCGCGAAGAACTCTTTACCGCCATGCACGGAGTCGGCGCCTGGCTAAATGGCCAGCGCATCCAGTGCTCAACCTCGAGCACGCTCTCCGAATCTGTACTGGCAACGGGATTTCCCTTTAGAGACTTTAGCTTTGCCGAACAGTACATGCCTACGCTTCATACAGCCATTACCAGCACCCGCGGCATCCGTCGCTTAGGGGCCGCTGCACTCGACCTGGCCTGGGTTGCCTGCGGCCGCTTTGACGGTTACTGGGAAATGGGTCTCGCGCCCTGGGACGTCGCTGCGGGCACAGTCATCGTTCGCGAAGCGGGAGGCTACTGCGAAGATATGTACGGCCAAGATCCCTGGCCTATTGGCGGTTATGTTTCCAGTGCAAATGCATCAATAAAAGACGAGCTGCAGCAAATGCTGCAGCCTCATTTACGCAGGCCTGAATAAACTCGGACGGGGCCAGAACCGCCCCACTTCATTTGCCTCCAACAACCACAACATCAGTTAGATGCGGCTTCTTCGTCACGTAACGTACGGCGAAGAATCTTGCCAACATTGCTTTTTGGCAGTGACTCTCTAAACTCAATGCTGCGCGGCCGCTTATAAGCGGTCAAACGCTCGCGAGACCACTGTTTCAATGCCTGCTCCGTCAGTTCAGGGTCGGATCTGACTACAAATGCCTTAACAGCCTCGCCACTATGTTCACTGGCTATGCCCACTACGGCTGCCTCGTGCACGCCCGGATGGGACATAAGCACTTCTTCGATCTCGTTGGGATACACGTTAAAACCCGAGACTAGTATCATGTCCTTTTTTCGGTCGACAAGAGTAATACGTCCCGTTTTATCCATGACGGCAATATCACCCGACTTAAAATAACCGTCGGAGGTAAATGCCTCGGCAGTCTCGCCAGGACGTTTCCAATAACCCAGCATCACCTGGGGCCCCTTGATAGCCAGCTCGCCCATTTCTCCGGGAGGAACGTCCTCATCGTTTTCTCCTAAAAACCGAACCAGCGTGGAAGGCACAGGAAAACCGATATTGCCGGAATACTCCGTCGAGTCTGTAGGGTTGGCTGTTACTACGGGCGAGGTTTCTGACAAGCCATAACCTTCGATTAACGAACGTCCGGTAACAGAAAGCCAGCGCTCTGCTACCGCTTGCTGAACAGCCGAGCCACCACCAAAACACAAAGCCAACTGACTAAAGTCCAGTTTAACGAACGATGTATTACTGCTAAGCGCATTGTATAAGGTGTTTACGGACGGAAAAATAGTGGGTGGATGTGCCCGCCAGGCTCGAATAATACTGTTTAAATCTCGAGGATCGCTGATCAGCACAATACGCATCCCCGTTTGCAGGCCCAAAAGGCCGCACAATGTCAGCGCAAAAATATGATAAAGAGGCAAAGCGCAGAGGATGGTTTGCTGAGGGCCGCTAAAATCGCCCAATACCGGATAGGCTACAGCCTTGATCTGAGCAATATTCGCCCCCAGGTTGGCATGAGTGAGACAGGCACCCTTAGGCTCTCCTGTTGTCCCGCCGGTATATTGCAGCAGGGCTATATCATCAGCGTGAATATTCGGACTGACAAAGGTGTTTTGCTTGCCCTGCGATAAAACCTGTGCGTAGCTATAGCTGCCAGGCAACTGATAAGGCTTGATCATGCGCTTCAGGTATCGCGCCGCCGCATTCACAGCCACCCCCCGTAGGCCCATACCATCACCGGCTGCGCTGATAACAATATGCCCGGGCCTTGCATGGGGCGAAAGCTGCGCCAGCACGTGCGCAAAATTCTCAAGAATGAAAATAGCATCTGGCTGACAATCTTGCAGCTGCCTCTCAAGTTCTGGCGGAGTGTATTGCGGGTTAATATTGACAACCACCATCCCAGCGCGCAACACCCCAAATAAAATGCATAGATTAACGAGCGTGTTCGGCATCATAATAGCTATCCGGCTACCCGCTTTAATGTCTTGTGCCTGCAGCCAGGAGGCAAGCAAATAAGCTTGCTGGTCTACTTCGCTGTAGCGCATTTGCGCTCCCATGAAATTCAGGGCAACACGATCCGCATGCTTGGTGCAAGCTTCGTTCAGTAAATCAACCAGGCTAACAGGTGGGTCAATACTGATTTCCGCGGGCACCCCTTCAGGGTAATAATCAAGCCAAGGCTTATGCTCGTTATTCAATGGCAGTCTCCATTCAGTGCTGTATGCATAACCCGATAATACGCTTTGTCTGACTTATCGTCTTTCGCGATAACTCCATAGGAATTGAAGATTATGAAACTGCTTGAGCCAATTATCGCGTGGCATGATGAAATCACCACGATCCGACGCGACCTGCACGCCCATCCAGAATTGGCTTATCAAGAGGTTCGTACGGCGGATAAAGTGGCCGAACTACTAGAGTCATGGGGCATCTCTTTGCATCGGGGCCTGGGCATCACCGGTGTGGTCGGCATCATTGAGGGCAAAAGCGACAATGGCAAGCGAGTAGGACTACGCGCCGATATGGACGCATTGCCAATGCAAGAGCTTAACGATTTCCCTCACGCCAGTCGCCACGAAGGAAAGATGCATGCTTGCGGACATGACGGTCACACAGCCATGTTACTGGCGGCAAGTAAGTACCTAGCTGAAACCCGCGACTTTGAAGGCATTGTGTACGTCATTTTCCAGCCCGCTGAAGAAGGTTTTGGCGGAGCCAAGAAAATGATTGAAGATGGGCTTTTTAATCTCTTTCCCATGGATGCGGTATTTGGTATGCACAACTGGCCTGGGCTGCCTGCAGGCGAATTCAGCGTGCGTAGCGGAGCTATCATGGCATCGAGCAATACCTTCAGCATAAAGATAGAAGGGAAAGGAGCCCATGGCGGGATGCCAAATCTGGGAGCAGACCCCATCATGGCAGCGGCTCAGCTGGCCATGAGCTTACAAACCGTTGTCAGCCGCAACGTCAACCCCCTTGAGCCCGCCGTACTCAGCATTACACAAATCCATGCCGGATCGGCTGACAACGTCATTCCTACCGAGGCGAGTCTACGAGGTACCGTTCGTACATTTAGTCTTGAAACTCTTGATCTCATCGAAACTCGAATGCGTGATATTGCACAGCAAAGCTGCGCAGCTATGGGGTGTTCCGTTGTCTTTGAGTTCGACCGACGCTATCCGCCCACCATTAATCATGCGGATGAAGCAGATATCTGCGCCGATGTAGTCCGGAACTTTGCGGGCGCTAGCGCACTGCATCAAGACATCTCACCTTCGATGGGTGCCGAAGACTTTTCATACATGCTTCAAGAAGTCCCGGGCTGCTATGTATGGATAGGAAATGGCGAAGGAGATCACCGTACGGCAGGACACGGGCTGGGTCCGTGCACCTTGCACAACGGCAGCTACGACTTTAACGACAAGCTGCTTCCTGTCGGAGCGACTTACTGGGTGAGCCTGGCGCAACACTATCTGAATATCAATTAATAAAACCTCGCATTCACAAATGATTTGGGGCAAGATTTACGCTTGCCGTTACAATACTGGCTCTTCTGCGTACTTGGACAGCCCGCGGGATTTAGCTGCGCGATTTCTCGGCGCGTTATTTCGGTGCCTAAGTTCGCAGGTATTTGCACGTTGCGCTATGTACCGCGCTTCAAACCTACGGAGTCATCGTGAGCCAGAACGACCATAACTGCAATCTTCCCCCAGCCGAAAATCACGCTATCCTGCGTGTTATGCCTATGCCGTCAGATGCCAACATTCATGGCGATGTCTTCGGTGGCTGGATTATGGCGCAAGTTGACATTGCAGGTTCGATCCCGGCTACTCGGCGCGCACAGGGTCGTGTGGCAACCATTGCGGTCAACGCATTTACGTTCAAGCAGCCTGTCTTTGTGGGCGATTTACTCAGTTTCTACGTCAGCATCGTCAAAACTGGCCGCACATCAATTACAGTCGAAGTCGAGGTCTATGCTGAACGCAGTCGCCTGCAAATGGAAACCGTTAAGGTTACCGAAGCGACGTTGACTTATGTGGCCACCGACGACCAGCGTCGCAGCCGTGAGCTACCACCACTCAAATAAAGGGTACTGCCTATGACTGGAAACGAGCACCAGCCAACCAGCCCTACCCCTATCACCATCGTGCGCAGACTCGACCCTGAAGATGCGCAGCAGGCCCTGCATCGTGTTCAAAACGTGCTTAAGCGGCAAGAGGTTGTCGAAACACTAAGCCAGCGACAGAACGAGGGAGATGAACGGGCAAATATACTTTCCGGGCTAACCCATCGACGGCACGAAAAGGAAATTCGCGCCATTATCAATGATCTGCACCCAGCCGACATCTCGTTTATTCTGGAATCTCTTCCAGAAACCGAACGTCAGGCCGTATGGCAACAAGTCAGCGACGTACACGATGCTGACGTATTGCTTGAGATCGAAGACTGGGCTCGTGAATCACTTATCAAGTCGATGGAGCCCGAAGATCTTATTGCGGCGGCAGCCACTATGGATGCCGACGAGATCGCCGATCTGGTTCCCGACTTACCTCCCGATGTTATTGCGGCGGTACAAAAGGGCCTGACTGAGTCCGAACGCGCCCAGTTACTTGAAGCTATGGGCTACCCTGAAGACACCGTCGGTGCCATCATGGACTTCGACATGGTCCGTGTCAGGGAAAACATCAGTCTGGAGGTCGTCCTGCGCTACCTGCGCCGCCTTCAGGAGCTACCGGACCACACCGATCAGATCTTCGTCGTTGACCGCGATGATCGCCTCAAAGGCACTCTGTCGCTAACCCGAATGCTCGTTTCAGACCCGGAAACCATGGTGTCAGCCGTCATGGCGGAAGAATACCTTAGCCTGCACCCACTTGACTCCGACTCCGACGCGGCCAATGCCTTCGAGCGCTATGACCTGGTCTCGGCCCCGGTGGTTGATGACTATGGCCGCTTAATCGGCAGGGTCACCATTGATGAAGTGGTGGACGTACTTCAAGAAGACTCGCAAGAGCAAGCACTGTCGCGCGCTGGTCTTCAGGAAGAAGATATTTTCGCCCCGGTTCTAAGTGCCTTACGTAACCGCGCACCATGGCTATTGGTTAACCTGTGCACAGCAGCTACAGCATCTTTTGTGGCCTCCCGCTTTGAAGAAACGGTTAGTCATATCGTGATCCTGGCTTTCTTAATGTCTATTGTTGCAGGCATTGGAGGCAATTCCGGCAACCAGACCATGACTATGATTATCCGCGCCATGGCCATGGGCCGTATTACTGGTGCCAATATTTGGACACTCGTTAAACGCGAACTGCTAGTCACTTTTTTAGTCGGTGCCTGTGGCAGTCTGGTTACTGCAGTCTTTGCATGGTTTATTTCCGGATCTATCGCCATTTCCATTGTCATGATGGCTGCCATGATCGGAAATATGCTGATAGGCGCCACCCTGGGTGTGCTCATTCCTATTTTGCGCGATCGTTTCGGTAAAGACCCCGCTGTAGGGTCGTCTGTATTGCTTACCTTTGGAACGGACTCATTAGGATTTTTCCTGTTCTTAGGCCTGGCGACGATATTTTTAGTTTAATCTCTTCGCTGGAAGGGGCACCTACGTCGAGTGCCGCAACACAAGGCTGTCTGTCCAGGTAATTATGTCAGCCCGGACAGGCACCAAACAATAACCCCACGGCAGTTACGCTATACAACGTAACTGCCGTGGGGTTATTCACTTAAAGCCAGTTAGGCCAGCTTACCGTGACAATGCTTGTACTTCTTCCCGCTACCACAAGGACATTCGTCGTTACGCCCTACCCGCGGCACCTCGTCGCCAGCGTCAGGCGCAGGAGCAATGCCAGGATCCTCACCGCTAAGTGCAGCGTCATAATCGGAGTGGTGGTAACGAACGTTTTCCAGAGCAGGCTCTTCAATTGCCTTCACAGCCTGTTCCTGCTCTGTAGGCTGAATACGAACGGTTAGCAACACCTTGACGACTTCGTCCCGTATACGATCCAACATTGAGGAAAACAGTTCAAATGCTTCGCGCTTGAACTCTTGTTTAGGATCTTTTTGAGCATAACCCCTTAGATGTATACCTTGGCGCAGATGGTCTAACGCTTGCAAGTGGCTACGCCACTGGCCATCAATAGCCTGCAATACCACAGCACGCTCAAAGGATCCCCAGCTTTCGGCTCCGACCTGCTCAATTTTTTCCTGCAGACGATTTTTGGATACTTCCAATACGTGATCCAGGAGATCGACCTCGGACAGCGAGGTATCGTTCTCGACCATTGCGGATAACGAGACAGGCAACTGAAGATCAGCTTCCAGCGCGTTTTCAAGGCCAGGAAGATCCCACTGCTCTTCCATGGATTCTTCAGGAACGTACTGATGGAATAAGTCGCTGACAGAAGCTTCGCGCAGATTAGAAACAATATCGCTGATGTCGGCTGACTCGAGCACATCATTACGCTGCGCGTATATAACTTTACGCTGATCATTGGAAACGTCATCGTACTGCAGTAGCTGCTTACGAATATCAAAGTTACGCGCTTCGACTTTGCGCTGAGCAGACTCAATGGAGCGCGAAACCATGCGAGCTTCGATAGGCTCGCCTTCAGGCAAGCGCAGTCGTTCCATAATAGCGCGTACCCGATCGCCAGCAAAAATACGCATTAAAGGATCTTCAAGCGACAGGTAGAAACGTGAGGAACCCGGATCGCCCTGGCGGCCGGCACGTCCACGCAGCTGATTATCAATGCGGCGCGACTCGTGGCGTTCGGTACCAATAATACGCAGACCGCCCGCCTCTTTCACCTGTTGATTCAAGGGCTGCCATTCAACCTTAAGCTTGGCAATGCGCTCGGCTTTTTCGTCTTCAGAAAGGCTGTCATCGGCGTGAAGCATAATGATTTGACGCTCGACACTACCCCCGAGCACGATGTCTGTACCCCGGCCCGCCATGTTCGTAGCAATCGTGATATGCCCGGGCTTACCCGCCTCGGCAACAATCTCTGCTTCGCGTGCGTGCTGCTTTGCATTCAGCACTTCATGGCTAAGACCTGCCTTGTTAAGCTTTCCGGAGATAAGTTCAGAGTTCTCAATACTGGTAGTACCAACCAAAACCGGCTGACCGCGTGTGAAGCAATCTTTGATGTCTTCAATGATGGCATTGAATTTTTCTTCATCAGTCTTAAAGACCTGATCATTTTGATCTTCACGAACCATCGGACGGTTGGTGGGAATAATGACCGTCTCGAGGCTGTAGATCTCTTGAAATTCGTAGGCTTCAGTGTCGGCTGTACCTGTCATCCCACCCAGCTTCTCGTACATACGGAAGTAGTTCTGGAAAGTGATGGAGGCGAGCGTCTGGTTTTCGTGCTGGATCTGTACCTTTTCTTTGGCTTCAACGGCCTGGTGCAATCCATCAGACCAGCGTCGGCCTGCCATCAGGCGCCCTGTGAATTCATCAACAATAACGACTTCATTTTCCTGCACTACATATTGCTGATCGCGGAAAAACAAGTTGTGGGCACGCAACGCCACCATCAGGTGATGCATCAGCGAGATATAGCGTGGATCGTACAGAGAGGCACCTTCAGGAAGCACCCCTATTTCAACCAGCACCTGCTCAGCACGTACATGACCGGCTTCGGAAATATGAACCTGCTGTGCCTTTTCGTCGACCCAGAAATGCCCCTCGGGCTCTGGTTCGTTGGGCTTAGGCTCTTCAGCCATGCGTGTCAGCATGGCGGGGACCACATCCATGGCCCGGTAGAGCTCAGTATTATCATCGGCCTGGCCGGAAATAATAAGCGGTGTACGGGCCTCGTCGATAAGAATTGAATCAACCTCATCGACAATAGCGTAAAACAAGGTGCGCTGGCGGCGATCCTCGGCGCGATACTCCATGTTGTCGCGCAGATAATCAAAGCCAAACTCGTTATTGGTACCGTAGGTTACGTCAGCTTGATAGGCAGCCTTTTTCTCTTCGTTGTCTTGCTGGGGCACAACTACCCCTACAGACAAACCAAGAAAATTATAGAGACGACCCATTTGCTCGGCATCGCGGCGCGCCAGGTAATCGTTAACCGTAACGACGTGTACGCCTTTGGAAGCCAAAGCGTTCAGATAGACAGCCAAGGTGGCCATCAGGGTTTTACCCTCACCCGTACGCATCTCGGCAATTTTTCCATGATGCAATGCGATAGCGCCCAGCATCTGAACGTCGAAATGCCGCATGTTAAACACCCGTTTGCTGGCCTCTCGCACTACAGCAAAGGCTTCAGGCAACAGTGAATTCAACGACTTCCCGTCACTAAGACGCTGTCGAAACTCTTGTGTTTTGGCGCACAGATCGTCGTCGCTAAGGGACTCGTACTCGGGTTCGAGTGCATTGATCTGCACCACCTGTTTACGATACTGTTTAAGCAACCTGTCGTTGCGGCTACCAATGAGCTTTTTAAGCAATGAAACCATTCTTGTGTCGTTGATGTGAGTGTTTAAGCACGCCTTGCAACGCGCTGACTCCCATTCCTATCTGAGCGTTAAAGGGAAAGCAGCAAGAAAACAATAGAGTTTAACGCACCTCTGCGCTAATCGCTTGATTCTGCAACATCGCTATGAGCCAACATGGATTCCGAATCGGTGCTGCGGGGTAAAAACAAAGCAGGATCAACAGGTTGCCCCGCCATCCGTACCTCGAAGTGCAAATGCGCCCCCGTAGTACGCCCGGTATTACCTACCCGTGCCACTAACTGCCCTTTTTCGACAACGTCGCCCAAGCGCACATTAATGGATGATGCATGAGCATAACGTGTAACGAGGCCGCTGCCATGATTAATTTCAACTAACTTTCCATATCCCGGCACATATCGGGCTTCTGTGACGATACCACCCGAAGCCGCAGCGATCGGTGTGCCGACCGGAGCGGCGAAATCCATGCCTTCATGCAGTGTATGCCGGCCGGTCAGCGGATGACGGCGCCAGCCAAAGGAAGAGCTGCTGTAGCCTGCGTCAACAGGGTGTATGGTAGGTACAACAGCCTCGCTGCCGGCGCGCTTGGCCATCACCATATCGAGCATGGCTACCCAATCTTGCTGGTTGGACAACTGGGATGCCAAGGAGTCGAGCTTGCGGCCCAGCCCCTCAGCATTCCAGTCAACCGGTGCACTGGCAAATAAATCGTTGTCGTCTTGCGCGGCAGAGGCCATGGCCGCCATTACTTCAGGATCTGTATAAGAGACCCCGGCAGTCTCAGCCACCCGTTTGCTGAGACTGTCCATTTGAATTAACTTGGCTTGCAGATCTCCTACACGCGCAGCGAGCTGGTTCATGGTTTCACGCACGTAGGCGGAATCTCGGGAAACTTGTTCGCTCAGTATTTTTTCTTGCTCTATGCTTAACGTAGGACGACTATTTAACTGAGACTGAACCAGGGCACCTGCCACAGCGGAAACACCCAGACCAATAACGGTAGCAATGACGATAAATAGGGTTCTTAACCCTTTAGCGGTAGAATCAGTTAAGCACTTCTGCTTCGATAGCTTCACACTAACAACCTCTGTAAATGACACGGCACTATTTTAAGAAAAACCCCAGTCGCAGCAAAAAACCCGCTGAACTAGCCATAAGCTGGCTAGGTAACGATCAGCAGGGTTCGCATGTGCTGGATACTGCCCGGGCCTATCTGGCTGCCGAGCGCATCATTGCCAACGTTTTAACTGGGGCATTGGGCCGCGAATGCAAAGTGGCCCATATAGAAGGACAACATTTAACTCTTGCAGTTCCATCGCCCGCCCATGCCGCTAAACTTAGGCAGCTTGCGCCGACCGTGTTACGAACATTAAATCAGGATGGTTGGAACCTTAGCGAGATTAGCGTCCAGGTGCAAGCCGCTTTGTATAAAAGCGTGATCAATAAAGCACCTAGAGAAATCAAAGCTATAGACGCCAATGCTATTGAAGCATTTAAAACCTTGCAGGCTTCACTGGCGCCGGGCGCCTTAGCAGACGCCGTTGCTAAACTTGTAAAAAATCACAGCTAAGCACGAGCTATTGCGCCAAAGAATAAGGTTAACGCAGAAAGCGGATTAATTACACCCTGTTCAGGCAAATTTCCATTCTCGTGTATAGGCGGCAGCTGCAGGTTCTTCATGATCGTATGTGACTAATTCCCAACTATCCTGAGCCGCAAGAAGTGCCCGGGCAAGCTGGTTATTAAGGCCGTGACCTGATTTACATGCCACGTATCGGGCAATAAGAGGATGACCGATCAAGTACAAATCGCCGATAGCATCGAGAATTTTATGCTTGACGAATTCATCTTCATAGCGCAAGCCATCAGAGTTAAGAACCCGATACTCGTCCATGACAATAGCATTATCCAGACTACCCCCACGAGCCAAGCCTACTGCACGCATCGCTTCGACCTCGCTCGCAAACCCGAAAGTGCGCGCACGTGCGATAGTTTTCACGTAAGAATCTTTTGCGAAATCAATCTCAGCAAAATTTGCAGTAGCGTTGATGGCAGGATGATGAAAGTCGATAGAGAATTGCAGCGCAAAACCTTCATATGGCTCTAAGCGAGCCCATTTAAGTTCGTCGCCTTCACCCTCTGATACCTCAATGGTTTTCAATACACGCAAAAACTTTTTCGGTGCGTTTTGCTCTTCGAGCCCAGCAGACCGGAGCAGGTAAACAAAGGTGCCCGCACTGCCATCCATAATGGGCACTTCTTCTGCAGTTAAATCTATATGAATATTGTCTACGCCCAACCCAGCAAGAGCCGACATCAAATGCTCTACCGTTGACACGCGCACGTTATCTTTTTGCAAAACAGAAGCCATTCGGGTACCACCTACCATGCTTGCCTGAGCTGGCAGATCGACGACTTCGGGCAAATCGACACGATGAAAAACAATCCCCGTATTGGGGGCCGCAGGACGCAGCGTAATTTCTACGCGACGGCCCGAGTGCAGGCCCACACCTTTGGTGCTGATTACTTTAGAGATTGTGCGCTGACGTAACATTGGCAGTTTATTCATTAATTACAGTTATCACCCTAGATTGTAACCGGGATTTGATTGTTTCCTGACCTATTAGTGTAAGGAATCGAAAATCAACCGGGTTCATGCACGCTAAACCACCACGCATGCGAGATGCGGAGCTCCCGAATCGACACAACTTATCGTTCGCGTCCAGCGTACCCTGATGCCCAGGGTACGCTGAAGTGCGAGAGTCCACGCGCTAATCGGGGGAAGCGCGTTTAACTGACAGGCTTAGTCGGCCTGCTTGCGCAAAAATGCAGGGATATCGAAATGATCCATACCCGCTGTTTCTAATGCACGCACTTGCGCAGACGCCTGACTACGGGGATTACGAATAACTGCCGGAACATCAGAGTTGGCATAGTCAAACTCGGACACTGGCTGATTATCGGTACCTGTACGCAAAACCTGCTCGTTATTTTGTACCAGCTGAGGACGCGCCTGAGTGCGGCCAAGACCTGTGGCAACAACTGTCACCCGCAGTTCCTCACCCATGCTTTCATCGTAGGCTGTACCAAAGATAACCGTAGCGTTTTCAGCAGCATATCCACGAATCGTATCCATGATTTCACGCGTTTCGCGCAATTTCAAGTTACGGCCCGAAGTGATGTTTACCAACATGCCACGCGCACCATGAAGGTCAACGCCTTCAAGTAGCGGGCAAGCGATGGCACGCTCAGCTGCTTCACGGGCACGGCCTTCGCCAGAGGCTACCGCAGTACCCATCATTGCCTGGCCTTGCTCACCCATAATCGTTTTAACGTCTTCGAAGTCAACGTTTACGTTACCTTCTACATTAATGATCTCGGCAATACCGGCGCAAGCATTATGCAACACGTCGTCAGCGGCTTTAAAGCAATCTTCCTGAGTCGCCTCATCGTCCATTAAATCGTATAGGTTTTCGTTTAATACGACGATGAGCGAATGCACGTGCTTCGTCAGCTCCTCAATTCCGTCTTCTGCCATTTTCATGCGTCGGCCACCTTCAAACTCGAAAGGCTTGGTGACTACACCGACGGTCAGGATACCCAGTTCTTTAGCAACTTCTGCCACTACCGGGCCGGCTCCTGTACCCGTTCCACCGCCCATACCAGCGGTAATGAACACCATGTGTGCACCGTTTAAGGCAGCACGAATTTCTTCACGAGCGGTTTCAGCCGCTGCGCGCCCTTGATCAGGTTTGGCACCAGCACCAAGCCCTGAACGTCCCAGACGAATCTGCACAGGCGCTTCGCTACTGCTTAAGGCCTGTGAGTCGGTGTTAGCGCAGATAAAATCCACACCTTGCACACCAGATCGGATCATGTGGGTAACCGCATTACCGCCGGCGCCACCCACACCTATTACCTTGATAACAGTCGAATTGCTGTTCGTGTCTAGCATTTCAAAGTTCATCATTGTTGACTCCCTCACATGTACATAATGGCAAGAACAGTCTTGCCGCCCCGATACTGCAAAATTTAGAATCGCTTCACTAACTATGCCAACTTCAAATTCGCAGCATTATTGAAACGCCTCCCGGAAAAATCCTCGCTGTCGTATTCGGTGATAGCCAGGATTTTTTCCAAATTAAAGACCAGGCTTTAATTCATAAACCACTCTTTCATGCGTGCTAACAAACTCTTCACGCTTCCTTTTTGCTGCGCTACTTTACGCCCCCGGGCATGCTGCACCCGGGCCTCGGTCAATAGACCCATTACTGTAGAAAAGCGTGGATTACGCATTACGTCGGCCAAACTGCCGTTGTATGCGGGAACCGCCACGCGAACCGGTTTTAGAAAAACGTCTTCGGCGAGCTCTACGATGCCAGGTAACAATGCTGTTCCGCCTGTCAGCACGATGCCCGACGACAGCAAGTCTTCGTATCCTGATTCACGCAAGCTCTGCTGCACAAAGGAAAACAGCTCTTCGACACGAGGTTCAATCACAGCGCCCAGTGCTTGTCGTTTAACCTGGCGATTGGGCCGATCACCCAGTCCGGGAACCTCGATCAACTCTTCGCTATTGGCAAGCACTTGCTTGGCCAGGCCAAAACGCAGCTTGATTTCCTCGGCGTCAGGCGTCGGTGTACGCAACATCGCCGCAATATCACTGGTAATTTGATCGCCAGCGATAGGAATCACATCGGTATGACGTATGGCACCACCCGTATAAATCGCAATATCTGTAGTACCACCGCCGATATCCACCAAAACAACACCCAGTTCTTTTTCGTCTGACGTCAGGCAAGAAAGGCTGGAGGCCAGTGGCTGCAGAATCAGGTCATGGACTTCCAGCCCGCAACGCCTTACACACTTAACGATATTCTGAGCGGCGCTAACAGCGCCCGTCACGATGTGTACACGTACTTCAAGACGTAATCCGCTCATGCCAATGGGCTCGCGAATATCTTCCTGAGAATCCACAATGAACTCTTGTGTCAAGACATGCAGCACTTGCTGATCCGTTGGGATATTGACAGCTTTAGCTGTCTCCACAACCCGAGCCACGTCGGTAGCTGTGACTTCTTTATCTTTAACAGCCACCATCCCACTGGAGTTGAAACTGGTGATGTGGCTGCCTGCAATACCCGTATAGACCTCACGAATTTTGCAGTCAGCCATGAGTTCGGCTTCTTCTAATGCACGCTGTATCGAGTTAACGGTTGTTTCAATATTGACCACTACCCCTTTACGCATCCCCTGCGACTCATGCTGCCCCAACCCCAATACTTCGAAGCGTCCTTCGGGCAAAATCTCAGCCACTACCGCCACCACTTTGCTGGTGCCGATATCAAGTGCAACGATTAAATCTTTGATGTCACGCGTCATAGCTATTATTTCACTGGAGTAGGTGTAAGCGGGGCCAAGGTAATGGCAAACCCGTTGGTATATCTTAAATCTGCACTTGCCACCGCCCGATCCCCCAGGCGTTGAAGTAATGCAGGCCAGGCCTGTACAAATCGCTCTATGCGCGCGGCAAAAGGGAGTGCCCCCGAACGGCCATGTGGATCCGCAATATCGGCAGCAGGATCTCTACCTAGGTTCAGACGCATTCCATCAGACAACACGACTTCCCACGCATAACGTGGACTCAGAGTGACTTCTCGAATGTTCAACCCCATCGGAGCAATCCACCGGGCCACTTCGGCATAGCGTTGAACCACCAGGCGCTCGGAAAAGCTCGGTCCATTTAATTGCGGCAGAGCTACGTCGTCACTCAAAACGGCTTCATTTCCTGCAAAGGCTTCGCCCCAGGTGTTGATCATTTCGTTTTCGTTCCAGTAAGCCAGCGGCTGCTGCTCTTCGATACGCACTAACAATGTATTTGGCCAGACCCGTTTCACCTGAGCACGACGTACCCAGGGTGCCGTCTCCATCAGCTGGCGAGAATTATCCAAATCAATCGTAAAAAAATTGCCTTTCAAACGGCCCGCTACTGTTGCGTCCACTGCCGCCGGGGTCACGTAACTGAGCGTTTCGTTGTGAAGTGCCTCTATCTGTACACGCTGAATCGCAAAGTAAGGCTGTCTAATTGTCCAGACGATGACGCTTACCAACATTGCAGAGACGGCCAGAACCGCCAGCACATTTGCAATAAAGTTAGTAAGGCGGGCATCAGCGAACATAGAGGTCCCCTACTCGACGAGGCGTGCTACCGCACGCACTTTCAAACTGGCTGACTCAAGAATCGTCAGACACAAATCTGCATAACTGACGCCCTCAGCTTTAGCCGCCATTGGTACTAAAGAATGACTGGTCATGCCGGGCGAGGTATTAATCTCCAGAAGCCACGGACGGCTGTGTTCATCCAGCATAAAATCAGCACGCGCCCAGCCTTCACAACCTATGGATAAATATGACTTGCGTGCTAGCTCGCGGATCTCGGCAGTCAGACTGTCTGGCAGATTAGCCGGGCAAAAATACTGCGTCTCATCACTGATGTATTTATTGTCGAAATCGTAGTTCCCGTCAGGAGCCACAATTTCAATCACGGGTAATGCGCGGGCGCTATCGCCACTGCCCAATATAGGCACCGTAAGTTCGCGTCCCTGAATAAAACGTTCGGCCAGCACTTTCTGATCAAAGCGCGATGCCAAGGCATAACCGGCATCGGCTTGAGCAATTTCCTCTACCTTGGTAAAGCCTACGGTGGACCCCTCGTGAGGCGGCTTCAAAATGAACGGCAAGCCCAGGCTTTCTTCAAGAGCAGCCACATCGCCAGAGGTTTCCAGCAGGACAAACTCAGGAGTAGGCAAACCACACTGCAGCCATATCCGCTTCGTCATCACTTTATCCATGGCCAGGCTCGACGCCATGGGGCCACTGCCCGTATACGGAATATCCAGCAGTTCGAGCGCTCCTTGAAGCGTGCCATCTTCACCGTAACGTCCGTGCAAAGCAATAAAAACGCAGCTGAAGTTCTGCTCTGCCAGCTCGGCCAAGGAATGTTCGCCGGTGTCAAAAAGGTGCGCGTCGATGCCTTTGCTGAGCAGCGCTTCATGTATACCTTGCCCCGACATCAATGACACTTCGCGTTCAGCTGAACGCCCGCCGTACAGCACCCCTACGCGACCAAAATCAGTCTTCATGCTAATTCTCCAAGACGAGCAGGTACCCGACTAATACTTCCAGCGCCCATCGTCACCACCACGTCTCCATCTCGAACAAAATCCAGGATGGCTTGAGGAAGGCTCTCGATTTCCGGTATAAAAACAGGCTCCACGCGACCCGCTACACGGATGGCACGAGACAAGGCACGGCCATCGGCAGCGATCAGGGGTTTCTCGCCTGCAGCGAACACTTCGGTCAGCAAGACCGCATCTGCGTTACTGAGCACACGCACGAAGTCTTCAAAGCAATCGCGCGTCCGCGTATAGCGATGCGGTTGAAATGCCAAGACAATGCGCCGGTCAGGCCATGCACCACGAGCCGCCGCAAGCGTAGCCGCCATTTCATTAGGATGATGGCCATAATCATCAATAAGGGTGAATTCGCCTCCGCCATGATGCTCAGGTACTGGGAAATCTCCCGCTTGCGAGAAACGTCTTCCCACACCAGTAAAATCAGACAATGCGCGGGCAATGTCCTGATCTGATACACCCAGCTCAGTCGCCACCGCGATCGCGGCCAGAGCATTCAGTACGTTATGGTTACCCGGCAAATTCAAGCCTACCGACAGCAGCGGCAACTGACCTGCGCTGCCTTGACGCTCAACGTCAAAACTCATGCGCGTACCTTCGCAATGGAGATTTACTGCACGCACTTGAGCTGACTGCTCAATGCCGTAGGTGGTAACCGGACGAGAAATAAAAGGAATAATTTCCCGTACATTCGGATCGTCTACACACACCACCGCGCTACCGTAAAAAGGAAGCTTGTGGGTAAAGTCAATGAACGCACTTTTTAGCCGCGCCACATCATGACCATAGGTATCCATATGGTCTACATCAATATTCGTAATAATTGCCATTACCGGCAGCAAATTAAGGAATGATGCGTCCGACTCGTCGGCCTCGACAACAATGTATTCACCTTGGCCTAAGCGGGCATTCGCTCCAGCCGAATTCAAACGGCCGCCAATAACGAAGGTGGGATCCAAATCACCGGCCGCCAAGATGCTGGCGACTAAACTAGTCGTCGTGGTTTTACCATGAGTACCAGCTACAGCGATGCCCCGCTTCAACCGCATGAGCTCGGCAAGCATCAGGGCTCGCGGCACTACCGGAATGCGTGCTGCACGAGCGGCCAACACTTCGGCGTTGTCCCCGGATATGGCGGTGGAAGTAACCAGCGCCCCCATGCCCTGAACATTCTCAGCGCGGTGGCCAATCACAATTCGTGCGCCCAGCTCAGCCAGGCGACGCGTTACGGCAGACTCCTGAATGTCTGACCCACTGATGGCGTATCCCAGGTTTAGCATCACCTCAGCGATGCCGCTCATTCCTGAGCCGCCGATTCCTACAAAGTGTATATGTTTAATGCGGTGCTTCATGCCGCCCTCCGTACTAATTGCTCGCATGCGTCGGCGATGTGCTCGGTCGCATTGAGTTGGGCGTGTTCGTGTGCATGCTCGCCAGCACGCATTAAGTCGGTGCGTGTGCGTGCGCCTAGCCATTGAGCCAGCCACTCAGCGTTGAATTCAGGCTGTATCTGTAGCCAGCCCGCACCACAATCTGTCAAGTAGCGCGCATTGGCAGTTTGATGATCGTCAATCGCGTGTGGCAAAGGTATAAATAGTGCGGGAACTCCAGCAGCGGCAACTTCGGCAACTGTCATTGCTCCCGCTCTGCAAATCAGTAAGTCGGCATCTGCCATCGAATGAGCCATATCAGCGATAAAGGCGGTGCATTCTGCCTTCACTCCTAACTCGGCATAGCGTGCCTTTACTGAGTCAAGATGCTGTTGACCCGCCTGATGCAGGATGCTCGGCCTCTGCTCTGCTGGCATCAGTGCCAGCGCGGCGGGAATCGTTCGATTTAATGGGGCTGCACCCAGACTTCCGCCAACAACCAAGATTCTCAATGAGCCACGGCGATGAGCAAACCGCTGTTTAGGCAGCGGCACACTACGGAAAGCTGCGCGCACAGGATTTCCTACCATTACGGCACCCGACAGCGCCCCGGGAAAGCCCACCAGGGTTTTGGTCGCGAAACGTCCGAGCCAGCGGTTTGCGGTTCCCGCAACAGCGTTTTGCTCGTGCACGACCAAAGGGATACGCTGCAGGTAGGACATCAAGCCGCCAGGAAAAGCCACATACCCGCCCATCCCTAACACCACGTCTGGCCGAACCTCCTGAAGAACCCGGCGTGCAGCCAGGCACGCCCTTATCAGCGTGAAAGGCAGCTTCAGTAAGCTCACTGCCCCTTTGCCCCGCACACCTGCAAAACGTAATGCCTTTAACTGAAAACCGTGCTCAGGAACCAGCTTGCCTTCCATACGTTCAGGGTGGCCAAGCCATATTACTTTCCAACCCCGGGCCCGCATCTCGTGAGCCACAGCCAGACCTGGCATAATATGCCCGCCTGTACCGCCTGCCATGATCAGAAGTGTCTTGCTCATGTGCGCTTACCCCGCATCAAGTTTCGATTCTCGAAATCCACACGGAGCAAAAACGCCACGGCAATCAAGTTCACCACAATACCGGTACCGCCATAACTTACCAGCGGTAGCGTCAACCCCTTGGTGGGAAGCAGACCTAGGCAAACGCCAATATTAATAAACATTTGTACGCCGAACCAAACTGCAACACCTTGAGCGACCATGGCGTTATAGAGACGCTCCATGGCAATCGCCTGACGGCCAATTTCGAAACCGCGCCACACGATAAAACCAAACACCAGAATCAAGGCCGCTACGCCGACAAAACCTAACTCTTCTCCGATCACAGCGACAATGAAGTCGGTGTGAGCTTCAGGTAAGTAATGAAGCTTCTCGACACTGGAGCCCAGCCCGACCCCAAACCACTCGCCCCGTCCCAATGCGATTAAGGAGTGCGACAGCTGATAAGCGCTGCCGTAAGCATTCTCCGGGTTCCAGGGGTCCAGGTATACGAACAGCCGTTCTCTACGCCAGGGAGACAGCCAGATCAGCAATAGAAAACTGCCCAGCATCAAGCTCAGCAAGGTAGCGAAAAGCTTGACGTTCAAACCGCCGATGAAGATGATGCCGACTGCGATAGCGACAATCACCATAAAAGCACCTAAATCTGGTTCAAGCAGTAGCAGCATACCGACGCCAGCCAAGGTTAATGCCATAGGCAGGAAACCACGGAAAAACGTCTGCATATGCTCTTGTTTTCGAACGGTATAATCGGCCGCAAAAAGCAAGATCCCCAGTTTCATGAACTCGGAAGGCTGGAAATTGACAGGGCCTAGTGGCAGCCAGCGTCGCGCACCGTTGACTTCACGCCCTATACCCGGCACTAAGACCACCACCAGCAAGATCAGGCACACTACGAATATGGGTACCGATAGTTTGTGCCACACCCGCATAGGAACGCTTGCAACAAATAGCGCCGCTAAGAATCCGACGGTAAGGAAAACAGCGTGACGAATAACAAAATAATAACGGCCATAGCTTTCGTAGCGAGGCCCGTCCGCCAACGCGATAGAAGCTGAGTACACCATCAGCAAACCGAAGGCCGCCAACATTACCGCCGCCGATAGCAAGGCAATATCAAATGCAGGTAAGGCTGTACGTCCTGGCCGGACAGCGTTGATACTGGAACTGAGATCAGCAAATAGACTCATGCCATTTCTCCGTTCTCTAGAGCCAGCTCTTGCACTTCAGAGACAAATGCATTCCCTCTGTGCACATAGTTTTCGAACATATCCATGCTTGCGCACGCCGGAGACAACAGCACGAGGTCTCCATCAGAGGCTTGTGCATAAGCAATCCGGACTGCATCAGCCATATCGCTTGCAAAGAACTGCGACGCCGGGCTGTCTGCCAGCGACTCCGCAATATGCCGCGCGTCTTTACCAATCAGAACAATCGCTGCTGCCTTTGCATTTTGCACCGCATGCACCAGGGGTTGAAAGTCCTGCCCCTTCGCCAGGCCACCGGCAATCAACACGAGCCGTTGCTGAAAACCATTCAAGGCTGCCACGGTGGCACCTACGTTGGTTCCCTTGCTGTCGTTGATAAAGGTCACCCCACCAATGGTTCGTACATACTCGACACGATGTGGCTCGCCCCCATAATCTCTCAATGCATGCAGCAGCGGCCCCCAGGGAAGGTTCATGCTGCGGCACAACGCCAGCGCCGCCAGGGCATTCAGCACGTTATGCTGTCCCCTGATGCGCAGAGCATCTGCCGGCATTAAACGCTGCAACAGGCCACTTTCACGCACATCAGCTCTATTACGCTTTTTCTCGCCTAAGCCCGTACCCGCACTAAGTACCGAATTGCCAGCGGC
Source organism: Paenalcaligenes niemegkensis (assembly GCF_022230885.1). Classification (GTDB taxonomy): domain Bacteria; phylum Pseudomonadota; class Gammaproteobacteria; order Burkholderiales; family Burkholderiaceae_B; genus Paenalcaligenes; species Paenalcaligenes niemegkensis. Next base: position 18,426 of record NZ_JAKGCT010000003.1, on the reverse strand, counting down.
GCTGATCCATGGCATGCCGTGGTCATCATCGATGCCCAGGTCACCGGCAAGTATGGGCGCGTCGGCCCCGAAGCTATGAACATCAACTGCATATAAGTCGCCCACCATCGCCACTGTTGCAGCATCGTCACGATTAACCACCTTCAGCTGCGCATGTTTAAAGATACGAGCCTTATCTGCTTGGTATGCCTCGAAAGAGCCATGCCAATCAAGGTGGTCCTGAGAAATATTAAGGACGCATGCTGCGTCGGCGTGCAGTGAATTCGTAAAGTGTAGCTGGAAGCTGGAAAGCTCAATGACCCAGACATCAGGCAGCTTCCTGGCTGCAACAGCATCGCTCAAGGCCTGAATCGCTGCAGGGCTGATATTGCCAGCTGCGGTGGCTGCCAAGTCAGAGAATTCCAGCATATGCCGAGTCAGGGCTGTCACGGTGGTCTTGCCGTTTGTGCCGCTTATGGCAAATACCTTTGGTGTATAACCTTGCTCTCTCAGATCGGCTAAGGCCAGTGCGAAAAGTTCGACCTCGCTAATGATCGACACCGTCTGCTCTGCAGCCAACCCTAACAGCTCGGCCACACCTTCCTGTAATGGAGATAAACCGGGGCTAAGCACCAGGGTGTGTACATCTTCCAGCACGGCAGGCAGCAATGCCTGATTTCCTAAACTCAAACGCACTGACTCAGGATAGTTGCTCGCCAGCTCCTGAGCCGCAGCGTTGTTTTCACGAGTATCTGCGATCCGCACGTCTGCACCCTGCTGCAGGCACCACTTTGCGGCAGCCACACCGGTCTCCCCCAGCCCTAAAATCAGGGTCAGGCCATCAGTGCGAACCGAAGGGAAACTATAGTGTTTCATCGCAATTTCAATGTAGAGAGACCAATTAGCACGAGCATCATGGTGATGATCCAAAAACGAACCACCACCTGCGTTTCTTTCCAGCCACTTACTTCAAAATGATGGTGAAGGGGCGCCATCCTGAATATTCGCCGCCCTTCTCCGTATCGCCTTTTCGTGTACTTGAACCACGTAACCTGCAACATCACCGACAGTGTCTCAACCACAAACACCCCGCCCATGATGAAAAACACAATTTCCTGACGAACAATAACGGCGATGGTTCCCAAGGCTCCGCCTAAAGCCAGCGCGCCTACATCGCCCATGAACACTTGGGCGGGGTAGGTGTTAAACCACAAAAATGCCAATCCGGCACCCGCTATGGCCGCGCAGATCACCATCAGCTCTGAAGCTCCTGGTATGTAGGGAAACAATAAATATTTTGAGTAATCGACCCGACCAACAACGTAAGCAAAAATTCCCAATGCACTACCCACCATTACGGTAGGCATAATCGCCAAGCCATCCAAACCGTCCGTTAAATTGACGGCATTACTTGAACCCACAATAACCAGCCAGGTCAGCGCCACGAAGCCAAATACACCCAGGGGGTAACTAACGCTCTTGAAAAACGGCACAATCAAGTCCGCCCGGGTGGGCAACGGCATCGTCAGGCCGCTAAGCACCCAGTCCCGAAACAGGGGCCAGAGCTCTCCCGTTGCAGGCACCGACACCGCAAAGGTCAAATAAATGGCGGCCACAATCCCGATCAGAGCCTGCCAGAAAAACTTTTGCCTCGATGACATCCCCTCCGGATCGTGATTGACTACTTTTTTATAGTCATCAGCCCAGCCTATCCAGCCAAAACCAAAGGTCACCAGCAATACAATCCAAACAAAACGATTCGTCCAGTCTGCCCACAACAGGGTACTTACCCCGATAGAGATAAGAATCAGCACTCCACCCATTGTCGGAGTACCGTTCTTCTGTATATGCGACTCAGGCCCGTAGGTACGCACAGCCTGACCAATTTTTAATTCAGTCAGGCGACGAATCACCCACGGTCCACACAACAGGCCGATGGCTAACGATGTTGCGCTCGCCAACACGGCCCTGAACGTGATGTACTCAAAGACACCAAAGGCACGAATATGCGACTCAGCGAGCCATCGTGCCAACTCAAGAAGCATTGCTCGCCCCTTCCTCTTCCATAAAATGTTTTTCCAAAGCACGCACCACACGATCCATACGAGTGCTGCGCGACCCCTTGACAAGGATATGCGCTGGAGCCAGCTCGATGAGACCAGTGATGAGTACGTCGATATTTTCGTAACTTTGCGCCGATGAACCATAAGCCTGTGCAGCAAAGGCCGCATCCGCACCTAACACCAAAAGGTGTTTAATGCCTTGCTCGCGCGCATAATTGCCCATCTCAGCATGCACAGCCTGGCTATTGACGCCTACCTCGCCCATGTTGCCCAATACCAGTACGGTAGGCCCCTTAAGCTGTGCCAATACATCAATTGCTGCCCGAACAGAATCGGGGTTGGCATTATAACTGTCATCGATAAGCTGGAAACCATCGATTAATGTTTTGGGCTGCATTCTGCCCTCTACAGGACGGAAATCTTGCAGACCTGTAACAATCCCATTCAGCTCTACGCCCGCTGCAAAAGAGCAGGCGCTGGCGGCCAGAGCATTGCGTAAATTGTGCACGCCGGGACTCATCAGTATGACTGGAGCCTCTTGATCCAACACGTGCAACTGAAAAGGTGTGTGGGTAGGGTTGGCATGGATTTGCTCAGCCCGTACCTCTAGCTTCGATCCAAAACCAAACTTAAGCTGCTGTTTCCCCTGGGACAAAGCTTCCCAAACCGTTGTGTAGGCGTCGTCTCCTGGGAAAATGGCTACGCCGTCGGCAGCCAGCGCACTGAGCACTGCACCGTTTTCTTCGGCTACGGCATGAACGGTATGCATGAACTCTTGATGCTCACGCTGTGCATTATTTACTAATGCAATAGTGGGCGAGGCGATTCGCGCCAAGACTGCAATTTCCCCGGGATGGTTCATCCCCAACTCAAAAACCGCAGCCTGATGATTAGCCCGCAAACGTAAAACGGAAAGGGGGACGCCCAGATCGTTATTAAGGTTACCAATTGTCGCAACGGTATTTCCCACTCCGAAATGGCTTCTGAATATTGAAGCAATCATCTCTTTGGTTGTGGTTTTTCCATTACTGCCACATACCGCCACTACAGGAATATCGAATTTCTGGCGCCATACGGCAGCGATTTTCAATAACGCCTGACGCGTATCGCCTAATACAAACTGCGGCAAGGTTAAGGATAAATTCGGCGTTTCGACAATGGCACCGCAGGCCCCTTTTTCGGCAGCCTGCAGCAAATACTCATGGCCATCAAAGTGATCGCCCTTGATCGCCACAAACAAATCTTGGCGCTGCAGACTGCGGGTATCGGTACAAAGTGCCGGGCCACGCAGCCAGCTTAGGGCAAAACTCGCCCATTCCCGATCATCGAAGACGTAACGCACGCCTTTAACTTCCTGATGGGTCTCATGCCCCTTGCCCGCAACTAAAACCAAATCGGCAGGCTCAGCAAACCAGACTGCCTGCAGAATTGCCTTAGCACGATCCTGCTCAATCTGATGTGCCGCTTTTAAGCCCTGCAGAATTTCCTGAATAATGGCGTCAGGATCCTCGCTGCGGGGATTATCGTTTGTGACGATCACCTCATCGGCCAGACGACCAGCAATTTCACCCATCAAAGGGCGTTTGGCAGTGTCGCGATCGCCACCGCACCCAAACACGCATATTAGTTTCCCGCCACGCACCTGTGCGACGGCAGCCAGCGCTTCCAGCGCGCGCTCCAGGGCATCGGGCGTGTGGGCGTAATCGACGACCACTAAAGGCGCAGGCACGTGCTTGCCTAAAGAGCTCACGCTTTCCACAATTTCCAAACGTCCTGGCACGGGGCCCAGCGTTGCAATCAGACGGGCAATTTTTGCGACAGGCCACCCTAGCTCATGAAGCACTCCTGACACCAACAACAGATTGGATACATTGTGGTCGCCCAGCAGCCGCGTCAGAATCTGAGCCGTACCGTGCGCAGTAATGAGCCTGAAAACCTGACCGTCCGCCCCTGTATGCAAATCATCAGCAAATAAAACAGCTGAACTATCCTTCATGGAGTAGGAGACTTTATTTTCGACATCAGCGTTACGCAGCAGTTCTTGACCGAAGTCATCGTCAGCATTGATGACTGCACTACGCAAGCAGCTGAATGCAAATAGCCTTGCTTTCGCCTCACGGTAATTTTGAACGGTTAAGTGGTAATCAAGATGATCATGAGAAATATTTGTAAAAGCTGCGATCTCAACATGAACCCCGTCCAGACGCCCTTGCGCTATCCCGATGGAAGATGCTTCAAGAGCCACCAGGTTTGCCCCCGCGTCGCGCAGCAAAGCCAGATTGCGGTGCATGGACAATACATCAGGAGTAGTCAGCGCGCCCCCGAGATTCGTCCCGTCGGGCAAGGTGACGCCCAAGGTACCTATGGTTCCGCAAGGCACCTGGGAGTTATTGAGGGCTGCTGCAATCCATTGGACGCAAGAGGTTTTCCCATTAGTTCCGGTAACCGCAATGACTTTTAATTCTTCAGAAGGTTTAGCCCACCATTCATGAGCGATCTCGCCCAGCATGCCAGAAAGATTCTCTACCTCAAGGCTGGGGACACTTAATACTGCCGCACCGGAATCACTTTTTTCGCTAACGATAGCCGCTGCGCCACGCTCTAGCGCAGAGTCAATAAAACTCCGTCCGTCCCCCGCCATTCCCGGAGAAGCGAAAAACACGTCCCCCTTCTCTATTTGCCGCGAATCCAGGCACAACTGCGCACTAGACTCCACATTTTCTCTTAACCACTGCAATACATTAGCGGCATTCATCGTCGTTCCTCCCCATTGGGACTAATCGCCACCAATGACTCAACTGGCGCATCAGGCTGCACCCCTATTCGGCGCAAGCTACTAGCCACTATCTCCGAAAAAACCGGGGCGGCAACCCGGCCCCCGTAATAAGCAGCTCCGCGAGGTTCATCCAGGCTTACCGCTACCACAATGCGTGGATTAGAGACTGGCGCAAACCCCACAAACGAACTGCGGTAACTTGATTTACTGTATTTACCATCAACTATCTTTCGAGCCGTACCACTTTTCCCGGCAACCCTATAACCCTGCACCTGGGCAAGCTTTGCGCCATCAGGCCCAGCGGCAGCTTCAAGCATGCCGCGTATGAGACGTGCCACCTCGGGGGTGTAAACCTGCACACTTGTGGGGTTGGTCTCACGTTTGAGCAAGGTCAGCGAAACCATATCGCCATCGCGCGCGAAGGCAGTAAAAGCTTGAGCGATTTGTATAAGGGATGCCGAAAAACCGTAGCCATAAGCCATGGTCGCGCGCTCGATAGGACGCCACCTGTCCCAAGGCCGCAGACGCCCGGATGCCGCGCCGGGAAAACTGGTTTGAGGAGCGCGCCCAAAACCCAACTCAGTAAATTTCGTCCACATTTCTTCAGAGGTGAGCCGTTCGGAAATCATGGTCATGCCGATGTTGCTGGAACGGCGCAAGATATCAGCGGCATTAATCGTTCCGTTACGGCTGACATCCGAAATGACCGATCCTTTGTATCGATAACGCCCATTGCCCGTATCAAACATGGTAGAGGTAGTGATTTTTTTATTGTCCAGCGCCAGCGCCACCGTGAAAGGCTTCATTATTGAACCCGGCTCAAACGTATCGGTTATGACACGATTCCGTAAGGCGGTACCTTTACGGTCATTGCGGTCATTGGGATCGTAAGTCGGCAAGTTCACCAGCGCCAGGACTTCACCCGTTTGTGCATCCAGCACAATTGCCGCAGCGGCAGCCGTATTGTTTAGCTCCATGGCTTTTTTCAATGCTGCGTAAGTATCAAACTGCAGACCTGCATCAATAGACAGATGTAGATCCTGACCGTGCACGGGAGGAATTACGTCACGAACATCGTCAATAATGCGTCCCAGGCGATCACGAATCACGCGTCTGGATCCGGGTTTTCCTGACAAGGCTTCATCAAAGGCAAGCTCTATGCCTTCAATTCCTTTATCTTCAATGTTGGTAAAACCCAAAACGTGCGCCATTCCCTCCCCTTCAGGATAAGAGCGCCGCATTTCTTCTTGCTGATGGATTCCCGGTATGCGCAACGCCGCGACATCGGCAGCCACATCAATATCTACCTGTCGGCGTATATAAACAAAATTTTTATTATCGACCGCCAAACGACGCTTAATGTCGTCCACCGACATTTCCAGTAATTTTGCTAATTGGCTTAACTGTTCTGGCTTGGCGTTCTTCGCATCGTCAGGTATCGCCCATACTGCTTTTACTGGCAAACTTGATGCCAGAACGACATTTCCGGTGCGATCAAATACCTTGCCTCGAACTGGCGGCAACACCATGGTCCGCTCGTAGCGGCGCTCACCTTGCTGCTGCAGAAACTCGGTAGAGAGTCCTTGTAAATAAAGGGCCTTAAACAACAAGGCCAAAAACCCCACCATAAGTACCAAAAGCACCAGTTTCGCTCGCCACATCGGCAAGCGGCCTTCTAAGACGGGACTTTCGTGATAACCAAATCGTTTCATTGTGCGCCCCCACTATTCGTGATTGGCACAGCTGAGTTCAAGGCCTCTCCACGTAAATAAATGGTGCGATCAGGAGTACCCGTCACCATTGCGAGGTCTTCCCGAGCCACATGATCAATTCGGGCATTGCGTGCCAGCTCCGCCCTCTCAAGCTGAAGACGACGCCACTCGGTATCAAGCTCACGTGCTTTATTCGTCAATAGCTCTGCTGCCACATACAGCTCACGCGCCTGATATCGGGCGGTAACAAGCGATATGGCGGACAGCATTAACAATGCGGCTAAAGCAAAACGGATCATCGGCGGCGCCCTCGTCTGGAGTTAGCACCCCCTACCGCAGCATAACGGCGCACGTCGTCGATTACGTTCTCCCACCCGGCTTCCAGGGGGTAGCCGTACGCTCTGCGATCCGTAGCACCGCTGAGCGAGCCCGCACATTCAGACTAATGTCGTCGTCATTAGGAAGCACTCTGCCTAAAGAGTGCAACCAGGGCTGCGGCATATCTTTTTCGGCGATCGGCAAACGAGCCTGAGCCAAAGCCGGCCGGGAGGCCGCAGCAAAAAACTGCTTAACGATACGATCTTCAAGAGAATGAAAGCTGATGACCGCCAGGCGGCCACCCTCTTTAAGTAACTCCAGGATTAACGGGAGCGCATACGCAAGCTCCTCGAGCTCGCGGTTGATGTAAATCCGTATAGCCTGGAAGGTCCGAGTTGCTGGGTGGTGACCTTTTTCGCGCGAGCGGACGACACTGGCGACCAGCTCGGCGAGATCATGCGTTGTGCGCAGCGGCTCGGATTCGCGGCGAGCTGCAATCGCCTTTGCAATCTGGAAAGCAAACCGTTCTTCGCCATAATCTGCGATGACCTCCTTAATTTCGTCTACGTCGGCCTCGGCCAACCATTGAGCAGCTGTAGGGCCGCTTGCATTATTCATGCGCATGTCCAAAGGACCATCGCGCATAAAAGAAAAACCTCGTTCGGCATCGTCAAGTTGAGGAGACGACACCCCTAAATCCATCATGACGCCATCTATGGAGCTAATGCCACGCGCATTAAGCTCATCGACGATAGAGACAAACCCCGCATGGATAACATGGACGCGACTATCTTCTGCGGCCAGTTCTCGGGCAATGGCAATCGCCTCTGGATCTTTGTCGATGACGTACAGATGTGCATCAGGTAAAAGATGCCTAAGTAGTTCGCGACTGTGCCCACCACGTCCAAAGGTGGCGTCGACGAAAACTCCGGACACTTGTGCTAAATCAGCGTACGAGCGTAATCGCCGCGCTGAGAATGCGGGGTCGACGAGAGCCGCTACCGTAGGCTCTAACAATACGGAACGATGAATGAGTTCCATGGGCCGACTCAGAAAGAAAACTGTTCAAATACATCGGACATGCCTTGAGCCAACTCTTCGGCTTGGCGACGCTCTAGTTCGGCAGCATTCCATAATTCAAAATGCCCGCCTAAGCCCAGCAACATGGCTTCTCGCTCGAGCCCCACTGCGGAACGCAGTTCAGGAGCCACCAGGATTCGGCCTGCCGAGTCCATGTCTACATCTTGCGCGCTGCCCAGCAGCAAACGTTGCAAGGCCCTGGCAGACATTGGAAACGCGGCAATTTGCTGACGCTTTTGTTCCCACAGACTACGTGGGTAAACCAACAAACAACCATCGGGGTGACGGGTTAACGTAAGACGGCCCTGTTCCCGTTCAATCAGCGCGTCACGATGCCGGGTCGGAATAGACATCCGTCCCTTTGCATCTAACGTGAGCGCACTGCTTCCTTGGAACATGCATCCCTCCCCACTTTTTCACACAAAAACCTACTTTTTCCCACTCTAAGCCAAGAGGAGGCTACGGTCAAGGTGTGAAGCGTATTTTTTCAATGACAACAAACACTTAGGCCCACTCAATGCGGGAAGCGTCATTTAAAAAAACCTATTAAATCAAGAATCTGGAGGCTTAAGTCAAAGTTGTTTGTACGATTCAAAGGGAAAACCATGCGTACACGTGATTTCAATCCCTAACAATGTCTGACTTATTGAAGTAAACGCTGCATACAAGTACATAAAGACGCGACGGCCGAAAAATCGGCGTGCAAGAGGAAAGCAGTAGTAAAATGTGGGACAAGCCTATAGGCCGGATTCTGTAAACCGATTTCTCGGCTGGCAATCATTCCTCTGGGCGCGCTATTGCTAACGCGCTCTAGCCATCTACCCGCATACTTGGGCGAGCCGCCCTTCGGGCCTAAGCCTGCGTATGCCTATTTGATGTTGCTCCGGGTAGAGGTTGCCGCGTTTCACCCTACAACGGTAGTTTCTCGAAGGAAACTAAATTACGGAGATAGCCGTAACTGTGCGCAGTATAAAACCACGCCCCCGCCGCAGACTCGTCTCTGTGGCCCTAGTCCTCGGCTTGAAGCTGCCTGAGCAACAACTTACCGGACGGCTGTTAGCCGCTACCCTGCTCTTCGGAGTCCGGACCTTCCTCGATAATGCAATGCATTACCGCGATTGCCCAGCCTGCCCCACACTAAGCATTGTAACCTGCGACAATAGAAGTGTTCATGCTTTATTCTGATTTCTTTGGAGTTTTATGTCGATCAATCTGATTACGCTATCTGATGTTCAGCTTGCGTTTGGTCACCACCCCTTACTCGATAAGGCAAACATCATCATTCACTCAGGTGAACGCTGCGGCTTAATCGGGCGCAATGGCGCGGGTAAATCGTCATTACTTAAATTGCTCGATGGTCGCCTGCAGCCGGATGATGGAAAAATCATGCGGAGTAGCGGCTTACAAATCGCTACTGTAGAACAAGAGCCTGAACTGCCTCCCGACCAGAGTATTTACGATTTCCTGTGCGGTGATTTCACCGAAACCGAAGACTGGCAGCGTCCCGCACGAGTAAGCTCGCTGATCGATCAGCTCGGCCTGCCACCTGACGCGCATACGCAGACCTTATCCGGCGGTATGCGCAAGCGGGTAGCCCTGGCCAAGGCCGTTGCAGATCAGCCCGATCTGCTGCTGCTGGACGAGCCCACGAACCATCTGGACTTTGACGGCATACTCTGGCTAGAACAGTTACTGATATCGTTTCGTGGCAGTGTCATCGTCATTACCCATGATCGCCAGTTTCTCGACTCAGTCACCACCAGAATCATCGAGCTCGACCGTGGTCAGTTATTTAGCTTTCCGGGAAACTTCACTGACTGGCAAGCCCGAAAAGCAGAATGGCTAGAAGCAGAAAAACAGCAAAACTCAAAGTTTGACAAACTTCTGGCTCAGGAAGAGGTCTGGATTCGCACTGGCGTCCAGGCTCGCCGCACTCGTGATGAGGGCCGCGTGCGCAGGCTTGAAGCTCTGCGCAGAGAACGCTCTGCCCGCCGCGAACGCTCAGGAAATGTACGCTTTGCTGTCTCTGAGGGCCAACGCTCCGGACGACTGGTAGCGGAAGCTGAGCACATCACCCATTCATTCAACGATCGGGTGCTAATCAACGATTTTTCTACCGTGCTTATGCGGGGCGACCGTATTGGTTTTATCGGTCCGAATGGCGCCGGAAAAACCACCCTGTTACGTATCCTGTTAGGCCAGCTAACCCCCGTCAGCGGTTCAGTCAGACACGGCACCAGTTTAAATATTGGCTATTTCGACCAGATGCGCACCGGACTGGACGAGTCTGCAACCCTGGTCGAAACCATCAGTCCGGGTACTGAATGGGTAGAAATCGGCGACCAGCGCAAACACGTCATGAGCTACCTTGAAGACTTCCTGTTTCCCGCCGCTCGTGCGAACTCTCCGGTACGTACGCTATCCGGTGGAGAGCGCGCCCGACTGGCGCTGGCTCGCATGTTCGCCCAACCCACCAATATTCTGGTGCTGGATGAACCCACCAATGACCTCGACATCGAAACTCTGGAGCTGCTTGAAGGTCTATTACAGGACTATTCCGGTACAGTGCTGCTCGTAAGCCACGATCGAAGCTTCTTGAATAATGTGGTGACCCAAGTCATTGCCGCAGAAGGCAATGGGCATTGGCAAGAGTATGTGGGTGGCTATGATGAATGGCTGGTACAGCGCCCAGAACCTCAACCTGAAGCTGCGGCCTCTACAGCTGGCAAAGGCTCAGCAAAAAAGAAACGGTGGCTCCGGAAACCGCTAATGATAAAAGCGCGCGAGCAAATCGCCCTTCGCGCCTGGCCTCTTGGGAAGAAAAAGAGCTTAAAGAGCTTCCCGAAAAAATCGCCAAGATAGAAGAACAGCAAAGCGAACTCGCAGCCGCTATTGCCGATCCTGAAATTTATAAAGACGGGCCTGAAAAAGCCAATGAAATCAATCAGAAACTAGCTGAACTCGAAGACGAGCTGGGTAAACACTTCGAACGCTGGGAAGCGCTGGAAGACAAATCCTAGCCTCTTTGATTTTTAAAGCTGATCAATGAAAACGGCGCTTTTAAAGCGCCGTTTTTTACATTCTGCCATTCATACCTTACCTGGCTATAGCTATGCTTTAATTGACCAGGCCAAAGCCTCTCCACCGGCCAAAGGTACAACCTCATCACCACCCAGCTGCAGGCTGCCCGGAATAGTGAACGGTTGCTTCTCTAGGGTAATCGTACTGGTATTGGGCGCAAGACCGTAGAATGCAGGTCCGTTTTCGCTGGCAAAAGCCTGCAGACGGTCGATTCTGGACACTGAATCAAAGGCGGTAGCGTAAAGCTCCATTGCGTGCAAGGCGGTATAGCAGCCCGCACAGCCACAGTCTTGCTCTTTACGGCCGCGCGCGTGCGGAGCGCTGTCGGTACCCAGAAAAAACCGGCCGGTATCGCCAGTCGCTGCGCCGAGCAAAGCCTCGCGATGCTTTTCGCGCTTAAGCACAGGCAAACAATACCAATGCGGGCGCAAGCCGCCCACAAACATAGCATTGCGGTTGTACAGCAAGTGATGAGCAGTGATCGTCGCAGCAATAGGCCCTTCGGCCTCTGTGACATAAGCGACCCCTTCAGATGTGGTTAGATGTTCAAATACCACCTTAAGAGCCGGAAACTGCTTGCGTAGCGGAATCATGACACGATCAATAAAAACAGCTTCGCGGTCGAACAGATCAATTGCCGGGTCAGTTACCTCGCCATGCACGAGTAAAGGCATGCCTTCGTCTTGCATGGCTTCGAGCGTCTTTGCACAGTGGCCCAGCAAGTCAGTAACACCAGCATCAGAATTGGTAGTGGCACCCGCCGGATACAGTTTGACGCCATGTACAATACCCGAGTTTTTGGCGCGATAAATTTCGTCCGGGCCAGTGTTGTCTGTCAGGTAAAGTGTCATCAGGGGTAAAAAATCGGCTGCCGGCACCGTTTGTTGCAAAGCGTCCAGAATACGAGCCTGATACGCTTTCGCATGCTCAGTTGTGGTAATGGGCGGGTTCAGGTTCGGCATTACTATGGCCCGCCCAAACTGGGCTGCAGTATGTCCGACGATGGCCTTAAGCAATTCGCCGTCTCGCAAATGTAAATGCCAGTCATCTGGGCGAGTAATTGTTAATGTTTGAGTAGTCGTCATACCTTAATGCACCTGATCACAAATAAATGAGCAAAGCTTAACTAGCAGGGGTCGGCTAAATAACGAAGTGCCAACTGGACAAACATCGCGCTTCCTGCTGGAAGCACGGCGTCGTTAAAATCGAATTTCGTATTATGCAATAGCCGGCCTAATTCTGCACCGCCCTGTCCCAAACGAAAATATGCTCCTGGCCGACGTGCCAGCATGAAGGAAAAGTCTTCTGCTCCCATGGAAGGACGCAAGTCAGAAACCACCTTCTCGTCGCCAAACAACGATTGCGCTACCTCAACGACCCGCTCAGCATGAGCCGGTGTATTGATGGTTGCCGGAAATAACCTGTGATAGTCGAGCGTTACGCCAGCATCAAAACTCACCGCCGCCCCGTCACAAAGTGCCTGCATACGGCGGATAATTTCATGCTGTACGTCACTGCAGAAACTCCGGACTGTTCCTGTCATTTTAGCCTCTTGAGGAATAACGCTATGCGCGTCCAGATTACCTGCCTGAACAGCAGAAACCGTTAACACTGCGGACTCCATCGCAGGGACGTTGCGTGAGACTATCGTTTGCAGGGCCGTAATCAAGTGGGCAGCGACCACAACAGGGTCTTTGGATAAGTAAGCGTGAGCACCATGCCCTCCACGCCCCGTAACGGTGATTTCGAAACGGTCTGCGGCTGCCATCATAGGACCGGAATTAACACCTATAACCCCTGCCGGCAAGCTGGGCCAATTATGCAATGCATAAACAGCGTCGCACGGAAAGCGTTCAAAAAGCCCCTCATCTAACATCGCTTGCGCGCCGCCCAGTCCCTCTTCAGCCGGCTGAAAAATAAAATGCACCGTACCTGAAAAATCATTATGCTCCGCCAGGTAACGAGCGGCGCCCAGCAACACAGCCGTATGCCCATCATGGCCACACGCGTGCATTACCCCCGCATTAACTGATTCGTACGGCAGTTGGGTCTGCTCTTGTATGGGCAGCGCATCCATGTCGGCTCGCAAGCCAACAGCTCTATCACTAGCTGCAGCCGCCCCGTGCAGTACACCAACGACACCTGTTCTTCCAACGCCCGTGTGCACCTCTATACCCCATTGCTGGAGCAAGGCAGAAACAATACTTGCTGTCCGATGCTCGGCGAAGCCTAATTCAGGATGCCGATGTATATCCTGCCGAATCAATGCCAACTCTGGCTGAAACTGCCTTAAACGATTTAATAAGGTGGTGGAAACTTCAGATTGGACCATAGCAAGTTCGTGCTAATTAATAAAAGGTGTGTGATTATGGCTAACCATATTACTCTGTTGATACGGAGTTTATGCATTAAGCCTATTCGCTAATAGAGTGTGCTAAATCTGCACTGTTGGCGTTATGCGTATCTCGCGGTATGCTGCAACTACTAGCGTATCCTCGCTAACTCTCTAAATTTTTACCGGAGTCTTTCTTATGGCCAGCACAGAAAAGCCTGCCCGCAAACCCAATACAGGGTTTATGAAGCCGCTTACTCCTAGCCCTACCTTGGCTGCAATTATTGGCCCGGATGCTATTCCCCGCACTGAAGTAACCAAGAAAATCTGGGAATACATTAAAAAGCACGACCTTCAAGACCCGGCCAACCGCCGCAATATTAATGCTGACGATAAACTCCGGCCTTTATTTGGCAAAGAACAGGTCTCAATGTTCGAGCTGACAAAGCTTGTTAGTGTTCATCTAAAATAAAGACTTAAAACTGAGACCTAGATATTTTTAGGCCTGCTATTCACAGTATATTCAGATGCAACCTTTTCGCCCGCGGCCAGCGGGCTTTTATTTACGTCCATTGAACAGCAAGCTCATCTCACTCGAGCTCTGGAGACTGACCAGAAAAGTGTGAGAGCCAGCCTTTGATCACACGGAATATAATCCATACCAAGGCGATGATTCCGGTAATCCAACCGATGAAGATCATGGTTAATACAGCGCTGATCGCGAGCCATAACAAGCCCCACCAAAACGTCTTTATTATCCAATCCAAATGGGAGGCATAGATCGTGCCGGCGACGTCACCGCGCTTGTAATAAGCGAGCACCACTGCAGCAATGATGCTTGCGCCGAAAACACCCATACTAATTATGCCTATAGCAAAGAGTGCATATACGGCATGAACAACTGTACGAAGCGGCAATCCTTGCTCAGATTCGGGCAAGTGAGGCTGGGACATACATATCTCCTGAAACGATTTGGATGGTTGGCTTCTTTGACTATCTTTACTACTACGCTTAAGCCTTATAGCTATTGTAATCCTTTAGTCGCTCTCTGTTTAACTTAGGAGGACTAATACCATTGACACTGTGGCTAAAATCAGCACACTATCAGGATTAGTTGTTTAGCTATTACTTGCTCAGTTGCTATTACTGTTATTTTCAGATCAAGCCATTTGCGAGCGTAGTGATGTCACCTCACGCCCCTTTCCCTATACGCCAAGCCTGTCCACCAGGCGCATGCGACTGCGGCCGGGAACAACTATTCGAAAATACGGATGCCGACGCAAGAATCCTAAAGCTTACTAAAGAAGAAGAAAAGCGTTTAATTGAACGCATTGAGCGCATTAACAGCCTGCACGAATTACGTTATTTACTTCAGCGCTTAACTCAACAGCTAGGTATACAGTTGCGAATAGAACCTGGCGAGCATGAGGTTCGAACGGTACGCGGGCTTGTCATTACTATTGAAGCCCAAACCGGTTTATGCAGAAAAACTCGACAAACGCTGCCTGCAGCGATCAGGCGTGCTCTGGAGGCCAATCACCCTATTGTGTATGAGCTACTGGATGAAGACGGTCTGTTTGGCTAGCAAGGGCCGGGCTGGCCCGGCAAACGCAGAGCCCGGCACGGGCTGCAGGACGCGAAAGCGGCAGACGTAAAAAAACCCCCACTCGATCACGAGCGGGGGTTTTTCGTATAAGTGCCTGACGATGACCTACTTTCACAGACGTCCGTCCACTATCATCGGCGCAAAGGCGTTTCACGGTCCTGTTCGGAATGGAAAAGGGGTGGTGCCACCTTGCTATGGTCGTCAAGCGTAAACTTGCGTGCCCCTCGCGCTCAACGCATCGTTGAGCCCAAAAGGCCAATCTGGGAAAAAGCACAATGCGGTGTCAACAGCCTCGCCCTGGGGGCGTGAGGCTGTCTGAACCATGTATTCATGTCATTTGCGTGTGTGGTATTGCGTTTTTTGTTTCTGAACGACACTTGAAAACCCACTAACCTAAACGGTTATAGGATCAAGCCTCACGGGCAATTAGTACTGGTTAGCTACGTGCATTACTGCACTTCCACACCCAGCCTATCAACGTTCTGGTCTCGAACGACCCTTCAGGGGAGTCAAGCTCCCGGGATACCTAATCTTCAGACGAGTTTCCCGCTTAGATGCCTTCAGCGGTTATCTCTTCCGTACTTAGCTACTCGGCAATGCCATTGGCATGACAACCGATACACCAGCGGTACGTCCACTCCGGTCCTCTCGTACTAGGAGCAGGCTCCGTCAAGTATCCAACGCCCACGGCAGATAGGGACCAAACTGTCTCACGACGTTTTAAACCCAACTCACGTACCTCTTTAAATGGCGAACAGCCATACCCTTGGGACCGGCTACAGCCCCAGGATGAGATGAGTCGACATCGAGGTGCCAAACACCGCCGTCGATATGAACTCTTGGGCGGTATCAGCCTGTTATCCCCAGAGTACCTTTTATCCGTTGAGCGATGGCCCTTCCATACAGAACCACCGGATCACTATGTCCTACTTTCGTACCTGTTCGACGTGTCAGTCTCACAGTTAAGCACGCTTATGCCATTGCACTATCGACACGATTTCCGACCGTATCTAGCGTACCTTCGAACTCCTCCGTTACACTTTAGGAGGAGACCGCCCCAGTCAAACTGCCCACCATGCACGGTCCCCGATCCGGATAACGGACCTAGGTTAGAACCATAAAACGACCAGGGTGGTATTTCAAGGTTGGCTCCACGCAGACTAGCGTCCACGCTTCAATGCCTCCCACCTATCCTACACAGGCCGGTTCACAATCCAATGCAAAGCTACAGTAAAGGTTCATGGGGTCTTTCCGTCTAGCCGCGGGTAGATTGCATCATCACAACCACGTCAACTTCGCTGAGTCTCAGGAGGAGACAGTGTGGCCATCGTTACGCCATTCGTGCAGGTCGGAACTTACCCGACAAGGAATTTCGCTACCTTAGGACCGTTATAGTTACGGCCGCCGTTTACCGGGGCTTCGATCAAGAGCTTGCACCCCATCACTTAACCTTCCGGCACCGGGCAGGCGTCACACCCTATACGTCCACTTTCGTGTTTGCAGAGTGCTGTGTTTTTAATAAACAGTCGCAGCCACCATTTCTCTGCGGCCCCTTCATGCTCAGTGCGCAAGCACCTCACACTACCAGGGCATACCTTCTCCCGAAGTTACGGTATTAATTTGCCGAGTTCCTTCTCCTGAGTTCTCTCAAGCGCCTTGGAATATTCATCCCGTCCACCTGTGTCGGTTTGCGGTACGGTCTTGTAAAGCTGAAGCTTAGAGGCTTTTCTTGGAACCACTTCCAATCAGTTTAGGGCCGTAGCCCTATTCAGTGACACCCTTGAATTACGCGCCCGGATTTGCCTAAGCGCCTTCTTCGATGCCCCAACGGAGACGTCCAACACTCCGATGACCTTCCGCGATCCGTCCCCCCATCGCACTTTACAATGGTGCGGGAATATTAACCCGCTTCCCATCAGCTACGCATCTCTGCCTCGCCTTAGGGGCCGACTCACCCTGCGCCGATGAACGTTGCGCAGGAAACCTTGGACTTACGGCGAGGGGGCTTTTCACCCCCTTTATCGCTACTCATGTCAGCATTCTCACTTCTGATACCTCCAGCAGCCTTTACAAGCTACCTTCGCAGGCCTACAGAACGCTCTCCTACCACGTGCACGTAAACGTGCACATCCGCAGCTTCGGTAACCGGCTTAGCCCCGTTACATCTTCCGCGCAGGACGACTCGATCAGTGAGCTATTACGCTTTCTTTAAAAGATGGCTGCTTCTAAGCCAACTTCCTGACTGTCTATGCCTTCCCACTTCGTTTCCCACTTAGCCCGTTTTAGGGACCTTAGCTGGCGGTCTGGGTTGTTTCCCTCTTGAGTCCGGACGTTAGCACCCGGTGCTCTGTCTCCCGCGCTGTACTTGTCGGTATTCGGAGTTTGCCATGGGTTGGTAAGTCGCTGTGACCCCCTAGCCATAACAGTGCTCTACCCCCGACAGTAATACGCGAGGCACTACCTAAATAGTTTTCGGAGAGAACCAGCTATCTCCAGGCTTGTTTAGCCTTTCACTCCAATCCACAGTTCATCCCCTAATTTTTCAACATTAGTGGGTTCGGTCCTCCAGCACGTGTTACCGTGCCTTCAACCTGACCATGGATAGATCGCCTGGTTTCGGGTCTACACCCAGCGACTGATTCGCCCTATTCGGACTCGCTTTCGCTACGCCTCCCCTATTCGGTTAAGCTTGCCACTGAATGTAAGTCGCTGACCCATTATACAAAAGGTACGCAGTCACACCCGAAGGTGCTCCTACTGTTTGTATGCATGCGGTTTCAGGATCTATTTCACTCCCCTTCCGGGGTTCTTTTCGCCTTTCCCTCACGGTACTGGTTCACTATCGGTCGATCACGAGTATTTAGCCTTGGAGGATGGTCCCCCCATATTCAGACAGGATTTCACGTGTCCCGCCCTACTTGTCTAACGCCTAGTACCACCGATTTGATTTCGCTTACGGGACTATCACCCACTACGGTTGACCTTTCCAGATCATTCAACTATCAAATCGACTATCACGTTAAGGCTGGTCCGGTTTCGTTCGCCACTACTTCCGGAATCTCGGTTGATTTCTTTTCCTCAGGCTACTGAGATGGTTCAGTTCACCTGGTTAGCTTCGCTACACCTATGTATTCAGTGTAGGATACGACATCGCTGTCGTGGGTTCCCCCATTCGGACATCTACGGATCAAAGCTTGTTTGTCAGCTCCCCGTAGCTTTTCGCAGACTACCACGTCCTTCATCGCCTGTGATCGCCAAGGCATCCGCCGCATGCACTTATTCGCTTGATCCTATAACGCTTTAGGCTAATTATAGGATTATGAGTTTTCGCGTTGTGCCGTTCATCACTCACAATATCCACATTGATTAATCAATGCGCTATCTATATTGAGAACTATTTGAACAAAATTGTTGATTTTGCAATCACAACCCGCATATTCACACATCCCGATATATTATCGCGATGCATCATGAATACA
>NZ_JAKGCT010000002.1 GCF_022230885.1 Paenalcaligenes niemegkensis | reverse complement strand
GGTCGGCCTTTTTTATGCCCGGCAGTCGGGTAAAGCGGAAGGGCGCTGAGAGGTAGAGCTAAAACAGGAAAAGGCAGCTGCAGCCGAGAGGGAGAAAGCACGTGCTATTGAAAACGAAACTGCGTCTATGTCTGATGACGCTATTGCTGACGAGCTTAAGCGTAACTGGGTGCGCAAGTAGCGGTGGCAGCTTCTGCGATACTGCTCGGCCTATTTATTACGAGTCAGACGAGCAGGTTGATCAGACGCCTGCCGGGATCAATCGGCAGGTGAGGGAGCATAATAGGAAGTTTAGGAAGGTGTGTGGTTTTGGCTGAATGGGCTAGTCGGACGTCCGGTTTAGTCCCACAGCGGATTATCGACTGTGGCAGAGATCGACTAAAAGAGGTCGCTTAGGGGATAAATAAATCTGTTCCCTTTTACTCTTTTATGCAGCTTGAGGTCTGACTGGATTACAGCAAAGCGAGATAGCAGCGATCATTTGACGGAGCGTAACAGCTGGCTGCAGTCGCTCCAATTTAACGCTGGCTTGGCACTTGTCAAGACAGGGTGTAATCTTTATCCACCGCCTGAAGTAAGCTGATCGCC
Organism: Paenalcaligenes niemegkensis; assembly: GCF_022230885.1. GTDB lineage: Bacteria > Pseudomonadota > Gammaproteobacteria > Burkholderiales > Burkholderiaceae_B > Paenalcaligenes > Paenalcaligenes niemegkensis. The sequence continues at coordinate 352,361 of NZ_JAKGCT010000002.1, read as the reverse complement.
CTGGGTGGGCTTAGACAATCTGCTGAGCTATAGTCTTCATAAACGCCGGCCACTCCTTGTACCTCTGAACTCCTGATGGAGTGTAATCAAAAGCTATCTGAACCACTGAGATTTTACCTGAGGAGCTCGTCATTGATTGACGCCGCAACGTGACGGCTGAGTTTTTAGACTGATGGGCAATATAGTTTCTCAAAAAACGCATCTGATCTAGTGGCCACGGCGTAACACCAAGATAGCCTGAGATAGCAGTCAAGTTTGATAGCTGCAATCGTGTTGCTGCGTCGATAGCTTTGGTTGAGTGACTCCACTCAGGCTCGCGACCGCGATTTTTATTTTTAAAAGTGGAGAGGAGCGTATAAAGAGCCTGCTCTCTAGTTTTGGGCGGATTGAGCAATTTGGAAAACACTCGTCCGCTGGTATCTTGATATTGACCTGTGGCGCTATCTAAAATTAACCTTCTGATAAAATGCTCCCATTCGATCTGAAGCTGTACAAGGTATTTTTCGAGTGCGTGCACCTCGCGTTTTGCAAGTACTCTTTTGGCAGCGAGTTCGTCTATCTCTCTCTCAATAAAAGAAAGCCTCTGTTTTAATCTAGCGTAATGACGATTAAGCTGCATAGTTACTAAGCTCATTAACTAAGAGCTGGAATCTTGGTTTTCTAGAAGATATACGATGCGTGGTACTTTTGCTGGCGTTGATAAATTCAGCGTATCGACCATCCGCATCTTCATTATTGTGCTCTGATTCAAACTCTTGAGATATGTTGGTTAGTATTTCTATGGCTTTTTCCCAGTTGATGCCCTTTCCCTTATGTTGCTCGACACCTACCGTAATCCGAGTATCCGGAAAACCGTATTTAAGATATGTCACTGCTGCAAATAGGACAAGAAAATTAGGGCTATCAAAGAAAATTGTTTCCGAAAAATCGCTCTCGAAATTTTTAATAATATCTTTTAATACGATATCGATCTTATTTCTAATAGGCGTAAAATATTCTTCTGATTCGGTTTTCTTACTTTTATAAAATTTAGTTATTAGGGGCTCGCCACCATCGCCGAAACCAAGATCTAAAGTCATGAAAAATTCAGCCATAAGAGAGACGTTCTTCATTCGCACGCTTTCTCTAACGGATATGATTCCGAGATTATTCCAAAGATATGTCCACTCTCGGGCCGCATCATAAATCGCCCACTTTATAGGTTCATTGTACTCTGCATGTCTAAGCTCTGCTGGTGTGACTTTTACGCTGTAAGAGTTTAATCTGGCAAAAATTTCCAACACCATGGAGTTGTCGGCATTAATAAGTTGAACGCATGGTATTTTGTAAGATAAGAAAACTTCTTGATCAGAAACGTCTAAGTCTGTATATGTTTTGCCTTTGAATTGTGGAGACTTGCTGGATAGCCTAAGTTTCCCAGAAGCAAACTCAAGTATCGTCCTGAGTCGCTGCTGGCCGTCCACAACCTCTCGTGTCATTGTCTGAGTCGTAGCATCAATTTTCGTTCTAAAAAATACTTGAGGCATCGGCAGGTCGTTCAAAATCGTGTCAACTAAGAAAACTTTCGCGCTAGAAGTCCAAACAGACCCGCGCTGAAACTCTGGTGATAAGTTCAACTGTTTCTTTTTATGCCATTCGATAAAGTCAGAAACGGTATAGGTTTGGGGTGTGCTAGCCATATTTTTCGTCCGTAATATTGATGCAAATGCTTTATAGAAAAATCATTATGCCGTCCCTAGTTTTTTCGGCTCTTGATTGGTCACGGCAGACTAAGGAGGCACTCGGGGAATGCCCGCTTTGGTCGATGCCGATCATGCTACCGTTATACCATGTCCGTTACTTAATGAAATGTTATGAGAGGGGCAGACGCAAAAATGCCTGCACGATGGCAGATATGGTTTGACCAAAACTTGCCCAAAGTGCCTCAAAAATGACCTAAATAGGGCATATATGGGTTAAGATTGCAGATGTGATTGTCACTGCAAGGTGTTGATAAATAATAGAAATTAGCTTGTTTCTATTTTGGGTTGCTAAGACTTTTAATCCGTTGGTCGCGCGTTCGAATCGCGCACGACCCACCAATCGAATTCAGCAGTAAACACAGCAGTACAAGAAACTTAGGCCGCTAATTTAGCGGCCTTTTTCTTTTGGGCTTGCTGCCTCGCAGCAGCGTCCTTTATTCAATTAGTGTATGTGTTGAATCCTGTGTGTTCAGGGATGCAGCCTATACCCTTCGCAATTTCCCCATTTACATTTTCGATGCAACCAGATGGCGTGGCAGGTTGTGCAGCGAACCTTTTTCTCTACTTTTTCGTCCTGCGTTTTTACATAGTCTCCATCGGCGCGCAAGTAGGGATGCGCTTGGGTACCAGAGACAGCGACAGGCATATTGAGACATTGGTCGCAGAGCGCACGAGTAGCAATGGCTTGCATAAATATTCTCTCAAAAAAAATGGTTGTACACTTATCTTAACCCTCTATTTGTTATTTTGCGTTATTTTGTGTCTTTTTGTTAGGATTATGAAGAATGTGGCCCAGGAGCCGCCAATCAGGTTAAATAGCTAATGCTTGTATGTGCGGCAGGCTCCACCAAGATTTTGTCTACGATAGTTTAGTTATAACTAACATCGGTTTCATTTGAACTCTTATGATAAATTCAACTTTTTCTCAGTCCGCATTGATGTTCGGGCCGAGCAATGACGATTCTGGCGGTCCCTTAATTTGATTACGCTTGAAAGTATCAACAAAACCTATACCAGTGGCGGGCGAATGGTCTCCGCATTACAGAATGTGAATCTACACATTCGAAACGGTGAGGTGTTTGGCATTATTGGCCGTTCGGGGGCAGGCAAAAGCACGTTAATACGAATGCTTAATCTGCTGGAACGTCCCAGTTCAGGCGTGGTTTCCTTTCAGGGAAACGAGATATCGGCGTTAGGCGAAGATGAGTTACGTCCTGTACGGCAGAAGATCGGTATGGTCTTTCAGCATTTCAATTTGCTGCAGTCCAGCACCGTACTTGATAACGTGTGTTTCCCTTTAAAGCTTGCAGGGTTATCCAAGGCCGCCATGCACGAGCGGGCGAATGAGGTTTTGGCTTTAGTGGGTCTGGATGAGCACTTGCACAAATACCCGCGGCAGCTCTCGGGCGGGCAGCAACAGCGTGTAGGTATCGCTCGAGCCTTAGCCAATAAACCGGCATTATTGCTCTGCGACGAGGCCACTTCAGCACTTGACCCGGAGACCACCCAGTCTATTTTGCGTTTGCTGCGCGAAATTAATCAAAACCTCGGGCTGACCATTGTGTTGATCACGCACAGTATGGATGTAATACGTGCCGTCTGCGATCGGGTGGCTGTCATCGAGTCCGGTGCTGTGGTTGAAAGTGGGGATGTCATCGATGTGTTCTTGCACCCCCAGAATACCGTGACTCAAACCTTGCTTGCCGAGAGCGGCATTGATGCCGAAGGCTGGCAAGAGATGGCTCCAGGGGTGCAGGGTATGCTGTTACGCCTGAGTTTCAAAGGCGATGCTACCTCGCAGCCTTTGATTAGCCGAGTCAGCCGTGAGCTAAATCTTGATATCAGTATATTGCAGGGCTCGGTCAGTCGAATCAAGGGTACACCCTACGGCCAGCTGGTGGTGGCGGTGCAAGGAGCCGATGAGGATCAGAAGCGGCTGGCACAAACACTGCTTTCTATGAATGTGCAGAGCGAGGTGTTAAGGACATGATGTGGGACGGCATTGACTGGTGGCAAATTATCGAAGCTACCCGGGACACCATAGTAATGGTGGGTGCGTCGTTGTTCTTTACGGTGCTTTTAGGCTTGCCATTGGGGGTTTGGCTGTTTTTAACCGGTCCGAATCAACTGCTGGCAAATCGGGGCGTCTATCAAAGCCTGTCCCTGGTGGTCAATGTTTTGCGGTCCATGCCGTTTATCATTTTGCTGATTTTAATGATTCCGCTTACTCGCCTATTGGTAGGAACGGCTTTGGGAGTGGTGGGGGCGATTCCGCCTTTGGTAGTCAGTGCGGCTCCATTTTTTGGGCGTCTTATCGAGAATTCGCTAAGGGAATTAAGCCCAGGCGTGTCTGAAGCCTGCAGGGCAATGGGGGCGAACGCCAGGGAAACCGTGCTTATGGCACTATTGCCTGAGGCCAAGACCGGTGTGGTTGCTGCGGTTATCGTCACGGCAATTACCCTGGTGGGCTATTCGGCGATGTCGGGGGTGGTAGGCGGCGGGGGCCTGGGCGATTTAGCCATGCGATATGGCTATCAACGCTACCAAACCGATATTATGGTCGTAACTGTTTTGGTTTTGATTGTATTGGTGCAGTTGATGCAGGTTTTTGGCGATAAGTTGGTTTCTTATCTGACACGAAAAATTTCTTAAATTCGTCTTTAATTGTGCTCTAAGGAGTCTGGTATGTTGTTCAAAAAAATTGTTCCGGTAGTCTTGCTGGCTACAGCGCTAGGTTTAAGCGCTGCTGCCAATGCTGAAAAACTGAGTATTGCAGCGACTCCAGTGCCTCATGCAGAACTGCTGGAGTTCATCAAGCCAGCTCTAGCCAAGCAGGGTGTCGAACTCGACATCAAGGTGTTTACCGACTATGTACAGCCCAACCAGCAGGTGTGGGATGGGGCTATCGATGCTAACTTTTTTCAACATCAGCCCTATTTGGATACCTTTAACGCACAGCATAAAACCGAGCTGGTGGCTGTAGGGCAGGTTCATGTTGAGCCCTTCGGCGCTTACTCAAGAAAGATAAGCAATATTGATGAATTGAAAGACGGAGCTCTGGTTGCGCTTCCTAATGATCCTTCCAATGGTGCCCGGGCGTTATTGTTGTTGCAAAAGCAAGGTCTGATTACCTTAAAAGACCCCACTAATATTCTGGCGACAGCGCGGGATATAAGCGAAAACCCCAAAAATTTAAAGTTTAGGGAAATTGAGGCTGCCACATTGCCACGCGTTTTGCCGGATGTAGACCTAGCGCTTATTAATACTAACTATGCGCTTGAAGCCGGTTTAAGCCCAGTTAACGACGCACTGATTATCGAGGGGGCTGAATCGCCTTATGCTAATTTAGTAGCGGTAAGCGCCAAGAATGCCGGCTCGGAATCGGTTAAAAAACTGGTTAGCGAACTGCAAAGTGAGGCGACGCGCACGTTTATCAACGAAAAGTATCAGGGTGCAATTGTTCCTGCTTTTTAAGTGTGGGTCGGAGAAAATAGAAAAGGGCGATGGATAGTTAATCATCGCCTTTTTTATGGTTCTTTAGGTCGATCAGTTTCTTCAGCACATTGGCTATCGCTGGCAGGGCCGCGAATGCCATTATTGCTACTTTTTTATGCGGATTTACCCGAGTTTTGGGCTTGCTTTGCCTTAGTTTGAATCCGTTTAGCAGCTAAAACGCGTCGCTTCGGTTACCATAAATAGTCGACTTACCATTTACGATCCGATGAATCGGGGTTGGGGTCTTGAGCGATTATCGTCGCGCTCAATGACGGCCACGGCCTTAAAGGAGTTCTCTATGCTGAAAAATAAAATGAAAGCAGTCATGGCTGGTTTGGCGCTGGCATTAGTGCTGCCTGCCACCAGTGTTCTGGCACAAGACAAAGAGCTGGTTGTGGCCACCGATACTGCTTTTGTTCCTTTTGAGTTTAAGCAAGATGGTAAGTACACAGGCTTCGATATCGACCTCTGGGATGCCATCGCCGAACAGGCCGGATTAACCTATCGTCTGCAGCCTATGGATTTCAACGGCATTATTCCGGGATTGCAGACGCGTAATATTGATGCTGCATTGGCTGGTATCACGATTCGCGATGATCGTAAGAAGGTTATTGATTTTTCTGACCCTTACTACGAAAGTGGTTTGGCGATTTTGGTAAATACAGAAACGGATGACATTAATACCGGTGATGATCTGGCAGGAAAGCTGGTTGCCGTAAAAATCGGAACCGCTACGGTTGATTATCTGAATCGAGACGTACCTGAAGCCAAGCTGAAGCTTTTCCCGAATATCGATAACGCTTTTCTGGAACTCGCTACCGGACGCGTTGATGCCGTAGTTCACGATACGCCTAATGTGCAATATTACGCACAGACAGGCGGAAAAGATCGTGTAAAAGTTACCGGCGCTATTAAAAGTGGGGATTTCTACGGTATAGGCTTTCCTAAAGACAGCGAGCTTGTGCCGGTGGTGAACAAAGCCTTGAAAGAGATTCAGGATAACGGCACCTACGATCAAATCTACGAAAAGTGGTTTGGTAAACGAAATTAAGAGTTGGCTGTGTAAGGGCTAAGGGCGGTCAGGCAAGTTAGGGTGCTGGCCGCTTTTTTGTTTTAGTGCTGGCTTGCCAGAGCTGATCTGGAAGTCTAGGCACGTATTCTTATTGGGCGTTGATGTGATATTTGAATGGTCTGCTATCTGGGATGCCATGCCCAGCCTTATCGAAGGCACAAAAATGACCATCTACATCACCTTTCTGGGGTTGTTAGGTGGCTCGATCATGGGTTTTTTTACCGGTGTAATAACCACATACATCCGCGTTCCCGTTACCTGGCGTACCAGCCTGATTGCCTTGGTCGTGCTCGTGCTTGTTATTGCAATCCTGCGTTGGGTGAGCTTTAGCTTTGCACTGGACGAGGCCGGTGATATCGCGTTGTGGTGGAAGCTGCTTTGTTCTGCGGTGCTGCTGGCAGCGCTCGTTTTTTTCAGACGCTACATTGGTGTCGCGCTGTCCTTTCTTGCTCAGCTTTATATTTTGCTCATACGGGGCACACCTATTGTTGTGCAGGTCATGTTTATCTATTTCGCCTTGCCTCTGCTGGTGGGCTGGCGGATTGACGGTGTGTCGGCCGCTATATTTACCTTGGTTATTAACTCTGGAGCCTATATTGCCGAGATCGTTCGCGGAGCGCTGCAGTCGGTATCCAAAGGCTTGCAAGAGGCAGGCCAGGCCATGGGGCTGCCTTTCCATAAGATTCTGATCTTTATTATTGCTCCAGTGGCTTGGCGACGCATGATTCCAGCGATGGGAAACCAATGCATCATCAGTCTTAAAGATTCGTCACTATTTATTGTTATTGGCGTGGCAGAATTAACGCGTCAAGGACAGGAAATTATCGCAAGTAACTTTAGATCCGTTGAAATATGGGCGGCGGTTGCCGTTATCTATTTAATTCTTACGGGCTTCATCGCACTTACGTTAAAGCTGATTGAACACAGGATGCGCAGCATATGAACATTGTAGAATTCAAAAACGTGGTTAAGCGTTTTGGTGACAGCGTCGTCCTGGACGATATCAGCCTCACTATCAGCAAGGGTGAAGTCGTGGTTGTGGTCGGTCCCTCTGGTTCCGGGAAATCCACTTTTTTGCGATGCATCAATGTACTGGAAACAATCCAAAGCGGTGATATTGTAGTTGGCGGCTTAAGCGTGAAGGGCACCGCCGCACAGGTACGAGAGCTTCGGCGTGAGGCCGGAATGGTGTTTCAGCAGTTCAATCTTTTTCCGCAGCTGACCGCCTTGGAAAACGTCATGTTCGGGCCTACTCACACACGTGGGGCCGGCAAAAAGAAGCCTTGGGCATCGCTCAAGACCTGCTTGCGAAAGTAGGGCTTGCAGAGCGCATGAATCATTATCCCAACGAGCTTTCAGGCGGGCAGCAACAGCGAGTGGCCATTGCACGTGCGCTGGCTATCAAGCCTAAGCTGATGTTGTTTGATGAGCCCACATCCGCTCTGGATCCCGAACTTCGGTATGAAGTGTTAAGGGTCATGCAAGATCTGGCAGACGATGGAATGACAATGGTGGTGGTCACGCACGAAATGCAGTTCGCACGTCACGTAGGAAGCCGTTTGTTATTTATTGATCAGGGAAAAATTGCGCATGACGGCGAACCGGAAATGCTAATTAGTAGTCCGCCTAGCAAACGTCTTCAAGATTTTCTTCAGCACGTAGCGTAGCCATACACGCAGATTCTACTTTTGCGAGGCTTTGCAACAGGTAATTCAGGCCGGTGCGGGGCACCCCATACCGGCCTGGTCTATACTGTGGTGGCATTAACTAAGCCGGCCGTTCATGCCTTTAACAAACCAGTTGATCTTTTTAATCTCGTCGTCGTTTAAGCGTTCATCAGCCTGGACCCTTACTTTTCCTGTCTGATCCTGCAGCTCACCATCAAATGGAGACAGCGTGCCTGAAACAATGTCTTGTTCAATCTGTTGAAGTTTTTGTACATTGTCGCTAGATAGCTCCGAATTGAAGGTGGCCATTTTGACTGTGCCTTCGCTTAACCCTTCCCAGCGCGTGGCCGATTCCCAGGTGTTGTCCAGCACATCCTGGACCGCCTGGATATATCGTTTTGACCAGTCAAGGGTATAGGCAGTTAACTGCTTGTCGCGACCGAATTGGCTCATGTCGCTGGCATAACCAACTGACCACACATCACGCTCGCCTGCGACTTGTACGGTTGTCACGGTGTCTGTCATACAGCATAGTACGTCGCAGCCTTGCGAAATCAGACTGCTGGCGGCTTCTTTTTCTTTGCTGGGGTCAAACCACGAGTTCAGGAAGATGGTGGTGCAGCTGATATCCGGATCGATGGATTGGGCACCCAGTAAGAAGCCATTGGCAGCGCTTAGGTTGTCAGGCACAGGGAAAGACGCTACAAAGCCCAGTTTTTTTGTTTTGCTGGCCATGGCGGCTGCCGCGCCTGCAACATAGGTGCCTTCGTGGTATTTTGCTTCGAAAACGCTGAGATTGTTTTGTTGAACAATGCCTGAGCAGTGCTCAAAAGCTACCTTGGGAAATGAACGGGCTACTCGCTGCAGGGGGCGCCGTGAGAAAAGCTGCTAGCAAAAATCAATTGATGCCCTGTGGCGGCAAACTCGCGGAATACGCGTTCAGCATCTTGTGGGATAAAAATGCTGTCCACCACGGATACTTGGATACGATCGCCAAATTTGGCTTTCAGAGCCTCAATGGCCAGAGTGTGTTGATGTACCCAGCCAATGTCTGTTTGTGGAGAGGGGTGTACAACCCCGATTTTTAGTTTCTCCTGCCCAATGGCTATTCTTGGTACAGCCAGGCTTAAGGCTCCGAGAGCAGTGACGCCAACAAAGTCACGGCGAGTAATGTGTTTCATATCAGCTCCGTCTTTTACGCTTTATAGAAATTAGGGCCTTCCCAAACCATTTACTGATTGGGCATATAAGGTTTAGCGAGCGATGCAGGGAAATGAGCCGCAAGCAAGGCACGGTTTCTGGAAATAATGACCAGAACCACAATAGTGGAGATATAGGGAATGGCGGACAAGAGTTCGCTGGGTACGGTCAGACCTAAGGCCTGGCCCTGAAACTGCAGGATCGTCATCCCGCCAAATAGCCACGCCCCTACTACTACCCGCATGGGGCGCCACGTGGAAAACACCACTAAAGCGACTGCGATCCACCCTTTGCCCGCCGTGATGTTCTCAATCCACACCGGGGTGTAGGCCACTGACAGATAGGCCCCGCCCAGACCCGCTAATAAGCCACCAAATAAAATGGCAAAAAATCGAATTTTAATTACTGGATAGCCTATGGCGTGTGCTGTAGCAGGGGACTCCCCGATAACCCGAAGCGTTAAGCCCCAGCGAGTACGATATAAGAACCAGGCGACTACTAGGCTAAGCGCCAAAGCAAAGTACACCAGGATGTCGAACTTAAAAAGTAAAGGGCCAACGACAGGCAGATCGGAAAGCACAGGAAAGTGTAAAGACTTGAGGGTCTCGATTGGCGAGCTGCCAAAGCCCCGCCCGATAAATGCGGAAACGCCTGCACCGAAAATGGCGAGAGCTAGTCCCACCGCATACTGGTTTGCTAAAAAGAACAGGGCGAGTACCGCAAACAGAAATGAAGAGGCGGCGCCTGCCAGTGAAGCCAGCACAATGGCCACAGGCATAGGAAGGCCAGCGTAAATACAATAGAAGGCTACCGAAGCGCCAACCAGCATCATGCCTTCAATGCCAAGATTGATGACTCCCGATTTCTCTACAATTAGCTCGCCCAACGCGGCAAATATCAAAGGGGTGGCGGCAATCAGAGTGCCAGTGAAAATAGCGATAAATAAATTCATTATGCAGCTCCCCGTACGCGCCGTATTCTATACATGGCAAAAAAGTCAGCTGCTAACAAAAAGAAAAGCAGAATACCCTGAAAGATTCGTGTGATAGACGAGGGAATACCCATACTCATCTGTATGCTTTCACCGCCTAGTAACAGCAAGGACATGAGCAAGCCGCCGAGCACGATGCCCCAGGCATTCAGGCGTCCGATAAAGGCAACAATGATGGCAGCAAAACCATAGCCTGGAGATATTTGTGGCGATAACTGACCTAATGGACCTGCGAGTTCCATCATTCCTGCCGCACCCGCTGCGGCGCCGCTAACCAATAAGCCTATCCAGATCGCCGAGGACTGTTTGAAGCCTGCGTAACGCGCTGCCAATGGTGCTGCTCCGCTGACTTTCATTTTGTAGCCCATGTGGCTTTTGTCGATGAATAACCAGGTGGCGACCACCATCAGCATCGTAATAAAGATAGAGGGGGTGAGGCGATACATCATATTGAAAGGTTCGAATAGACCCGCTTCCGGCAACATCGCTGTTTGGGGATAGTTAAAACCCATCGGGTCTCGCCAGGGGCCGTGTACCAGCCATGATAAAAACAGCGCGGCAACGTAGCTAAGCATCAGTGTTACGAGAATTTCACTGGTGTTCATGCGTGCCTTTAAAAAAGCAGCAATGGCAGCCCAGGACATTCCTGCCAGTGCGCCAGCAATCAACATCATGACAATTAGAAAGGGGCTTTCGGGGTTGGGGTAAAACAAACCTACGGCGCCTGCGGCTACAGCACCCATGACAAGCTGGCCTTCAGCGCCAATATTCCATACGTTCGCCCTGAAACCGACAGCTAAGCCACAGGCAATAAGAATTAAGGGTGACGCCTTGAGCAGCCACTCCGACAAGCCATTGATCGTGCTCAGGGGGACAATAAAATAAAGCCTCAATGCATCGATCGGATTATGGGCCAATGACGAGAAAAGCAGGACACCGACCAGTAAGGTGCAAAGAGTAGCAATAAGTGGGGCAGCCAGGCGCAGCTTAAGCGATACTTCGGGACGACGTTCAACCTTAAACAACACGCTCTGCCTCCTTGGTGGAGCTTGAATGACGGCCATTTGTCATTAATAAGCCTATTTCTTCACGGTCAGTTGATGCTTTATTGAGAGGGCCGTGAATTTTTCCCTGACTGATAACCAGCAGGCTGTCGCAGATTTCAAACAACTCATCCAGCTCTTCTGATATGACAAGAATGGCCGTACCCTGACGGCTAAGGTCTATGAGCGTTTGACGTATAAAGGTGGCGGCTCCGATATCCACCCCCCATGTGGGTTGTGCAACCAGAAAGAAAGAAGGACTCAATGCGGTTTCCCGGCCAATGATGAATTTTTGAAGATTCCCGCCGGATAAGCTTTCGGCGGTGGCTTCGGGACCCGTGGCCTTGACTTTAAATTTCGAAATAATTGAATTTGCCAATTCGAAGCTTTTGCTGCGGCTAATGAAGCCATTTTTTACTAAACCTAGTTTGCTCGCCGTTAAAATGCTGTTTTCCCATAAAGAGTGACCGGGAACAGAACCACGGGCAAGGCGTTCTTCAGGTACAAAGGCAAGGCCGTGCTCACGCCGCTCGTGTGCACGTAAATTTCCGACGGCCTTGCCATGAATTCTGATGGCATCTGGAGGGCTGCAGATCGTCTCACCGCTTAGCATGGCGATGAGTTCTGCCTGCCCGTTTCCTGACACACCGGCAATCCCCACGATTTCGCCGCCATGTACATCGAATTTGATGTTTTTCAGGTGTACGCCATGAGGGGTGGGCGAGGGGGCATTTAAATTGTTAACGCTGAAGACGGGAGCAGGGCTGCGGGATGTGGCCGGAATTTCAATTTTTGGCACTTCGGCGCCAACCATCAGTCGCGCTAGTTCTGAGGTGCTACAGGATTTAGGGTTGGCCGTACCCACGACTTTTCCTGAGCGCAGGATGGTGGCGGTATCGCATAGAGCTTGTACCTCGTCCAGTTTATGACTGATGTATAAGATGCTGCAGCCTTCTGCGGCTAATAGCTTCAGCGTTTCAAATAGACTAAGTACAGCTTGGGGTGTCAGAACTGAAGTGGGCTCATCAAGAATGAGCAGTTTGGGCTGCTGCAGTAAACACCGTACTAGTTCAACGCGTTGCCGCTCGCCGACTGACAACTCGTGCACATAGCGGTAGGGATCAATGGGCATCCCGTAACGCTGGGATAGCTCCTGGATTTTCGTGGCCAGCTCTTTGAGGTCAAAACCACGATCAGTCGATAACAAGATGTTTTCGACGACGGTGACGGACTCAAAAAGTGCGAAATGCTGGTAGACCATTTCGATGCCAATTTTTCGTGCGCCTGAAGGCGTGTGCTCGCCAATCAGCTTGCCATCACATTGAATCTGGCCGCTATCGGGACGGGCAGCCCCATAAATGATCTTCATCAAGGTGGATTTACCGGCGCCGTTCTCCCCGAGCACGGCATGAATTTCGCCGGGCATAATCGTCATCGAAACGTCATCGTTGGCGACCACCCCCGGATAACGTTTTGTTATTTGGCTTAACTGCAAACGCGGGATCATAGGACTTCCTTAGCTCGTTAGTAGCGGGTTGAAACTGGCGAGAGAGAGCGAGGAAATCTTTTATTCTGACTGTTTGTGCATACTGTTGTCTCCGAGCTTATAATTTTATTTTGTATATGCATTTTTTGTGTTTCAAGCATTCATTCATGTAATTTACGGATTAATTGGAAAATTCACATTGTACATCCGTGATAAGCGTTATCAGCAGTTTGTTATAATATGAGGTTTTTTTGTGCGCTAATGGAATTCAAACGTGCATAAATTCCCTATGATCACAAACATCTGTACTCAGCGTAAACCGCAGTGACAGCGATTAAAACACAAAGGTTTTGTGCCAATAGAACATTGGAGGATGGCAAAATGAGCCGTACAAACTGTGCAGATCCGCACATTAAAAACTTGTGGCATCCCATCGGAGCCATTGCAGAGGCGGGCAGCAATGTCGTTAAAAGCACCGTTCTTTTGGCTGAAAAACTGTCATTCAAGGTTTTCCCTGATGAGACAGTAAAAGTCTGGTATTCCGACGTATCAAAGACGGCGCCGCAAGAGGAAAGCGATCTGGTAAAGAGCCAGTGCGCTTATGGCTACATCTGGGTCTGTTTGGGAGACGATCCTATTGAGCTCTTTTTGGTCCCCGAATATCAGGAGCCTGATCGCCGTAACCTCAATGCTGCCACAATGGGTGTTCATGTATCGGCTCCGCGAGCCGTTGAGAACTTCCTCGATATGGGGCATTTTCCCTTTGTCCACACTGACATCCTGGGCGTAGAACCGCATACTGAAGTCAAAGACTACGACGTCGAGATCACTGCTGACACCGACGAGATTATCGCGACCAAATGCCGTTTTTATCAGCCCATGGCTGCAGCGACGGCAACGAGCGGAGCTGATGTCGAGTACATCTATCGCGTGCCCCACCCGTACTGTTCTGTGTTGTATAAGTCTAGCCCTGGCTACGATGACCGCCTGGACGTGATTGCGTTGTTTTTGCAGCCCGTAGACGAGGAGCGTGTCCGTGCCCATATGATGCTGAGCCTGTTGGACAATACCAATGAAGACAAGATGATTCGTCTTTTCCAGCAGACTATTTTCGGCCAGGATAAACCTATTCTTGAAAATCAGAATCCTAAGCGCTTACCGCTGGATCCTCGCGCCGAAGTACCTATTCGTGCTGACAAGACGGCAATTGCTTATCGGCGTTGGCTGCGGGAAAAAGGCATCACTTACGGTGTAATCGTCGCTGAAGAGTTAGTGTAAAGTTAAGGAATGCTGATGCAATCACAAATGATGGCGGGAGCGCAAGACTCCTGTTGGTACCCCATCGCCTCTTCTAATGACTTGCCTCTGCGCCATGTTTATCATGCGCAGTTGCTTGGTCACGAATATGCGTTGTGGCGCGCCGATGATGGGCATGTAAATCTGTGGGAAAATCGCTGTCTGCACCGAGGAGTGAGACTTAGTATTGGTATTAACGATGGCCGTGAACTTAAGTGCCAGTATCACGGCTGGCGTTATTCTAACCGCACGGGGGATGTACCTATATTCCTGCACATCCTGCCGATGCGCCCGCGCGTACCGTCAATATCAAGACTTATCATTCGATTGAACGTTATGGACTGGTGTGGGCGGCTCCTGCAGATATTCAGGATGATGTACACATCTCAGGCCTGAACGAAGGCGATTTGTTGACGCTGCGCCCCATTCCGGTCAATGCACCAGCCGATGTAGTGCTGGAGCGCCTTAAAAGCTATCGTTTTGCACCGGTTTTCGAAGCGAATGTCGCCCAGAGCGAGGTCAGACTGATAGAGGCCGACCAGCGTAGTCTGCGCTTTTTATCCAGCTATGAAAATGATAGCGCCGAAGTGCTTTTATTTGTGCAGCCAGTTTCCGAGGGGCGGTGCGTAGTGCGCGGCATTGTCAGCAGCGTCAAGTGCCAGCAAGAGCGCATGGCTATTTTGCGCCAGCATAACTGGTTGCTAAGCGAGGCAAGGAACAGTATTGAAGCTGAGCTTGGTTCGCCACTGACTCCGCCGGTAGAGGTCGCACCCAAAATAGTTCAGTTTCACGCGCGGCCTGATTCCGTTGCACGTACGGAAAGCTCGGGGGCGGTTACGGCATTGCGCGTCAGCGTCAAACGAAAATGGTCAGAATGCGACGATGTAATGGCTTTTGAGCTGGTTCCTCTGGAAGGGGCATTGCCAACAGCCCAGCCCGGCTCCCATATTGATGTGCGTCTGCCCAATGGCTTGACCCGCCAGTACTCTATTGTTAACGGACCAGGTGAAGGCAGCAGTTACCAGATTGGTGTTAAACGCGAACTGGATTCCCGTGGTGGCTCCGAATGCTTGCACGAGGTTGTACGCGAGGGTGATTTGCTGGCTATTTCTGCGCCGCGCAATAACTTTCCATTGCGCCGTGATGCGGAAAAAACAATACTGATTGCCGGAGGCATTGGTGTAACGCCGATTTGCGCTATGGCGCAGGCATTGCATCATCAGGGCTTGGCTTACGAGCTGCACCATTTTGCGCGGACAGCTAGCCACATAGCTTTTGCAAGGCGTCTGTCTCAGGCAGGCGTAAACCATAGGCAGCATCTTGGCCTTGATGCTGCGGCAACAGCAAAAATGCTGCATGACGTGCTGGCTAAGTATGAGCCCAGTCAACAGGTGTATGTATGTGGGCCGGGTCCCATGTTGACAGCGGCACGGCAGATCGCTCAGGAAAACGGATGGCCGGAGTCGGCGGTGCATTTCGAATATTTTGCCAACGATACCCTCATCGACGATAGTTCAAGCTTTGAAGTGTCTCTGGCCAGATCGAACCTTAGCTTAACAGTAGGGGCGGGCGAAACGATCCTCGAGGTGTTACGTCGAAATGGCGTGGATATGCCTTCCTCTTGTGAACAGGGAGCCTGTGGGACCTGTATGGTTTCTGTACTTGAAGGCGAGCCTTTTCATCAGGATGTGTATCTCAATAATGATGAAAAGAAACAGGGCAAAAAAATCATGACGTGTGTCTCACGTGCGCTGGGTAAACGCTTGGTACTGGATATATAGGTGGCAAAATGATTACGTTATATAACTATGAGCTATCGGGAAACTGTTACAAGATCAGATTGTTTCTGACTATGTTGAACGTTCCTTTCCATACCGCTGCAGTAGCTTTCTACCCTGAAGCTGAGCATAAACAGCCAGCATTTTTACGTATCAACCCCTTAGGTCAGTTGCCCGTCATTGAAGACGACGGCTTTTACCTTCGTGACGCTCAGGCGATTCTGGTTTACCTGGCCAGTCAGTATGATGCTAGCGGCTTATGGTATCCGCGGGATAATCCTAAACGGTTAGGTGAAATCTCCCAGTGGCTGGCTTTCGCTGATGCGATTACAGCTACGGCGTCTGCCGCTCGTTTGCATGATGGTTTGCTTTACGATCTGGATATTCAGGCAGCACGCGACGGAGCTCATCGCCTTTTCAGGGTGCTGGATGAGCACCTTTGGATGGCCGAGCAAGAGGGCAGGTCGTGGATTTGTTCTGAAGAGCATCCGACAATCGCCGATATTGCCTGTTTTCCATATATTATGCTGGCAGAAGAGGGGGCGTTTACCGGCAGGACTACCCAGCTATCCGGCGGTGGACTGATCGTGTAAAACGAATTCCTGGCTTTACGGTGATGTCGGGAATCTTCCCCGCAGGCCCTGAGGAGCCAAGCCTTGCCTGTCAAGACTCAGTTGAGGACTGTACGGCAGTGAGCTGAGTTCTGTTTAGATGATACGGGGTATTCGGCCTTTAGCAGTGGTGCCAGCAATAGGCTCACTCTCACTGCTAAAGGCTTTTTAACGAGTTTAGCGTGGCACGTTGATGATGCGCGTGGCTCGCTGCTTTTGAGTGCCGTCGTCGAAGATCTGAATGGTAACCTGACGCGGACTGAAACCGTCAGGCATAGAGGATTCTCCTGAGACGTGGTTGTAGCGTTCCAGTTCTATATCTGAAGGATCAACTTCAATGTGCCCGGTGCGGCCGTTGGTATAGCGCCCCATGACGGAAAGCTTCATCTGGCCTTTGAAGGCACTTTCGTGATCAGGGTTTTGCATCACGAGAATATTGTGATGCAACGTTCCATCCTGAAAGCTAAAGCTGGCTGCCCGTATTCCGGGGAGGTGCCACGGGGATCCGCCGGCATGGCGTCGGCAAACAGTTTGATATCACGCTCAAGTGCTGTTACCACGCTGTCGTGATTTTCAACTTTAGAACGTTGGCTTTCAAGTGCGATCTGGGTGTCGTCGAGCTCGCGGGTGACCTGTCCCAACTGTGATTGCAGACGCTGGTTTTCAGAGTTTGCGCTATTGAGATCAAAGTGCAGTTGCTCGGATTGTTCTACTGTGAGGCGGGTGGGCCCATAGCTGGTTTGGATAAACAGCAAGCCACCTACGCCGATAACGACACCAGTAAGCATAAGAACGAGCCATCGGGGTATGCGGCGCTTTCTGCGTGAGTGGCCATAAGCGGTGGGTTTAAAGGCGGGGCGTTTGGAACCAAGCATTAGACAGATTGTTCCTGTGGTTGAGGGTTAACGGCAGCCCTGCGCACAGAGGCATGCAAAAACAGTAAAGATAAATCATAACGTGGCTAGCTACTGCCGCCAAGCTGTAGCTTAAGTTGATGTAGGCGTTCAGGGGTCCCTACGTCTGTCCAGGTAGCTAACATTAATTCTGCGCTAACCAGCCCTTTGCGAATGTGCTGACGTAGCAAGGGGCCTAGGGGCACTGCTGCATTTTCTGGAACCTCATCGAAAAAACGCGGATGGTAATAGCCAATGCCACTATAGGTATAGGATGTAGAGCCTGGGTCCGGTGCGTGCTCTATGAGCTTCGCACTATGTTCATCAAGATAAAAATCACCCTTCGCATTGTGGCCGGGATTGGTTACGAGTAGCAGGTGGGCCAGCGCTGACGATGGAGAAAGTTCCTTTGTTTCCAGTGAGGGAGTGGGTGTCCAGCTGGTATGAACATCGCCATTAAGCACTAGAAAAGGTTCGGAGCCGAGCAGGGGAAGCGCTTTTTGATGCCGCCGGCTGTTTCCAGGGCTGTATGTTCGGCACTGTACTGAATCGACACGCCATAGCGAGCGCCATCGCCCAGATAGTCTTGTATTTGCTCACCAAGCCAGGCGTGGTTAATGACGACGTCAACGACGCCTGCGGCAGCCAGCTTCAACAGGTGCCATTCAATCAGTGCTTTGCCGCCAACGCGTAAAAGTGGTTTGGGCGTATGGTCGGTAAGTGGCCGCATGCGCTCGCCGCGGCCTGCAGCTAGGATAATGGCTTTCATTTATAGGGTGACGCCAAGAACGGTCTGCCGACCTTCAAGACGGTCCAAAAGCTTACGGATAGGACTGAGCTCTTCGTAGCGGCTGACGATAAGGCGAAGGTAGGCGCAAACCCGAGGGATATGTGCAAGATACTGGTCTTTGTTGTCGCGGATGGAAAGTCGGGAAAACACACCTAGTATGCGCAGGTTGCGCTGCACGCTCATCCATTCATAGGCTCGATGGAACTCGGCAAAGTCGGTGCTGACGGGTAACTTCGCATGAATCGCAGCCTGCCAGTAACGAATGGCCCAGTCCAGCTGCTGTTCTTCTGACCACGTGTGGCGGGCGTCCATGACCATTGAGGCAAGGTCATAGGTGATAGGGCCAGCAACGGCGTCTTGGTAATCAATGATGCCGGGTTTCAAGCTGCTATCGATAGGCATCATCAAGTTAGGCGAGTGGAAGTCGCGGTGTACCAATACTTGGGCCACGCTTACGTTGTCGGCAACAAGGACTGCGAAGCATTGTGCAAGCGAGCTGCGTTCTTGTTCGCTGAGCGTGGTGTTGCAATGCTGATTGACATACCAAAGCTCAAATAATGATAGTTCATCTAGCATGCGTTCTGCGTCGTAGACTTCAAGGCCTTGGTGGTCGGCTCCTTGCAGCGTGACCAGGCTATCGATGGCATTTCTATATAATGCCTGCAGTTCGGCATCTTCCAGGCCGGCCTGGATGGCGTTGTAGTAGTTGGTTTTGCCTAAATCGCTTAGCAGCATGAATCCAAGTTCAAGGTTCGACGCTACAATAACAGGCACATTAAGCTTTACTGCGGCCAAGCGTGCGGTAATATCTGCAAAAGCTGCATTGTTTTCTTTGCTTGGCGGTGCATCCATTACGATAAGCGTGTCATCCCCTTTTCTAAGACGGTAATAGTGCCTGAAACTGGCGTCACTTGATGCCGGTGTAATGGTACTAAACTGAAGATCGTCAGCTATAGCTAGGCTTTTCAACCATTCGAGCATTAATGTGTAGCGGCTATTCTCAGCCGTAGTAGGGGTGGCATCCATGGGTAAAAACTGTGTCCGTAAGAAAATGAAGCGATTACGCTGCCGCATTAGTGCTAGCTTCTCTATAATAACGGCTCGCGGCCACAATCGTTGGCCAGGCGTGTAAATTTAATGCGTATTTTTCCAGAGGGCGCAAATCCGGTGCGAGCTGTTTGGTGTTCATATTTTTTACTAGTCGCTTGTGTACCAGTGGCGGTCTTGCCGACTCGTGCTGTTGCTAACGAGGTGGCTACACCCTCTTTGCAAACGGCGCCTCATTTACGTCTGCACCAAGTCAATGAAGACGATATGGCAGTGTACTTGGCCGGTGACAAAATGGAAGTCAACGACGAAGGCGAGCTAGTAATCACGGGCGATGCCCAGGTTCGGCGCATCGACTCGGTAAGCAAGGGCGATCAAATCCGCTATAGAAAAGAAACCGGTGATGTTAAGGTGCGCGGAAACGGCATGTTGATGCGTGACGGCAGTATCGTACGTAGCCCCGTCATTGATTACAATCTCGACTCGGAAACGGGCGAGATGTCGGAGCCCCAGTTCTGGATGAACTCGGGAGGCTCAGGAACAGCGGAGCATGGTACGGCGCTTAGCCGCCAGCATCTGCGCTTGAAAACGGTCAATTACAGCGCGTGTCCTTGTCCCGCACCGTCGTGGTTCATCAAGGCGCCTACTGTTGATCTGCATTTCGATGACAACGAAGGTATTGCCAGGCACGGTGTGCTGTATTTCAAAGACGTGCCTATTCTGTATTCGCCCTACTTTAGCTTTCCTTTACGCGAAGAGCGCAAGTCGGGTTTCCTGACACCTACCTATGGTTACTCTAGTAATAGCGGCTTCGAGTTCGGCTTGCCCTATTATTTTAATTTGGCACCCAATTACGATGCGACGCTTACCCCTCGTTATTATTCCAAGCGGGGCACGCAGCTAGAGGGCGAGTTCCGGTATTTGGGGCGTAGCTACGAGGGCCAGTTGGCCGGTACCTATCTAGGCAACGACAAGCAGGTTGACGATAAGCGCTGGCTGTTCGCCGCCGAGCACCGCGAGTCGCTGGGTAATGGTTTTGGCGCTTCGTATCGCTATAACCGCGTCTCTGATGATAATTACTTTCGTGACTTCTCTACTTTCGATATCAACAATTCTACTGTTACCGAACTGGCCAGTACGGGTGCCTTGACCTGGTCAGGCGCAAAATACTTTAATAGTGCATTGTCGGTTACGCGTTATCAGACCTTGCAGGACGAAACCACCGGATATAGACGCCCGGAATACAACCGTATGCCGGAGCTCAGTGTGCGGGGGCGCGATACAACTGGAATGGTTTTGATCTGGTGTCAGAAAACTCGGCTACGCGTTTCGAAATGCCGTTTTATTCGGGTTCTATTTCTAAGTTTTATGGCGGCGGTGGCTTACCAGACTATAGAAGAACGCGGCTGGCTCCGGATGGCGCCCGTTATTCATCCTACACCACGTTAAGCTATCCTATGGTCAAGGCCGCAGGATACGTGACTCCCCAGGTGGGTTTGCATCTGAGCCAATATAATACCGAGTGGGATCGCATGCCCAATGACACTCGTAACCGGCCCAGAAGTGAAAGCCGGGTAGTGCCAATATACTCCATTGACTCGGGCTTAACTTTCGAGCGCGACGCTACGCTGTTTGGAAACGCGGCGCTGCAGACACTTGAGCCGCGTTTGTATTATTTATATGTGCCATATCGTGATCAAAGCACGTTGCCGATCTTCGATACGTCGATCACCAGCTTTAATTTTGCCCAGGCATTTAGTGAAAACATCTACAGTGGCGGATGGGACCGCATCGCCAATGCCAACCAATTAACCTTCGGTCTGACATCCCGCTGGCTGGACGCTGATACAGGCTTCGAGCGCCTTATGCTGCAAGCAGCACAGCGCCTCTACTTTGATGATCAAAAGGTGTTTCTGGGAAATAACCCCAGTAACGAGTATCCTGAAAGCCGCCGTCGCTCTGATTATCTGGTTGGGGCCTACGCTGCGCTGACCAATACGCTGGGCGTGCGTTTTGATGCACAACTCAATCCCGATACCCGTGATCGTAATCGTATGAGCGCAGGTTTCAGGTGGCAGCCTAAACGGCTGGCAACGCTTTCAGCATCGTATCGTTACGAACGAGACCCCAGAGCTTTCGATAATCCAGGTTTATTCCGTGATAATAGAGAGGCAGACAATTCTAAAGAGCGTGTCTCTGTGACTACGCAGTGGCCACTTAGCAATCGGTTTTATGCCTTGGGCCGCGTTGATTACTCTTTACAAGAGAAGCGTAGTACACAGACAATACTCGGTCTGGAGTACAAAGGTGATTGTTGCTGGACCGGGCGCTTTGTGATGCAACGTTATGCAGTATCTGCCAGAGAAAGTAACTCGGCAGTGTTTTTCCAGCTTGAACTCTCGGGATTAGGCTCATTAGGTACTGACCCCATGAACCTGCTTCGAGAACGTATTGTCGGCTACGAGTCAGTTACCCCGCCAATACCAGAGACCACCACCTTCGAGAGGTATGAATAACATGCAGGTACGTCGTTCGAAACAAGCGGTAGCGAGTGGTATCGTCGCCGTCTCAGCCTTATTTTCGTCAGGGCTGGCTTGGGCACAAACACAAGAGGCCCCGGCGGAGCAAGCATCTGAGCGATCAGGGCAGTTTGTTGACGGTATTGCTGCTGTGGTGGAAACCCAGGTTATCACCCTCAGGCAGGTAGATGTAGAAGCCCAGCGCGTGGGCAAGCAATTAAAAGCGCAGAATATTCCTGCTCCGGATCAGCAAGTATTGCGCCTGCAGGTATTGCAGCGCTTAATTGATGAAACCTTACAAGAGCAGGAGGGCGATCGGCTCGGAATCACGATCAGTGATGCTGAAATCAGCGATGCGGTTGAGCTTATTGCCGGGCGGAATCAGTTGACGTCTGAACAGCTGCAACTCGAGATACAGAAAACGGGTATCGAGTGGAGCGATTACCTGAAAAGCCTACGGCACGATTTACTGCTGGATCAGCTACGTCAGCGTATGGTTGATGGACGCATCAATATCAGTGATTCGGAAATCGACTCCTTCTTGAGAAGCCAGGGTATAGATCCTGATCAGCCGGAGTCTGTTAGCCCCGTGACGGATGGCCCGGTATATTTTGAGCTTGCCCAAATCTTGGTGCGCGTGCCTGAAAATGCCGATACAGCTACTGAAGCCGGCTTACGTACCAAGGCTGAAGGTCTATTGGCTCAAGTGCGCAGCGGAGCCGATTTCGCTGGCATAGCGGCAGCCTCTTCCGATGGCTCCGAAGCACTAGAGGGCGGGGCACTGGGTACTCGGCCTGCCGAAGGGTGGCCTGACTTGTTTTTACAAGCAATACAAAGTTTGCAAGCAGGCCAGGTTACTGACCTCGTGCGCAGCGGTGTGGGTTATCACATCTTGAAAGTGGTAAATCGCGGTACGCCCGACGAGGCTCAAGACTTGTCACCCCGGGCAGGCGGGGCAGCCGCTGCTCTTGATAGTGGTGAGATGCTCGTGACCCAAACGCATGCGCGCCATATACTGGTCAAGCTTTCTCAAATTCGTAGTGATGAGCAGGCACTGGAACGAATCACCCAGCTGCAGGGCCGCCTCAGCCACGGTGAGTCTTTTGAAGAAATCGCTCGCAACTATTCCGAAGACTCTTCCGCTCCGCAAGGGGAGATCTGGGCTGGTTAACACCAGGCGAGACCGTCCCTGCGTTCGAGCAGGCAATGGATGCATTAACAGTAGGACAAGTCAGTGCCCCTGTACGCTCTCAGTTTGGATGGCATTTGATTCGTGTCGAAGAGCGACGTACTAAAAATATGGAAAGCGAGTTCCGCCGCATGCAGGCCAGACAGTACTTGTTTCAGCAGCGTGTTGAGCCCGCTTTCGACGACTGGTTAAGTCAACTTCGCACGAGTGCTTATGTTGATAACCGGCTGGAAAAAGCATTGTCTGCTGAAGAGTAGGCGTTAAGAGCTGGTACGTTGTTGATGCCTTAAGGTGGTTTCATCGTCACTTTAAGGCATTGTTATTTATTGCAGTGCGCGCAGTTTTAGCGTAATTATTGAGTGAAGTATGGCGCAACATCAGGCACGTAAGCGTTTTGGACAGAACTTTTTGCATGACGAGTCGGTCATCGAGGAAATTATTCGTGGTATTGATCCACGTCCTGACGACAATCTCGTTGAAATCGGTCCGGGTCTGGCTGCCTTAACCCGCCCTCTAAGCAAATGCCTTAATCGTTTGACCGTGATCGAGCTGGATCGCGACTTGGTGACGCGGCTTCAAAACAGCTTTAGCACCAAGACGCTCAATGTGATTGAAGCCGATGCGCTGAAAGTTGATTTCTCTACGCTGGGGCCTAATTTGCGCGTCGTCGGAAATTTGCCCTACAACATTTCCAGTCCTATGCTGTTTCATTTAATGCAGTTTGCTGACGGCATTCTGGATCAGCACTTTATGCTTCAGCGCGAAGTCATTGAGCGCATGGTCGCGAAACCGGGCGATTCCGATTACAGCCGCCTATCGGTGATGCTGCAGGCGCGTTACCGAATGTTCAAGCTTTTCGATGTGGCCCCTGAGGCCTTCGATCCTGCTCCCAAGGTGGTCTCGGCCATTGTGCGGATGCGACCTCTGCCAGCTGACCGTCCACAAGCTAAAAATACGCGCGCTTTCGAAAAGGTAGTAGCTCAAGCTTTTACACAGCGTAGGAAAATGCTGCGCGGCAGCTTAAGTCAGTGGACCAAAGCACTTAACTGGGATGCACTGGCCATTGATCCCACCAGTCGCCCCGGTGATTTAAGTGTGGAGCAGTTTATTGCACTCGCCGATGCCATATATGAATCGGGTGTGATGGGCGATATAAGCTAAACAGAACCTACCAGCTGTCTATTTGCGGCTAGCCGAAAAACCAGTAGCAAATGGCGATGGCAGCGAGCACACCAGCCAGGTCCGACAATAAAGCACAACCTACAGCATGTCGGGCGCGGGTGATGCCCACCGATCCAAAATATACAGCCAATACATAAAAGGTGGTCTCGGTGCTGCCTTGTATCGTGGCCGCCAATAACGCCGGAAAGCTGTCGACGCCGTGGTGGCTCATGGTTTCAATAAGCATTGCACGAGCCGCTCCCCCGAGAAGGGTTTGACGATGGCAGTGGGTAAGGCATCGACAAAGCGAGTGTCCCATGCCATGGCTGCACTTGCCCAACGGATACCATCCAGCACGAAATCCAGAGCACCAGAGGCTCGTAACACCCCTATCGCACACAGCATGGCTACTAGATAGGGAAGCAGGTCTCGGGCTACTTCGAATCCGCCCTTGGCACCTTCAACAAAACAGTCATAGAGGGCGATTTTCTTTCGTGCGCCGACAATTAAAAAAAGCAAAATTATACCGAGCAGGCTTAAATTGCCCATTAGCGACGACACGGCATTGAGTGCGGCAGCGCTTAAGGTAGCCAGTGTTGCCATAAACAAAGCCAAGCCGCCGACCAGACCGCCCAGCCATACCAAGACAACGGGATCATGGAGCTTTAAACGCTGCATGAATGCAACGCTTAGCAAACCAAACAATGACGATACCGTGGTTGCCAGCAAAATGGGTAAAAAAATCAGAGTGGGATCTGCAGCGCCTTGTTGAGCCCTATACATGAAGATGCTCACAGGAAGTATGGTCAGCGAGGATGCATTCAATACTAAAAACAGAATCTGCGCATTAGTGGCGGTTTGCGGGTTGGGGTTAAGGGACTGCAGCTCACGCATGGCTCGCAAGCCTATAGGGGTGGCGGCGTTATCAAGTCCCAGGCCATTAGCTGCGAAGTTCAGGGTAATGAGCCCCAAAGCGGGGTGGCCGCTAGGCACTTCAGGCATCAGCCGTTTAAAGAGCGGAGCCAGGAGCCTTCCCAAACCATCTATTAACCCAGCTTTTTCGGCAATTTTCAGAAAGCCCAGCCATAGTGTCAGGGTTCCAAACAGCAGCAACATTAACTGTACCGACAGTGCGGCCATTTCGAACAGGCTTTGCACCATCCGGGCAAATACTTCTGCATCGCCTAACCACAACCACTGAAAGGCGCTGGAAACCGCAGCAACGATAAAAAAAGCGAGCCAAAGAATATTAAGCATGAAGCCAAATCAAAAAGTCTGTCGGTAGTAAGCGGTCTATTGTCGCAGACTCTGAAAATTAAGTGGATAATGAAACGGACTCTTAACATTGCTTAAGGAGAATATGATGGATTGGCTGTCCTGGCGAAGAAAATGGCTAACTGCGCCGATCTTCAATCTGGCTCGTAAAGCACTTCCTGCGATGTCTGCCACCGAACAAGAAGCGATTGATGCTGGCGATGTCTGGTGGGAGGCCGAACTGTTCTCTGGGTCTCCAGACTGGAATCAGTTGCTGGATATTCCAGCTGTTTCTTTAAGTGCTGAAGAGCAGGCATTTATAGATGGCCCTTTGCATGAGCTAAATCTCATGCTTGATGAGTGGGAGATCACGCAAGAGCGCGGAGACTTATCACCAGAGGTCTGGAACCACTTAAAGCGCGAAGGCTTCTTCGGAATGATTATTCCCAAAGAATACGGAGGTTTAGGCTTTTCTGCCTATGCCCATTCGCAGGTGGTCAAATTGCTCTCATTGCGTTCAATCACGGCAGCAGTGACGGTCATGGTTCCGAACTCATTGGGGCCGGGTGAGTTATTAATGCAGTTCGGCACTCCAGAGCAGCGCCAGCACTGGCTACCACTTTTAGCCTCAGGGGCGGAAGTACCGTGTTTTGGCTTAACCAGTCCTGAAGCCGGCTCAGATGCTGCCGCCATGACTGATACGGGTATCGTGTGTACTCGTATCATTGATGGCGAAAGTGTTCTGGGTATACGTCTTAACTTTAACAAACGCTACATCACCTTAAGCCCTGTTGCTACCGTGCTGGGTCTGGCCTTTAAGCTTTACGACCCAGACCACTTGCTTGGCGATGTCAGCGAGATTGGTATCACGGTGGCTCTGGTGCCTGCAAACACCGCAGGCGTCACAACCGGAAGGCGCCACCTGCCCGCCATGCAGGTTTTCCAAAACGGGCCAATGCAAGGTGAAGACGTTTTTGTTCCCATTGATGCCATCATTGGCGGGGCCCCGATGGCAGGCCGGGGCTGGCAGATGTTAATGAGTGCATTGTCGGCTGGACGCGGTATTTCTTTGCCTTCCTTGTCTGCGGCTGCTTGTGCATTTTCGGCTCACACAGCTGGGGCTTATGCACGGGTGCGAACTCAGTTCGGCATTCCAGTGGGCAATTTTGAGGGGGTGCAAGAGAAGCTCGCGCACCTCGCCTCTAATGCTTATGTGGTAGAGGCGGCCCGACGTTTCACATGCGACGGCCTGGCACTGGGCATTAAGCCTTCTGTTGTGTCAGCCATCATGAAATTGCATGCTACTGAAAAAATGCGTGAATCGGTTAACGACGCGATGGATATCCATGCAGGCAAAGGCGTCATTGATGGCCCCAATAATTATCTTAGTAATTTGTACCGGGCGGTGCCCGTCGCGATTACCGTAGAAGGGGCCAACATCCTCACCCGAAGTTTAATTGTTTTTGGCCAGGGGGCTATTCGCTCTCATCCCTGGCTAATGGATGAAATGGCCGCTCTGAGTAATACGGACCCTAAGGCAGGGAGGGATGAGTTCGATGCGGTGGTGTGGCGGCATGCGGGCCAAAGCATAGGAAATCTCTTTCGTGCTGCCGTTTTTTCCTGGACAAACGCGGCTTTTGTATCTGCCCCCGCCGTGCCGGAGCCAGCGCAACCTATTTTAAGCGTTTAACCCGGTGCTCTGCTGTGTTTGCTGTTGTCGCCGAGGCGTGCCTGTTCAGTATGGGCGGCCAGCTTAAACGCAAAGAAATGCTCTCGGCACGGCTGGGCGATATGCTGTCTGAGTTGTTTTTAATGTCTGCAGTGTTAAAGCGCTGGCATGATGAAGACAAGCAGCCATCTGATTTGCCTGTAGTGCATGTGGCAATGCAGCTGGGTTTTTATCGATTTGATGAACGCCTGAAAGAAGTGCTGGATAACATGCCCTCTCGCCCATTAGCGTGGTTGCTAAGGCCGCTGCTGCGTCCTTTAGGTATGTCGGCGCGCAAGCCTGACGACATGGCATTGGTCGAGGCCGCCGAGCTGCTGTTAAGCCCGTCACCTGCCCATGACAGGTTGACAGGAACGCCATGGGATACGCATGAGCACACTGGCCTGGAAGATCTGGAAAAAGCCTTCGCTCTGGTCGTTCCTGCCCAGGCGCTGTTGCATCGCCTTCGCAAAGAGGGCAATAAAGACTGGCGGGTGCTGGTCGAACAAGGTGAGCTCAGTGAAGCTGAGCAAAAGTTGCTGCATGACTATCACGCTTTAGAACAAAAGGTGATTGCTGTGGATGATTTTGCGTTTGAGGCATTTGCCAAGCGGGCAGGTCAATCAAACGTTGAGCTCTAGCGTCCAGAGCTGCAATTCACAAGTGAAAGCACCGCCATTTCAATGAAAAGTGCCGACTATACAATATAGTCGGCACTTAGCCTTCGGAAAAAGCACTGTCGCGCTTAACGCAAGGTTAGTCTTCCCGGCCTGCTTTCTGTATCAACTCAATTTTATAGCCATCAGGATCTTCAACAAAAGCGATGACTGTTGTACCGTGCATCATGGGGCCGGCCTTACGAACGACTTTCCCACCTTTTTCTTTGATGCTGGCACAGGTGGCGTAGGCATCGTCGACTTCAAGTGCAATGTGACCGTAACCGTCACCCAGATCGTAGCGCTCGGTGTCCCAGTTGTGTGTCAGCTCCAATACTGCGCCTTCGCTTTCATCGTGGTAGCCCACAAAAGCCAAGGTGAACTTGCCGTCCGGATAGTCTTTTTGACGCAAGAGTTTCATGCCTAATACCTGAGTGTAGAAATCGAGTGACTGTTTAAGATTTCCGACACGTAGCATAGTGTGCAAAATTCGCATTGTTTTCTCCAGTTTGAGTTAGAGCAGCGGTAAGCTGCCCGGATCATGATTCTTAAGTTGCTGTCGTGCAGCAGCGAAGTCGGGCATCAGGCGCTCAACCTCCTGCCAGAAGGCACGGCTATGATTCATTTCTTTCAGATGGGCCACTTCGTGGGCGATCACATAGTCGATGATAGGCTTGGGAAAGTGAATAAGCCGCCAATTCAACATGATTGTGCCGTCGCTGGTGCACGAACCCCAGCGTTTCGCCGGCCCGGCTAACCGCCAGCGTTTCAGTGGTTTGGGACTG
This sequence comes from Paenalcaligenes niemegkensis, assembly GCF_022230885.1. Classification (GTDB taxonomy): domain Bacteria; phylum Pseudomonadota; class Gammaproteobacteria; order Burkholderiales; family Burkholderiaceae_B; genus Paenalcaligenes; species Paenalcaligenes niemegkensis. Next base: position 323,978 of record NZ_JAKGCT010000002.1, on the reverse strand, counting down.
CTGAGAACGAAGTGTCCGAGTCTTTCTTCAAAATACCACGTGGCTTGCTGTTGTAGCCAGGCGTGAGTGTGATCCTGAACGCGATCGCTGTCGGCCTCGGGCGTTAAAGGTAGCGTCAGGACAGCGTTGGAGACCGGTGCTTTAAGATCTCCTCCAAAAGTGCTTTGACGTTCCTGGGGATTAAGGTTAAGCGTAATTTGAATACCCAGGTAGGGGATGCGTCCGCCCTGGCACCATTGTGACTGACCAATTGCCAGCTGGGATTTACGCGTTTCCCACTCGGTGAGCTTTTTCAAGATCCAGTTGGCTTTACTATCGATGGCCTTATCAATTTGTGCCAGACTTACCCATGGCGGAGCAGTAATACGCAGGCCGTTTTCGCTAACTGACAGACCCACTGACTTTCTACGTGATCTCATCAATACATACCCAATATTGATACCGGAGACCTCGCAGTGGCGCCACTGCGCGCCACAGGGTAAATTAGCCGGTCGCGGGGTATTTACCGTACTGAGTTTTGCTGGGCGCCGTGCTGATTTTGCTGGCGCTTCGGCATGTGGTGCTGAATTATGAAATAGAGGAAGTTGAGGCATTGTATCGTTCTGGGTTAAGGACTCGCATCTCGCCTTCAATCCAGTCTTGAACCAATTGATTTAACTCTTCGGCTGTGCGCCCTTCGGAGCTGATGGGGGGCCAATCGAGACGGTAATCATGCCAGGTGTTTTAATAAAAGCCTTTCGGGGCCAGCGTTCGCCCGCGTTGTGCGCAATGGGCACGACTACCGACTTGGTCCTGACAGCCAATGAAGCGCCGCCTATTTTATAGCGACCTGCCTTGCCCGCCGCGATACGCGTGCCTTCAGGAAAGAGTATGGGCCATCGGCCTTCATCCAGGCGTTGTTGCCCCATGCTTACCACCTGGGCAAAGGCATCCTTGCCCTTGGCGCGATCAATGGGAATCATGCGCAGCAAGGCTAAGCCCCATCCGAAAAATGGTACGCGATGCAGTTCGCGCTTGTAGACAAAACAGACCTCGCGCGGCATATAGGCCGGGAAAAACATGGTTTCCCAGGCTGACTGGTGTTTGGATAGCAAAATGGCGGGGCCATCAGGCAGGTTCTCCCAGCCTTTTACTTGCCATTTGATGCCCAGAAAGTGTTTGGCACCCCAGACGGCTAAACGTGGCCATCCTGCTGTGAGTCTATAGCGCCAATGCAAGGGTAAGGGCGACCATAAAATACAGGCAAAAGCGTATGGAATAACAGTGACAAGCAAAAAAATCTGATAGAAAACTGCTCGAATTACTAACATGCTGAAAATCCTAGCCAGTCGTCAACGACTGCCGCTAAATTGGGGCGCACGTGACATCCCTTTGGGAGAGCTCCGGAGTCCAGAGTGCGTTGACCATTTCCTGTTAATACCAGCCAGGTTTTGCAACCCATTGAATAGGCTGCCTGTATGTCACGTAGCGAGTCACCTACTGCCACCACACCCTTTAAACTGATGTCGTAGCGTTTGGCGATATCCTGAAAAAGTCCAGGCAACGGTTTACGGCACAGACAGCTATCGTCTGGCCCATGTGGACAGATAAAGATTGCATCGATATGTCCGCCCAGGGCAGCAAGCTCTTTTCTCATTTTTGCGTGAATGGCATTCAGCGTTTGCATGGTAAATAGCCCACGGGCCAGCCCCGACTGATTGGTTGCAACGACAACCTTCCAGCCGGCTTGGCTGAGTTTGGCTATGGCCTCTAAGCTGCCGGGAAGGGCACGCCACTCGTCGGGGTGCTTGATGAACGCGTCCGAGTCGTAGTTGATGACCCCATCCCTGTCTAAAATGGCCAGCATCAGGCTACCAGCCGCGATAAATCGGCTACTTGATTCATGGTCTGATGAAGTTTTCCAAGCAGTGCAAGGCGATTGGCCCGTATCGCAGGGTCGTCGGCCATCACCATGACTTCGTTAAAGAACCTGTCCACAGCTTCTTTGGCACGAGCCAGGGTTGCCAGGCTTGCACTGAACTCTCCCCTGGCAAACTGGGCGCTAGCCTCAGGGCTTAACTCGCGAATAACTCGATCAAGTTCAAGTTCAGCCGGCTCGGTCAACAGTGCACTGTTGAGTTCACCTGATTGTGTGTCAGCACGTCGTAGCAGGTTGCTGATGCGTTTGTTGGCGCTTGCCAGGCTTTCGGCCTCAGGCAGCGAGGCAAACGATGCGCAGGCTTCGATGCGTGCTTGTACTTGCTGTAGCGGAGGCTGCAGAGCCAACACGGCCTCGACGACGTTCCGCTCATGGCCGGAGACGAGTTGATTGCGATAGCGCTCGTAAATAAAGATACGTACGGCATTGAGAGTGTCGTCGTTGACAACGCCAGCCTCGAAGGTTTGAGCAGCAATGGAAAGCAGTTCTGAAAGCTGAAGTTTGCTTTCACCGGCATCGCCCAGATAGTTGCCTGCGCCTAGCTGTTCAAAGGCACTGATCACCCCTAATGCCGCTCGACGCAGCGCATAGGGGTCGCGTTCGCCCGTAGGAGCCAGGCCAATAGCCCAAATGCCAACCAGGGTTTCGGCGCGCTCTGCTAAAAACAGTAAAGCCGTGACCAGGGTATCGCTGTTAACAGGGGTTTGCAGACGGTGTTGGTATTGTTCGCGTAACGCTCGTGCTACAGAAGGATCTTCACCATCTGCCTGCGCATAGTAAGCGCCCATCACACCTTGCAGTTCGGGGAATTCACCCACCATATTGGTGTTCAGATCGGCTTTGGCTAAAAGAGCCGCGCGATCAGCCAGTTCTATGTTGGCACCTAGTCTTTCGGCCAGCGCCCTGATGATCTTGCGTATGCGCTCTACGCGTTCTCGTTGTGAGCCCAGCTTGTTGTGATAGACACTGCTTTCGAGGCTAGCCACGCGGTCTTCCAGCGTGGTTTTGCGATCGGTATCGAAGAAAAAACGGGCATCAGCCAGACGTGGCAAGATGACGCGCTGATTACCTTCAATAATATCGCTGGGATCGTCAACCTGCATATTGCTGACAATCAGGAATTTATTGCTGAGGCTGTACGTTTCTGGATTAAACAGCGGGAAATAACGCTGGTTTAAGCGCATGGTCAGGATCAGGCACTCGGAAGGAATCTGGAGGAAATCGCTATCGAATTCGCCCACGTATACGGTAGGGTGTTCAACTAGGGCGGTGACCTCATCAAGCAACTCAGGGACTTCAGGATCATTGCCCAGGCCGGCGTTCAAGGCCTGGCATTGTGCAGCAAGCTGCTTTGAAATGAGTTCCCGGCGTTTGTCGAACGAGGCAATAACCTTACCCTCAGTTTCCAGCTGCTCTACGTAGCTGTCTGCAGAGCGAATGCTTAGCGGGGCATCACACATAAAACGGTGACCGGTGCTTTGTCTGCCTGATGTTAAGCCCAGGGCTTGCAGAGCAATAACATCACGACCCCATAAGGCAGTAAGGCCATGGGCAGGGCGTACAAACCGTACGCTGGTTTGACCATCCGCTAACTGGTAGCGCATTAGCTTTGGTATGGGCAGATGCGTTAGTGCGTAGTCAAGGGCTTCTTGTAGCGCTGCAGGCAATAAAGCGCCAGTGGCCATACCTTTGGCATACAGGTAATCTTGCTTGCCGTCGGACTCAACGTGCAGCTCATTCGCAGTCAAGTGGGCCAGGCCCTTGCTCTCAAGGCGTTTTGCCAGGGCTGGGCTAATGTTTCCGTTAGCGTCAAAACCGATTTTTGCAGGCATCAGCTTATCGCTGAAAGCCTGGTCTTCAGCCTGTGCCTTTACGTCATCAATGTATACGGCTAAGCGGCGGGGTGTGGCATAGGCCACCGGAGAGCTTTGGCCGTTTACCAGGTGTTGTTCGCTAAGGATCTTGAAAATACCCTCTGCAAAGGCCTGCCCCATTTTTTCCAGGGCTTTTGGGGGAGCTCTTCGGTTTGAAGCTCAACCAGTAAAGGGCGGGTATCTTGAGTAAGTGTTGTCATTTATTTGGTCTCCGTCGCGTCGGAGCTTTGCAGCATGGGGAAGCCGAGACGTTCGCGAGACTCGTAATAAGCTTGTGCCACTGCGCGGGATAGATTGCGAATACGACCAATGTAGGCTGCACGTTCAGTAACGCTAATGGCACCTCGTGCGTCAAGCAGGTTGAACGTGTGAGCTGCTTTTAAGGTCTGCTCGTAGGCCGGAAGCGCTACAGAAGCTTCGACCAGGCGCTTGGCTTCGCTTTCATAATCAATAAAGTGCTGGAACAGGATATCGGCATTCGACAGTTCGAAGTTATAGGTAGACTGTTCGACTTCATTTTGATGATAGATGTCGCGGTAATACACAGAGCGGCCTTTGCCGTCGGTAGTCCAAACCAGATCATAGACACTTTCTACACCTTGTATGTACATCGCCAGGCGTTCAAGGCCATATGTGATCTCGCCGGTGGCTGGCACGCAATCCAGGCCGCCGACTTGCTGGAAATAGGTAAATTGCGTAACTTCCATGCCATTTAACCAGACTTCCCAGCCCAATCCCCAGGCGCCCAGCGTGGGGTTCTCCCAATCGTCTTCTACGAAGCGGATATCATGCTGCTTGGGGTTGATGCCCAGGGCTTTTAGGGAGCCGATATACAGATCAACAATATTCTCTGGCGCAGGTTTCAGAACAACCTGGTATTGATAATAGTGCTGCAAACGGTTCGGATTATCGCCATAACGGCCATCGCCAGGCCGGCGCGACGGCTGCACGTAAGCTGCACGCCAAGGCTCTGGCCCGATAGCGCGTAAAAATGTAGCTGTGTGCGAGGTGCCGGCTCCGACTTCTAAGTCGATGGGTTGGAGCAAAGCGCAGCCTTGTTCGTCCCAATAGTGCTGGAGTGTGAGTATTAACTGCTGAAAAGTGAGCATGGTCAAAGGGCCAGTAAATCGAGGTGCCGCAAAATTTTTCTATTTTAGCTGTTTCTGCCGATTAGCTTATGTTGCAGCGTAAAAAATCAAAGGCTGCGCTGCGGACAAACGTCGCAGGGGCAGCAGAAATGGCACAAATTAGTCGTATGATAGAAATCTAAAGATGTCTTATTGTATAGAACCTGAGTCGTTACAGACCAGGATTAACACGCTTTCTTAGGAACTCGCAAAATGTCAGAGTTAGTGCTAAGTGAAATCATTGATCATATTATGATTATTACCCTCAATCGTCCTGAAGCGCGAAACGCTGTTAACTACGAAACAGCGGTGCAATTAGCCAAGGCGCTGGATGAGCTGGATGCCAGCCCTGACATTCGAGTGGGTATTCTAACCGGTGCGGCCCAGACTTTTAGTGCAGGGATGGATTTAAAAGCCTTTGCCAAAGATGGGCAACGCCCCTATATAGAGAACCGCGGTTTTGGTGGTATGTGCGAGCGGCCTCCGCGCAAGCCTGTTATCGCTGCCGTCGAAGGCTACGCATTAGCCGGCGGGTTCGAGCTCGCCTTAGCCTGCGATTTGATTGTGGCGTCCGAAGAAGCCAAATTTGGCTTGCCTGAGGTTAAGCGGGGCATTGTTCCAGGGGCAGGGGGCATGTTGCGGTTGCCTGTGCGAATTCCCTACCATTTGGCGATGGAAATCGTGCTTACAGGAGACATGTTTGATGCCAGGCGGGCCCATGGGCTAGGTTTGGTTAACGAGTTGACCCCGAAGGGCCAGGCTCTTGAGCAGGCGCTTGCCTTGGCACGACGTATTATCAACAACGGACCACTGGCCGTTCAGGTCGCCAAACAGGTTATCAGCCAGTCTCGAGACTGGCCTCAAGACCAGATGTTCGATTTGCAGCGTCCCATCACGGCGCCGGTTTTTGCATCCGCCGATGCAAAGGAAGGCGCTACTGCCTTTGCCGAGAAGCGCCCACCTGTATGGCAAGGCAAGTAAACTCCTCCTTACTGTTATGTTTCGTTAAATTTCTACTTTATAAAAGCACACATCATGACCACGATCATCAATGAGCAGGACTTTATTCAGTCTATAGCTGATGCCGTCCAGTTTATTAGTTATTACCACCCCGCTGATTACATTCAACACTTGGCTCGCGCTTATGAGCGTGAGGAAAATCCGGCTGCTAAAGATGCTATTGCACAAATCCTGACGAATTCACGCATGTGCGCCGAGGGACATCGTCCCATCTGCCAAGACACTGGTGTAGTCAATGTGTTTTTAAAAGTAGGAATGAATGTACGTTTTGAGACCACACTCAGCCTGCAAGAGCTCTGCGACGAAGGGGTGCGCCAAGGCTACCTGAACCCGGATAACCCGCTGCGCGCATCCATTCTGACTGATCCGCTGTTTAGCCGAAAAAACACGCGCGACAATACGCCCTGTATTGTCAGTGTCGAGCTGGTACCAGGCGACACTGTAGACATTCAAATTGCAGCAAAAGGCGGTGGTTCCGAGAACAAGGCCAAGTTTGCCATGCTGAACCCTGGCGATTCGCTGGTCGATTGGGTCATGCGTACCGTGCCCGAAATGGGGGCTGGCTGGTGTCCTCCCGGGATGCTTGGTATTGGCGTTGGTGGCACAGCCGAAAAAGCCATGCTAATGGCCAAGGAGTCGCTGATGGGCGACATCGATATGTACGAGCTTTTGCAGCGTGGGCCACAGAACAAGATAGAAGAACTGCGTATCGAGCTTTATGAAAAAGTGAACTCGTTGGGCATCGGAGCTCAAGGCCTCGGCGGCTTAACCACTGTTCTCGATGTGAAAATAAACACCTTCCCGACGCATGCTGCTTCTAAACCTGTTGCCATGATCCCTAACTGTGCGGCGACACGTCACGCACACTTCGTGCTGGACGGTAGCGGTCCGGCTCATCTGTCCCCTCCCAGCCTCGACTTATGGCCCGATGTGCATTGGGCTCCCGATTACAACAAGTCTCGTCAAGTTGATTTGAATTCGCTTAGCAAGGAAGACGTGGCAAGCTGGCAGCCAGGCGAAACCCTATTGCTTTCGGGCAAAATGTTTACCGGTCGGGATGCGGCTCATAAGCGCATTCAAGAGTTGCTGAGCAAAGGCGAGCCTTTACCCGTAGACTTAACTAATCGCGTTATTTATTACGTAGGGCCGGTTGATCCGGTGCGCGACGAGGCTGTTGGTCCTGCAGGGCCCACCACCGCTACGCGTATGGACGGATTCACTGAAATGATGCTGTCGCAAACCGGTTTGATTTCCATGATCGGGAAAGCCGAGCGCGGTCCAGTAGCCATCGAGGCCATTCGCAAACATGGTTCAGCTTATTTAATGGCTGTTGGCGGTTCGGCCTATTTGGTCTCTAAAGCGATACAAGCCTCAAAGGTAGTGGCTTTCGAAGATTTGGGCATGGAGGCGATCTATGAGTTTGAAGTCAAGGATATGCCGGTAACGGTTGCTGTCGATTCCACCGGAACATCCGTCCATACCACTGGACCTGCTACGTGGCGCAAGCGTATTGCCGAAATTCCGCTAGTCGCCATCTAGAAGACGGGTGCGTGGCGCTTGTAGCTAAAGCGCTATCGCCTGGGCCAATAAAAAACCCTCTGCTTTCTCTATGCTGTAAAAAAACAGAGAAGCCAGAGGGCTTTTATTGATAAGGTCTTTTACTCGTCATCAAGAGCATGAATCTCTTGGTCTGCAACCGTGCTTAGCAATTGGCTTATAGGGCCTTGGGCAAGTTGCAATGAAGGTGCAAGCTCAGCCAGGGGTGTAGTACAAAGGCGCGCAGATGCATGCGTGGGTGGGGAACCGTTAGCATCTCTGCGTTGATGCTTTCGTCTCCAAATAACAGCAGATCAAGGTCAAGAGTACGGGGCGCATTGCGCTCGGATCGCTCTCGCCCATGGTCCAGTTCGATACGCTGCAGGTGACTGAATAAGTCAACGGCGCTTAACGTCGTTTGCAGGGACACCACAGCATTGATGTAGTCGGGGCCGTCCGCATCAACGGGCTTTGTGCGGTAGAAGCCGGAACTCTGTAATTGTGAAACCTGGGGAAGCTCCCGGAGATCGTCGATGGCTTCAAGTAAAGTGCCGATGGGGTCACCCAGGTTCGCACCCAGTGCAATGTATACGATAGTAGGTTTCATTCTGGAGCTGATGCCTTGTGCGTGGCGGTTTTAGCAGCGGGGCGTTTGGTACGGACGCGCCGGCGCCGGGTGGTTTTTTCACTGCGTGGGGTCGTACGTTCAGTGATCATGGTAGAACGAGTTTCGTCGCTGCCTGCATCAGCCAGGTCCATCCACCACTGGGCCAGTACGCTGTCAACTTCTTTGGCTTCGGCGCGTAATTGCATGAAGTCGACGGCTGCCCTGAAGCGGGGCTGCTCGATCATGCGCCAGATGGCTCGGTTGTTGACGCGTTCAAAACGGGTTTGCATAAACCAGATTTCGCGCATATCTGTTTGGAAGCGGCGCTGAATGGCCAGCGTTTTAGCCTGATGATTGATGACGATGTCACTGGCATCAACCAAAGACTGTACAGGAGGATTTCCTGCTGCAATAAGTTTTTCCCACTCGCCCAGTACCGGTTTCCACAATAGGGTAGCGAATAAAAAGCTGGGGCTGACGCTGCGCCCAGCTCGTACTCGGCTATCCGTGCGGGCCAGAGCCATTTCCAGAAAGTCCAGTTCTTCGGAGCTGTCGAGGCTGTTTTCCAGAAAGGGCAGCATATGCTGATGCAGGTTTTCGGCCCGCAGCTGTCGCAGGCAATCCATGGCATGGCCGCAACTGAGCAGCTTCAACAGTTCGTCGAATAAGCGTGATTCGGGTACGTTAGCGATTAACGGCGAAAGCGTCTGTAGAGGCGCGTGGGTATTGGGTTCTATTGTGCCACCCAGCTTCGCGGCGAAACGTACGGCTCGCAGCATGCGAACCGGATCTTCACGGTAGCGAACTGCGGGATCGCCAATAATGCGTACAACACGATTTTTCAAATCGGTGACGCCCTGATGGTAATCAATGACTTCTTCGGTGCTGGGGTCGTAGTAAAGTGCATTCAGCGTAAAATCGCGCCGGTTGGCGTCGTCGATAAGCTCGCCGTACTGATTATCGTGCAAGATGCGGCCATGGGCATCGGTTTGCTGAGCTTCGGTGTCGACTGCCCTGAAGGTAGAGGTTTCGATGATTTCTCGACCGAACACCACATGGACCAGCTTGAAGCGACGGCCAATAATGCGGGCACGTCTGAATAAGGGCCGTATTTGCTCTGGGGTGGCATTGGTTGCCACATCAAAGTCTTTGGGCTCAAGGCCTGCAATTAAATCGCGTACTGCCCCCCACAATGTAGGCCTGGTAGCCGTGCTGTTGCAGGACTTCGCAAACTTTAATGGCATGGCGGGAGACCAGACGACGGTCAATGCCATGTTGGCCAGGACCGAAATGTTCCGGTCCTTTGGTAGGCGCAGTGAACAAGCGCGCCACAAAGGTTTTTATTGTGCGTTTCAACATGGGGTTATTTTATGACTTTGCATCCATCATGTCTGCGAAGATATCAAGTATCACCCAATTTCGTTCTGTAGCGGTGCGGCGCAGGCTGTCACTGGGGTTTGTGGCGATGGGATCCGATACTTGTTCCATTAGCGGTAAGTCATTGGGCGAGTCGCTGTAGAACCATACACGTTCAAACTGTTCGCGACGCAGGCCCAAATCGTGCAGCCATTGGTCGACACGCGTGATTTTTCCTTCCTTGAAGCTGGGCACACCGTGTATTTTTCCGGTGTAGAGTCCATCAATTTCTTCGGGAATAGTCGCGATTAAGTGTTCGATGCCAAAGGCTTTCGCCACAGGAGTGGTCACGAACTCGTTAGTGGCAGTGACAATGGCGCAAAGATCACCTTGCTGTTGATGCTTCTTGATTAAATCCAGAGCACAAGGATGAATGGCCGGATTAATAATTTCTTTCATGAATTCGGCATGCCACTCAGCCAGTTCCTGGCGACTGCTGGCTTTGCGTAATAATCCCAGCATGAACTGGGCAGATTCCTCTGCAGTCAGCTTGCCTTCGTTGTAGCGGTTCATGAGTTCTTCATTCAGACGTCGTGCCTCGATGGGGTCGCCAGTACGGCCAGTGCGAGCAAGAAAATCAGCCCATTGGTAATCACTGTCGAGTGGGAGCAACGTATGGTCCAGATCAAAAAGGGCTAAATTGGTGGGGATATTCATGGGTACTCAGGTAGGGAGGTGGCCTTCGGCCAGTAAATCTCTAAGCAAGGGCAGGGTAATATGCCGCTTGCGCGTAAGTGAATAATGATCCAGGGCGTCGATTAATGCGATTAGACGGCTCATGTCGCGCTCGTAGTGAGTCAGCACCCAGTTCATGACTTCAGGACTTAAGTGCAGACCACGATCGCTGGCCCTGGATCGTATGGCTTCGGCACGCTCTTCATCGGACAGCAGGCGTAGCCGGAAAACCAGATCCCAGCCCAAACGCGTGCGCAAGTCTTCACGAACCTGGGTGCCCAGTGGAGCTCGTTCGCCAGAAAGCAACAAAACAAAAGCATTTTTTGTGGAAGCGACTTCGCGCCATCGATTGTATAAAGCGAACACAGCAGCTTGTCCAGCCTGCTTGAGCTTATCAACATCGTCGATCGCAATGAGCGGTAAATTAATGATATCGGCAGCAGCGACGCTTTTAAGCTGTGCAATTGGGCTGCAAGCATTAAAATAGCGGCCATGCCATTGCTCTGCCATCGCCTGAAGCAGATGGGTACGGCCAACACCCGGGGGCCATATAGGTAAATGGCGCGACCGGGTTTACACTGGACCAGTGCATTTAGCACTTCCTGATTAGAGCCGATAACAAAGTTATCGAGCGATGGTGGCGGTGCTGGAGAAATATCCAGAATCAGTTGTTGGTTCATGTGTCGTACAATTCCATCCAACTTGAAATTCTTACATATCCCACGGCTTTTCTCATGACAAACAATCAATCCGTATCGCTAACCTATCGTGACGCAGGGGTCGATATAGAGGCAGGCGATGCGCTCGTCGATCGCATCAAACCTTTAGCCGCTAAAACCATGCGTCCAGGCGTTATGGCAGGCATCGGTGGTTTTGGAGCGCTCTTTGAGCTACCCAAGAACCTTAACGAGCCTGTCCTCGTGTCAGGTACTGACGGCGTAGGCACCAAACTTCGTTTAGCCTTTGAGTGGCAACGTCATAATACCGTTGGTATAGACTTAGTTGCCATGAGCGTCAATGATATTCTGGTTCAAGGCGCAGAGCCATTGTATTTCCTAGATTACTTTGCGTGTGGAACTTTATCAGTCGATACCGCCGCAGAAGTGGTTGAAGGTATCGCCAAGGGATGTGAGCTATCCGGCTGCGCCCTGATTGGTGGAGAAACGGCTGAAATGCCCGGAATGTATCCCGATGGCGAATACGATCTGGCAGGTTTTGCTGTAGGTGTGGTCGAAAAAGCCAAAATCATCTCCGGGCAAACGATCGCAGCGGGCGACGTGATACTGGGTCTGGCCTCCAGCGGCGCGCATTCAAACGGGTATTCGCTAATCCGTAGCATTCTTAAACATGCCAATGCGCGGCCCAACGACGAGCTCGACGGACGCCCTCTGGCAGACGTTGTAATGGAGCCTACCCGCATTTACGTAAAATCGGTGTTGGCGGCGTTGCAGGCACACGGAGACGATATCAAAGGCCTAGTTCATATTACAGGCGGTGGTTTAACTGAAAACATACCTCGTGTGCTGCCTAAAAACGTAGCGGCAAAAATCAAGCGCGATGCATGGGCACTTCCGGCGCTGTTTCAGTGGCTGCAAGAAAATGGCGGAGTCGCCGATGAGGAAATGTGGCGTGTTTTCAACTGCGGCATCGGCATGATCGTGGTGGTACCCCAAGAGCAGGCCGAGGCTATTTCCGCTACCCTGACTGAACAGGGCGAGACGGTATATCGCCTGGGTGATATCGTAGACCGTCAGGGTGATGAGACCTCTGTGCAAATGATCTAACTGAACTAAAACATCCTGCATTCATAAATAAAGGTAGCCGCGGCTACCTTTATTTACGTTAGCGGCCAGTGCTGTGAAACGCTCTGAACCACTTTGGCTGCTCGATGTTCATCCAGGCAATCAATAACCTCACGCTGAGCATCGCTGCGTAACCACGTAAGCTGTCGTTTTGCTAACTGGCGGGTGGCAATAATCGCTTTTTCTATAGCCTCGTCCAGCGAGCACGAGCCTTCCAGGTAGTCCCAGATTTGCCTGTACCCTACACACCGTATAGAAGGCATGGTGATCCCGAGGTCGCCCCGTTCATACAGCGCGTCAACTTCGCCGAGCAGACCCTGCTCAATCATCGTTTGATAGCGAGCGGCAATGCGCGCATGCAGCACCTGACGTTGAGAAGGCTCCAGACTGACGGTGTGATAGTGGAGGCTGGCTCCCTTGGGGGCAGGTTTAGCGTCGAGAATCCAGGACGATAGCGGTCGGCCGCTGATTCGATAAACCTCAAGCGCACGCTGAATGCGTTGACTATCATTAGGAGCCAGACGAGCAGCAGTGACCGGATCCACGTGTGCTAATTGCGCGTGCATGGCTGGCCAGCCTTGAAGCAAGGCTTCGTGATCCAGTTGCGCTCTGATATCTGGCCGGGATTCCGGCAGATCGCTAAGGCCTTCACGCAAGGCTTTGTAGTAAAGCAGGGTCCCACCACATAACAGCGGGTAATTGCCGCGCTTGAAAATGGCATCTATCAGAGTCTGCGCATCGCTTACGAAGGCGGCGGCAGAGTAACTTTCTGCGGGGTCTCGTATGTCGAGCAGATGGTGTGGAATCGAGGCTTGTTCTTCAGCGCTGGGCTTGGCCGTACCAATATCCATCTGGCGGTAAATCGTGGCCGAATCCATGACAATGATTTCTACAGGCCATTCAGCCGCGATGGCATGGGTAGCGGCACTTTTACCGGCGGCGGTAGGACCGGTTAGACAGATAACGGTTTTTTGCATTTATTGACCGCGTAAAAACAGCTTGTCGAGTTCTTGTATTGACCAATATACCCACGTAGGACGTCCATGGTTACACAAATCGGCGCGGTCAGTCTGTTCCATTTTTCGCAACAGAGCGTTCATTTCGTCGAGGGTGAGTCGACGGTTGGCACGAATGGCGCCATGGCAGGCCATTGTTGACAGTAGCTCGTTCCGCTGGCGTGCCAAATGCTCAGAGCCGCCAATGGCCTGCAGGTCGGCCAGGACGCTGCGTGCCAAAGACTCGATATCACCGCGAGCCAGCAGGGCCGGGACCGCCCGGACAGCCAGCGAAGCAGGCCCAGCGGCGCTTAGCGTCAGGCCTAGCTCTTGTAGGGTGTCATGGTGCTCATCAACCAGGGCAACTTCAGTTTCAGTGACTTGAAACACGACAGGCACAAGGAGTTCCTGACATGGCAGGTCGCGCTTGTCCATGGCCTGTTTAAGCTGCTCATACATAACGCGTTCGTGGGCCGCATGCATGTCGATCAAAATTAAGCCTTGTCGTGTTTGCGAGAGGATATAAATGCCGTGCAGTTGGGCAATGGCCATTCCCATAGGTAGATCATTCAGCCCATCGTGAGCCCCTGTGGGCTGCTGGGCGGGTGTGATAGGGCTGGGCTCACTCAGAGCAGGTGTGTCAGTGAGGGAGCGTACAGCTTTTGCCAGTTCGCTTCGTGCTGTGCCACCGATTGAGGGCTTGTGCCAAAGCTTTGCTGACGCCCATAGCCTGACCCAAAACTAGAACTAAACGTGCCACGATTTAGGGTAGGCTCTGCGAGGGAGCCAGAGGCCGTGCCCGTGTGGCCGGGTATCACCTGTTGTTCAGCGGTGCCGGCAGTGATGATGCTTTCGTCTGCAGAGACTGCGCCAGCCTGGCTTTCGGCCAAGGCAGCCGTCAGGGTGCGAACTACAAACTGATAGACGGCTCCCGAGTCGCGAAAACGAACTTCATGTTTAGCGGGATGCACGTTTACGTCAACGGTGGTTGGGTCAATATTCAAGTACAGCACATAGGCTGGCTGCCTATCACCATGCAGCACGTCAGAGTACGCCTGACGAATAGCGTGTGAGACTGTGCGATCACGAATAAAACGGCCATTAACAAATAGAAATTGAAGATCACTGCGTCCACGGGCAAAGGCAGGCCGGATAACCAGACCGTGCAAGGAAATAAGCCCTTGCTCTTGTTCCACACTGATACTGTGGCTGACGAACTCTTCGCCCAGCACATCGAGAATGCGTTGTCCGATGCTTCCTGCTCGCCAGTGGCGTGTGGCTTTGTCGTTGTGAAACAGCCTGAAGGCGATGTCGGGTTTGGACAGGGCAATGCGTTCCAGTGCGGTCACGCAATGCCCGTACTCGGTGTTTTCAGTACGTAGAAACTTTCGTCGCGCAGGGATGCTGTCAAATAACTGACGCACGTCGACGGTGGTGCCCTGGGTACCGCTGGCAGCCTCAGGTGCAAGGCCAAGGCCTTCGATCTGCCAGGCATGGGCTTCGTCGGCAGTGCGAGAGCGTAACGTAGTACGCGCCACGGATGCGATAGACGCGAGGGCTTCGCCACGAAACCCCATTGAAGCGACTGACTCCAACTCTGATAATGAATGAATTTTGCTGGTGGCGTGTCGTGTGAAAGCCAACGCTAACTCATCATGGGCAATGCCGTGTCCGTCGTCGCTGACGGCAATCCGACGTATACCGCCGCCATCCAGGCGGATTTCAATGCTGCTGGCTCCGGCGTCAATGGCATTTTCGAGCAGCTCCTTCAGCACAGAGGCGGGCCGCTCGATGACTTCCCCGGCGGCGATCTGGCTAACCAGCAGGTCGGGTAAGGCGGCGATGGAACGACGTGGGGTCATATTTAATAAATCTCGTTTTGACAAGACAAGTCAGGGTAGAAGCTGTGATGTGTCTTTATTTGGCAGCGCACTAATTTTTAAATCTATCTATGATTTTACATATCGATCAGACTCTGGGGCTATGGCTTGAGCAATATGGTGTGTTTTGGAAAATTGTTAAAGGGTGTGCTGCCACAAGCGCCGGTAAATAAGTGTGCTGGCAGGTAAAAACAAAAAAAGCCTGCCGTTCTGAGTCCCCAAAAAACACCAGATTACTACTTGGTTTTTTGGACGGAATCAGCCATGCAGGCTTCGATCTATATAATCAGTGCTGAAAGACGCACTAGCTGCGATTTGCCAGGGCAACACCTGAACTGAAATAGTTGTTGATGCCCGACAGCAGGGCACGAGCGATCTTGTCTTGGTGGGCGGGGCTTTTTAGCAGCCGCTCTTCGGTCGGGTTGCTGATGAAGGCTGTTTCAACCAAAATAGACGGGATGTCGGGTGCTTTAAGCACAGCAAAGCCCGCGCGCTCTACCTGGCGTTTGTGTAGCCGGTTGATTTTGCCAATTTCCGACAGCACGCCCGAACCAACTCGTACCGAGTCATTAATCTGAGCCGCTGTAGAGAGATCCAGCAGAACTTGAGCAACTTGCTTGTTGTGCGTAGCAATATTGACCCCGCCCACCAAATCAGCTTGGTTTTCTTTGTTGGCGAGCCATCGTGCTGCGGTACTCGTAGCCCCATTTTGCGATAGCGCATAGACGGAGGACCCACGCGCAGTGGGTTTAATCCAGGCATCGGCGTGGATAGAAATAAACAAATCGGCTTTGACACGCCGGGCCTTTTGCACCCGAACCTGAAGAGGGACAAAAAAATCGTTATCGCGAGTCAGGTAGGTGCGCATATTGGGCTGCGCATCGATCAGTTTGCGAAGGCGTCGGGCAATTTGCAAAACCACATCTTTTTCCCGGGTGCCGCCAGGGCCAATGGCCCCGGAATCTTCACCACCGTGACCCGGGTCTAGCGCTACCAGAATGGGCCTTCCCTTGCCCGGAGCCGGACTGATTTGAGGCACAGGAGATTCGGGTGGCGGAGCAGGCTTGGCAATACGGGGTACTTCTTGCCCCTTGACGGATGGAACCGGTACGGCAGGTTGGGATTTAGCCAGGCTTTCCAGCACATCAGCCAATGGATCGTTGTCATCGAACTGTTGAAGCGCGAGCAATGGATCTTGAGCCATGCGCGGGTACAGGTCGAGTACCAGGCGATACTTATACTCGCCCACGGGCTTGAGCGTGAAGATTTGCGGAGCGATGGGCTGCTTGAGATCAAGCACCAGGCGCACCACATTAGGCCGGTTCTGGCCCACTCGAACCGACGAAATATAGGGATCGTTGGCACGCACTTTTGAGACAAGCTCGTTGAGGGTGCTATTAATGGTCAGCCCTTCGATATCCACCACCATGCGGTGGGGGTTCTCGAGAGTGAAGTGCTCGGCTTTGAGCTCGCTATCCATTTCGAGCGTGACACGAGTGTACTCATCAGCGGGCCAGGTACGTACAGCGACGATGGAGTTTGCATGCGCGACGCGAGGGAAAACAGGCAACAGCATTAAAGTTGTTGCTGAGGCTACAAGGCGACGACGCGCTAATCCTGTAGTGGAAATTCCCTGAGCAGAGGTTTGAGTGTTGTTAGCCATTCTTTTCCTTTTTTGCTGTATGCCGCAAGTTGTATTTGCCTGCCGGGTTCGCAATAGTCGAGCTTGATTGTTAAATCGGCCAGGGGTAATAACTTGCCCGCCTTCTCTGGCCACTCGATTAGCACAACAGCGTTTTCCTGCAGAATATCACGAAAACCAGCGTCTAGCCATTCTCGGCTGTCGCTAAATCTATAAAAATCAAGGTGATAGGCATTTAAGCTAGAAAGATTATAGCTTTCAATCAGGGCATAGCTAGGGCTTTTAATTCGTTCTGTGACCCCAGCTTTGCGCAAAAAAGCCCTCGTAAAGCTTGTTTTACCTGCTCCGAGGTCGCCTTCGAGGTGTATATGCCCACCAGCTTTGAAATTTTCCGGTCGCTGAAGGGCATCTTTCCCACAAACGATGGGGGACAGTAGTTCTGCCAAATGTTGTGTTACTGCTTCATCGGCCGCATATAGCTGCAGTGTTGCCAGCGGCTCGCGCGTCGTTGACATGGCGCTGTCCTAATTAAATAAACAAATAACGGATGCATAAAGTTAAGCTTAATGCTGCTACTAAGGTTCCTGTCGACATGGTGGTGGCTACCAGTTGTGCGTCTCCACCCATACGACCCGCCAGCACGTGGGCAGATGAAGCCGTAGGAACCGCAGCAAATAAAATCAGCATATTGGTTTCTAGGGGCGGTAGCCCCATAAAATGGGCAATCGCCAGCGCACTGAGAGGCAACACCAGCAGTTTACTGGCAACCATCCATACCACTAGTTTTTTTGCTCCATCTAAAGCACGCAGGGAAATGGTAGCCCCGACGCACAGCAGGCCTATGGGCAATGCACAGCTTCCCAGGCGGGACAAGCTTAAGTCCACGGGTTTAGGGAGGGGAGCTGCAAAAGGTTCCAGCACAGACCCAACAGGGTAGCCATAATCAAGGGGTTCGTGACGAGTTCAACAGCAATTTTGCGTTGGCGTCCTCTGGCTAAGGCATGAACCGCCAGAATATTCACCAAGGGCACTGCCAGGCCAACCATGACAGACATGAGCCCTAGCCCTTCCTTACCTCCAAGCTCAGTAGCGAGCGACAGCGCTAAATAAGTATTGAAGCGAAAAGCACATTGCACTACCGAGGCATGCTTAAGCGGGTCGGCAGGAACAAAGAGCAGGGCGAGCCATCCGGCCACGACGCCTGTGGCGATGACCCCGCTGATTGCGATGAACAAGCTCAAGGTCTGACCACCTGCCAGCGAGGTGTGGGAAATAGAGTAAAAAAGCAAAGAGGGGAAAAGCAGGTAATAAACAAGCTTTTCGGTATAGCGGAAAAACTCGGCGCTGTAGCCTAAAAAATGACGCAGGACCGCCCCCAGAGCAATCAGCATAAAGTCGGGCAGGATCAAAAGCACAGTCACAAGCATTAGGCGGAGTCGTCCAAGAGAAGCGGGCAGGAAGATACAAGGGCCAAGTGTAATAGACAGCACAACATTTTTTTTAGTATAATTAGGATCCTAATTATTTTAATCAGAATCAAGTGGCTTCTCATAATTCTTTTTCTGCACGCGAACGCTTTGGTGTTCAGTTCGTTGAGCTTGCCCGTCGCTGGCGCCGTGCGCTGGATCACAGCCTGGCGCAAACGGGTCTGACAGATGCCACCTGGGCACCTTTGATACGGCTGCACGAGCTTGGGGATGGAGTACAGCAGAAAGAGCTGGCCTTGCGGGTGGGTCTGCGAGAGTCTAGCCTGGTCAGGCTTTTGGATATTCTTGAGCAAGGCGCTTTGATTGAACGACGCGCTGACGAGGCAGATCGACGGGCCAAACTGATCTTCATCACACCTGCAGGTCGAAACTCGGTGGCAAAAATTCGCAAAGTTCTGGCTCACGTCGAGACGGATATTCTGGTTGATCTTAGTGATCAGGAGATTGAGTCCATGCTGCAAGCCTTCGCCAACATTGGCAAACGCATTCAACCTATTCTGGACGATAGTGAGCAACGGTCATGACTTGTTCAGAATGGCTGTCCCGTTTGGGCTTTGATGCGACTCGTCTGCGGTTCACCTTACGTACTGCGTTAGCATGTTGCGTTGCTGTGCTGCTCGCATGGCTATTAGGCTTAGAGCACCCCCATTGGTCAGGAATGACAGTTTGGGCCGCGTCCCTGCCCATACGCGATCATATGGTCGAAAGAAGTTTCTTCCGTATTATGGGAACGGTGTCCGGGACGCTTGTGGGTGTACTCCTGGTTTACGTGGCTGGTACTCAACCTTTCTGGCTGGTTACAGGAATGGCCATCTGGTTAGCCTTGTGTGTGGGTATAGGTAATTTACAGCGTAATTTCGTGTCGTATGGCACGATGCTCGCCGGTTATTCAGCGGTGATGGTAGCCATGCTGGGCATACCGCATCCAGATCATATTCTCAGTCTTGGCGTTGATCGGCTGTTAACAGCCTTGCTAGGCGTAGTGTCCGCTTTGGCTATAGGCTGGTGGTTTGCTGGCCGTCAGACGCAAGAAACGGTTACCCAACAGCTACGCCGCCTGACTGGGAAAATTCTGAATCATATGGCACAACGGGTACGGGGCGAGCCCGCGCAGCCAAATAGTGTCATTGAAGCCTTGCTCTCGGAAATCGCTGAAATCGATGAGCAGCTCGATTTATTAGGAACGGGCTCATTACAGTCGCATCGTTCAATCCGTCCTCTGCGTGCACTACTGTCAGCTCAGGTTTCTGCTTTGCTGTGGTTACAGCGTGGGTTGACGGTGGCTCCAAATCAAGCCGTAGCCCTGCAACTGGAGCAGATGGCAACGGCGTTGGCAGAATCTTCTGAAACTCAGCACGTGTGGCTGGCTCTTGAGCACACCACCTCCTATCCTGCGTTGGATGCAGTGCTGCTGCGAATGCAGGCGGCTCTGGCCGATTTAGGGGCCGGACCTGACAACGGGTCTGAACAGGGATCGGAAATCCAAGCTGCGGAGATTCATCTCGACTGGGTTGGTGCTCGACAAGCCATGGTCCGGGCTGGTGTCACTATGTTCTTTGTGGGCTTGATCTGGGTATTTACCGGTTGGCGAGGCGGGCCCTACATGATGATAGGCACGGCAGTCATGTTGTCGATTTTTTCGGCATTTGATAGCCCGGCCACAATTATGGGCAGGGTGATTTTCTGGGGGCAGTTGTTGGGTGTCATTGCTGCTCTGATCTGTCGGTGGGTAGTTTGGCCCTTTGCCTCAAGTGAGCTGGAGTTGGTCTTGTTAATGATGCCGTTTATCGTGCTCGGAGGATTGGTGGCTGCTTACCGTAGAACGATGGCCTGTAGCTACGATTTCAATATGATGATGCTTATATTGTTGCAGCCGGCCTATCCACTGACGATTCCGTTTAGCGATTCCTTGATCTATGGTTTCGCCGTGATATTGGCTCCCTTTAGTGCTTATATAGCGTTTCGTCTGATTTATCCTTCCACTCCGCAAAGCAGAATGAAGACTTTAATCGGAATGATGGTGCAAGAAGTTCAGGACCTTGCAGCGAAACCATCCCCCATTGTCCGCCATCCGATCCGGCATGCGCGGCTTTATCACCGCTTGGTTAAACTGGTACGCTGGATAGACAAAACAGGCGAGAAAGGAATGTCGGCCTTGGGCGGCGGTCTGGCTCTGCAATGTCTGGGGACTGTCACGCTGAGTATGCAAGAAATGTTGCAAGAGCCAGAAATTAAAGACAGTACAGCACGCCGGCTTCAGACAGTGCTTAACCGGGTACACAACATTCGGCAAGAACCCGAACGTGTTATTTCGGCATTAGAGCTTGCAGCGAAGCGATTGGCTAGTGAGTCTCGCGCCGAGGCCGAATTACTGCACGAGGCGGCACGCTTAATGAGCGATAACGCGCTGTTCTTTGAGAATTTAAAAAAGACCTGAGGTAAACGAAACAGCTTGAAGGCGTGCCCAGAGATAGCGAGTGATATATAATAGTGTCCGACGAGTTCATGGAATTTAGCTCAACGCCTTTATTTATGGGGGTCTACTCCACTATAAAAAGGTTCTAAGGGGTTCCATATAATAAGTCACGGCCCCATAGTTAAATGGATATAACTTTCCCCTCCTGAAAAATTGGGCACTCAGCACGAAAGGGCTGATGTGAATGCGCTTAAATTCGGTGAAGCCCCTGTGTAGATCACGAGGTAATACCGAGCGAAGCCCGGCAGCGGGAACGTGTAGAGACTCGACAGGTGCAGCCTACGGCAAGAGCTACGGCTAAGATAGAGTCCAGACTACAAACTTGTGCAAAGCAAGGCAGCGAAAGCTGTAGTGGTATGAAGGGAAGATTGTAGGTTCGATTCCTGCTGGGGCCGCCACTACACAACTCACAGAAGCCTAAGAGCTTCTGTTTTTACGTCTAAAATCAATGTATTGGCTTAATTCGGTGCCTGCTAGGGTTAACCGCTGCTTAGCTGTGCCCACGGTTATGGCAAATAAGGGTTTGACGGATTGAAGACCATAAACAGTGGCGCACCCAGCTGGGACTAAGGTTGAAGGGTAAAGTGAAAATTGCGGGTTTGTTTGAATTTGCTTTGTAAGGATGCCGAGGCCATAATCTATTCATAGACATAAGCAGGCTCTGCGTAAGCAGGTCCCATTTACTGAAAACACTATAAAGCAGGAGACAGGTAAATGGTTCTTGATGGTGCGCATCATGCGCGTAGAATCCGGCAAATACTAGAGAAAGGGCAGTTTTCCCCCAGTGATGTCAGCGACGTGGTGCTGAATTCCTGGCGGCGCTGCATGGAGGACTATGGCTTAAACCCTGAGCATAGCCAAGCCCCTCCAGTGTTAACTCGCTCAGAGTTTCTCGAGCGTCAGGATCACGCTGCTCAACTGCTGTATGAGGCAAGTCAGGAAATGGAATTGCTCTACCATCAATTGGCAGACAGCCAATTGGTGGTGGTGCTCGTGGATCGTGAAGGCACAATTTTGCATTTGGTGGCTTCGCCAGATTTACGTGCAGAGCTAGAGACAATGAGCCTCTGCCGCGGTGCAGTGTGGAGTGAACGCTTCGCTGGCAGCAATGGGATGGGGACGTGCTTAGCAACGTTGTCTCCAACGCTGATTCAGACCACAGATCATTTTTTCCCAGAACACACAGTATTAACTTGTACTGCTGTGCCTATTTTCGCGCCTCAAGGTGAACTGATTGCGGCGTTGAATGTGACTGCCAGATCGGGTCTGATGCCACATTCGTCGATGGTGCTGATGAATTTAGCGGCTCGCATGATTGAAAACAGGCTGATGGAAGCATTTTGTGGCGATGCGTTCTCGTTGTATTTTCATGTTCAGCCTGAAAGCGTCAACATTGTGTATGGCGGAAAGCTGATGGTCAGCGCCCAGGATGGCAGCATAATTGCCGCGAATCGCAGTGCATTGTTATTGCTTGGCCTGCAACATACTTCAGAACTGTGTGGCCGGTCGGTCGAGAGCGTATTTCAATCAACTTTCGAAACCCTGTTGCAAAGAAGCATAGAGCATTCTTTTCAACCTATTCCTGTATATGGCTGTGGACTGGGAAATCGTTTTTTTGCTGTAGCTCAGTACTCTAGAAAAAAACTGTCCCAGTTGGTGGCAAGTGGGGGCCAGATTTTTTGCTCGGCATACAAACAAGATTTATACAAGTCTTCGGAATCACTGCCTCCTCGTAACAGGATGACAAGGCTGGAGGTAGAGTTTGGCGATGTACAGATACAGGCGAGCTTTCAGCAGGCATTAAAAGTCGCGAAATACCAAGTGCCCATTTTATTACAAGGAGAAGTTGGCACCGGTAAAGAACACTTTGCCAGGGCGCTACATCACCAAGGTGAGCGATCACAGAGTGCTTTTGTAATCTTGGACTGCATGGTGTTTCGTCAGACTCGACATACAGATGAAAACGCCCTGGGCGAAACAGCTTCTGATATCGAGCAAGATATGGCTGCACAGGTGGAGCAGGCCGGGCAAGGCATATTGTTTTTGGACAAAGTGGAAGAGTTGTCGGCTTCAGCGCAGGCACAGCTACTGAGCATTTTGGATAAGCAGGACACGAGGGGCCATGAGCAGCAGGTGTTGATTGTTGCATCAAGTACTGAGCCCTTGTTGGAGCGAGTTGCAGATGGCCGTTTTCGTGCCGATTTGTACTATAGGATTGGCGGGCTGGAGTTAACACTAGCTCCTTTTAGAGAGCGTTCGCACAGAAGCGATTTGTTCCGGGCTATCTTGCGACAGGAAGACCACTGCGAATATATGAGTGATGAAGCCGAAAAATGGCTGCTTGCCTATCAATGGCCTGGTAACGTTCGGCAGTTACGTCATGTTTTAAGAGCGATGGTGGCGCAGGTTGACGACGGACACCAGTTACAGGAAGGGCATGTACCTATGCACCTTTTACGTGCAACGCCCCCATCGGTGTCATCATTAAGGTTAGGGCCGGCCACAGAGATCGGGGAGCGTTTGCAGGTGAGCAGCAGCGAGGCTGTGCAATCTACAACGCCCGAGCCTATAGCCGGTTTAAACCCCTTGGAGCAAACAGAACGCATCACCTTGCTACAGCTGTTGGAAGGCAACCGTTGGAACATCAGTAGTGTCTCCAAACAGTTGAAGTTGAGCCGTAACACCCTATACAGAAAACTGAACCGCTTACAGATTCCTTTACGTTCAGAGTAGGGCGTAGTTGCTACTATTTAACAAATGAAGTGGTCTAGTCGAGGAGCTTTGCTCGTTATAGCTTGAGCAGAGCTTCTTTAAGGGCTTGATAAATGGCGGGCTCGTGAGCTAAATGTTGCGCATCCACTAGCCGAGTTTGCATATTCGGCATGTGCCTCTGTAACCATTGCAGGTTGGTAGGCGGACATAAAGGATCATGTTTTCCATGTATGGCCACACCGCCAATGCCATGTTCATGAGCCCGCTTTGCCTGTTCCGCCAGGTGGGAGGCAGACATAAAGCAGCGATTTAATAAATAGTGACTTTGAATGTGGTACTTGGCCCGCAAAGCCCGTGCATTGGCGGCAGAAATATTTTGATGCCGCGGTGGTTTCCAAGGCATGAGCAGTGCGCGCTCCAGATCACTATAAGCTTGCGCAGTACGTACCGCTTTTAAGGTGGGCTGTTTAAATTGTTGATTGATAGCGTTTAAAAGTTGCGTGGCGGCAGAGGCATCAGCTGCGTGATAAAGCTTTTGCCACGCTCTGGGACGGCGATACCGCGTTCGATAGAGCAGGTTGTGGATCTCATGCTGGGTCGCCAGAAACAAACTGCGTAATATTAAGCTTTGTACCACTTCTGGATACGTGCCTGCATAAGCCAATGCCAGGGTTGCTCCCCAGGATCCTCCGTATACGTGCCAGCGCTGAATCTGAAGATGCCGACGTACGCTTTCCATATCGTCGATTAGCCATGACGTGGTATTTTGGCGCAGGCAGCCCAAGGGACGCGAACGACCGCATCCCCGCTGGTCAATCATGACGAGAAGGAAACGATTAAGGTCAAAAGGTGCTGCCAGACTGTCGTGGCAGCTTGATCCCGGCCCGCCATGAACAATGACTACAGGCTGCCCGCGTCCCTGTCCTAATAAACGAACAAATAGTTGCTGCCCGCCTGTTATGCGCAGCAGAAACTGTTGCGAAATACGCTGATCAGGGATTTCCCTGTGGTGCTTAGATAGTGAGTTGTTTTTTACACAGACTGTCATGGTTATGGATCACTTTGTGCCGAATGCAGTACGTATTATGTGCGGCAGTGTTTCTTCTAAATTATTGATTTTAAAAGGTGTCTTGTTTTCTTTTTTTGCGTTGCTAGACTGATTTTGCGTGCCCAAGTGTATGCACTCTCGTCCTAATGTACCTTAGTTCTACCCTTAAGTTTTTATCGTGTATGTAATTCTGGGAGGTCAAAATGAAGTGGAGTAAACCAGCCTATGTGGATTACCGATTTGGCTTTGAAATTACGATGTATATCGCCAATCGCTAAGCACTTTCAATGAGGGTATCCGGCAGCAATGCTGCTGGATAACAAACTGTGCATGAAAATAAAAATATTGGGTTCTGCTGCCGGAGGTGGTTTTCCGCAGTGGAATTGTAATTGTCCAAATTGCAAAGGCTTGCGTGAGGGAACTATTCAGGCTCAGGCAAGAACACAATCGTCCATTGCGATCAGTACGAACGGGCAGGATTGGTTGTTGATCAATGCGTCGCCCGATTTACTTAAACAAATTCGTGATAATCCTGAACTGCAGCCGGCCAGAAACATAAGAGATACTGGGATTGCTGCTGTTTTGTTAACGGACGCACAAGTTGACCATGTAACAGGTCTGCTGATGTTGCGTGAATATGCGCGCCCGTGGCCGTTATATACCAGTCCATCGGTGTGGGAGGACTTGTCGACGGGATTCCCTATCGTCTCCATACTTAGCCATTATTGTGGGGTTGAGCATCGTGCACTTGGGCTGGACGGTCAGCCCATTGACGGCCTGGAGTTTCTCTCAGATGTGCGTATGACGGCGGTTCCATTAAAGAGTAAAGCCCCACCGTACTCGCCAAACCGTGACAAGCCCGCAGTGGGCGATAACATAGGCTTGTGGATGGAGAACCTCAATAGTGGCCGGAGTTTTTTTATGCACCAGGCCTGGGAGATCCCGAAGAGCACGTCACCCGATATATGCGTAAAGCGGATGTGGTGTTGGTGGATGGCACGCTGTGGGAAGAAGATGAAATGATCCGCTTGGGTCTGTCCGCCAAAAAATCTTCCCAAATGGGGCACCTTGCCCTTTCTGGTCAAGGGGGCATGATCGAATTGCTTAATAGTCTCGACTCTTCTGAGCATGTACCACGCAAAGTATTGGTACATATCAATAACAGTAACCCCATTTTGCGAGAAGACTCTGCCGAGCGTGCTGTGCTGGCGCAGAGCGGGATAGAGGTGGGGTATGACGGTATGGTTTTTGAGGTGTAATGATGGCGGACAATGAGCAAGCATGGAGCCCTGCTGAATTCGAGGCAAAACTACGCGCATTAGAAAAGTACTACCATATTCACCACCCTTTCAACATCAAAATGAATAGTGGGCAATGTACACCGGGCCAAATACGTGGCTGGGTGGCTAATCGATTTTATTACCAGATTAGCATTCCCATGAAAGATGCTGCGATTATGGCTAACTGTACTGATCGTGAAACGCGGCGACGGTGGGTCTTACGTATACTCGATCATGACGGTTGGGAGGATAATCCTGGTGGCATTGAAGCCTGGGCGTTTTTAGGCGAGGCTGTAGGCTTAACACGAGACGAACTGTGGTCCCTGGAACATGTGCTGCCTGGGGTGCGTTTTGCGGTGGATGCCTATGTGAACTTTGCGCGTCGTGCGCCATGGTATGAAGCAGTATGTTCATCCTTGACGGAAATGTTCGCGCCTCAGATTCACCAAGATCGTTTAGCCGCCTGGCCCCAGCATTATGCGTGGATAGAACCACAAGGCTTACAGTATTTTCGTTCCCGGGTTCCACTGGCAAAGCGTGACGTGGAGCACGGTTTGGCAGTAACTCTAGAGCATTTCAGAACGCGTGCCCAGCAGGAGCAAGCAGTAGAGATTTTGCGCTTTAAGCTGGATGTGCTTTGGAGCATGATGGATGCTATGGAAAGAGGTCTGCCCGCATGAGTACTCTAGCCCTGGACAGCCGCCCAGCTTTGAAGCCATTGTTTAGAATGCAGTGGGAAGCAGCGCAAAATGCTTACGTGCTGTTGTATCCGGAAGGCATGGTGCGACTGAACGACAGTGCCGCAGAGATTTTGAAGCATTGCACGGGAACAAGCTCAGTGCTGCAGATGTGTACAGAGCTGGAGCAGCAATTCGGGGTGGACGAAATACAGGAGGATGTATTGCAGTTTTTAAATCATGCTATAGAGCGTGGCTGGCTGCATATTTAACTCAGGGAGGCTCCTATGAGCATGTCTACAGCTACCTCAACAGGCCCTTGCTTCTGGTTGTTGGCAGAATTGAGCTATCGTTGCCCTTTGCATTGCGCCTTCTGCTATAACCCTGTTGACTACAGCGGGATGGGGGCTGAGCTTGACACGGCAGCTTGGCTTTCAGTTCTAGACCAGGCACGCGAAATGGGAGCGGTACAGCTAGGTTTGTCTGGCGGCGAGCCGCTGCTGCGTCCCGACTTAGAGAAAATTGTGGCTCATGCTCATAAGTTGGGTTTTTACATCAACTTGTTGACATCCGGTGTGGGCTTGACTGAAGCGCGGCTGGCAGCATTGAAAGAGGCTGGCCTGGACCACATTCAGCTGTCTTTTCAAGACTCTACGCGAGAATTGAATGATTTCTTATCGAATACCCGTACTTTCGAATTAAAGCAGAAAGTAGCGCATCTGATTAAGCAGGCGGGCTACCCGATGGTCATGAACTGTGTCATGCACCGTTATAACTTGCCCCATATCGAGCAGATTATCGATATGGCGGTGGAGATGAAGGCAGAATACTTAGAGTTGGCGAATACACAGTATTACGGCTGGGCCTTACGTAATCGGCATCAGTTGTTACCTACGGCGGAGCAGCTTGGGGAGGCGGAAGCAATTGTGCGCCGTAAGCGCGAAGAAATCGGTACCGCCTGTCAAATTCTATTTGTCGTGCCGGATTATTTTGAAGAGAGACCTAAGCGATGCATGAATGGCTGGGGAAACGTATTCCTGGTTGTAAGCCCTGATGGGGTTGCCCTGCCTTGTCATGCAGCCAGGGATATCCCCGGCATGACGTTTCCCAATGTGCAGCAGGAGTCCTTGCATAGTATTTGGTACGACAGCCCCTCGTTTAATGCCTATCGGGGGACGGACTGGATGAAAGAACCCTGTCGTAGCTGTCCCGAAAAAGAAAAAGACTTAGGTGGCTGTCGGTGTCAGGCCCTGATGCTGACGGGTGATGCCCGTAACGCTGATCCGGTTTGTAGTAAATCCCCCACCATCATGTGATTACTACTGCTGTGCAGCAGGCAAGGGCAAACGGCAACGCAGGGCGAGAAAAAGAGCAAGCTATTGTTTTTAGGACCAATCCAGCGAGTGTGCGGGCGGCGCCGAGCGAGGCGCACGCGGACGAACCTAAGGAACACTCTCGCCTGACTACTTAAGGGCGCTGTTCCCTGCGAGTCAGGAGGGCGCTCAGGTAATACAGAATAAGACTTAGCAGCGTTATACCTAGCCAGATAGAGCGTGTGTTGTATGGGCTGCTCTGCAGGGTGGCGCGTAAATGGGTAGCAAACAAGGGTAGTAACTGATCAGCCGTATCTAAATCGGCGTAATCTAAGTTCGTGGCAAGTGCCAGCTCTTGTAAGTAGCTCTGCTTGACTGACGATAAGTGTTCCGTACCACGCGCACTTGCTGCGCCAAAGGGGGCGTTGCGGGGATGCCATCCCTCGCTTTCCTCTGCGCTTGTAGGGGGAAGCCCCAGGCGATTCTCCTGATCTACCTCGTCCTCACTGAAAAAACCGATTTCATTGCCCTCTTCATCATGTTTTGGAATAGGGGATAAAGCCAAGCCGCCAGCCCCCAGCACGAAGCCTTGAGGGGCAGATTGTTCGTCCGATGTCCCATCGTAGTCGGGACGACCGTGGTGAGGCAGCGGAGGAGCTTCCTGCCCGTCACTGATAAACAGCAGATCACTATTTAATGAATGAGCGAGGTCTACAGCGCTATATAAGCCTCGTGCGATGTGACTGTCGCCTTCCCAGGCCATACGCCAATTGAGCATCGAAATAGCCTGGCTTAGAGGGCTATAGTTGCTGCAAACCTCCATGTTTTCCAAAAGCAGGAAACTGCGTCGTTCGGTAAAAATGGCAAGGCCAACCTGAGAGCCGCAAGGCAGCTGTTGCAGTAACTCCAGCATTACCTGCTTGCTGCGCTCTAAACGGCTTTGTGGGTGCCCTCTGTCGGTATAGTCCCGTACGTTCATGCTTCCAGTAATATCGACTGTAAACAGGAGCTTGTACGTTGCTTGCTCACGTTGCCAAGTAGGCTGCCATAGAGCGATTGCGACGCCGATCAGTGAAATCAGCAGTAGCAATCGGCGTAGCCGATGCAATGATGTAGAGCTCATGGCAGGCCTCGGACTATGCCGGGAATTTCGCTCCACAACTCTTCGGGGTTTTTGACCTCCGTGATTTCGTCATCTTCGCTGATGGGGTGCCGAGGTAGCTGGCGGGCCATCCGGGCGGTAATATCAAGGTTATAACGCGCAGACCAGTGATCAGGAACCAACATCAAAGTGCGGGTGTAGTAGTCGCGAGCAAGGTTGAGTGACTGCCCGGCACGATCCAGGCGACCTTGTTCCAGCCATTCAATGCCTTGTCGCAATCGCGCATTAGCCAGATTGTAAAGAGAATCACTGGCTAATATCTGCTCTTCGGCCGTGCTTGCGCGGCTTGCTAAGATCTCAGTCAATAGAGTGGCATCGTCGAACTGTTCGCGGTAGCTTAGGTAATGAGCCTTGGCAAAAAGCAGGACGAGACTATCGCTGTCTGGATCAACATTTTCGTTGTAGCCTTGCGCGAGGCGCTCAATGCGTTGTGAGTCTTGATGGGTATTGAATAACAGGTGTAGCTGATAGGCCAGAAGGCCCGCCACAACCAGCAGCACGACCCAAAGCAGCAGGGGGTAGAAAGAACGATGGCGAGATGTTGACCGTGTAGTGGCATTAAGCATGGTAGCCCCTAGGAACGAGAGTGAGAGGCAAAGGTAAATGATCTTTCCAGCAAGTGGGCAATCATTAAAAGCAATAGACAGCACATCGCCAGCATAGTGGCGTACTTACCCAGATCTGTACGCGCGATGTCCTCTGTGTATTTCAAGGGGTGTTGCTCTTGTTCGTCTATTTTTTCCAGCGCTTGAGACACTTCTGCCGGGGACTCGGCTTCAAATGCTAAGTATGGAATACCCAGCGATTCAAAAAATAGATGCAGGTGACGTTCGGGCATGGCTTGCGGCGTGTCTTTCCGTCTGTCAGATGGGCGTTCATAGATACTTGGAGTACCCGTGCTGCGGATAAACAGCCAGTAAAGCTGTACAGGTTGACGCAACAGGCTGGTACGAATTTGCTCCTGTACCTGCCGGTTAATAACCCCCGCACCATCGGAGACAAGCACAACTGCACGTGAGGTTAGCGGATCAGGGTCGGTTTGCAGCATATTTAGCGAGACTAACAAGGCACGTCCAATATCGGTATGACTTAGTCCTGGATGATCAATCGCATTGATGGCTGCATTGATGGCTTCAGGTTGTGCGGTGAGAGGGAGGATTGGCATAGGTGCAGTTGAAAACGCCACAACTCCGATTTGGTCTTTATCCCGTTGTTCGGCAAAGTTTCGCAAAAGTAATTTGGCCGCCACCGCTTTGGACAAATCGGTATTGGAACCAAAGGAGCCAAAAGACTCATTCATGCTTGTGCTGCGATCAATCAGCAGCACTAAATGCGCCCCTTGAGCGATTTTTTCCTCTTGTCCGCCAGGTATATGCAGTCCCGCTAAGGCGACACTCAGGGCGAGTATGGTAATACTGCCTATCAGTCTTAACCCTTTATCGAAGATGTACGAGACACGGTCATCAGGCAACGCAGCAATATACGGAGAAAGAGAGGCTTGACGTGGTTGGAACAGCCAAGGCAAAACCATCAGTACGATGCCTGGGAGTAGCACAACAGGATAATCCAGAGCGATTGGGATCCAGGCTATCATGGCCGATCCCTTCTTTCAGTGAGCGATAGCGCTTTGCTCAAGTCAGCTAGCTGTTGCCAGGCTGCGTAAAGCTCGGCTTCAGAGGGTGGGTGTGCACCAAAGAATAATTGTTGAGATGCCTGAAAAAACTGCTGTAGCTGAGGTAGTAGAGGAGCATAGCTGGGGTACTGCACGACAAAAGTGGACAGATCCTCGTATAACAGTGTGCGCTGCTGGTTATGCTGATTTAATGCCGTATGCAAGCGACGTTGAGCCTGCTGATAATGAATAAGTGACGCTTGCTTTTTTAGGCGGTGGATTTGATCCCGGGCCTGGGCGAACGGCCGCGCCGCCCGGTGGGCAAAGGGCCACAGCGCATAATAGCGCAGTACGAGTGCGCCAATAATCAACAGACTGGCAAATAGCCATCCAGCGGTGGTTGCGACGAGCTGTAGCGGAGGAAGGCCGGGAGAAATGTCCTCCTGCAGAACAGGTAGAGATGCAGAGCTTGTTAATGTCACGGGCCGTAACGGTGACATCGTGAACGACCAAGAGGGGATGTTCAGTACGGCCGGAGACGAGGTATTGTCTTCAGCGAAGCTCAAGCTAAAAGCAGGAATTTGCCTGATATTAACATCCAGAGGCACATAGAAACTTTGATACTCCAGAGTGAGCACATAGTGGTTTCGGGATTGGCGTTTTGTACGGTTCAGATCGACAGAGCGAAGGTGTAGCCAATAGTTCAGCGGCCCCACGGCAGGCAGGGAGGCGGGTAGCAAGGGCTGCTCTGCAGGGGACTCCAGCTCGATGCGGTGTGTGATCACATCTCCCGTCATCCAGCCTACGGCGCGCGGTGTTTGCCACTGTAGAATTTCCGGCGCTGCCTGTAGAGAGCCCAGGTAAAAGCAAAGTAAGCATCCGAATAAAACCCGCGCTACACGTGCCATGGTTAACGCTCCATCAAATGACGTGCTAAGGCCGGCGCCCGAAATTGTTCGCCCGGCCTAAACGGAGAAAGGCCATAACGTTGGAGAAGGGTTGTTAGTGCCTTCTGCTGCTGGGCTTGCCGTGTCTGCCATTGCTTTAATAGTGAGGGGCGCATAAACAGCATTTTTTTCTGTCCGGATTCAGCATCATGCCAAAAGGTCAGGCCCCACGCGGGGAGTCTCCCCAGGTTTTGCGTATCGAGAACAATGGGAATGACATCATGGGGGCGTAGAGGCTCAAGAATTTGACGGCACTGTTCCAATGTGAACATGAAGTCAGAAATCAGGAATACCAAGCTGCGACGGCGTCTGAGGCGCTGTGCTGCTGCGACCAAAGCTTGTGCGCTGTGCGCCTGAGCCGATGTCTGCTGTAACCAGGTGCGGATGGCCCGGGCACTATTGGCTCGCGCGCGCTGGTTGGGGGAGCATACTGGTATTCGATGGTTGAGCCGCAGGCAAAAAAGCTTAAGGCATCACCATTGCGATAAGCAGCCTGGGCAACTAAAGCACAGATGTCGGCTACCTGATCGATCTGTCGCTGATGACTGCCTGTCTGCATAGAGGCTGAGACGTCGACAAGTAAGTGAATCTGCACTGGCGCGCGGGGCTCATAATCTTTAACGTACCACTGACCAAATGGGTCTCGTAAACTACGCCGTAGATCCAGGCGACGGATGTCAGGGTGACGAATAAAGGGTTGAAACCCCTGAAATGGCCACTGTCGCTGTGTCCGATTGCCCGATGGCTACCATATAGAATGCTGCTGACCCGCCATCTTAACGGGTAGGCCAGGTCTATTGAAAGGATGTCCCGGTCTTGTTCCATCATGGAGTCGCAATATGCTGGAAGATGGTGTCACATAAGGCAGGCAGTAAATATTCCTGCTGCATGGCATACAAAGGATCAAGAAGTATCCGATGGGCGACTGTCTCATAAAATACAGCCCGTATGTCATCAGGAAGCACCATATCACGGCCTTCCAGCCAAGCGCGCACTTTTGCCGCTCGAACTAGCATGGCCATACCCCGAGGACTGACCCCCCTATGATTAATGAAGACATGTTTATGTCGTCCAGAACTATTCCCGATTCATGAGGATAGCGAACAGCATTCCAGAGCTGCAAAACGTAATCCTCCAGGACTGGACTAACGTGTATGCTTTGTTGGATCTGGGCGGCAATTTGGCCGAGCATTTGGTAATCGATAATGCCAGGGGGCACGGCCTGAATGAGTTGGTCCACATCATGGAAGCGAGTATTGAATATGAGCTGCTTTCGAACCTCGTTATCGTGCGGAGGCTCAACGCGGATCTCCATGAAAAAACGATCCCGGGCCGCAGCAGGCAATTCAAATGTTTCTTCTTTTTCTACTTGGTTGCGATCGGCAAAAACCTGTAAATGGGGAAAAAGTAGTCTTGATTGAAGGCGTTCAGGCTACGCTCAGCCATAAGGCGTAGTAACAAAGCGTGAACCTGTGGGCGAGCGCGGTTTATTTCGTTGAAAAAGAAGATAGATAGCTGATCATCATGTTGCAAAATAGGGCCCGGTTTGATTCCGGGCTGGCCTTTTTCGTCCAGGTAGGTGTAGTACACCAGATCGGCAGGCATCAGATCAATTGTGCCTTCCACGCGGCTGTATGCTCCACCCAACGCCTGGGCAACGGTGCGAAGCAATAGCGTTTTGCCCAGGCCCACATCACCTTCCAGCAGCACATGGCCTCGGGCAAAAATGGCAATGCAGAGCAGGCGGATGACACGCTCCTGTCCTAACACAACATTGGCAAGCTGCTGTTCCAGTGTGATGGCTTGCTGCCGCCAATGTTCAAGTTGATCAAGGTTTGTGCTGATGCCTTGTTCCATGGGGCAGTCTCCTGGAAGATAGAGAAAATCAGTTAAGCAGGCGTAAAACTGGAGAGTAATACGCCCGGGGGCCGTCTATATGGGTATGAAGATTAAGATGCAGGGATTTTTTTAACGTCGTAAATGAACTCCCCCGTTTTTTTGAAATGCTCAACCCGCTGTTTGTTACGTGTTTCCATGGCTTGAATGCTTTCCTGTTGCTTGGCCACCTCTTTAGGGTCGTGCTTGGGGTCATACTTGCTGCCCGCGATTTGATCAGGGTAACCAGGTTTGGGCTGCCAGCAGTTGCCAGGTTCTTTACATTCAGTGCCCGTATAGGCGCTGACCGACCCGGATGCCAGAGCAAAAGCGGAAACGGCGAGCAATGTTCCGAAGCTCCGTCGTATCGTTGTTATCATCATGATGCTTCCTCCTTTGGTGTCCACATATTGGAACGTTTAGGCGCCACTAAGGGCACAGAACTGGTGTAAAACAAGGTGCTACTATTTAGAAGGCGCTTCCTCATAAGGTTGAAAAGAGCTGCGTTGTTCCTCTGTTAACCAGGTTGCGTCATCTGGGTCGCCGGTATACAGGTGGCGCACCCAAGCCATGACATGCAGAATTTCGTCCTGCGTCAGGAATTCATTTTGAGGGCCCATTTGGCGGTCGGCCCCATCAAAAATGACCTCAAACAAGCCTTTGTCTGTTTCCAGTTCATAATGCCAACCATCATGGTTTAGCGCAGGACCAATCTTTCCTTCGCCCAGATGGCCGTGACAACCTGAACAGGCGGTGTTGAACAAGGACTCACCTTTAGGTAGTGCCTGTGGATCCTCGTTATACGGATTTTGCATTGTTTGTAGAAACTCTTTGACAGCAGGGGTGTCGCGTTCTTCTTCACGACCAGCATCCAGATCCAGAGGTTGCCCTGTGACGGCGTTGATAAACATCTGTGCCGAAGCAGGCGCGACGGCGACACCACACGCAATCACCAGACCACTGAGCATGAACTTCCATCCCTTTAACTTCATAATGTGATTCCTGTTAGCGATTCCAGAGGTTGGGGGTTAAGAGTCTAGTTCTAGCAAGGGAATGCCTTCATCTTGCAGAATCTCGTTGATTTTGGTTTGCGCCTTGGGCAGAGCCTGATTCAAAGCCTCTAACAGTGCGGTATCGTCTTTTCTTACTGCCATAGACTCGGAATAGACAAACCCGATGGTTTGGTTGTTGTGATCGGGTACGGTGTCAGGAGGCAAAATCGCCATGTCCAAAGGAACGCTGGAGGTTTTGACATAGCGGGCAACCTCACTGCCAAAGGCCAGCGCTGCGTCTGCTTTGTTCTGCACCACGTCATTGATCATACGTGCAGGGTCAACACGCACATACTGATTGCGGGGTTGTTTGAAATCAATCAACGAGTACATGTAGTTCATGTTGTTCTCATACTTGCCGATGGCCTTGAGCATCTCTACAGGCGGAGAATTCAACGGCACGGCAATATTCGTTAATTTGGCAAGGTTGTCATCGTTCCAGTCTTTGAGCGTGATGTTTTTGTCTTTACGAGTGACGATGACGTAACTGGTGCGATAGTAAGGGTTAGTTGTAAGAACCCGTGGATCACCTTGATCCAGGCCCATCACGACGTCGCAGAGGTTTTGATCCAGATAGTCGCGTACCAGATAAATCCCCGGCCGCTCGCTATAAATAAAAACCGGCTTGCGTTCCATTGCCTCAGCGATGGCAACGGCGATGCGATTTTCAAAGCCCTGGCCATCAGTTTGCGAAAAAGGCGCCTCGTTTGATGCACATATGCGAAGTTCTTGCGAATTATTCGCATAGGCCGCGGAGGATAAGCCGGCCATCAGTAGCGATAAGGTGATAGATGACAGTTTTCCCCATTTTTTAGACGTGGGGAGGGCAGAGTGTTTACTCGTCATAGTTCATTCCATACATAGTTGCACCACCGCGCAGTGCTCGACTGCGCAGTAGTGTTGTACTGAGAGTGTGATCTATCTAGCTGTCTGGGTATTCACCAAAATTAATGTCCTCGGTGTACGGTGACTTGCCGTCCAGTGAGAACACCATGACACCACCGCCCATTTGGGTGTAGTGCTGAATGTTCTTAAAGGCACCCACAGAGCCTAAGCCGGCTGTTGGGTCATCGAGGTCAAAAACCAGACCTACACCTGGCCATCCGCCTACACCATAGAATATGGCAACGTATTGAACACCGTCATGTTCAAAAGTCATCGGGTGGCCAATAGCACCGGAAGGTATGCGGTATTTCCAGACCAGGTCACCGGTGTCGGAGTTACGTGCTTTGAGAAAGCCGTCCAAAGTGCCGTAAAACACTAAACCACCAGCAGTGGCCATCGTGCCGCCCCAAACCGAGAAACGTTCCATTTTTTCCCAGCTAAAGTCGCCTGTGATGGCGTCGTAGGCTTTTATCTGTCCTAGACCAACGTGGTTCTGGCGGTCGCCTTTAGGGCCCGGGTACATGGATAGCGTTGCGCCGACGAAGAATTGTCCGGCGCGGTAAGGCAGCATGAAGGGTTCCCAGTCCATGCAGATATGGTTCAGGCCCATGAAGAATTTTTGTCGTTCGGGGTCGTAGGAATCATGTCCCTGGTTATGGTATCCCATGGCGCCAGGACAAATATCACGCGCTTTATGGTCCATGCGTGTGCCGTATTCAGGATCGCGCAGCGGCAGGCCGGTTTCCAGGTCTACATGCTTGACCCAGTTTACGGTGTCGTCCATTTTGTCGGCAGAGACTAGCTCACCACTTTCGCGGTCCAGGGTATAGATGATGCCGTTGCGATCCGGGTGGGTTAGCAGTTTGCGCATATTGCCATCTTTGTCTTTCTGCTCACTGAGCATCATGACGTTGACGCCTGCATAGTCCCATTCATCGTGCGGGGTTTTTGGTAGGCAAATTTGGCTTGGCCTGTGTCTACATCCCGGCCCCAGATTGCCATGGTCCATTTGTTATCACCCGGGCGCATGGTCTCGTTCCAGGGGGCAGGGTTACCGCTGCCGAAATAGATCATATTGGTAGAAGGATCATAGGCGTACCAGCCCCAGTTGGTGCCACCCCCAATTTTCCAGGCGTCGCCTTCCCAGGTTGAGACTCCAAGACCTCTTTGGCCATAGTGTGGCGTGCGATCGTTGAAATCATCGGCGAGCAGAATGTCTTCGTCGGGTCCGGTGGCATAGGCGCGCCAGACTTGTTCGCCAGTGTGGACGTTGTAAGCCGTAACGTAGCCGCGCACGCCTAGTTCTGCACCAGAGGAGCCGACAATCACCAGATCTTTAACAACAAGGGGAGCAATGGTCAGCGTGGAGCCGACACGGTAGTCTGAGTTTTCGATCTTCCAGACTTCCTCGCCGGACTTTGCGTCCAGAGCAACAACGTGGCCGTCTAGCAGGGTTTTGAGAATGCGTGGTTCGGTTTGCTCATCACCAGGCCAGTAACCTAATCCTCGGTTAACAACGTCGCAGCAGGCTACAGAGCGAGCGGCAGCACTTTGTTTGGGCTTATGCGTCCAGAGTATTTTGCCTGGCTCGTTCAGGTCCAGGGCGTAGGTATTGTTGGGAAAGGGAGAGTGTAGGTACATTACGCCGTCTACAACGAGAGGCGTTCCTTCATGACCATTGAGCAGGCCGGTGGAAAAAGTCCACGATGGGCGTAACGTTTTGACGTTATCGAGGTTGATCTGATCCATGGGGCTATAGTTGGTAGCGCTATAGTCCTTGCCTGGTAGTACCCAGTTACTGTTGGATTCCGATAATTGAACCAGTTTGTCGTTGGCATGGGCTGAAAGCACACCAGCCCCTAGGACGACAGCGAGCACAAGACGCTTCATCAGGTTGTCTCCGTTATGGTTTTATGACAAGTCTTTAGGCAGTAGGCAGGACAATATACCGTCCAGCCACAGCGTACGTGCTCTTGTGAATTTTCCCGCGTCCTTGAAATCTATTATCTACTGCAAATTTTTATTATGCAACCCGATAAAATTGCCTGGTTTTAGCAGATAGTGCCCGCTATTGCGTGGAATTTGACGATATAAAAACAAATGAAATAAATTGTAATTGTGCTGACGTGTCGAAAAACAGCTAGTTTGCCATGCAGGTGGTACAAGGTGATACGGAAGTGGGACAGGGTGCGCAGACGACAGATACCATTTCCTGTTTATGGGGATAGCGCAGCAGTGGCAAGCGCCTTGTATTAACGGGTTTGTCATCTTAGACTTTGATGCGGCATCTGCTACATAGCAGGGTGGAGATGCAGATATCCATAGGTTCGTTACAACGTAAAAGCAGTCATAGCAGACAGCGTAAACACCATAAAAACTCTATAAGAGGAGTATCGCGATGTTAAAAACCAGAGCCGCAATAGCCTGGAAGGCCGGAGAGCCACTCACTGTTGAAGAAGTCACCCTGGAAGGTCCGAAAGCGGGGGAAGTGCTCGTCGAAATTAAAGCTACGGGTATTTGTCACACGGATTACTACACCTTGTCTGGAGCAGACCCTGAAGGGCTGTTCCCCGCTATATTGGGACACGAAGGTGCGGGTATAGTGCTGGAAACCGGCCCAGGAGTGACATCGCTTAAGGCGGGTGATCATGTGGTGCCGCTGTATACCCCTGAGTGTCGTCAGTGCAAGTCTTGTCTATCGCAGAAAACCAATCTATGTACCGCTATTCGTGCTACTCAAGGTCAAGGTTTGATGCCGGATGGAACCTCTCGTTTCAGCATCGATGGTAAGGCGATTCATCACTACATGGGTACCTCCACCTTTGCGAACCACATTGTGGTACCGGAGATTGCATTAGCCAAAATTCGCAATGATGCCCCCTTTGATAAGGTGTGTTATATCGGTTGTGGGGTGACGACAGGGGTAGGGGCAGTACTGTACACCGCCAATGTGGAAGCGGGTGCGAATGTGGTGGTGTTTGGCTTGGGTGGCATAGGCCTGAACGTAATTCAAGGTGCCAAAATGGTGGGCGCCGATAAAATTATTGGTGTGGATCTAAACCCTGAACGTGAAGCGATGGCCCGTCGGTTTGGTATGACCCACTTTGTTAACCCTAAAGACGTAGAAAATGTGGTGGATCACATTATTCAGTTAACCGACGGCGGCGCGGATTACTCGTTTGAGTGCATCGGCAATACTAAGGTAATGCGACAGGCGCTCGAGTGCTGCCATCGGGGTTGGGGGCAGTCCATTATTATCGGTGTAGCTGAAGCAGGGGCCGAGATTGCTACGCGTCCTTTCCAGTTAGTCACTGGCCGTGTATGGAAAGGGTCTGCATTCGGGGGCGCCCGAGGGCGAACAGACGTCCCTAAATTGGTAGACTGGTATATGGAAGGCAAGTTGAATATCGATGACCTGATTACCCATACACTCTCACTGGACCAGATAAATGAAGGGTTTGAGCTAATGAAGCGTGGCGAATCTATTCGTTCCGTCGTTGTCTATTAAGCTAGCGTTTTCACGCGGAACGCTTAGGCTGGTCATTTCATCGCTGTTAACTTTTTAGCATCGCTTCCCAAGCGATGCTATGCCGCTATGCCTACGTTTACGGCGATAGCGTTTAGCGCTTCTGCGGCTGCCGTTGGGCTAACAGCAATCAAATAGCCTCTGCGTCCGCCATTTATGTAAATAACAGCCTCGTTAAGAAGCTCGGCTTCTATATACACCGGCAGTGGTTTTCGCGTACCAAATGGCGAGGTCCCGCCTACCTGATAAGCCGTATGACGTTGCGCTACGTCTGGCTTGCACGGTGTGATCTTCTTTACCCCAATTTGGCGTGCCAGGTTTTTGGTCGATACTTCACAGTCACCGCGCATGATAATAATTAACGGCTTGGTGTTTTCATCTTCCATGATCAAGGTCTTTGCCACTGCATGAGGCGGTAACTGCAATTGTCGGGCCGCCTCCAGTGCACCCCCGTGGTCAATGTAGGCGTAAGTGTGCTCGGTAAAAACAATATTGTTCCGGCGTAGCCAAAGTGTGGCAGGGGTTTCACTGACATGTTTTGCTTTTGTCATGGTTCGTATAAAGGTCAGGCGCGTGGATGGTGAGCATGATGCAACGCTTTTAGACGCTCGCGAGCAACATGAGTATAAATCTGGGTG
Source organism: Paenalcaligenes niemegkensis (assembly GCF_022230885.1). Classification (GTDB taxonomy): domain Bacteria; phylum Pseudomonadota; class Gammaproteobacteria; order Burkholderiales; family Burkholderiaceae_B; genus Paenalcaligenes; species Paenalcaligenes niemegkensis. The sequence continues at coordinate 284,796 of NZ_JAKGCT010000002.1, read as the reverse complement.
GTAGAGATGTCTGCATGACCGAGCAATAACTGCACCACCCGCAAGTCGGCACCGTGATTCAACAGGTGCGTAGCAAAGGCATGACGCAACACGTGAGGCGAAAGCGGTGTATGAATGTCAGCAATAGCCGCATACTTCTTTACGATCAGCCAGAACGACTGCCGCGTCATGTTTTTACCTCTTGCGGTTACAAACAGATAGTCGCTGCGGTTTGATCCCAGTATGTCGGCGCGGGCGTAGCTTAAGTAATCAGTCAGGCTATCAAGCGCTTCGGCGCCTATAGGTACCAGCCTGTCTTTTCCACCTTTGCCCATGCTGACCCTGATAACGCCATCATTCAGACTGAGGTGTTGCAGTTGCAGGTCCGTGAGCTCGCTGACTCGCAGACCAGTGGCATAGAGTGTCTCTAGCATGCTGCGATCTCGCTGACCCAGAGAGGTATCCATGTCGGGAGCCATAAGCAAAGCTTCGACCTGCGCCTCGCTTAGGGTACTGGGAACGCGGGGAGCTTGCCTGGCGGTGCTGAGGCCCTGGCACGGATCTACGGAAATCCATTCATTACGTAAAGCCCAAAGATAAAACTTTCTCAGCGTTGCCAGGCGGCGATTGGCTGTTGTCGCTTTTAACTGGGCGCTTTCGTCTGCACGCCACTCCTGGAGCTTTTCTTGGGTTGCAGACAATAAACCGCCTTTGTCATGCAGGCTTAACCAATCAGAAAAAGGCGCAGATCGCGCTGGTAAGCAGCCAGCGTGTTTTTTGCCAGACCGTCTTCGAGCCAGCAATACTGTATGAACTCATCGATGAGCTCAGCTGCGCTTGTTGGTGTGGAGTGGGGCTTTCTCATGGATGTCTGATCATAATCTGGCAGTGGGTTTTGTTGACAGCACTTGGCGATCGAGATTCTTGATTGAATTGTAGCGGTAAGTTGCTGTTTTGTTTTTCAGTGCTATTGTCCGAGATTGCGGTATCTATGTACCTATATATATAATAAGCTGATTTAATCCTTACAAATAATCACTGTTCCGGGGAGCTTCTCAATGAAAGACCACGCTTACACGCGTTTAAAATTAGTTCTTGGTTCTGCTTTACTTACATTAAGTACGGTTTCTGTAAATGCGGTAGCTGCTGACGTGATGGTATCGGCAGCAGCAAGCTTAACCAATGCTTTTAAGGAAGTTGGTGAGGCTTTTGAAAAGCACCATAGCGACTCCAAGGTAGTAAACAGCTTTGCGGCGTCCGATGTTTTACTGCAGCAAATTATCAATGGTGCTCCGGTAGATGTCTTTGCCTCAGCGGATCAAAAGGCCATGGATAAAGCCGAAGAGGCGGATGCGGTTGATGCGGGTACACGCAAGGATTTTGTCCAGAACGAGGTGGTGTTGATCGTACCGTCTGATAACCCCCAGCAGATATCGGGGCTGGCCTCATTAAACTCTCCTGAGGTCACTCGCGTCGCTTTTGGTAATCCCGCTTCGGTGCCGGTGGGTCGCTATACTCAGGGAGCGCTGGAGAAGTCAGGCTACTGGGAAGCGGTTGAGCAGCGTCAAATTCTGGGCCAGAACGTACGTCAGGTTCTAGATTACGTTAGCCGGGGCGAAGTTGATGCGGGCTTCGTGTTTGCAACGGACGCCGCGATCATGAAAGATAAGGTGAAAGTCATAGAGACACTGGAAACAGTGACTCCTGTCACTTATCCCATCGCTATCGTAAATCGCGATGAGCGCAGTGCTCAGGCACAGGCCTATGTTGATTTTGTGCTGTCGGATGAAGGCCAGGAAATCCTGGCAAAATATGGTTTTGCCAAACCTTAATAATTCAGGTAGCTGTAATTAATGACCGGACTGTGGATACCGCTGCTTCTCTCACTCAAGGTGGCCGGCTGGGCAACCCTTTTTGCCACGTTGCTAGGAGTAGGCGTTGCTTATTTGATGTCTCGCTGGCAATCATCCTGGTGCAATGTCGTTGATTCCATATTGACCTTGCCCATGGTGTTGCCGCCTACTGTGATCGGTTACTACCTGCTGGTTTTATTGGGCCGCCGAGGAGTCATTGGGCAGTGGCTTTCGCAGTGGGGCATCGAGCTGGTGTTTACATGGCAAGGCGCTGTGGTGGCCGCTACCGTTGTGGCCTTTCCTATGGTCCTCAAAGCTTCCAGGGCTGCATTTGAGGACGTAGACTTTCGTTTGGTTAATGCCTCAAAGATTTTGGGTGTGTCAAACGGAGCTACCTTTTTCGGATAACCCTGCCTTTAGCCCTGCGTGGCATTATGGCGGGGGTGCTGCTTGCGTTTGCCAGGGCATTGGGCGAGTTCGGCGCAACCCTGATGATTGCCGGCAGCATTCCCGGGCGCACTCAAACCTTATCTATTGCTATTTACGAAGCGGTTCAAGCCGGTGACGACCAGCTATCACTGATATTGGTGTTAATTACCTCTGTCACTTGTGTATCGATTTTATGGGTGGCAGGCCACATAACGCCTGCCCATACCCGTCGTCAGGGGGCAAAGTAATGTCGATTAGCATTGATATACAACGAACCGTAGGCGCGGAGAACCGTCGTTTTATTCTGGACGTTCAGCTTAATACACAAGCCAGGCGTATTGCATTATTCGGCCCCTCTGGGTCTGGCAAAACATTGACGGTACAAGCTGTCTCAGGCCTGCTTCGTCCAGACTCAGGACAAATTGTTGTGGGGGGCGTGTATTCTACTGTTCAAAAGGCAAGATATTCATGCCTGCGCAAAAAAGGCGTTTGGCTTATTTGCTGCAAGACTATGGTTTGTTTCCCCATTTGACCGTAGCTCAGAACATAACATTCGGCTTGAAATCAGGTTGGCTCAACCCGCGTTGGAAGACCTTGCCCAAAGCGGCTCAGCGTTGGGTCGATGCTTTCGAGCTGGGTCCTATACTTGATAACTATCCTGCTGAAATATCCGGCGGCCAAAAGCAGCGTACTGCCATAGCCCGGGCACTAGCCGTCAAGCCTGAACTGCTGATGCTCGACGAGCCATTAGCGGCATTAGATGTAACACTACGCGTGAAAATGCGCGCCGAGCTGGCAGAGCTTCAGCAGCAGCTGGATATTCCGTCCATTATTATTACTCATGACCCAGAAGACGCCCTGGCCCTGGCCGACGAGGTTTTTCGTATCAGCCACGGGAAGATTGTCGGGCGGTCAACCCCGGAGGAACTGATGCATTGGGCAAAACAGGCCTCTGCCGAAGAGTCAGGCCATGACACAAAAAACCATCAGTCTATAGTGCCAAGCAGCACACTGGGTGCTTTAAAAATAGCGTAAGCGTCCTGGTTTAGCGCCAAGCCCAAAAGCTCCATGCTTTTAGCCGTGATGGTTGCCGTTATACGGTGGCCGCTGGGCAGTTCCAGCCCTACGTCTGCCCCTGTCTTTTCGCTTTCAAGCTGCACAATCTTGCCCCGCAGTACATTGCGGGCCGACAGGGTTATGCCATCCAGATCAGTACCAATCAGAATAGATGAGGCTTTAATAAAAGCGAGAGCCCGTACCCCTTTGCCAAGACCAAGGGTTTCTGCGCTTTCTCTTGTAATGGAAGAAATGATTTGAAATTGCTCACCTATATTCAGTGTGACTTCGGCACTGATTTCCGAGAAAGCTATGCTTTGAACCTTGCCGATAAAGTTGTTTCTTGCAGAGGTCTGTACCATCATGTTTTGCAGTACACGCATCGTTTGATCTGAGCCTGGCCTGGCACGCGCCAGCCGTTTCATGAATCGCTGATGCACTTCGTCAAGATGTTCGTAAAGCTCAAGGATTTCAATGGCCTTGTCGGTCAGCTCTGCACCGCCGCCACGTTGGCCTCCGGTAGTGCGGAGCACCAAAGGGGCGTCAGAGAGGTTGTTGATGGTATCGATTGCATCCCAGGCTGCTTTGTAACTCAGACCGATGCTGCGGGCTGCAGCCGATATGGAACCATGCTCTCGGATAGCAGCCAATAATGCCATACGGCGCGGGTTTCCCCAATTTTGGGTGCCCGACTTAAACCAGATAGAGCCGGCAAGTTCAAAATCAGGTAACGAAGAGGAAGGCATAATAGGGCAATGCTTAAGAATGATAAAACAGGGATGAGGGCCAGCTGTTAAAAACAGGCAAGGCTAAGCGGTAGAATAGTGGAACTATATTAACAGGGCTGATTATAAGGCTTAAGTATGCAAGATTTTCCTTTAGTGGAACTAGACGAAATTGAATCATTTGACAGTACCCGAACCTTAATCCTGACTGTTAATAATCGCTATGCCCGCCGTATTCTCTCCTCCTTGCATGAACAGTTAAGCAAAGAACGCCGAACAGTGGCTGTACCCGACATTATTCCCATGGGGGCATGGCTACGGGGTATTGCTGATGAACTATGCTTTAGTGAGGAGTTTCAACCGGCTTCGCATCTTCTGGACAGTTTTGGCACCATTCAGCTTTGGGAGCAGGCCATTCACGAGGTCGAGTCTGAAGAACGCGTTCTGCTGGATGTACGACAGGCAGCCATGCTGGCCTGCGAAGCAGATAACTTGCTCGACGAATGGGAAATACAGGTGGTGGCTGGGGAAGAGTCTCCTGATTACCTCCAGTTCCTGCACTGGCGCGAGAACTATCATGAGAAGTTAATTCATTTCGACCTTGATGACGCTAACCGTTCAAATCAGCGGGTACGTTTGGCTTGTGAGGCCGGAGTCTATAAGCCCCAGTTTACGACTTTGGTGCTGGCTGGTTTTCACGAGACCTCACCGCGATTCACCGCTATATTGCATGCGCTGCAAAGTGTAGGAGTGGATGTTTTGCGCTTGTCGCCGATGCTTTCTGTTCCTCGCAAGATGGATGTGATGGCAGCCGATGATGCTGACCACGAGTGGCGCTTGGCAGCACGATGGGCTGTAACGCAGCTGCGTCAGAATCCAAATTCTCGCGTGGCCATTATTGCCGCTCAGCTTGAAGCGAACGTTCCCTATGTACACCGAGTGATGGCAAAAGCCTGTGCAGCGACCGAGAATGAAAGCGCCTTGTCATGGAACGTCGCAGTCGGTCGTTCATTATCTGAATGGCACCTGGTGCGCGCTGCCCTGGCGTGGTTGAAAGCTTTAGCCTTGATGAACCGCCATAAGTCAGTCGAGCCTGAGATACTCGGCTCCGCGCTGCTGGCAGGCTCGTGCGCGGGGAGTCTCAGCGAAGAAAATGCCCGCGCTGTCATCGATGTGGCATGGCGTCGGAATGCTGAGCTCTCTGTTAAGCAGGATGACTTTCAACTCCTGTTACAAGCTCAGGCACCTCTGCTTGCTGGTGGCTGGCGCTCGGCCCTGGAGTATGTCCAGGCATTGCCCGGCCGTCAATCGCCAACGGCATGGGCGCAATCGTTACGTCAGGTTTTACAGTTGATGGGCTTTCCCGGCCAGGAAAGTCTGGATAGCCACGCTTATCAGGTCATGGAAGCCTTCGATGCTCGCCTGGCACAGTTTGCACGACAAACCCCGGTTCTTCGTAGCATCAGCTTTTTGCAAGCTCACGGTCTATTGACTCGCTTACTGAGGGAAACCCTTTTTCAGCCGCAGCGTGACCCGCGTTCCCGGCTGGATGTCCTGGGATTCCTTGAGGCCGAAGGCGGGCACTGGGATGCAGTCTGGATGCTGGGCTTGAGCGATGAAGTACTCCCCGCTGCGGTGAAACCCAACCCCTTGCTTCCTCATAGTGCTCTGCGCAGAGCCAACGCTCCCAGAGCGACACCTGAGCGTGAGCTGCAATGGGCCGGGCAGCTTTTCCAAGCGCTCTCCAGCAGTGCTCCTGTTATACGGCTTAGTTATCCACAGTATCAAGGCGAGCAGCTCTTGCGCGCCAGCCCCTTATTGCGCGAATACCAGTGCGCAGAACCTTCACCAGATTTGGCGACTGTATTGCCGTCTGACATTGAGTTTATTGATGACTCAATGGGTCCGCCCGTTGCCGCGAACGAAATAATACGCGGTGGGGTAGGTGTCCTGGACACGCAGGCACGCTCGCCCCTCTGGGCGTTTGTGAAGTATCGCCTGGCAGCCAGTGACCTTCCCGAGTATGCGTCAATGAGCGATTTAAACGCCCGTGGTCTGTTTCTGCACCGCGCAATGGAACTGCTCTGGAAGGAATGCCCCTCTAAAAATAGTGAAGGACTACGGACTTGGCTTGATGAGGCAGGAGTCGAGCAAGTCTTGTCAGATCTGATTGAGCAAGCAGCCGAGGTCGAGCTGGTTGAGTACAGTGGCCGTCTACGTGAACTGGAATGCGAGCGGGCGGTCTCTGTGCTGAAAAACTGGCTGTCTTTCGAATTCGAGCGCGAGCCATTTTCAGTGATTGAACTGGAGTCCGAGTTGCAGTTCACTTATCAGCATCTGTCCCTGGGGATGCGGCTCGACAGGCTGGATCAGCTGTCAGACGGACGTTATGTTGTATTTGATTATAAAACATCGCTAAACCGCAGTGAGCCGCTTGGCGACTGGATCCGTCATCGGCCTATTAATTTACAGCTGCCTTTATATGCGGCGCACTTACTTGGGCAGGGACAGCAAGTTGCTGCGATTGCCTTGGCGTGGCTTAATGCACGCAGCCCGGGGGTAACGGGTTATTCCGATACCAATGTGCTGCTGGGCGATACTAAAAATCGCGATATTGAGAAGCGTCATGTGCTGCCAACGTGGGATGAGCAGCTTCAACAGTGGAACAGTGATATTCAAGCGCTTGCTGATGAGTTCTCCCAAGGCCTGGCCAGTAATAGAATCTGGGATCCCAACGATTTGCTGTATTGCGATGTGCTTGCCTTCTTGCGCTTGAACGAGGAACAGTTATGACGACCAGACAGCCCAGCGACAGCCACATAAGAAGCAGAGCTATTGATCCCTCTCGTTCATTTCTGGTTCAAGCGCCTGCAGGGTCGGGAAAAACAGAGCTACTGACCGATAGGATTCTTGCTCTGCTGGCAACGGTAAGTCGGCCTGAAGAAGTGGTCGCTATTACGTTTACAAAAAAAGCCGCTGCAGAAATGCATGCGCGCGTCCTGGAAAAGCTGCAGGCGGCGAACGACCCGAGGCCAGCCGAAGCTTACCGGTTAAGAAGCTGGGAGCTTGCCCAGGCAGCCATGCAGCGCAATGACGAAATGGGATGGGAGTTGCTGGCCTATCCAGCCCGCCTGAGCATTAGAACCATTGATTCGCTGTGCGCCCATTTAGTGCGCGCGATGCCCTGGGTCAGTGGGCTGGGTGGCGTACCTGCGGTCGTTGAAGATGCGCGTGAGCATTATTTACAGGCGGCTTTTGATACCTTGGCAATGGCCGATGAGTATGATGAGGTTGCGCAATTGTTGGCTCACGTGGATGTGCACTTGTCTACAGCCCAAAGTCTTATTGCACAAATGCTGGCTAGCCGCGATCAGTGGCAGCCTGTTTTGGGTAATGCTGAAAGCGTTGCACAAATCGAGATAAATCTGGAATCTATTGTTGAAGCTGAGCTGGCAACCTTGTCGGGCGCCATGCCTTTAGGCTGGGCCAGTGATCTTGCTCCCTTGCTACGCTTTGCCGCGGATGAGTGTCAGCGGCAGACAGGCTCTGGAGTACCCGACATCCAGGCCTTGCTTGATTGGGACGGGAGCCCGTTTGAAGCCAGTACAGACTATCTTCCCTTGTGGCAGGCGCTTGCCAATGCCTTGCTGACCAACGACGGAAAGCTGCGCAAGCGTATCACCGTTAAGCAGGGGTTTCCTGCAAAAACGGTGCAGAAACAAGGCATCGAGGCATGGATCAACAATGCTGACGAAGGGGCCTGGTGGGTTTCAGCACTGGCCCGGGCCCGTAACTTACCGCAGGGCTACGATGCTCAGCAAATTGATGTCTTAAGCAGCTTTGTCAAAGTGCTTTGGATAGCGAGCGCGCAATTACGTCTGCGTTTTGCCGAGCAAAGCGAAGTCGACTTTATTGAAATTTCACAGCGAGCTTTACAAGCACTCGGAAGTTCTGATCAGCCGAGTGAACTACTGCTTAAAGTCGATCGATCCATGCGGCATTTACTGGTGGATGAGTTTCAGGACACCAGTCACACCCAGATTGAACTTCTGGAGCGCTTAAGTTCCGGCTGGGAGCAGGGCGACGGCCGCACGCTATTTCTCGTTGGCGATCCGATGCAGTCTATTTATCGGTTTCGCAAAGCTGAGGTCGGATTGTTCATTCAGGTGAAAAATCAGCGACGTCTGGGGAAGTCGAACTGGAGCCGTTGGCGTTAACCAATAATTTTCGTTCTCAGGCTGCCTTGGTTAACTGGGTCAACCAGGCGGGGGCGTACCTCTTTCCTGATTATGATGATACTGAACTCGGGGCGGTAAGTTATAACGCCTCCGATGCTTTTCAGTCTGATGCAGCTCAACCGGCGTTTAGTTTTCACCCCATTTGCTCAATGCCTGATGCTGAACTCAGCGATGAACAGCTTCAGCAGCAAGTCGATGAATGTTCTCAATCAAAAGTGGTGGCCCTGTGTGCTGACGCATTGGAAACCTATCCAGAAAGCAAGCATCCCGTGGCCATTCTCGTGCGGGCCCGTAGCCATTTGAAAAAAGTGGTGCGCGAACTCTCCCTGCGCGACATACCGTGCCGCGCCGTGGAGCTTGAGCCTCTGGAGGCTCGTCCGGCTGTACGCGACCTGGTACAGGTTGTACGAGCTCTTAGTCACGCAGGTGACCGTCTGGCATGGTTGTCGATATTGCGTAGTCCTTTGGTGGGCTTGCGGTTAGCCACTTTGCACAAATTGTGTGCGCCAAGTACGCGCCAGAGTATTCCCGGTTTATTGCGACAGCGACTGGATGATCCCCATGGTTATGATGATCTCGAGCCTGATGAGGCCAAGCGTATGCAGCAGGCAACCCGGCTCTTGCTCGACCGTACCAACCGCAGTGGCATGTTGCCATTTGCCGCGTGGGTCGAACGAGTTTGGCAGGGATTGGGCGGGCCTAAGGTCTACGCTCATCCTGGTGATCAGGCCGATGCGGAGCGCGTTTTGCGACTACTGGAGGAGACTGCCCCCTATAAGGGATTGGTGGTTTCAGAGTTCGAACGCAAAATAGAACGCCTGTACGCCGCCCCACGTAGTGCGGGTACAGCAGTTGAAGTCATGACTATCCATAAATCCAAAGGCCTTGAGTTCGAGTCTGTCATCTTATATGGCTTAGAGCGTAGACCCATGGCTGACCAGGCGCCTCTGATTCGTTTGGAGCATGCCGATGGCAGGTTGTTGCTGGGGCCAGTAAAGCCACGCGCGTCTGACGAACACGATCCGGTATCGCGATTTTTAGCAGCGCGTGACAAGCAGCGGGCTGATTTTGAAAGTAATCGCTTGCTTTACGTGGCATTGACCCGAGCCCGTACACAGTTGCATATTGTGGCTGAGATTCAGATGGATTCAGAAAAGCAGCCCAAGGCACCGGGTGCCGGAAGCCTGCTGGGGCGCTTGTGGCCGTGCGTCGTGTTGCCCGAACTCAGCTTCAGCGAGGGCCTCGCTCCGAGACAGCACACAGCAGACGCTCGTCTATTAAAACGGATAAAGCACATGCAGGCGGGGCAGGCCGAGTGGCACTGGCCCAGTCTCAGCCAGAACGAGTGGCACTGGCCGGTATCCAGTGCTGATGAAAGTGCAATGGGTACAGTGGCTCACGCATGGCTGGAGCGCATCGGAAGTGAGGGCTTGTCCCATTGGACAGCGCCGCGGCTAGAAGCCAGCCATGCAGCCATGCGTAAGCAGCTTTTACGGGCGGGTATTGCTCAAGAGCGAGTCGAGAACGCACTCTCCGAGCTACAGCAAACTCTCATTGCTACCATAGAAAGTGAACGTGGCCAGTGGCTGCTTGGTGTTGCTCGTGCCTATCGCGAATGGTCGTTATTGGACATTACGGGCAGGGTCTCAATTATCGATCTGGCTATTTCTCAGGAAGACCACTGGCTGGTTGTCGATTACAAAACGGGTTCACCATACGAGAATGAAACGCTGACGGCCTTTACTGAGCGGATGAAAGCCCGTTACGCAGAGCAGATGCTGCGTTACAGCGAACAGGTACATGCGCTGGATGGGCGGGAAGCCAAGGCTGCCTTGTACTTTCCGCGGGTTAATTTATGGATCGAATACGAAAGCCTGGTTCCGGCAAATGTAGCCCCTTCTCAACTGGCGTTTGAGCAGGCTTCGCTGTTTTGATGATGCTTATGCAGACTCGGCGCAATAGTGTTAAACTTCTTCTTGGCGGGTCCCTTCGCATGGTTCAACAGTCAACCTGGTCAGGTCGGGAACGAAGCAGCCACAGCTGTCTCGAATCAGTGCCGAAGTCAGGCTCGCCACCTTCAATTGCTTTTACAGCGCCCATCACATCCCTTCTGTTTGTACCTGCTTTGGCCACATTGCTGCCCAAGTGCGCTTTAATTCGGTACACTTTTTACTTTCGATGGCAGGTATCTCGCATCGCCATTTTATCTTTTAGCTTTCTATCAGCATGACGTATCTAGTTCTTGCACGAAAATGGCGTCCTCGTTCCTTTGAAACCTTAATTGGTCAGGACCACGTTGTACGTGCGTTAACCCACGCCTTATCGACTCAGCGCCTTCATCATGCATGGCTGTTTACAGGTACCCGAGGGGTAGGCAAGACGACGCTGTCCCGGATATTGGCCAAGGCGTTAAATTGTGAAACCGGTATTACTGCGACCCCCTGCGGTACATGCCAGGCCTGTACCGAAATCGATGCCGGTCGCTTTGTAGACTATGTCGAGCTGGACGCTGCTTCTAATCGGGGTGTAGATGAAATGACCCAGCTCCTTGAGCAGGCCGTGTATGCGCCTGGCTCAGGCCGCTATAAAGTCTACATGATTGATGAAGTCCACATGCTCACTGGCCATGCGTTTAATGCCATGCTTAAAACGCTGGAAGAACCTCCACCGCATGTGAAGTTCATTCTGGCCACGACAGATCCGCAAAAAATACCCGTTACGGTGCTGTCGCGTTGCCTGCAGTTTAATCTTAAGCAAATGACAGTTCCGGCAATTGTTGAACACCTTGATGGTGTGCTGGGCCAGGAAAACATACCGTTTGAACTTCCCGGGTTGCGGTTGATAGCGCAGGCGGCCGCCGGCTCGATGCGTGACGCGCTGTCCCTGACAGACCAGGCAATTGCCTATAGTGCTGGCAGCCTTAGTACGGAAGCTGTCCAGGGTATGCTGGGGACCATTGATCAAGGTCATTTATGCCAGTTGCTCACAGCTTTAAGCATGAAAGATGCCTCGGCTATTTTGCAGGTCGCTGACGACCTGGCCTCGCGTGGCTTGTCGTACTCGGCAGCACTGGCCGACCTGGCGGTGTTGCTATCGCACATCGCCATCGAGCAGCGTTTGCCAGGCGCTACGCCGCCCGAGAACCCGCTGCAGGCAGATATACAGCGGCTGGCGGCCAGCCTGGGCCCTGATTTCGTGCAGCTGTTCTACTCGGTGGCGGTGCATAGCCGTAGCGAATTAAGCCTGGCTCCCGATGAATATGCAGGCTTTGTCATGGCGTGCTTGCGTATGTTGGCTTTGATGCCAGAAGGTACTGCGCCCGCCCAGCCTCCGGTGAACCCACCGTCAGGCTCTGCCAGGCCCGTAGTGGCCCGTCCTGCTGAGAGTGCTGCCGCAGCCGAGAGCAACGCCAATGTCGTGCCTGCAGCTACTACGTCGGTGCCTGAGGCGGCGGTTCAGCCTGTACCTGAACCAAAGACCCCTTCAGCAGCGCTAAGTTCGGGCCTTGTTCCGGATCAGCCCGAGCGACCGTCGCAGATAGAAGAACAGCGTGCGCCGTCACCGCTTCCTTCTGAGGCCTCTCCGCCTGTGGTCATGGTTGGCGGCACAGCGCTAAATACGACACAGGCTGAGCCTGAGTCAAAAAAGTCGTCTTCTGCTTCTTCGGTGCCGGCCATACCAGCCGCACCCGCAACATCGGTCTCACCTGCAGGACCAGCTAGAATAGCCTCGTCTGCTACACCAGCTACGACCAATAGAGCTGAAGCGCTGCCTGCTCAGTCTCAAGCCGATGACATTCCGGCTTGGGAAGAGTTGCCTGCCGATCAGAGTCGGGCTGCTGCCGAAGTATTGCCGCCTGCTGTCCGGTCTTCTGAAGCCATTCTCGCTGAACCAGACCGATCTATGGCAGACGTGGCTATTTCTGATGAGCAGAATTCCGAGACAACACAATTTTCGGATGGTCCCCCCGTCGATTTTGATAACATTCCATTTGACGATCAAATTCATGATGGCGACAGTGATTATGAGCAGAGCTTCGACGATGAGCTTGTTCAGGCAGCTCCCGAGGTTAACCCGGCAGAACTCAGTGCTGTCTTGGGGGCGGCAACTCACGACGGCTCTGCTCAGCAGCATAAGCCCATAAAACTGGGGCGTATGCAGCCTAAAGACTGGCCTGCTGTTGCGGCCTCTTTACCTCTTAGCGGATGGGCCGGACAATTGGCCAGGCAAAGCGAATGGGTGGGGGTGGCTGATCAGCAAATTACCTTGCGGGTCGAGATCCGCTCTGCTGACGATAGTCATGCCAAGGCCAGACTAACGACGGTATTAGCCGAGTATTTCACTGAGGTCTTACGTCTACATATTGAATATGGCAGCACCGGGTCGGAAACGGCTCATGCTGTAGAGCAGGCAGAAAGGGCAGAGCGCCAACAGCAGGCCGAGCACGATGCCCAGGTCGATCCCTTTATTGTGGCTTTAATCAACGAGTTTGATGCCCGGCTGCTACCAGGGTCGGTGCGGGCCAACCACCACAAAGCAGCTTAGCTGCAAACTAGACCCACGGGTCATTAACGTTTAGGAACTATCCTTATGATGAAAGGACAAATTGCTGGATTAATGCGCCAAGCCCAGCAAATGCAAGAAAACATGAAAAAGGCCCAAGAGGCCCTGGCGAATATCGAGGTTGAAGGCGCATCGGGCGGTGGCTTGGTAAAAGTTACGATGACATGCCGTAACGATGTGCGTCGCGTGGCTATCGATCCCAGCCTGCTGGAAGAAGATAAAGACATGCTGGAAGACCTGGTCGCAGCTGCCTTTAACGATGCCTTGCGCAAAGCCGAAGCCAAGTCCCAGGAAGAAATGGCATCGGTCACCGCCGGTCTGCCGTTGCCGCCCGGGATGTCTCTGCCTTTCTGATGTCCGACCCACAGTTGCCAGAGCCCGAACCATTACGGGCTCTAATCGATGCATTGCGTCGCCTGCCCGGAGTAGGCGAACGCACCGCTCGGCGTATGGCTTATCATTTGTTGCAGCACGATCTGGCCGGGGCTTCGCAGCTTGGGGTGGCCTTAGAACGTGCTTCCAAAATGCTGTTGCATTGCGAAAGCTGTAATAGCTTTAGCGAGACAGCGTTATGCCAGATTTGTGCCAGCAGCCGACGTGATCCGTCGCTGCTTTGCATAGTAGAAACACCGGCCGACCAAAACATGGTTGAGTCCAGTCATGGGTATCGTGGCTTGTATTATGTCTTGATGGGGCGCCTGGCGCCCATCGAGGGTGTAGGGCCCAACGAGCTACAATTCGAACGCCTGATAAAGCGAGTTTCCGACGAGCACGTGCGCGAGGTTATTCTCGCAACGAATTTCACCGCCGAAGGTGAAACGACGGCTCATTACCTGGCAGAGATACTACGAAATCGAGATATTAAAGTAACGCGTCTGGCTAGGGGTGTTCCCGCAGGCAGCGAACTGGAATACGTCGATGCAAGTACTATTGCTTGGGCATTGCAAGAACGTCGTGATACGTAGTTCTCGGTTGTCGCTATGCTGAATTGCTTCGGAATTCAGTAAAGAATGTAATTAAAAACGGCGCTGCGCCTACGCGTTAGCACTAGATATAAACCTAAAAAAGGGGCCTTACATGACAGTCTCTCGTCGCCAATTATTGAAACTAGCAGGGGTTGCTGGCGGTGTTGCAGCGTTCCCATCCTTGGTGTCCGCACAACCCGCTATCGAAAAAAAGATGTCTCCATTGCTGTGGGTGGAAAAGCACTAATTTATTACCTGCCACTGTCCATTGCTGAAGTTAATGGCTATTTTGAGGACGAAGGCCTGAACGTACGTGTAATCGACTTTGCAGGAGGCTCGCGTGCATTACAAGCCGTGGTAGGTGGAAGTGCTGATGTAGTCTCTGGCGCTTTTGAGCACACTATTAATTTGCAGTCCAAAGGTCAGGACTATCGTGCATTTGTGCAGCAAGGCAAGACTCCGGCGATTGTGCTGGCGGTTTCTAAAAAACCATGTCCGACTACCAGTCTCCAGCTGATCTTAAAGGCAAGAAAATTGGCGTGACAGCGCCGGGCTCGTCAACCAACATGATGGTCAGCTTTTTCCTTGAACAAAATGGCCTGAAGGCTTCAGATGTTTCCTTCGTTGGCGTAGGTGCCGGTGCGGGCGCCATTACGGCATTACGTACTGGTCAAATTGATGCCATCGCTAATCTCGACCCCGTTATTGGCACATTGCAGCAAGACGATGAGATTCAAATTATCGCCGACGCACGTACGGTTGCCGATACCAAAAAGATTTTTGGAGGCAGTATGCCTTCGGGCTGTCTGTATGCCTCACAGGCGTTTCTGGATAAAAACCCTGGCACAGCGCAGGCCTTGGCGAATGCCATTGTTCGCGCTGATAAATGGATTCAGGAGTCTACTGTAGAAGAAATCGCGGCTGCAGTTCCAGAAACTTATTTGCTAGGTAATCCCGAGCTATATAAGCAATGCTTGACGGACAATAAAGAGTCCTTGTCGCCAGATGGAATGGTAGACGAAGACGGTCCTGAAACAGCGTTAAATGCCTTGGCTGCTTTTGTTCCTAACTTCGATGCGACTGAGATCGACGTCAGCAAAATCTGGACAAATGAATTTGTTATCAACGCAAACAAGAAGTTATCCAATGCCTGAAGCTGCACTAAGTCTAGATAATGTAAGTTGCGTATTTGCCGACAGAGACGGTAAGGGTGAGTACGTTGCAGTAAAAGATGCCACCTTAACGGTCGCCCCTGGCGAGTTTGTCTCAGTGGTCGGGCCTACCGGTTGCGGAAAGTCTACGCTGCTGAACGTGGGGGCAGGGTTGCTGGCCCCTTCGTCTGGCAGTGTCAAAGTGTTTGGCAAGCCGCTCCAGGGCATCAATCATCGAGCTGGCTATATGTTTCAGGGCGAAGCATTATTTCCCTGGCGCAGTGCCTTGTCCAACGTGATGGCTGGCTTGGAGTTCGAGGGCAAGCCCAAGGCCGAGTCCGAAGCGCTGGCCCGGGAATGGATGAAGCGGGTAGGCTTGGGGGCTTTGAAGACCGATACCCTCATCAGATGTCAGGTGGCATGCGCAAGCGTGCCATGCTGGCACAAACCTTGATTCGTGACCCGGACATCATCCTGATGGATGAGCCATTTTCTGCACTGGATATTCAAACGCGTCAGCTGATGGAGAACGAAGTATTGGAAATCTGGATGGCGAGTCGCAAGGCAGTGTTGTTTATCACACACGACCTGGATGAAGCCATCGCCATGAGCGATCGAGTGATCGTGCTGTCAGCGGGTCCGGGCACTCATCCCATCGGAGAGTTCCATATCGATTTGCCTCGTCCCAGGGATGTGGCAGAGGTGCGTAGTAATCCCCGATTTGTTGAATTACATTCAGCGATCTGGGACGTGTTACGTGAAGAAGTACTGAAGGGCTACGCCCAGCAAAAGCGGGCTTAATATGGCTAAACATCAATCAATTAGACTTTCGACCCTACAACTGCGTTTTTGGCAGATCTTGCTGCTGGTTATTGTATTGACAGCGTGGCATTTTGCCGCTCAGGACCGAAACTTTGCTTTCTTTTTTGGGCAGCCTGTCGAGGTGGCGAAAGTTATCTGGGCCTGGTTTGTTACCAATGCCGATATCTATCACCATCTGGGTATCACCTTATCCGAAACCATGCTGGCCTTCGTTATAGGTACTGTGGCCGGCCTGGCTTTTGGTTTATGGCTCGGGCTCTCGCCTGGCGCCAGTGCGTTGCTTGATCCGTACATCACCGCCGCCAACTCTATGCCACGTGTCATTTTGGCACCTATTTTCGGTATGTGGTTTGGGCTGGGGATCTGGTCCAAGGTGGCGTTAGCTGTAACCCTGGTGTTTTTCATCGTGTTCTTTAACGTTTACCAAGGGGTGCGTGAAGTCAGCAATACACTGCTGGATAACGCCAGAATGCTGGGCGCGAATCGCAAGCAGTTGCTAAGGCATGTTTACATCCCTTCGGCTACCAGCTGGGTGTTTTCCAGCCTGCACACTTCTGTGGGTCTGGCCTTTGTCGGTGCTGTAGTGGGCGAGTACCTGGGATCTGCGGCCGGCGTAGGCTACCTGATCTTGCAGGCCGAAGGTACGCTAGATGTGAATACGGTGTTTGCCGGAATTATCGTTCTGACCTTATTTGCGTTAATTCTTGATCTGATGGTGTCAGTCTTCGAGAATCGCATGCTGGCCTGGCGACCCAAAGCGGGTGAAACAGCGAAAATGTAAGCGCGAATTCAAGCAGTCTATAAAGAATGCCGGGCAAAGCCCGGCATTTTTTTGCGCTGTTTTTTTACAGGCCAGCGAGGCTGGCTACTATTAAATTCCAGGATGCAGCTCTTGCTTGTATTTAGCCAAAAGCTTGTCCAGGGCGACGGCATCGGCTGTAAACAGGCGTATACCTTCAGCCAGTTTTTCGGTGGCCATGGCATTTTCATTAAGCCGTGTGCGGAAGTTGACCTCGTTGTTGGCCCGCCATTCGGGTGCCACATCTTTGGCCTGCTCAGCGTCAAGCATACGTGGTGCCTGTCCCATTGTTTGCTGCAGTTCGGCCAACAGGGCGGGGCTTATCGTAAGCAGATCACAGCCTGAAAGCGCCAGAACTTGTCCTGTATTCCTAAAGCTTGCACCCATGATCTCTGTTTTGATGCCATAAGTCTTGTAATAGTTAAAAATGGCAGTAACGGATTTCACGCCCGGATCGTTCTCGTTGGCATGATCGCTTTCTACCCAGGCATCGCCCATGTCTTTTTTATGCCAATCGTAAATACGGCCAACAAAGGGGAGATCAAGGTGACCTTGGCCTGCGAACAAGCAATTGCTTGAGTCAGAGAGAATAAAAGCGTTAAATTACAATGAATGCCTTCAGTTTCAAGCTGTTTGGCGGCCTGTATACCTTCCCAGGTAGACGCAAGCTTAATTAATACACGCTGGCGATTGATGCCGGCGGTTTCGTAAAGCTCAATGATATTACGGGCGCGTTCGATGCTGGCCTGAGTGTCAAATGACAGGCGGGCGTCGACTTCAGTTGATACGCGGCCTGGCACTATACGTAGAATTTCAGTGCCAAAGGCAACCAGAAGCCTGTCTACCAGCTCGCTGGCAGTCGCATTCGGAGCGTCTTTCACTGTCTTTTCAAGTAAATGTCTATAGGCCTCTTGCTGCACGGCCTTAAGAATCAATGAAGGATTGGTCGTGGCATCGGTGGGGCGAAACACTTTCATGGTTTCGAAATCACCAGTGTCAGCCACGACTGTGGTATGTTGCCGCAAGGATTCAAGCAAGGTTGTCATAACTACATCACCATTAAATACCTAACCGATACAAGCTTGATACTGTAGACCATTTTGTCTAAAACATAGAATACAAAAGTTTATGACAGCTAGTCTTTCTGATGTGGCCGAAGTCAGAGTATAATCGGAAGGTTTATTTGTAAATTTCTGAACCGGGGTTTAAACGTGCTGCCGTCTCTCTTTCCTGAAGAGTCTCATGCTACATCAAGTGCAATCCTGGCCCTGGCTGATGGAACGCTGTTCGAAGGCGTATCCATAGGTGCTGAGGGCCATGCTGTTGCTGAAATAGTTTTTAATACAGCCATGACGGGCTATCAGGAAATTCTCACTGATCCAAGTTACAGAGGTCAGATCGTCACACTTACTTATCCACACATTGGCAATACGGGTGTAAACCCCGAAGACGCTGAATCAAAACAGATTCAAGCGGCTGGCCTGGTGGTGCGTGATTGTGCCTTGAGGGTTTCCAATTTCCGTTCTGTGCAATCGTTACCCGACTACCTTAAACAAGAGGGTATTGTCGCGATTGCAGGTATTGATACCAGAAAACTCACTCGTATATTACGAGAAAAAGGTGCCCAGGGGGCATGTATCTTAGTTGGCGATGACGCCGAACGGGCCATTCAACTGGCCCGTTCTTTTGCAGGCATGTCGGGGGTTGACTTGGCCAAAGAGGTCTCCACGACTGAAGTTAATTCTTGGGTGCAAGGCTCTTGGGGCCTGGGGGTCGGCTTTGCCGAACCCGACACCACACAATACAACGTAGCCGCTTACGATTTTGGCGTTAAAGCCAACATTCTGCGTTTATTGGCCGATCGAGGTTGCAACGTCACCGTGTATCCTGCGCAAACGCCTATTGCTGACGTCCTGGCTACCAATCCTGATGGTGTGTTCTTATCCAACGGCCCAGGTGATCCCGAAGCGTGCTCCTACGCGGTCGAGGCAAGCAAAGCCGTGCTCGACAAAAAAATACCGCTGTTTGGTATTTGCTTGGGACATCAGGTTATGGGGCTGGCCGCCGGGGCTAATACGGTCAAAATGAAAACCGGCCATCACGGTGCTAATCACCCCGTGCAAGAAGTCAGTAGTGGCCGAGTCTTCATCACCAGCCAGAATCATAATTTTGCCGTTGATGCGACTACCTTACCCGCCAACACACGTGTAACCCACGTGTCGTTATTTGATGGCAGCCTGCAAGGCTTTGAGTTTACCGATCGTCCGGCGTTTTGTTTTCAGGGCCACCCTGAAGCAACCCCAGGGCCACGAGATATCGCCTCGTTATTCGATCAATTCATTAGCCTGATGGCTGCGAAACAGGCTTAATTGCCCTCGCAAGAAAATATTGCATTATGCCTAAGCGTACAGACATTAAAAGTATTCTCATTATTGGTGCGGGCCCCATTATTATTGGGCAGGCTTGCGAGTTCGATTATTCGGGCGCGCAAGCATGTAAGGCTCTTAAGGCCGAAGGTTACCGCACCATACTAGTTAACAGTAACCCGGCCACGATCATGACTGATCCTGACACCGCTGACGTTACTTACATCGAGCCCATTACGTGGCAAGTGGTCGAGAAAATCATCGAGCGGGAACGCCCTGATGCCTTACTGCCTACGATGGGCGGGCAAACCGCACTTAACTGCGCCTTAGATCTGGCCGCACACGGCGTACTCGAAAAATACAACGTGGAAATGATCGGCGCCAATGCCGAGGCCATCGACAAAGCCGAAGATCGTCTGAAGTTTAAAGACGCCATGACTTCCATTGGTCTGGAGTCTGCCAAATCAGGCGTGGCCCACACCATGGATGAGGCTTGGACAGTACAGCGAGCCATTGCCAAAGAAATTGGCACCGCAGGTTTTCCTGTCGTTATACGACCCAGCTTTACCCTGGGTGGCACAGGCGGGGGTATTGCCTATAACCCCGAAGAGTTTGAAACCATCTGCCGCCGGGGCCTCGAGGCGTCTCCTACCAGCGAGCTTCTTATCGAAGAGTCGTTGCTGGGATGGAAAGAGTACGAGATGGAAGTGGTGCGCGATAGCGCCGATAATTGCATTATTGTTTGCTCTATCGAAAACCTCGATCCAATGGGCGTACACACCGGCGATTCCATCACCGTAGCGCCAGCGCAAACATTAACGGATCGCGAATACCAGATCATGCGTAATGCATCGATTGCGGTGCTACGTGAAATCGGTGTAGACACCGGTGGCTCAAACGTACAGTTTGCAGTCAACCCTGAAAACGGTCGCATGATCGTTATCGAGATGAACCCGCGTGTGTCCCGTTCGTCAGCACTGGCCTCCAAAGCAACAGGATTCCCTATCGCCAAAATAGCAGCGCGTCTGGCGGTAGGTTACACCCTCGACGAATTGCAGAACGAAATCACTGGCGGTGCAACACCAGCCTCATTCGAGCCCACCATCGATTATGTCGTTACCAAAATCCCGCGTTTTGCTTTCGAAAAGTTCCCTCAGGCCGACTCTCGCTTAACCACGCAAATGAAGTCGGTGGGCGAGGTTATGGCCATAGGACGTACTTTCCAGGAATCCTTTCAAAAAGCGTTGCGTGGCCTCGAAGTGGGTGTCGATGGTTTAAACCAGATGACGACCGACCGTGAAAAATTGCAGGTCGAGCTGGGCGAACCTGGTCCAGAGCGTATCTGGTACGTTGGAGATGCTTTTGCACAGGGTTTGACGCTGGAGGAAGTTCACAATATCACCAAGATTGATCCTTGGTTCTTGGCTCAAATTAAAGATATTGTTGATATTGAGCTCGCGCTTGAGCAAAAAACGCTATCTGATCTTAACCGCGATACCCTGTATGGCCTGAAGCGTCGCGGTTTTTCCGATCGCCGTCTGGCCTTTTTGCTGGACACTGCCGAGTCTGAAGTGCGCAAGGTTCGTCATCAGCATGATGTACGCCCGGTGTTTAAGCGGGTAGATACGTGCGCGGCCGAGTTCGCCACTGATACGGCTTACCTGTACTCCACCTACGAGCAAGAGTGCGAAGCCAGACCGACTGACCGTAAGAAAATCATTGTATTGGGCGGTGGGCCTAATCGTATAGGTCAGGGTATTGAGTTTGATTATTGCTGCGTACATGCAGCCGTCGCGCTGCGTGAGCAGGGCTACGAAACCATCATGATCAACTGCA
Source organism: Paenalcaligenes niemegkensis (assembly GCF_022230885.1). Classification (GTDB taxonomy): domain Bacteria; phylum Pseudomonadota; class Gammaproteobacteria; order Burkholderiales; family Burkholderiaceae_B; genus Paenalcaligenes; species Paenalcaligenes niemegkensis. The sequence continues at coordinate 264,014 of NZ_JAKGCT010000002.1, read as the reverse complement.
ATCCTGAGACGGTCTCTACCGATTTCGATACCTCTGATCGTTTATATTTCGAGTCGCTGACACTTGAAGACGTACTTGAAATCGTACACATCGAGAAACCGGTCGGCATGATTGTTCAGTACGGCGGTCAAACACCGCTAAAACTGGCTCGTGCCCTTGAGGCCAACGGCGTGCCCATTATTGGAACCAGTCCCGAATCCATCGACGTTGCCGAAGACCGTGAGCGCTTCCAGAAGCTTCTGACCAAGCTGGGCCTGCGTCAGCCGCCTAACCGCACAGCGCGTACCGAAAGCGAAGCGATTGCCCTTGCTGCTGAAATTGGCTATCCGCTGGTGGTTCGCCCCAGCTATGTGCTGGGCGGCCGCGCCATGGAGATCGTACACGAGCAAAAGGATCTGGAGCGCTACATGCGTGAGGCCGTTAAGGTTTCCAACGATTCGCCGGTCTTGCTGGATCACTTCCTTAATAACGCCACCGAGGTCGACGTCGATTGCCTTTGCGACGGAGTCGATGTTTTTGTAGGCGGGGTTATGGAGCATATCGAGCAAGCGGGTGTGCACTCTGGCGACTCGGCCTGCAGCTTGCCTCCTTACTCCTTGTCTGAAGAGGTGGTTGAAGAAATTCGTCGCCAAACAGCTCTGATGGCCAAAGCCTTGAACGTTAAAGGGTTAATGAACGTTCAGTTCGCCATTCAAAATGGAGACGTGTATGTGCTTGAGGTTAACCCTCGTGCTTCCCGTACCGTGCCTTTTGTTTCTAAAGCTACAGGCCTGCAGTTGGCGAAGCTTGCGGCTCGCGTCATGGCGGGCGAAATGCTCAAAGACCTTGATCTAGAACCGGTTGTCAACGAAGGGTATTTTGCGGTTAAAGAAGCCGTTTTCCCGTTTGTTAAGTTTCCTGGTGTAGATACCATTCTTGGTCCTGAAATGAAGTCGACAGGCGAAGTCATGGGTGTGGGCCGCAGTTTTGGCGAAGCCTTTATAAAATCGCAGATGGCTGCAAGCGTTAATCTACCTGAGTCAGGTTTGGTTTTTATCAGTGTTCGTGATGCCGATAAAGCCGAGGCTGTCGAGGTGGCACAAGGCCTAATCGAATTAGGTTTCGATATTGTGGCAACGCGTGGCACAGCTGCAGCGATCAAGCAGGCGGGTTTAAAAGTGACTGTTGTGAACAAGGTCACCGAAGGGCGCCCTCATATCGTCGATATGGTTAAAAATGGCGAGATTGCGTTGGTGATCAATACCGTCGAAGAGAGGCGTAATGCCATCGTCGATTCGCGCACCATTCGTACCCATGCGCTGGCAGCCAACTTGGCCTACTACACCACTATAGCCGGTGCGCTGGCTGCCGTAGAGGGTCTGCAGTATATGCGCAATGGCGACGGTCTGCGTGTTTATTCCTTGCAAGAGATGCACACTCCTGCGTAAGCAGGTGCTAGCGGTAACCATGGCTTTCTATAGGCTATAACTGCGGCGGCGTGCAGTGGAAAAAGACTGAATCCAGCAGCATCGGATTCAGTCTTTTTGTTTTTTATTGTTGTTTAACTGTGGTGTGAATGTAGCACTGTGGCGTTAAAAATACGCTGCGCAAGAAAAGATGCCTTTAACGTTAAATTTTTACAGGCATAAACGGCGGATTATGGTTTTACGAATTTTCGTTAAAGCCTATGCTGTTTGACGCTAAAGCCTTGCATCTTAACGCTTCTGACGATGCGCCAGGTTAAAACGCTTGTACGATGTTTTCTTCAGTAAGCAGGAGCTTATGGCATAAGCCCTTGATTTTAATGTATTAGAAAAAACAATAGTATTAACCATAATCAAACACTCACATTTTGTAGGCGTAGAATATAACAGTGCTGTAGTCAGAAACCCAATACAAAGCTTAAAGTATCAAGTAATTGATCTTCTCGACTTGCTGTGGCAAGTAGATAGTTGAACTACAAGTGGTGGTTTGACTCAGAAGCAATATTCAAATTGTATTTTGATACAACAATAAAAAAATAACCGCTTGCCCAGCGGTATTTCGTTCAGTTGCTGGCGCAACAGCAGCTGCTCACCTAAGACCCCGCCTAGTGCGGGGTTTATTTTTTCTTGCATAGCATAAAGTGTGGACGGCAGCCTTGGTGTGTCTTGCAAGCGGGAAGGACGAGTTAACCTATATCGTCCAACGCTTTTTCTACGTGTTGAGTCTGAGCCCAGTTACGCACCCGCCATTCGTAGCTGTTACTCAGCGCGTGAAGGCTGAAGTGATTGATGCTCGCATTCAGTATGCGTTCAGTACGTGGGGTGTTCAGATCCACGTTATGAAGCTTACGCCAAACCATATCGATGACCCCGCCGTGAGCAAACACGATGATATTTTGCTCGGGAGACTTGCGCGCTAATGCCTCAAAACTGCCAATGACACGATCTTGAAACTTACGTATGGATTCTGCTCCTTCAACTGCATGATCCAGGTCTTGCGTGTTGGCCCCAGGCTGATCCGGGCCGGTTTCGCCAAAGCTATCCCAACTTCTGCCTTCCCAGATGCCGAAGCCCCGCTCTCGTAGTCCGGGTTCGAGAATTAAATCCAGGCCCATATGGGCACACGCAATTTCTGCTGTTTGTGAAGCGCGTTTCAAGTCGCTGGATACTAATAGATCGAAGGTGATATCAAGCGGATTAGAAGCTAAGTAAGCAGCCAGCTCATTTGCTTGTGCAATACCGACCTCGTTGAGAGGGATATCTTGCCAGCCTTGCAGCCTGCGCTCTGCGTTCCACGAGGTTTCTCCGTGTCGAATAAGCCAAAAATTAGTTATGGTCATGAGCTTTGTGTATTTAATGTCGAATCCAGGTGCCAAATTTCTTTAAGCATGGAAATAAGGGCGACGGTTAAGGGGGACTCCACGTTTTCCAAAGGCGTTATAAAACCTAGAGAGGCCTCTGCCTTAACATGCCCCCAAATTGAAAAGTGTCCTTGCTTGACGCCATTTAAGGCTATCTCTTCGCGCAGCAGAGCGCAACCGGCGCCAGCTCTAACCAGAGCATCCATATGCGCCTGATCTGCGCTATGCATCACGATACGTGGGCTCAGGCCTCTTTTTTCGAAAATCTCTCGTAATAACAGATGGCTGTGGCTTCCCAGGGCTCCGTCCAGCCAAGGCAGCATGGCAAGCTCAGCCCATCCACCAAGTCCGACCTCTTCAGCGAGGGCGTTCGGCAAAACCAAGCGATAACTGATGCTACGCAGGCGTAACCAGTTTACATCTCGGGGAGGGTAGGCTGAAATGCTGAATGCTGCTGTCAGGCGACTGGTGCTTACGTATTCGCCAAGCTGTATTGCTGGCATGATTTGAGTCTGCAGTTCGATGAGTGGCAGGCTTTGCGTAATGCGATTGACTAATGGACCCAAACGTAAGAAATCCAGGTGCTCGCTGGGTAGGCCCAGCAGTACCTCGCCGCTAAGCTCGCCCTGCAGCTGTTTAGCCTCAAACTTAAGTTGTCTGGCTTGGCTTAGCAAAAGCTCGGCGGTGGGGAGCAAGCGTGTTCCTGCCTTAGACAAACTTAAGCGTCCTGCTGACCGCTCAAACAGCGACACCCCCAAGCTCTGCTCCAAGGCTTTTATCTGGGCGCTGACCGCAGGTTGAGTCAAATTCAGGGCTTCTGCTGCACGGGTTAGGTGGGCTAACCGTGCGACGGTGACAAAAGCCCTGATTTGGTAGATTTCCATCGCTACGATCAGGCTGGTAACAAACGAATTTGTGTGGGTTCTACGCCCACGGATACGGGAGCACCAGGCAGAAACTGAGGTAAGCCGGAATAATGTGACTGATCCGCTACGATGTGTTGTTCTCCTACCTTGACCCCATACCGGGTAGAGTCGCCTAAAAATTCGCTACGTTCGACAACTCCCGGTATCCATAGAAAGCGGGCATCACCATTTTTACCGGCGTTACCGCTTTCCAGCTGCACGGTGTGAGGCCGGAAGCTCGCTGCCAGGCGAGGGGCAGCAGGCGTGTCGTCGTGAATGATTGGCACTATCATGTCGCCAATGCCTTGTACGCTTAGTGTAATCGTTGACGGCGTGCGCTCTTTGACCAGGCCTTCCAGCACGTTCATTGTGCCGACGAAGTTGGCTACAAAACGGTTGCACGGAAAATCGAATAAATTCGATGGACTGCCCACCTGTTGTACTATGCCTTGATCCATAACAGCCATCCGATCTGCTGTTGTCATGGCTTCTTCCTGGTCGTGAGTGACGAAAATCGTGGTGATGCCCAGTCTACGCTGCAGGGAAAGCAAATCCTGTCGCATCTGCACCCGTAGTTTTTGATCCAGGTTTGACAGCGGCTCATCAAGTAGCAGTACCTGGGGTTCAATAACGATGGTGCGCGCTAGTGCAACTCGCTGTTGCTGCCCGCCTGAAAGCTGGTTTGGACGACGTTTCCCAAAATCGCCCAAGCCGACCAGATCAAGGGCGGCAGCGACTTTTTCTTGATCTCTGCGGCCGGTACACGACGCTCTACCAGGCCGAAGGCCACGTTGTCCCACACCGTCATGTGCGGCCACAAGGCGTAGCTTTGAAAAACCATCCCTATGTTGCGCTTATGGGTGGGGACGCTACTAATGTCTTTGCCATCAACCAGCAATTGCCCGGAACTCTGCTGATTAAAGCCCGCTACTAGACGCAATAACGTTGATTTTCCCGATCCTGAGGGACCTAGCAAAGCGAAAAACTCGCCGGGTTCAATGGTAAGGCTAATATCCTTTAGCACTTCGTTTTTGCCATAGGACAGCCGGATATTACGGCACTCAACACTAACTTTTTTCATGGCTATTCCTGATTCCCTTTTACTGGGCGCTGGCGGGCTGATGCACGCTCGACTATGACGTGTGAAACGTAGGTACCAATAGCGACTGCAACCACGGCCAGTACACCTAAGGCTGCGCCTGGACCACGTCCTGAAGCGCTTTGCATGTATAGGTAAATGCCATAGCTCATCGGGGCATCGCTATCCCGGGTGACCAGCATAATAGTGGCCGATAACTCAACAGCCGCGGTCACGAAGCTGGTGACAAAGCCAGCTAAAATTCCGCCTCCCATCAAGGGGATCACAACCCTGCGTATCGTACTGACGCGATTGGCACCCACTGAGGCAGCCGCCTCTTCTAGCGAGATGCTGATTTGCTGCAGGGCTGCGACGCAAGAGCGCAACGCATAAGGTAGCCGGCGCACGGAATACGCGATCATGATTAATACCCATGTAGAGGTAATCCCCACGTTGCTGAACGGTACGTTCACGTCTCTGAAGGTTCGCATAAAGCCAATGGCCAGCACAATGCCAGGCACAGCCAGGGCAGCAGAAGCAATCCAGTCCAGCCATTGACGGCCAGGAATCTTGGTGCGCAGCATGATGTAGGCGATAGCAGTGCCTAAAATAACGTCAATACCCGCGGCTAAACCGCAATACAGCAGGGTGTTGCTGATCATACCCTGCGACTCCTGAAACACCGAGGCGTAATGCGCGAGGGTGTAGCCGTCGGGTAAGGGAGCATAGCTCCACACAGTCGCCAGAGACAGTAGAAGCACGCCCATATGTGGAGATAACACCAGCATCAAGATCAGGCCGATCCAGATATAGGCCAGCCATGTTTGTGTTTTGGTCAGAGTGCGCTGCTGTAAAGATGAGCCGCCTTTCTGAATGGTGGAGTATTCCCGGCCTTTGAGGGCAGAGGCGGAAAGCCACAATGCCAAAATCGAGAAGGCAATCATAATTACGCTGATCACGTAGCCTAAGGGATCATCAATACCTACTTGAGTGATACGTAAATAGGCCTGTGGCGCAAGCATATTGGTAATACCCAATACCAGCGGTGTACCCAGGTCATCAAATACCTTGACGAAGACGAGTGACGCCCCGGCTACATAGCCTGGCAATGCCAAAGGGAATATGATGCGTCTGAACAAACGCCAGCCTTTAGAACCCAGGTTAACAGCCGCTTCCTCCATCGCACCGTCGATGTTGCGTAGCGCCACCGTCAGATTGAGAAGAATAAAGGGGAAGTAATGGATTGACTCGACAAATATGATGCCATTCAGGCCGTCCATGATCGGCAAGGTGATGCCAAACCAGTCGTCCAGCATGAGGTTTAGCGAACCTGAGCGTCCAAAGATCAGCTGCATTGCGACAGCGCCCACAAAAGGGGGCATGATCAGGGGCAAAATACCCAAGGTCTGAATAATAAGTGCGCCGCGAAAACGAAAACGTACTGTGAGGTAGGCCAGCGGAATCGCAATCAGCGAAGCAAAGAATGTAGAAGCCAAGGCAACGTAAAGGCTGTTTACAAAAGATTCTTTCAGCAGGGTCTGATGGAAGAAAGATCCGAAATGGCCTAGCGTAAAGCTACCGTCGGCATTAACGAAAGCGGTATAAAAGACGGTCCCCACAGGAACCACCAGAAACAGAATTAAAAATGACAGCACGATGAGTGCGGCCAGTATTACCCCAGTCGGGTAACGGGATGAAAATGATTGGGCCATGAAGACTCCGCGACGTTTGACCACATAAGGCCGCCCACGCAGTTAAACCTAAAATTCCTCCCCGCTCAGCTTAAGGAGCAGGGAGGGTGCTGTTGTGTGCGTTATTTAAAGGGCAGCTGCTTGTCTGGCAAGACGGATGGCTTTGTCATAGTTGGTTTTGGATTGAGTATTCCAGTCACCTTGCAGTTTTGACAGCTGCTGGCTGACCTGCGAATCCTTTTTGTCGCTGGCAAATAACTCTGCCAGAGCTTTGTCCTGAACTTGCTCTGCACTAAGCAAGGGTGACCAGGCCAGCTTTTTCGCTTCACTAAGCAGATCGGCGGCTTCACCCTGTGGGTTGGCACCTAACTTGGCTTCGGCGTCGAGAATGGCCTTGCTGGCAGCCTGCAGGTCTTTGTGACGGAAGGTGATGGTCTGATCAAACAGAGACTGCACGATATAGTAGCGGCTTTGCGATATGTTCACATCGAACTGAACCGTACTGCGTTTGGCAATTTCCTGTGGGTCAGGGTAGTTTTCAGGAATATTATCCATTTTGTCGTAGGGCAACACAGGCAAGCGCGAGATTTGGGGCTCAAGCAGCAAGGCCTGGCCTTCTTTGCTCAACGCAAACTGTATGAATTTCTTGCCTTCATCTGCGTTTGACGCACCAGCAATTAGACCAATATTTGCCGGAACAATGGCGGTTTCTTCCGGATAGACGAATTCGACAGGAAATTTGGAGTATTTGCTTGAAAGACCGAAGAAGTCAATAACAGGGCCGGCTCCAAACTGGCCGTTATTTACGCCATCGGGAACACCAAATGAGCGGTCAGTTAGCGCAGCGCTGTTACCGGCCATGCGCAGCAAGGTCTCCCAGCCTTTTTCCCAACCTTCGCCCTGGAGAATAGTCTCTACGGTCAGGTGCATTGTGCCAGAGCGCGAAGGCGATGTGATTCCCACGTTGTTGTACCACTCGGCTGTGAGTAAGTCAGCCCATGACTGAGGTTCAGTCAGCTTCTTGGCTTTGACTAGGCGGGTGTTGTACATGATGCCGTAGCCGGCCAGCGCCTGGCCTAAAAACAGGCCTTGGGGATCATTGATAGGGAAGCTGCCAATCGTATCGGGTACGTCCGGATTAGCGATGTCCGCAATGTTGCTTAGCAGGTTTTCTTGAGAAAGAACTTCAAATGCATCAGGGGCGCTCGCCCAGAACACTTCTGGCCTGCGGCCTTCAGCGGTTTCCCGCACGTAGGCAATGCCCGACACTGTGTTTTTATTTAATACTTCTATCTTGATGTCCGGATTGGCCTTTTCAAATGCTGCTTTATAGGCTTGGGTCAGCTCTTTAGGAAAAGACGTGATGACGGTGACGGTGCCGGCCAAGGCCGGGACGCTGGTAGCCAGCATGAGAGCAGCTAGAAGGGGCTTAATGCGTTGTTTCATTATTTTAGTCTCCCTGGAGATTACGATGCCTGCAACGATGAGGCTCGCAGCCAAGATAGGGAAAGCTACAGATTACGTCCAATAAAAATATTTGATGTCAGTCATAAGCCCTAGGGCACTATCGGTTTTGATTAGGGTTAACGACTAAGAGCAGCGGCCGGAATCGAGCCGTGTCGTGTAGATGATGCAGTTCAACAGATATTAGCTCTTGTGCCTTATTAAATGGCGTTAAATGTGCAGGAAATCGCCTTATAGCTTGCCCCGGCCTGATAGCAGCCGTACACTTTCGCCTCAGATCTGTCTACTTAAATGTACCCTTTATGTCTCAATCTTATTTTCCGCGCTGGCGTCAGGTTTCAACTACCACGCCAGAAGCTGTTGTGCAGCCTGACGAGTGCTTGGCCTGGCCGCAGAATATTGCGATGGCTGCTCAGCACGTGGTGGCCATGTTTGGATCGACAATACTAGCACCTTTGTTGATGGGGTTTGACCCCAATCTCGCTATTCTCATGTCGGGCATAGGTACACTCATATTTTTTGTTTTTGTGGGTGGACGCGTTCCCAGTTACCTCGGCTCAAGCTTTGCCTTTATCGGTGGTGTCATTGCGGTGACTGGTTACGCCGGCTCAGGAGCCAACCTCAATATAGGGGTGGCACTGGGCGCCATTGTTATGTGTGGCCTTGCTTATACCGTGATTGGTCTGCTGGTGTGGGCCGTCGATGCGAGATCGGGCGGTGCAGCGGCCCTGATCAATAAAATGATGCCGCCGGTAGTAACAGGGTCCATCGTGGCGGTGATTGGTCTGAATCTGGCTCCTATTGCTGCAAAAGGGGCCATGGGTTCAGGCACCTTTGATTCGATGATGGCTCTCATGACGGTGCTTTGCGTGGGCGGTGTCGCGGTATACACGCGAGGTCTTGTGCAACGCTTGCTGATTCTGGTCGGCTTGATTATCGCCTGCCTGATCTATGCCGTCTTCACCAATGGGCTGGGCTACGGTACACCTATAGACACTAGCGGCCTTGCTGCGGCTGCATGGTTCGGGCTTCCCACTTTTTCCGCGCCTGTCTTTGAAGTTCACGCCATGAGCGTCATTGTGCCGGTGGCGATTATTCTGGTTGCCGAAAACCTGGGGCATATTAAGGCCGTATCGGCCATGACCGGCCAAAACCTTGATCGTTACCTGGGCCGGGCTTTTGTGGGTGATGGTGTAGCTACGATGTTGTCCGGTTCCGTGGGTGGTACCGGAGTGACAACCTATGCTGAAAATATCGGGGTGATGGCTGCAACCCGCATCTACTCGTCAATTGTCTTTGCCGTGGCAGCGCTCATTGCCATATTCCTTGGTTTTTCGCCAAAGTTTGGGGCCGTCATCCAAATGATTCCCGACCCGGTGCTGGGCGGTATGTCCATCGTGGTTTTTGGTTTGATCGCCATTGCCGGTGCCCGAATCTGGGTAGTGAATCAAGTTGACTTCGGTAAAAGCCAGAACTTGCTGGTGGCCGCTGTGACCTTAATTCTAGGGGCGGGTAATTTCTCCCTGGAGTTCGGAATATTCCGCTTGGATGGTATTGGTACAGCGACCTTCGGAGCCATAATTCTGCATGCACTGTTAACGCGTCGTAATGTTAAAGCAGTAAGGCAATAGTGGCTTGGTCGCCTATGTATACAGCTGTCAGGCAAAGCCAGTAAGGCACTCTCCGTAGTGCCGGAATTGCCAGCTATTGTTTGTAGACCTGTACTGGCATTGAACTGGCCTATGGTTTTCCCGATGTATAAGCGCTTGCAATTTAAGTGTTATTTGTCGACAATATAGACATCTGCCCCGAATTTGTTTGGGGCTTTCTTTTCGGCTATGATTTTAGCCAAAGACAAGAATAAACATAAGTCTGGTCAGGTTGCGAGATCAGGCTTGGTTCTCATAATGCAGGGTTTAAACCCTGCGTCCCCCTTTTAGTTGTTGCGCTCCTCGTGAAATTTTTCAGGAGCGTTTTTTACTTGTATATCAGGAAGAGTATGTCCGCGATCCCGTTGACTACGCAGGGCGCTGAGCGCCTGCAGGTAGAGTTACATCGTTTAAAAACCGTTGAGCGTCCTGACGTTATCAATGCGATTGCCGAGGCGCGTGCGCAAGGTGATCTCTCTGAAAACGCCGAGTACGATGCTGCTCGCGAGCGCCAGGCTTTTGTGGAAGGGCGTATCCGGGAGCTCGAAGGCACGCTCTCCAATGCGCAAGTCATCGATCCATCGTCGCTGGACAGTGATGGCCGAATTGTATTCGGGGCTACAGTTCAAATTGAAGACCTGGAGTCCGGCGACCAGGTGACTTACCAAATCGTAGGTGACGTCGAGGCTGATATCCGCTCGCAGCGTATTTCAGTATCCAGCCCAGTGGCTCGCGCACTCATTGGCAAGCACGAAGGCGATGTCGTCGAGGTAAGGGCACCAGGCGGTGTGCGCGAATACGAAATCATATCGATTTCTTACGTTTAATCGCCCTTGCTTGCAGTACTATAGAAAAAGCCCATGCTGTATTGAGCATGGGCTTTATAATTTGCGCTGGCCACAGGTTATAAACCAGTTGGCAAATTAAGGTCTAGCGGCCGCGACGAGCACCAGCGCGTAGCGATAATGCACTGCCCGTAGTACGGCGCTGTGCAGCCGAACGTTTGGCTGCGGTGGGTTTTGCGGGTGCAGGGCGGCTAGGCGTTGTGGCAGGCCGCGGCTTGAATTCTTCGTCAGGTGAGCTACGTGGCGAACCGCGCTTGCCTTTGCTAATACCTGCTGCAGCGAGCTTTTTAGGTGTATAGGGTTCGTTAGGTTTGCGAGTAGCCCGTGTGGCGGGTTCTGGTGCTGTAATTACAGGTTGCCGAGCGTCATTACGTCGATAAATGGTTAATACCTTCCCAATGTGATGAATGGGTTCGGCATTAAGCCGCTCGCACATTTCTTTGAAGATGGCGAGGCGATGTTCGCGGTCATCACCGGAGACACGAACTTTTATTAATTGATGTGCGTCAAGGTGCACTTCGATTTCTTTAAATACGGCATCCGACAGCCCTTTGTCGCCAATTTGAACAACGGGACGTAGGGCATGGGCCGCGGCGCGCAATTCATTGCGCTGCTGGATAGTAATGTTTAATGTGGGCATAACGAGATTGTACGGGAATGGGCAAGAAAAAACTTCAAAAGCATGGGTTCAGCAGCATATTAATGACCCTTACGTCAAAATGGCGCAACAAAAAGGGTATCGCGCTCGCGCTGCATTTAAATTGATCGAAATATTGGACAACGAAAACCTGTTGCGGCCTGGCAACGTTGTCGTTGATCTCGGTGCCGCACCTGGAAGCTGGTCTCAAGTCGCACGTGAACGCATGCTCGGGGCAGGTGGTGTTATTAACGGCCGGGTCATCTCATTAGATTTGCTTGAAATGGAACCTATTGAAGGCGTAGAGTTCATACAAGGAGACTTTCGTGAAGATGATGTCTTGCAAAAATTGGAAAAATTACTGGATGGAAGAAAAGTAGATCTTGTAATTTCAGACATGGCCCCCAATTTATCAGGTGTGGCAGCTGCCGATTCGGCGCGCATGACGCACGTTTGTGAACTGGCGCTCGAGTTCTCGCTTAAGCATTTGCGTCCCGAAGGTGCGCTTATAGTTAAAGCGTTCCACGGTAGTGGTTTTTCTCAAATCGTTAAGTCTTTTAAAGGTCATTTTCATCGTGTTGCCACGCGCAAGCCCAAAGCTTCACGGGATCGGTCCGCAGAGACTTTTTTAGTAGCACGTGATTTAAAGGCTTAGTTTAGCAAAGTAGGCTTTTAAATCAGGTAGAATGGCGGATACGGCTTCTGTTCAGGAACATGTAAGTTAAACCGAACAGTTAAAGAAACAGCAGGAGGTTGGCGTTGAACAACTCATTTTCAAAAGTCGCAATCTGGATGGTTATTGCGCTTGTCCTGTTCACTGTTTTCAAACAGTTTGACGGGCAACCAGCAGCATCCGATAGCGTAACCTATACGCAGTTCATGAACGACTCCCGTGCGGGTCGCGTGAGCAAGGTCGATATTCAAGGTGACACCTTATACGTGACACCCGATTCCGGCCGTACCTACACCCTAACCTCACCAGGCGATCTCTGGATGGTACCCGAGCTTGTCAAGTCAGGTGTTCAGGTGTCAGGCAAGGCTCGCGAAGAACCTTCATTTTTAGCCAGCATATTTGTTTCCTGGTTTCCCATGTTGCTCCTGATTGGTGTGTGGATTTTCTTCATGCGTCAAATGCAGGGTGGTGGCAAGGGCGGGGCTTTCAGCTTCGGAAAATCACGGGCTCGCATGCTCGATGAAAACACCAATCCGGTAACCTTCGCAGATGTAGCCGGGTGTGACGAAGCCAAAGAAGACGTTCAGGAATTGGTCGACTTCTTGCGCGACCCCACACGCTTCCAGCGTTTGGGTGGACGTATTCCTCGCGGCGTGCTGATGGTGGGTTCACCAGGTACGGGTAAAACCTTGCTGGCCCGTGCTATTGCCGGCGAGGCCAAAGTGCCATTTTTTAGCATTTCCGGTTCTGACTTTGTAGAGATGTTTGTAGGTGTGGGTGCCGCACGTGTTCGAGATATGTTCGAGAACGCTAAAAAGCACGCTCCTTGCATTATCTTTATTGACGAGATCGATGCTGTCGGTCGTCAGCGTGGTGCCGGGCTGGGTGGTGGTAACGACGAGCGCGAACAAACGCTTAACCAGTTACTGGTCGAGATGGATGGTTTCGAAACCGGCCAGGGTGTATTGGTAGTGGCTGCCACTAACCGTCCCGACGTGCTCGATCCGGCTTTATTGCGCCCAGGACGCTTTGACCGTCAGGTTGTGGTCGGCCTGCCCGATATTCGCGGCCGCGAGCAAATTCTTCATGTACACATGCGCAAAGTGCCTTTGGCTGGCAATGTGGACGCTAAAGTCCTGGCTCGTGGTACACCAGGGTTTTCCGGTGCTGATCTGGCCAACCTGGTTAACGAGGCTGCTTTGTTTGCGGCGCGCCGTAATGGCCGCACCGTTGATATGCAAGACTTTGAAAAGGCAAAAGACAAGATCATCATGGGCGCAGAGCGTCGCACCATGATCATGCCTGAAGAAGAACGTAAGAACACCGCTTACCACGAGTCTGGTCATGCGCTGGTCGCTCGTTTGCTACCCAAAACCGATCCGGTTCACAAAGTCACGATCATTCCGCGTGGCCGGGCCTTGGGTGTCACGATGCAGCTACCCGAGCAGGATCGTTACAGTATGGATAAAAACCACCTGCTGAACATGATAGCCGTACTATTTGGTGGCCGTATCGCCGAAGAAGTCTTCATGGATCAAATGACAACGGGTGCATCTAACGACTTTGAACGTGCAACACAAATTGCTCGCGATATCGTTACCCGCTACGGTATGACTGACTCTTTAGGTCCAGTTGTCTATGCGGAAAACGAGGGTGAAGTCTTCTTGGGCCGCAGCGTTACCAAAACGACGAACCTGTCCGAAGCAACCATGCAGAAAGTTGATCTGGAAATTCGTAAGATCATCGACGAGCAATACAACATTGCGCGCAAGCTTATCGAGGACAACACCGATAAAATGCATGCGATGGCCAGTGCGCTACTCGAATGGGAAACCATCGACGCCGACCAGATCGAAGACATCATGCAGGGACGCGAGCCTCGTCCGCCTAAAGATCTTAGCGACAAAGGCAGTAGTGGAAAGTCTGATAATACGCCGCCTGCGGCAGGTCTTACTCCAACCGGTGACGGCTCTACTGCAACCACCCCTGTTTAACTTTTTATAGCTACAACTCCATGAGTAAAACGTGGCAGTGCGGGCGCTTCGAGCTAAGTCTCGAGCGCCCGTTATTGATGGGTATTGTCAATGTGACACCCGACTCTTTTTCAGACGGCAATCAGCATTTTTCGCATGAGCAGGCATTGGTCCATGCGCGGCGACTCATTGCTGACGGTGCTGATATTCTTGACATAGGCGGAGAGTCCACGCGCCCCGGAGCCGAGCCGGTCAGCATCGCCGAAGAACTGCGTCGGATCCTGCCGTTAATCGAGGCGTTGCGCGCTGATAACGTGCCGCTGTCAATCGACACCTTCAAGCCCGAAGTCATGGTCGAAGTCATTAAGGCCGGTGCCGATATTATTAATGACATTGCAGGCTTTCGCAGTGAGGCCGCAGTGCAGGCGGTTGCAGACGCGAACGTCGGTCTGTGTGTCATGCACATGCAGGGCGAGCCTAAAACCATGCAGCAGGCTCCGGCTTACAACGATGTTGTTACTGAAGTTCGAGACTTCCTTACGCACCACATAGCCCGTCTAAGAAAGGCAGGCGTAGATCCACGTCGAATCATGCTTGATCCCGGCTTGGGATTTGGTAAAACCGTGGCTCAAAATTACAGCTTGTTACGTGGCTTGTCCCAATTGCGTATAGAGTCTTATCCTTGGTTGATTGGTTTATCGCGCAAGTCCATGATTGCTCACCTAGTGAATCGACCACCCCTGAACGTGTTGCAGGCAGTCTTGCCGGCATGCTGGCAGCAGTGCATCACGGGGCCAGTGTCCTCAGGGTTCACGATGTAGCGCAATCTGCAGACGCCTTGCGCATATGGATGGCGGTTGAATACGGAGTATCCGAATGAATAAGCGTAAATATTTTGGTACCGATGGGGTACGTGGCGAGGTAGGTGGGGCAACCATCAATGCAGAGTTTGCATTACGTTTGGGTTACGCTGCCGGTAGAGTTTTAAGCAAAGACACTCGCGGGGCCAATCGTCCAACAGTTGTCATTGGTAAAGATACGCGTATCTCCGGTTATATGCTCGAGTCCGCGCTTGAGGCCGGTTTGTCAGCAGCAGGTGTCGATGTGCTGCTGGCCGGGCCTGTACCTACTCCCGCCGTAGCCTACCTCACACGCACCTTGCGCCTGACCGCAGGTATTGTCATCAGTGCCTCGCATAACCCCTATCAAGACAACGGCATCAAGTTTTTTCGGCCCAGGGCATGAAGCTGCCTGATGAGGTCGAGCTTGCAATCGAGCAAGCCATCGAGCTTCCTCTTGATTGTGTGCCCTCCGATAAGCTTGGCCGTGCACGTCGCCTCCAGGATTCCGCGGGGCGATATATAGAATTTTGTAAAAGCACCTTTCCCAACGAACTGGATCTCTCCGGTCTAAAAATTGTGGTCGATGCGGCGCACGGGGCTGCTTACCACATTGCTCCCCATGTGTTTCGAGAGTTGGGGGCCGAAGTCTATGCCATAGGCTGCGAGCCCGACGGATTCAATATTAATGATGGTGTAGGTGCCATGTACCCCGAACACCTGCTAGAGGTGGTACAAAAGCGTGGGGCCGATCTGGGAATAGCCCTTGATGGTGATGCAGACCGCCTGCAAATGGTCGACAGTTCAGGTAAGTTGTACAACGGCGACGAACTGCTCTATATGATCGTACGTGACCGCATGCAGTCTCGTCACGTCAAGGGTGTAGTCGGCACGCTGATGACTAACTATGGTCTCGAAAAGCGCCTGACCCAGCTAGGGGTGTCCTTTGCGCGTGCCAATGTCGGCGATCGCTATGTGCTTGAACAGATGCTGCAGCGAGGCTGGTCTTTCGGCGGCGAAAGCTCGGGCCACCTGTTGTGTCTGGACTGGCACACAACAGGCGATGGAATTATTGCCGCGCTGCAGATACTTACCGCTTTGCGTCATGGAAACTGTCAGCTGGGTGACCTGGTGTCCGACCTTAAAATGTACCCGCAAACCATGGTTAACGTGGCCTGGGAGCCGGGCAAAGACTGGCGCACGCATGCTGGCCTTAGCAAGGCAAAAGCCGCCGTTGAAGCCAAGCTGGGCGATCGCGGACGAGTGCTGATTCGGGCCTCTGGCACCGAGCCTAAGCTACGGCTGATGGTAGAAGCCGAAACTCAAGAGCTCACCGATGAAGGTATGCAGCAGTTACAGGCCGTAGACGTCACAAAATAGTCATGTGGGGATCAAAAACTTGTAACATCAAAGTGGCATGATGTGTAAAAGTTTTTGGAGGCCACAATGCTACAACTCAGGTCCACAATTGTTAATGAAAAACCGCAGTCCGTTTGGCATAGTCCAGTTGCCACCGGGCTGCAGCTACGTTTGGTGCAAAACAAGAAAGAGTTAAAAGCGGTACAACGTCTACGGTTCAAGATCTTTTCTGACGAAATGAATGCCGTATTTCCAGACAGCCAGTCCGGTATAGACGCTGATCGTTTTGATGCCTGGTGTGAGCACTTTATGGTCGTAGACCAAGCCAAAGATAAGGTGGTGGGCACCTACAGGTTCTTAAGCCCTGAAAACGCCAGGCTTGCTAATGGGTATTATTCAGACTCCGAGTTCGACCTCAGCCCTTTGGCAGGAATTCGAGACAATCTTGTGGAAGTGGGGCGCTCATGTATACATTCCAAGTATAGAAGTGGCGGCGTCATCATGCTGCTCTGGACTGGTATTGCACATTTAATGCGCCAAGGGGGCTACCGCTATCTGCTAGGCTGTGCCAGCGTTAGTTTGCGTGACGATGGCGTAACTGCCGCCAAGGTTTGGCGTGAGGCACAACAGTCCATCGTGCGAGCTCCGGATATGCCGCGATTAACGCCTTTGCACCGCTATCCGGTCGACAAGTTAAACAGTACTTTGCCGGCCAAGATTCCACCGTTGATTAAAGGCTATCTTAATTTAGGCGCTAATATTTGTGGCGAACCTGCCTGGGATCCCGACTTCAATACTGCAGATTTTCCCGTGTTATTGGATTTGCAGCAGCTTGATTCCCGCTATAGGCGCCACTTCGGTTTTGAGTAGACAAAATTAAAGACAGGTGGTTGTAGCACCCAGGTTGATAAGCCCGGGCAATAAATATATTGCCCGGGTTTTTCTCGTGCTGTTGCGTCTTTATAGCGGGCTCTCCGCGTGTGCCGCAAGAAGATCTACGCCTTTAAGCTTCAATTCGAAGTGGGCTTTCAGCCATTGCTGCTGCTCAGTCCGGAGCGTATATTCTGACAACGGACGAGATGAAAACCATACTTTGTCGTTCTCGATGATGACTTTCTTATCGCTGTTGTGCAGTTGGATTGGAAGGGCGGGCAAGTCTTCACGGCGTCGCATTAACATCACCGCAAGACGCAAACACAGTAATGTCAGCCATTCGTTACGTTCAGCATGATGATTTTCAAATTTGGCCAGCTTTCCTTGGTGGCCCAGGGTTAAGAAAGCTAATAACGACTGATCATCTTTAGAAAAACCAGGCATGTCTGCATGTTCTAAAACATAGGCAGTATGTTTATGGTAGTCGTTGTGTGCAATGCTTAAACCTACTTCATGCAGATCAGCAGCCCAGCCAAGAGCACGTTCAAGCTCTTGATTTTCCGGAGTGTCTGGCAGTGCCAGCTGCTTGAAGAATTGCAAGGCTGCCGTTTTAACCCGTATGGCCTGTCGAGTATCAAGCTGATATCGCTTACTTAATTGCAAAGCCGTTTCTTCGCGCTTATCGCGTTCTGAGTCACGGCCCAGCAAGTCGTAAAGCACCCCAACGCGCAAAGCACCTTCGCCGGGAAGCATCAGACTAATCTTAAGTTCCTGGAAGGCAGCAATCATAATCGCCAGTCCTGCGGCAAGCACAGGCGCCCGGTGGGATTTGATTCCGGTCAGGTTTGTGACGTTTACGTTTTTGTCTCGTACGAGCTTGGCTTTGAGACGCTCCATCCCGTCCAGGGTAATACCACGCTTCGACATGCCGTTGGCTTGTAAAATTGCAATAATACCTTTAGCCGTACCAGAAGATCCGTAGGCTTCTTGCCAGCCTGTTTTTCGATACTGCCTTGCAATACCCTCAAGTTCGCTACGCGCTGCCAAGATGGCTTTTTGCATACGGCTTTCTGTTATTAAACCATCAGCAAAAAAACGATCCGTATAGCTGACACAACCCATATATAGCGATGACAGCAACTGGGGCTGAAAGCCACGGCCAATAATGACTTCGGTTGAGCCGCCACCAATATCAATCATTAGTCGCCGGTTTTGGGAGGGCGGCAGCTCGTTGCTGATACCCGAGTAAATTAATCTGGCTTCTTCGTAGCCGGAAATGATTTCAATAGGGAAACCTAGTGCGGCTTCGGCAGCCTCAAGTAATTCTTCCTGATTGTTTGCTACCCTGAAGGTGTTGGTCGCCACGGCTCGAACACGGTTGGGGTGAAAGCCTTCAATACGTTCGTTAAAGCGCTTGAGCACATCGACGGCACGTTGCATTGCTTCGGTGCTTATGCGTTTATCAGGACCCATTCCTGTGGCCAATCGTACAGATTGATTCAGGCGGTCAATGGCATATATTTGTGCATGACCGTTATGTTGTTCTACGCGTCCGATGGAAAGTCGGAAACTGTTTGAGCCTAAGTCTACCGCTGCTAGTAGTTGTTCCATTGTGGCTGTTATTTAATGATTGTCATGTGATTATACGGTCAAGCGCCAAGACATGTTTTGTTCAGTAACGAATTTCCTGACCGCCAAGTTTATACATGTCCTTATTTCTATTTTTTTACCATCGCCTGCTTTTTTCACAATATAGTCAAATTAACAGTGTAAAAGTCTACCGATACTGACGACGGATATTAATTTAACTATGCTCCCATCTGCTGACGCTCTATTTGTTAACCGCGAGCTATCGCTATTGAAATTTAACGAACGGGTACTGGCCATGGCTGAAAATGACGCGGTGCCACTGCTTGAGCGTTTGCGCTATCTATGCATCGTTAGTTCCAACCTGGACGAGTTTTTTGAGATTCGTGTTTCCAGCCTTAAAGAGCAAATGCTCCAAAATCCAGGCGCGGTGGGTGACGATGGCTATACACCTGAACAAGCATTCCAGAAAGCCCAGGAAGCCACTCAAAAACTGGTAGCCAAGCAAAATAAGCTGCTGGTAAACGATGTCTTGCCCCGACTCATGGAAGAGGGCATAGGTCTCTTGTTGCCTCGTTACTGGAACGATGATTTACGGGCTTGGGCGTATGAGACCTTTTTGCGCGAGATCTTGCCATTGCTTACGCCTATAGGGCTGGATCCTGCACACCCTTTTCCGCGTGTCTACAATAAAAGCTTGAATTTTATTATTGAAATGGCTGGCACTGATGCTTTTGGGCGAGCAGGATCAATTGCCATTGTGCAGGCTCCTCGTGCGCTACCCAGACTCATGAAGGTACCTGCTGATATCGGGGGTGTGCCAAACGGCTATGTGTTGCTCACTGCACTGATTAGCGAGTTTGTTAACGATCTCTTTCCTGGCATGCAGGTCAAAGGGGTCTACCAGTGGCGAGTAACGCGTAATAGTGACCTGTTTGTCGACGAAGAAGAAGTCACCAATTTACGGCAAGCACTTCAGGGCGAACTTTCTCAACGCAACTTCGGTGCAGCAGTACGCTTGGAAATTGACCTTTCAACTCCGGCGCATCTCGCTGATTTCCTGCAACGCGAGTTTCATCTGGGTGAAGTCGATACTTATCGGGTTCTGGGTCCGGTAAATCTTTCAAGGCTGTCCCGGCTTTGTGATACACCTGATCGGCCGGATCTTTTGTTTCCAGAATACAGGGCGCCTATTCCTGCGCCCTTTGACTCGCTGATGGAACAGCCGGCTCGCCTGTTTGCAGCAATCGCAAAATCCGACCAGCTTCTGCATCATCCATACGAGTCCTTTCAGCCAGTACTCAGTTTTTTGCGTGCTGCCGCTGCTGATCCAAATGTGGTGGCAATCAAGCAAACTATTTATCGTACCGGTGAAGACTCCGAGCTGATGAGTATTTTGCTGATGGCCGCACGCGCTGGCAAAGAAGTTACTGTAGTGGTCGAGCTCATGGCTCGTTTCGACGAGCAGACCAACATCAACTGGGCGGCTCGCCTGGAAGAGGTCGGCGCTCATGTCAGCTACGGCGTGGTGGGCCATAAGACACACGCCAAAATGGCGTTGATTCTTCGTCGTGAGCATGGCGAGATCCGCCGATATGGCCATGTGGGCACGGGCAACTATCACCCTCGTACTGCCAGGCTTTATGAAGACTTTGGCCTTATCACTGCAGACCGGGGCATCTGTGACGACATGGATCAAGTCTTTGCACAGCTCACCGGGCTTGGGGCTCTCCGGCATTTAAAATTGTTGCTGCAGTCGCCTTTTACTTTGCATGACACCATGATTGCTCGAATCCGCACAGAGCAAATGAATGCTGAAGCGGGGAAAAAAGCCAGAATTATGGCAAAAATGAATTCCCTGCTTGAGCCGCAAGTTATACGCGCCCTATACGAGGCGAGTCGGGCCGGCGTAAAAATAAGCTTAATTGTCCGGGGGATTTGCGCCCTGAGGGCAGGGGTACCCGGCCTTTCTGAGAATATTCAGGTGCGTTCTATTGTTGGACGTTTTCTCGAACACTCCCGGGTATTTTACTTTTATAACGATGGCGAAGAAAACGTTTATCTTTCTTCGGCCGACTGGATGGATCGTAACTTTTTCAGGCGGGTAGAGCTTGGAATCCCGGTGCTGAACCGTCGCCTGAAAAGGCGAGTCATTGTCGAGTCCTTCAGTTATGCGATGCGGGATAACCAGTTGGCCTGGCGCGCTTTACCTGATGGAAGCTATGTCAAGGTGCAAGGGCGCGGAAAACCCGTCAATTTGCATAAGCTGATGATGCAAAGACTCGGCTCGGCGACGTAAATATTGAAAAAAGTCATGAGTGTCACGAACATGTAATATTTGACCTTTACTATAGCGTCACATACAGGAAACCACCTGTTTTCCGAATCTCATATTGAGGGTGTCTCGATGCTGAAACGCGTTTTATCTAAATTTACTGTCGGTATCGCATTTAGCGCTGCCGCTCTGTCCGTGCAAGCCGTTAATATTACTGGCGCAGGGGCTTCTTTCCCTTACCCTATTTATGCTAAATGGGCAGCTACATTCCACGAAGAAACCGGTAAGCAAGTTAACTATCAGTCCATTGGTTCTGGTGGCGGTCAGCAACAGATCATTGCCAAAACCGTTGATTTTGGTGCATCTGATGACCCCATGACAGGCGAGGCACTTGATAAGGACAGCCTCATTCAGTTCCCCGCTATTATTGGTGGCACAGTACCTGTTGTAAACATCGACGGTATCAAGCCAGGCGAACTCCGTCTTTCCGGTGAAGTTCTGGCCAATATCTATTTGTCCAAGATCACCAAATGGGACGACGAGGCTATCAAGGCGCTTAATCCCGACCTTAACCTGTCATCCAGCTCAATCGTAGTTGTACACCGCTCTGACGGCTCAGGTACCACCTTTGGCTGGACAAACTACCTGTCCAAAGTATCGCCCGACTGGAAAGAGACTGTTGGCGAAGGTAAAGCAGTACGCTGGCCTACAGGTCAGGGCGGTAAAGGTAACGAAGGGGTAGCAGCTTACGTACGTCAGCTTAAAGACTCCATCGGTTACGTTGAATACGCCTACGCAAAACAAAACAATCTGTCCTGGACACAGCTGCGCAATAAAGATGGCCAGTTTGTGCAGCCTTCACAAGCCAGCTTTGCAGCCGCAGCCGCCAACGCTGATTGGGATAGCGCACCAGGTATGGGTGTTATCCTTACCGAAGAGCCAGGTGCTGATTCATGGCCTGTTACTTCAGCCTCCTTTATCTTGATGCACAAAACTCAAGATAAGCCTGAGAACGCACTAGCTGCACTTAACTTCTTTAACTGGGCATTCGAAAATGGTGCTAAACAAGCTGAAGAGCTTGACTACGTAGCACTGCCTAAAGAAGTTACAGACAAAATCAAGGCGGCATGGGCCTCTGAGATCAAAGCTACAGACGGTTCAGCGATCTGGAAGTAAGCGGGTTGCATAGTAAAATAAGTTTATGCTTGAACAGGGTTTAACCACCCTGCAGCACAGGACGGTTCCATCAAGCTAGGTGGTTCCGTCCTTGTTGTGTGACAATTACGGTTTTGTAATTTTAGAGCGCCTAACAATATGCTCAAAATCCACGCTGAATTAGGTTCATTGCCCAAGACGCTGTTATGAAACAAACCCAGAATGTCTTCTTAGACGTCATCTTCAAGAACGTGACTCGCGGTTTTGCGTTCTTCGTCTTCCTGTTATTGGCTGCAATCACGATATCGCTACTTTATGGTAGCCGCGAATCCATTGTCGGTAATGGATTCGCTTTTTTGTGGACCAATGACTGGGATCCGGTTCGTAACAACTATGGGGCATTGGTACCCATTTTTGGTACCTTGATAACCTCACTTATTGCCTTGGCTATCGCCGTGCCGGTTTCCTTTGGCATTGCCATGTTCTTAACTGAACTATCGCCTGTCTGGCTCCGTAGACCACTGGGCACCGCCATCGAAATGCTGGCCGCGATCCCCTCTATTATTTACGGTATGTGGGGGCTGTTCGTATTTGTGCCCATATTTCAGCGTTATGTACAGCCTAATGCGATCTCGTTTTTCGAAGGGGTCCCCATACTCGAACAAGTGTTTGCGGGGCCTCCCTTTGGTATTGGGGTATTTACTGCAGGCTTAATTCTTTCGATCATGGTCATTCCGTTTATTACAGCGGTAATGCGTGACGTATTCGAGCTGGTCCCTCCGCTGCTAAAAGAGTCGGCCTATGGCCTGGGCAGCACTACATGGGAAGTCACCTGGAAGGTTGTATTGCCTTTTACCAAAAATGGCGTCATTGGCGGCATTATGCTGGGGTTGGGCCGTGCTTTAGGTGAAACCATGGCAGTTACCTTTGTCATCGGTAATGCATTCAACCTGCCGAATTCTATTTTCGCTCCATCAAACTCTATTGCATCTGCGCTTGCAAACGAATTTAACGAAGCGGGCGGTATGCAAAAAGCCGCGTTGCTCGAGCTGGGCCTGATTCTGTTCCTGATCACCACTGTGGTGCTTGCAATATCTAAACTTTTGCTGCTTCGTTTATCCAAGAGCGAAGGTACTAAAACTTAAGGCGAGCAACCACCATGACTGAAACTAAATCATCTGTACTGAATGCCAATAACGCTGTTTACAAGCGCCGTAACTCAATCAATCGCCTGATGCTTACCTTGTCGTCAATCGCACTGATTTTTGGGTTGTTCTGGCTTTTCTGGATTATTCTGACCCTACTTATAAAAGGGGCGGCAGCCTTATCTTTTGACTTGTTTTTCCACGCCACCCCTCCGCCTGGCGGCGATGGTGGCTTGCTGAATGCCATCTTAGGCAGCTTCATGATGGCTGGGGTCGGTACACTGATTGGGACGCCTATCGGGGTGTTGGCAGGTACTTATCTGGCCGAGTATGGGCAGCGTGGCTGGTTGGCTCCCGCTACCCGATTCCTGAACGACGTGCTGCTTTCAGCGCCCTCCATTGTTATTGGTTTGTTTATCTATGCCGTCTATGTGGCTCAAGTTGGTCATTACTCCGGGTGGGCGGGCTCATTTGCATTGGCGATTCTGGTGATTCCAGTGGTTGTACGCTCTACCGACAATATGCTGCAGCTTGTACCCAATAGTCTGCGCGAAGCAGCAGCAGCCTTGGGGTGCCCGCAGTGGCGCATCATAATGAGCATCAGTTATCGCGCTGCTCTCTCTGGAATTATCACAGGCATCTTATTGGCTGTCGCGCGAATAGCAGGCGAAACTGCACCTTTATTATTTACCGCCTTGAATAACCAGTTCATGTCGTTGAACATGAATGCGCCTATGGCGAACTTGCCAGTGGTTATTTTCCAGTATGCGGCTAGCCCCTTTGAAGATTGGAACCGTCTGGCGTGGGCCGGCGCTGTGCTGATTACCCTGTTTGTGCTGGGGATCAATATTATTGCCCGCACGCTGTTCCGCAATAAATAAATACGGAGTCCTCATGCCTGGATTAGACAATACAATGCAAACTATAGCTGTGCCTGAGCGCGTTAAGCTCGAGGTAAAAGACTTAAATTTCTATTACGGTGGTTTTCACGCTTTAAAAAACGTGAATATGTCGATTAAAGAAAACAAAGTAACCGCTTTTATCGGGCCTTCTGGCTGTGGTAAGTCCACCTTGTTACGTACCTTTAATCGTATGTTCGAACTGTACCCCGGACAGCGTGCCGAGGGTCAGATTCTGCTCGATAACGAAGACGTCCTGACTTCTAAGCTCGATATTTCGTTAATTCGCGCCAAGATTGGTATGGTTTTTCAAAAACCCACTCCTTTCCCCATGAGCATTTATGACAACATTGCTTTTGGCGTGCGCCTCTTCGAGAAGTTAAGCAAAGGCGAAATGGATGAACGCATAGAGTGGGCCCTGACCAAGGCAGCACTTTGGAATGAAGTCAAAGATAAGCTTAATCAAAGTGGAAACAGCTTGTCCGGCGGCCAGCAGCAACGTCTGTGCATAGCTCGAGGTGTGGCAATCAAGCCCGAGGTTTTACTTCTCGATGAGCCTTGCTCTGCGCTTGACCCTATCTCTACCGCAAAAATCGAAGAACTGATTACCGAGTTAAAAGCCGATTACACCGTGGTTATTGTGACTCATAATATGCAACAAGCAGCGCGCTGTTCTGACTACACTGCCTATATGTACCTGGGCGAGCTCATGGAGTATGGCGAAACAGATCAGATTTTCGTCAAGCCTGCTCGTAAAGAAACCGAAGACTACATTACCGGCCGCTTTGGCTAATTAGAAAACAAGCCTTTATTCAGGCTTAGCTACGCCCCACAAGCTGGAGTATTTGTCCGGTCTGTGGGGTGTTTTTTTGTTTCCGGTTTTCTCAGGGAAACCAGAAACTGTTGGCTGCCTAAGTTTATGAACGACTAATTCCACCTTCCGCCAGAGCCACTTAGGCTATATCTTCCGGCTCCGAGCAGCGTAATGCACAAGCCGCCGAACAAGAATAAGGCTTGCAGCTCGATCTGAGATCCACCAGCGCTGTTAAGTTTGTAGAGTTGATGGCTATGTACAAGCCAAATGGCGGTCATCATGTTCAGGGTTACCAGCAAGCCTCCTAAACGAGTGTAGGCACCGATCAGTATAAGCAGTGGAGCGGCAACTTCGCCTAGGTAAACGCCCCAGGCCAGATACTGGGGAAGCCTTTGGCGATAATCAGGCTTTCAATTCCACTGACTCCGTGTGAAAGTTTTTGAATTCCATGTAATAGTAGTAATGCACCAATGCTTAGGCGCAGTATTAATTTACCGAGATCATCGAGGGTAGCAGCAGACACAGACTTCCTTGGTTAAATGTACCGGGCGACAGAAGCCCTATTTTAGCGAAATGATTAGCGTTTTATTATAAGTGGCTGCGGCATTGACGGAAGCTTGCCTGATGCGGCATGGTTTAGTCACCTCTTTATTTTAAGTAGCAGGAGTATTGTGATGGCTGATTTTTCGAATGTACTAAATGATCTGGCTCCAGGCGGCGAACTGCGTGTAGCAATAAACTACGGGAATCCGGTGCTGGCGCAGCGTAATGCCAGCGATGGTGCTCCTGCAGGGATATCTGCCGACTTAGCCCGAGAGGCCGCACGCAGGCTGGGAGTTGTACCTCGTTTTATCAGTTACGATGCCGCAGGCAAGGTGTTTGATGGTCTAAGTGCAAACTCCTGGGACCTGGCCTTTATGGCTGTTGATCCGATACGCGCTGAAAAAATTAATTTTACCGATCCCTATGTACTCATTGAGGGGACGTATTTAGTCAGCGAGAGTTCACCGTATAAGAGCGTTGAGGATCTGGATAAGCCGGGAGTGCGTATTGCAGTGGGTAAAGGCGCCGCCTATGATCTATTTTTAAGCCGCCACTTGCAGCATGCGACGATTGAGCGGGCTGCTACCTCCGCCAGTGCCATCAGTCTTTATATAGATAAGAAGCTGGAGGCCGCTGCGGGTGTCCGCCAGCCTTTGATTGCCTATGCGCAGTCTAATGCCGGTTTACGGGTACTGGATGATCATTTCACTGCCATTCAACAGGCCATAGCTATACCTAAAAGCCGAGATGTAGCGCATCAGTGGTTCAACGATTTTATTCAAGAGATGAAGGCTAGCGGTTTTGTGCAAGAGTCGCTGGCGCGTAGTAATCAGTCTCTGGATACGGCCGCGCCTTAGCGCTAACGCGTTAATCTTAAATAGCTGATGGGCCGCGCCTAAGTTTCGCGGCTTTTTTACGTCTGTTAAATCGGGCAGAGACTTAAGTTTTGTAACCTTCTTTAAATTGCTCATTGCCATTAATTATCGGGGCTGTGCTAGTGTGTAGAATCCTGCGGTAAATTTTTTAGTCTTAAAAGCTTATATTCTCTTGGAGAATATTGCGCTCCAGCAGTTGTAGTCGAGCCAATGTGCGCGTTTGCATCTCTAAGAAAAGTGCTTTGTCTAGCAATCGTTTTTTGGAAGAGGTGAATAATGCAAGACCTACTTAGAAGCGGTGGTTTTACTCGGCGCAAGTTCCTTTCGATGGTCGGATACGCGGCAGGAGGAGCTGCTATGTATCAGGCAATGACGAGTTTGGGACATGCTGCTGAAAGTGATTTTAAAGGGCCATTTAAACTGGAAGGGCAGGCTAAGGAGGGGGCTTCAGTCTTGATCCTTGGCGGGGGCTGGCCGGGCTGGTAGCTGCCTTCGAACTACGTAACGCAGGTTATAAGGTAAAAATCCTGGAGTTTAATGATCGGGCTGGTGGGCGTAACTGGACGATTCATGGCGGGGACACCTACACCGAACTAGGTGGGTTCAAGCAAGACTGCACTTTTGATAAAGACAATTATATTAATCCGGGGCCATGGCGGATTCCTTTCCATCATCACGCGCTTCTGGATTACTGTAGGCGCTTAAAGGTGATGCTTGAGCCTTTTATCCAGTATGACTACAACGCTTTTTTGCACAGTGCCGACTATTTCGACGGTAAACCGCAGCGCCTGCGCCATATTCGTTCAGATTACTATGGCCACACTTCTGAGTTGCTCGCCAAGGCCGTCAACGCGAATCATCTGGACGATGCGTTATCTAAAGAAGATCAGGAAATCATGCTTGAGTCTTTGCGTACGCTGGGAGCCTTAAATAAGGATCTTAAGTACGAGAAGGGGGCATCAGCTTCGGCCTTCAGAGGCTTTGACGTGGATCCTGGAGGCGGCTTGCAGCCGCTGGCTGAGGACTCCACGCCCATAGGATTAAAAGAGGTTTTGAATTCGCGCTTATGGTCAAACATGGGGATTCATAATATGTATGAATTCCAGCAAACCATGTTTCAACCGGTGGGAGGAATGGGGAAAATCGGCGAAGCCTTCGGTAAAGAGTTGGGTGACGTGATTCGTTATCATTCCCAGGTCATGGCCGTTGACCAGAACGATGAAGGCGTGACCGTCCATTTCGAAGACACGGAGTCAGGCGAGAAGCTCACTGAAACAGCAGATTGGTGCGTATGTACTATTCCGCTTTCTATCCTGAGTCAGCTGGATGTCAAGGTTGGCAAGTCTTTGAAGGGGGCTATTGATGCGGTGCCCTATGCACCTTCAGTGAAGGTCGGGGGAGAGTTCAAGCGGCGATTCTGGGAAGAAGATGACTCAATTTTCGGAGGGATTTCTTATACCGATATGCCGATTACTCAGATTTCTTACCCCAGTTCCAATTATTTTGATAAAGGGCCTGGCGTATTGCTGATGGCCTATATGTTTGGTCCGGATGCCGTGGAAATCAGCTCGATGGAGCCTCAGGAACGAGTGAAAATGGCGGTCGAGCTCGGAAGCAAGATTCATCCTCAATACGCTGAAGAGTTTAAAAGTGGCATTAGTGTTGCCTGGCACCGAGTACCGTGGGTATTAGGTTGCTATGGCATGTGGACAGAAAGTCGACGTAAGGAGCATTACGAGAATCTCTGCGCAATCGACGGCCGTGTTGTTCTGGCTGGAGAGCACGCCTCTTATATTAATGCATGGCAAGAAGGCGCGATTTTATCCTCTCTGGATGCGATCACGCGTTTGCATGCGCATGCCACCAAAGCTTAATAGGGAGAGAACACTATGTTTAAGCGCTATGCTGCATTGGCTGTGTTGTCTGCTTGTATCTCAGTGACCTGGGCTGACACCGCCGTGGTCAGTACGGGCGAGGTGCATTTCACGCAGCGTGATGGTAAAGAATTGTATGACTCGGTCTGTTTAAGCTGTCATATGGCTGAAGGCAAGGGGGCGGTGGGGGCCGGCGCCATCTATCCCCCGTTGGACGATAATCCGAAATTGGCGGCTTCCGCCTATCCTCTTTATATGGTGATGTACGGCACGCGCGGCATGCCCGGCTTTGGTGGAGTGATGGACGACGAGCAGATTGCTAACGTTGTGAATTATATTCGTACGCATTTTGGCAATGACTATTCGGATGCTATTGCAGAGAAAGATGCAAAGGCACTGCGCCAAGAGGGCTATGAGTATTTTGACCTGAACTAACTCGTAATCGGCTGGGGGAAGGGGTGTATGTTCATGGAGATTTTTGAGTTTGAACTGGGCCCCTTCGAGATGGCGCTTCGTGGTTCTATTATTTACTGGTTTTTGTTTTTTATCGCCCGGGTCATTGGACGTCGGGAGCTTAGTTCGGTAAGTGTGGCCGATTTGCTGATTGTGGTGTTAGTGGCTGATGCGGCTGGCGACGCCATGTCAGGGGGATCTGAGTCGTTGAGCGATGGCTTGGTGGTGGTGTCAACCATACTTTTTTGGGGGCCGCCATTGATCGTCTCAGCTATTTCTTCCCACGGATGGAGAGAGTCCTGTCCCCTCCCAAGCGATGCATTATAAAAAATGGGAAGTTACAGCGACGCATTATGCGCGAGCAGTTTATTACGCTTGATGAGCTCAGAAGCGAAATGCGTCTTAAAGACATCGAGCATTTAAGCGAGGTCGAAAATGCATACGTCGAGCCGTCAGGAGAGCTGAGTTTTTTCAGGAAAGAGAAGCAGGACTAGCCAAATCTGCCGGGCAAAGAAAAAGGGCTTACGCGTAATTTCGCATAAACCCTTGATTCTGTCTTGATTCTGTTACTGCTTCTTTTCTTTTTGGTCGGGGCGATAGGATTCGAACCTACGACCCTCTGGTCCCAAACCAGATGCGCTACCAGGCTGCGCTACGCCCCGAACAAAGAAAAGATAATAGCATGTATTGTTTGGCAATAGCAAGCTTTTTTGTTCTTAGGGAACAAATGCCAGACCGAAACGGATATGTGGGTCGCTTTTGTGGTTGTAGCCCAAGAGGGTTTCGCCGTAGCCACGGAAATACTGCACATATAAATAGCCATTCATATTGAGCGGAGTGCGGCGTAAAGGCCAGGAGACATCAAACTGCTTACTGTCTCGTCCTTCCTTTCCACGCCGGTACAAGGCTCCTAGTTGCAGTCCATTGTCCTGTGCCCAGCTTAGACGCCAATCAACATTGCCCGCATAATCCCGGTAATCTGGATTGTCGCTGGTACTGAAATATTGTTTATAGCGCGGCGCAAATTTCAGGGTGCTGCCACCAACGAGACGATAATTGAATTCGGGTTGAATATAGACATCGTTCAACGAGCGTGAGTCATTATCACCTTTGCCGTTGGACGCGTGTTCAACACCTATATCCAGGCCGAAAAACTTTCGATAATCGTCAGATCTAAATAAAGCATCTTTGCGCCAAAACACGCTGGGGTTATAGGTGGTGTCTATAAAAGGCGACGAATCGGAGCTTAAGTCCCATATTGCTGTTTGCGTGTAACCCATATACAGGTGATTCCAGAACCGTGTGTTTGCGTCGTCGGCGGGGGTAGCAAGCCGATACTTGAAGCTAATCTGGAATCTGGCGTTTTTCTCGGGGCGGTTGCCGACAATGAAATACACCGCATCGTGTGACGAGATGGCATTACGGAAATTCTCGAAGGCAGTGGGTGCAGGGGTGACCGAGGGGGCTTGGCCTACTGCAGGTCCATAACTGGGTGTGGCTCCCAGAGCCAGCACTTTGTCATCGCTTAAAACGGGGTCTTCGTTCTCGTTAGGTCCGGCCGCG
Source organism: Paenalcaligenes niemegkensis (assembly GCF_022230885.1). GTDB lineage: Bacteria > Pseudomonadota > Gammaproteobacteria > Burkholderiales > Burkholderiaceae_B > Paenalcaligenes > Paenalcaligenes niemegkensis. Next base: position 234,021 of record NZ_JAKGCT010000002.1, on the reverse strand, counting down.
CCGGCGTCAACAATAGGGGCGGTGACTATGGACGATGCCAGCAGACTGTGTGAGTCGCTGCTAACGTCAAGCGCAAATAAATCCGGTGCGCCTTCTATGCTTACCGCCTGCACACCGTCCAACGCAGTAGGGACGGTGGCTTTCCAGTTGAAGATGACAAAGTTATTGACTGGAACGCTGACCGACTGGCCACTTCCGTCAAGCTGAGCCAGGCTGCGTAAAGCCCCACCGTTGACGTTGCGCCACTGCATAACCAGATCGTTGGGTGGCGACCACGTTAGCTCGTTGCTTCCATCGTTGAATAAAATGGCGCGGACCGTAACGGTTTCGCCCGCTGCCGCCTGATTCTCTACTAACGAATAGCTAATGCCAGCGTAGCTCTGTACGCTAAAACCAAGGCTAAACCCCAATAACGTCTGACCTAAGGTTTTGCTAATACTATGGGTTTTGCTCATTGACGCGCTCTCGTGGCCTAAGGTTGAAGGATCATTAGGGACTGTAGCACTTGAACTCAGGTAGGCCTTAGCTACGTCTGCTTTTACCGCTGATATGTTGCATCTTAGCCATACATAGCTACAATGCGGGGCTTCGCTCAGTATGAGCTTAATCGCCGCTGGTTGGCCGTGCTCCATCTTGTTGCAAGCAGGAAGACTTTATGATCCCTATTCTGATGTATCACTTAATCGATATTCCGCCTGCCAAAGGCGCATATCTTCGAGGGGCCAGCGTCCACCCGGCACGCTTTGAGAGTCAAATGAAGTGGCTGCACCGTTTCGGCTATCGCGGCCTCAGCATGCGGGATCTGCTGCCGTACTTGCGGGGAGAGAAGCGGGGGAAGGTGGTTGGTCTTACTTTCGACGATGGCTACGTCAACGTGATGCAAAATGCGCTGCCCGTTCTGAATCAAATGGGTTTTACCGCGACGAATTACATCGTGACGGGCGAACTGGGAGGAGCCAATTATTGGGCGCAGCCTAAAGGCGCTATGCATGCTGATTTGATGACAATAGATCATGTACGGCAATGGCATGCGGCGGGCCACGAAATAGGCTCACATACGGTAGAGCACGTATACATGGATCGAGTCAGCGAGATTGACGCTTTACGGCAGTTGACCGAGTCGAAAAACGTATTGGAATCCCTGATTCAGGCAGAGGTAGAATCTTTCTGTTACCCCTTTGGGGCTGAAGCACCGGGTGTCAGGAAGCTCGTTCAGCAAGCAGGCTATAGCAACGCTACAGCTACATTTACCGGGCTGGCTAACAAGACAGACGACTTCTTTGCCTTACCCAGAATCAGCATTATTCGCTCTACACACCCTGTGCGATTTATGCAAAAATGTTTTACTCAGCTCGAGGAAAATAAGCGCCGCAAGCTCGTGAAGTATTAAATGCCACGTGCTTTGCTATTCGGTTTTGGAAAGAGCCAAGAGGCTGGGACCTGATTTAGGGCAAGATTGCTTTCACCTAATTATTTTCTACGCGCTATAATGGCAAGCTTTCCGGAATCGCCTTTCTGTGCGTTTCTGTGCGTCCATAGCTCAGCTGGATAGAGCACTCGCCTTCTAAGCGAGCGGCCGCAGGTTCGAATCCTGCTGGACGCGCCACTTTTCTTATGCCTATGCCAGGCCTTGCCAAGGCGCTCAGCACGCTGTTTACGCTTTACTCTCCAGCCCCCAAAACGCTCATAAAAGAAGTCGGCTGCTTCAGGCGTGTTGGCATCCTCAGCGTTCAGAGTCTCTACTATATAGCGTTGAGATGCGGCATGGCAGTGCTGGTAGATGTAGCGGCATAGCTCGTAGGCTGTTTTTCCTTCCCAATTGTCTGGAAGCAGATCAAGCGGAAATTGCGGGTCATGTAAATGCACGCGCCGATATTCATGTATGACCAAGCTTCGTATGATGAAGGCCAATTCAGGGTCATGCAGTGGCTCTTGCTTCAGAGCTGCGGCCACAACGTTAAACCGATCAATAAATTGTTGGTAGCTGGTTTGAGTGTGGCTGAGGTCCCAGCACTGCTCAACTAGTTCGTTAAGTGTCTTGGTTCCTCTTAACTCGGCATCTTCTACACGGCTGACATAAACAGCTCCTGCGCAGCGGCTATGCAGCAGGATATCTCTCAGGATGGCTTGATGCGGATTGGGATGTATAAAGGCACTGGGCGCAAGGGCAGCAAAGCCTTCCCATAATAATTCCTTGCGCAAGTCGGCTCGCTGCTTGGCGCTCAGCTCACCGGCTAATGTGAAGACCAGCGTCCACTGACCATCCCATGCCAGGTAGGTAGGAGCGTAGATGCGGTTGTAGGCATGTTGGAAGCGTTGCAGGGCTTCAGGTTGCAGGGTGTACTGGCTACGCCTGCCTTCACGCTGTGCGCTAAGCCAGCCTTCTTCTGCAAGTCTGTATACGCTGGTTCTTACTAGTCTGTCGCTGATCCCGAAGGGAGCCAGTAACCGGATCAGGCTGCCTAGCCATAATTGTCCGCCATGAGGACGTATGACATCGCCGAAAAGTGTCATAACCAGTGATTTGGCTCTGGGAGGCTGATCGGCGATTAATGTTTCTGCCCAATGATGCAATGAGTTAGCAGCGAGTATAGACATAGGCCTAGGATGAAATAGACTGCCAGGGAGCCGGCCAGGCAGCTTCAAGGCTGGTTCCAGCTGTAACGTTAATAGAGGCCGTCGGGATTAATCGCAGTTGTTTAAGCTGAGACGACTCTCTTCCGACTATATATCATACATATTTTAAATATGAGTGCATTATTCTGTGTCGTTTTATAGATAACAGCTAAGCATCCACTACAAATAGGGGCTGGCCAGCCAGATGATGCGATTGCGCAAGCGTTTTCTAAAAGGGATGCTTGCGAGTTCATCCAGATTGACTGCCTCGGCGTGTTCAATTTCCTGATCGATCAGGTTGGCGACCGTGCGCGAGGTCTCACGGCAGTAAATTTCGATATCCAGCTCGAAGTTCAGCCTAAGGCTACGCGGATCCATATTTGATGAGCCTACATAGCTCCACGCGCCGTCAATAGTAATAAGCTTTGAGTGGTTGAAATTGCCAGTAGCGCGCCACACTCGGCAGCCGCTTCGTATTACCTGATCAATTTGGGCTGTCATCGCATAGTCTACCAGCCGGAGATTGTTTTTTTCGGTATGACGATATCTACTTGTATGCCCCTGCGCGCCGCGGTGTTGATGGCCCCCATCAACACTTGGTCGGGCAGGAAGTAGGGCGACTGAATGCGGATATGACGTCTGGCGACGGCAAATGCGCCCTGAAGCATATGATGATTACTGCCTACAAAACGGTCAGGCCCTGAGCGTATGCAGCGGACAGGAACATGCGGCAACGGCGGATTCCATTCTTTGGCGCACCATTGTTCAAACGGAAGGGCCTCTTTGGTGGTGAATTCCCAGTCGTGGGCGAAAGCCGAAAACAGTTGTAATACGGCAGGCCCCTCAACGCTGAAATGGGTATCCTTAGCCGTGCGGCCTAGCCCGAACTCGTTGGTGAAGCTTTGACGAATATTCATGCCCCCCGTGAATCCGTACAGGCCATCTACTATCAACATTTTACGGTGGCTTCGCAAGTTGGCATACGGCATGCGTATACCAAAGGGATTGGTCATGAAAAGGGCATGGGTAATTTTGTGCTTACGTAGCAGACGGACGATTGAAGGATGTGAGTATTTGGCACCTATGGCGTCAATCAACACCCGAATCTCTACGCCCCGCTCCTTGGCTTTGGCCAGTGCCTCTACAAATCGCAAGCCCACCTTATCGTTATCAAAGATATACGATTGGAGGGCGATGTTTTTGGTGGCTTTCTCTATGGCCAGGAGCATGGCCGGGTAGCAATGATCGCCACCAGGCAGTACTTTTATATGATTGCCGCCCCGTAGCTGAAAGCGGCTAACGCGGTCACCCAGAATGTGCAGTGAACGAAACTGGGCACCGGCGATGTCTTTGACATCAGAGATAGGCGGTTCAGGGTAGTTGGCGAATTGTTTGAATGTTTTGTCGCGAAGCTCGGTGATGTGGCTGCGCCTGACGCGGTTGACACCGGCGATGAGATACAACACAGGCCCTAACAGCGGGGACATCATGATGATGCCTACCCAGCCGATGGCAGCACGCACATCATTTTTGGTCATGGCTGCATGGATAGCAGCAGAGGCACCCACCAAGATGCTGACCGCCAGGGCAATATGAGGCCAATACTGGTTGAAGATAGAATGAAGAAGCAGTATATGTTCGTGCATGAGGCGTTATTGCGCCTTGGCAGAACGAGTTGTGTCTTGCGGGCGCTGGCACAGACTTTCGTGCCATAGCGGGTTGGGTGAGCCTTGCTGCGCAAAAAGCTGGTTACGTGAGTTCGAGCGCCAGACACCCCCGCCAACGCCTATAACAGGGACAGTACAGTACCAGTACCACTTGCCATCGGCATCTTGTGCCGCCCAGTTCCAGTTCTCGGGTGCCCGATCCCAGTCTAGCGTGTCCTCGCCCATAAATTCTAGTGCCTATTTTAAAATTGTTTGCCTGCTTAGATTAAAAGAAAGTGTGAGTTAAAGCTAGGCCACTTAGCTCACGTTTGGCTTGGGGTAGACATTAAAACTGGCAATACCAATTGTACTTCCGTCAGTTAAAACGTAGGCTCTGCTGACTTCGTTACGCAATTGCCGAATATTTCCTGGCCACTGTTGAGTCTGAAGGTACGATATTGCCTCTGCTGTTAGCTGTTTGTATTCGCCTAATTCTTCAGCCAAGGCAGTTAAAAAACAGTCTGCCAGAATCGGGATGTCTTCAATGCGTTCTCGCAGAGCGGGAATATATAAGGGTAGGACTGCTAATCTGTAATACAGATCGAGGCGTAGCTTCCCTTCTTTTAGTGCCTCTTCCGGCTCAACATTCGTGGCCGCTATAACCCTGGCCCTGGTAAGCAGCTTTTGGGTCCCGCCCACTCGATAGTACTCGCCTGTTTCCAATACTCGAAGCAGTCTTACTTGTAGCGCTGGTTCCATTTCCGTGACTTCATCCAAAAAGAGAGTGCCATTTTGACTTTGCTCAAATACACCCATTCGCTGTCGGTCAGCGCCTGTGAAAGAGCCTTTTTCATGCCCAAAGAGTTCGCTTTCAATGAGAGTTTCAGGTATGGCACCGCAGTTGATCGCTATATAAGGCTGAGTGTGGCGATTGCTCAGTTTGTGAATGGCATGTGCCACAAGTTCTTTTCCTGTACCCGTCTCGCCAATTAACAACACACTTAATGAGGTAGGAGATACTTTTTTATTTGTGTTTTCAGGCGCTGCATGGCGTCCGAATCTCCGCGTAGCTGCTCCAGAGTGAGCGCCGAGTTATCGATGGCTAAGTGGGGCAGCTCAGACAGTGAGCTTAGTGTCTCGCTTATTTCCTCACCGTCTAAATATAAAGTGTGGCACCCCTGCGCCTGAAATTCTTCGCGCACGCTCAGGGGCCAGGAGGAACTGAATATCAACCATGTGGTTTTTCTTGCGTCAGTCGCATTAATCAGTTCCAGGTGTTGCGCATAAATTAGCTCTTTGCTCGCCAACACGATGGTTGGAGAGCACCTCTCAAGTTTCAGCCTGGCCTCTTCAAGGTTTTGTGAACTGATTGCTGAGTAGCCGCTGAGTTTAGCCGTATCGGTTAGCAGTTTGCGAATGTCCCCATCTTGTTCTATGACTAAAAGTATCGACACGTCAGCACCTTAGTGGGTGAAGTTTAGCGTGATTATTCAACGGGTTGATTTCACAGCTTAGCTTTGTTTTCGGGTGACAGCAGTAACAACCCATGAGTTGTTGATGGCCAATTGTATTGCTAATCACATTTTGTAATTTTCGTTGTAGGGTTTTTCAAAGCTGGCATTATCGATGTAAACAGGTCTTCAGGGGTGATGCGACGTTATTTTTTGTTAAAGGAAATACGGACATGAAACTGATTTCTGAGGCGAAAACCACCCAGCGGCAAAGTCTATCGCTGACTATGAGGAATTCTGTACAGCTACTAAACTTGCCGCTGCTCGAATGCGCCGAGCTTGTGCAAAGTACATTGCAGACGAATCCCTTTCTCGTTAGCGACACGGATAATGAGGACATCGACGCACCTACTCCCCTATATCTGCTCCTATTCGAATACGGCTGGAGAGCCCTTATAACAATGAAAATTCCCAACTGTTTTCAAATGGTCCAGAGCAGCTTGAAGAGACACAGCTCGAGAGCTTTAAAGAGAGATTGGCGGCAGAGCTGGCGACGTTAAGATTAGATGAGCCCTTAGTGACGTGCCTGGCATTTGTGGTGGAGGCGATTGATGATCGGGGACGGATTCCTGATAGTATCAACGAGGTCATACCTGAATCAGTGCCATTTTTCAAACGCTATCATGAGCAATGGGAGACAGGAGTTAAGCTGGTGCAAGCGGTATGTGGCAACGGTATCGGTGCGCGCAGCCTAAAAGAGTGCTTTTGGCTTCAGCTCAAAGAACGGCAAGGTTCGCGTACACGAGAATTGGCGCTTCTTTTAATTAATTGCCATTGGCAAGACTGGTTTGCAGTCAATAATGAAGTATTGCAGCGCCGTTTGGCATGTACAGAGAAAGAGTTGCTGCGTACTAAACAGTTAATTGGCTCTCTGAATCCTGCGCCGGGACGGCAGCATGACAATACGCCCTTACAAACCGTGCTTCCCGACGTGTATGTTTATCTTGAAAGTGGCTATTACTGCATTGCACCCAATACTGACGTTCTTCCCTGGTTATCGGTTCATGCCGACGCAAAGCGCTGGAAGCGAGAGGTACGAGTCGTGGACCCTGAGGTAAAACGACTCATGAGCGAAGCCGAAGAGTTAGCGCTGGCTGTGCGGCGCAGGCATCTTACCGTCGTGCGGGTAGCAGCCGAGATTATTGCCCGCCAGATGGGTTTTTTGACATCGGAAATCACGCGATTAGTCCTCTGTTGTTGCGAGAGGTGGCTGAGTCGCTGGGGCTTCATGAATCTACCGTTTCCCGAGCGACCAGTCAAAAGTATATGCAGACTGCTTCGGGTGTAATTGAGTTTAAACAGTTTTTTCCCGAAGTATTCCTACTGCTAACGGGCATGCATGCTCGACTGCTGCGGTGAAAGCGCTGCTTTCTGACATCATCACAGAAGAAAGCCCCCAAAAGCCTCTTTCTGACGTTGAGTTAGTAGACTGCCTAAGCAATGAGGGAGTCAAAGTTGCGCGGCGAACGGTGACCAAGTATCGTCAGCAACTTAATTTTCCCTCATTTAAAGAGCGGCAGATTTCAGTGCCAGTGTAGCTCTTGGCTTACTGGGCGGCGAGCTTTTGCTGCAATGATTTAGCATGCTCAAAGTGTTCGCTAATAACAGCAAGTGTTTCAACGTTGAATCGCTGAAGACTTGCATTGACGAGCTGAGGGGCGCCTCTTCTGAAGGTGCGAACGGCATTCTCATGTGCTTTGATACCGACTTCCTCCACATACATTTGATCAAAATCGTCGTCCTTAAGGTCGCTGAGTGCCCCGATGATCTGTTGGTGCTCCGGCAGTAAGTTTACGTCCAGAGTGACGTAATGCTCTTTGGCCAGGAGTACCAGGCGAGCATTTGTCTTGCCATGATCGGTGAGCATTTGTTTGGCAAATTTTTGAACGTCAGGATTGCTCGTGTTCTGCTCTGCCAGTTCACTGGCTTGTAATTCAAACAGGTTGGATTTATGCGCAGCATGCACGAAGTTCTGCTCATCATCAGTTAAGGGAAGGTCTTGCGCTTGACTGCCTGTAGGTATGATTGAAGCAGTGAAAGAAAAAAACAGCGTCAAAAGGATGGCTCGCATGGTTTGCTCCTGATTGTTATGGGGAGGCGTATACTCAGTTCGTAAGCAAGCGGCGTGCCCAGACAGGGCAGGCACGATATTTGCGAGATGTCTCTCACTGATAAAAACCTTGAGGAGAGAAGAATGTCAAAGCTGTTCGTTGTGTCGAACCGAGTCATCCAGGACGGAGTCCGGGAAGGCGGGGAAGGAGGCTTAACAACGGCTGTCTGGTCAATGCTAAAAGACCTTCACGGCTCATGGATCGGGTGGAGTGGCTCGGTTTCTGACGATGAGTCTGTGCAGCTCAAGATGGCGTCAGGAGTGGCCATTTATACAACCGACATGTCAGACCGCGCTTACGAGAAAAATTATTGCGGCTTTGCGAATGCCTGTTTATGGCCGTTGTTTCATGAGCGTCTGGATCTGGTTCGTTATGATGAAAGCGACTTTTCCAGTTATATGGATTACAACCGCCGCATCGCGATGGTTTTGTCCGAACTGGCGCAGCCCGAAGATTTGATTTGGGTTCATGATTATCACTTCCTACCCCTCGCGCAGATCTGCCGCGATTTGGGAATGAATCAGCGCATAGGCTTTTTTCTGCATACTCCCTTTCCACCTCCTTCGGTAATCAGTGCACTACCAAATCACTGGCAGAGTATGAAAACGCTTCTATCGTATTCGCTAGTGGGGGTGCAATCAGGGTTTGATGCTGAAAACCTTCAGAGTTATTTACGCCAGCAATCCGATGGAAATAAAGCTAGTGAACCTTTGGTTGCCGCTTTTCCTATCAGTATTGACACCCGGGGCGTCATCAGTTCGGCCTTGGCTTGCACGGGCAGCTCCGATTTCGGCTCAGAAACAAAGCGTTCCAGTGTGCGGATTTTCAGTGCTGATCGCATGGATTACAGCAAGGGATTCATTAATCGGATTCTGGCTTACGATCAGTTCTTGTCTAAGCGGTCTGACCCTTGTCCGGACATTCAATATTGTCTGGTGGCGCCGGACTCCAGGGAAAACATTAGCGAGTACCGTAACCATAAGTCAGAAGTCATGTTGCTTCTGCTTGAGGTACAACAGCGCTGGCGGGACGATTACGAAAACTGTATAGAAATGATTAATCAGCCAGTGGCGCCAGAGCCCTTGCTGGCAATGATGCGTGCTTCTCAGGTAGGGTTTATTGCGCCATTACGTGACGGGATGAATCTGGTGGCAAAAGAATATATTGCTGCTCAAAACCCTGTCGATCCGGGTGTGCTTATTGTGTCGAAGTTTTGCGGCGCAGGGCGAGAACTCCCTCGCGCAGGTCTTATTGCTGTCAATCCCCACGATATTAGTGAAATGGCTCGTGCCCTGGAAGAGGCGGTAGTGATGCCGCGTACAGAGCGGGTGCGGCGTCATCGGCTATTGATGTCTCATCTGCTTGAGTATGACGTGAAGTGGTGGGCGAGGAGCTATCTGAAAAGCTTGCAGGCGGAGTCGTGTTTGAGCATGAGCGACACCTCAGTTACCGTCTAGGCATACTACTTGCTGGCACCAGGGAACCTTATGATTTTTGGGAATTAGCGGAGTTCGCTATGACGGACGATACTAAACCGGGAGCACACTATGAGTGGACATGAGCTGGGCGGCAGCGGCAAAAAAGCGCAGGACACCCTTGAAAAGCAACGGCAGATACACGAGAAACAAAAGCATCTGGATGTTTTTTCTGAGCAAAATGAAAGTTGCAGTACTCCTCAAAATGGCTGGGATGCTCCACATGGACTGGTCTACCCAAGTGCTCCAGTCTCTACAGAGGTGCTGGAAAAACCGGGCGAGGAAGCAGAGCTTGACGTCGCTCCTCATTACCTGGCGCGCCGCTATAAGGGAAGCCAGAAGCTGAAGGATAAAGTAGCACTTATCACCGGCGGAGATTCCGGCATCGGTAGAGCGGTGGCGGTATTGATGGCACGAGAAGGAGCCTCTATTGCCATCGTATATCTGGCTTCGACGGAAGACGCAGAGCAGACTCGAGAGGCCGTCATAAACGAGGGGGCTGAATGTGTGTTGATTCAGGGTGATGTGAAAGACCCTCATTTTTGTGCTGCTGCGGTAGAGCACACCATTGCTCAGTGGGGACGCCTTGATATTTTAGTCAACAATGCTGCTTTTCAGCAGCACGCTAACGCTCTTGAACAGTTGGATATCGACCGATGGCAAGAAACCTTTTCTACCAATATGGGTGGCTACTTCAATATGGCTAAAGTGGCATTGGTCCATATGAAACCTGGTGCCTGCATTATTAACACCGGCTCTGTTGTCGGATTAAGGGGCAACGGAAATCTTTTGGATTATGCGAGTTCAAAAGGGGCGATTCACGCCTTTACCTATTCACTGGCTGCAAATTTAGGACCACGCAAAATTCGTGTGAATGCAGTGGCGCCTGGCCCGGTGTGGACACCGCTTAACCCCGCCGACGGGTCTGCTGAAGATCTGCAGGACTTCGGAAAAAACACCGTTTATGGCCGTCCGGCCCAGCCCGAGGAAATTGCTCCGGCGTATGTGTTTTTGGCAAGCGAGCAGTGCTCCAGTTTTATTACAGGGGTGGTCTTACCTATAACCGGGACTCCTGGGGATCATTAATGAGTCAATCGGTAATGCAGCCCTTGGACTCCTTAAACTTGCCTGCACTGCTGGAAGAAACCGCATTTTTTTGACCTGGACGGAACCCTGGCTGCAATTTGCTCCCATCCGTCTCAGGTCAGTCTAGAACCGGACGTGTTGAAAATGTTAAGGCGATTGCGAGCGCAGGCAAAGGGAGCTCTGGCGATTGTATCGGGACGCTCTTTGGAAAGCCTGACTACCGTAGTCACAGAGAGCAGTCTCGATCTGGTCAGCGAGCACGGCGCAGCTTTCAGGCTGCAGAATGTAGAAAGTACCGTGGCAGGGCTGGGGTTTCCATTCGGGGGCGAGCATACGGACGCCTCACTGAAGAGCTACAAGGGCTTGAGTATGCATGGGTCGAACAGAAGCGCTATGGGGTCGCTATTCATTACGATCCGGGCAGCACAGAAGCTTTGGCTGTAATAAAGGCTGTGGAGCGTTTTATTAGCAGTGAAAGAGGGCCCGACATTGGGATCTTGCACGGAAAGAACGTGCTTGAGCTTAAACATAGCGTTGCTACCAAGGGAACGGCAATACAGCATTTATTGAACACCAGTCCTTATAAAGGGCGTATTCCCTTTGTTATAGGCGATGACCGTACTGATGAGTCGGCCTTTCTTGTCGCTAATAAAGTAGGGGGCTTTCAGTGAAGGTAGGCAGGGACTCCCACCCCACCTGCGCCACGTATTTTACTGAAAGCCCCGCAAGCCTCCATCGCTGGTTAGCGACGTACTAGCTATGAGTTGCTGCCCCGGACAACCCGAATTTGATTGCTTACTTCGGCGACGCCAAAGCAATCGGCCGCGATGTCTTCTATCTGGTGCTTAGACTGACGGTTTTTTACCGTGCCCGTTAGATTGACATGAGCATCTTTCACATTAACGCTAACGTCCTCTACGTCCAGTCGATGCCGGCTCAGGCGCTCGCAAACTTCATCCTCGATTCGCTCATCGCTTTTCTGGTAGCCCTTGGGCATGACAAAAGGACGGTCATCGTAAGATGAAGAAGATTCTCTGGACTGGGAGTCAGGCCAGTTGGAAGCTCCTCTAGAAGGCCCATAAGGTCTTCCACGCCATGCAGGCGGGTAATCAGCATTTAGATGATCCCATTCGTTCGCATGCCGATAGGGCGAGCCGCCGGCGGAATGTTCATCCCATGGCTGTCCCCATCGGTCTTGGTTACGCCGTTGCCACTGATTGTGTGCCCCTGGGTCGTAGCCGCCTCGCAGACCTTCCCAGCCCGTTCGAGTCCCAGGGTAATCCCATTCCCTAACGTGTGGGGGCGAGGCATAGCCACGCCGCCCCTGGCCCTCAAAGTCCACGTCCCGTTCTGCTGGAGAGGCGCCACGTTCGCGTTTGTCTTTAGCCATAGTGAACTCCTGTAGGTAGTTAGCGATTGATGTGCTTTCCCAGGCACCAGCCCGTAAGAAACGCTGCAGTCACCGCTAAGCAAGTGGCGTGCCACGGTTTGCTCGAAACTAGGTCAGTGGTGCTGTCACATATTTCTTTGCCGCCTGTGCATAAGGCTTCTTTCCAGAGTTCTGCGGCATGTTTGCTGGCCTCCATGGCTTCCCTAAGCTCTTGTGTAGCAAGGGATTGCCGCGAGGAACCTACGCCGGACGGAAGTATCAGATCTTGATCAGACGAAGGGCCGGACGGGTTTTCAGGGTCGGTTGATTGCTGAAGCAGGGGTTTCTCATACTCGTCTCCATTAACAACATTAAAAAACAGGAAGAGTATTTGAAGCAGCAAGTAGCATGCCCGGAGAGCCAAAGCCCGGCTCCTGACGGTTTCAGTGTGGCGGTGAGAAGCTGAGGCTAGCGAAAAAGTGAAGAGCAGAACTCCGATGCATGAATGGACCGAATTTCGTAGAGGTTTTAGAACGCCGGAGTCCAGCGTATGATTAGAAAATAGTAGTTAGGTCAAAAGCCACAAAAAATACTTGGCAAGTGGCGGGCTGCTTTGTTTGTCTTAAAGGCAGACGCAAAAAAACCCGCATGTGGCGGGTTTCGTTCTACTTTCCTTAAATCCGTTCTATTTTTTAGATTATGAAATAATAAGGAAAAGCAATCTATTACTATATAAAGGAATTTTGGGGTGACCGACGGGGCTCGAACCCGCGACAACCGGAATCACAATCCGGGACTCTACCAACTGAGCTACGGTCACCACTGTGTACTGCAAAGAAAAAGAGTATAGCACTAAAAAAATAAAAGTACATCCCCAACATGGCTTTGGAGCCTACCCGGGCGTAGTTAAGTGTTCTGCACAAATAGACACTTTGAACTATATTGTTTTTTACATTTCAAAGGAACAGTATATGGCACAAGTTTTTGTTGTTCACCCCGACAACCCCCAAGCGCGAATTCTGGCTCAGGCCGCTGATATCCTGGCCAATGGTGGCTTGGTAGCGGTGCCCACAGACTCCAGCTACGCGATCGTCGCGCGCCTGGACGATAAGTCAGCGGCTGAGGCACTAAGACGGATACGGGGCTTAGATGAAAGGCATAACTTAACGCTGTTGTGTCGTGATCTCGCTGAAATCAGCACATTTGCCAAAGTGGGTAATACGCAATATCGGCTCCTAAAGTTAGCGACTCCTGGCCCGTGGACGTTTATTCTCGAGGCCACCAAGGAAGTGCCACGGCGCGTATCGCATCCGTCGCGTAAAACCATTGGGATACGTGTGCCCGATAATAATGTGGTCAGGCAGCTTATCGAGCAGGTAGGATCGCCTTTGCTTTCCACCACCTTTATTCCAAACGGAGAAACCGAGGCGCTTAATGACGTGGATGAGATTGAAAGCCGCTATCAGAACCAGCTGGCAGGTATTATTGACGGGGGCCGTGCCCCATGCAGCCTACCACGGTGATTGATCTCACGGCCGAGACGCCCGAGGTGATTCGTCGAGGTTCCGGTGATCCAGGCAAGCTCGGTCTAGAGTAAACTTGGCAAGCTTTAGGCTGTTTTGGCCTGAAGTATAGCTAATATGGGCGGCGTATCCCTGCTACCAGCGAACGCTGTCCCCACTGGACTTACATGGAATCCTTAATTCAGACCATTACGGTGTATGCAATACCCGTTATCTTCGCCATTACCTTACACGAGGCGGCTCACGGTTATGTAGCACGAATGCTGGGTGATAACACAGCGGAGCAGGCAGGGCGTATTACGCTGAACCCTATTCCGCATATCGATCCAATCGGTACCATTGCGTTACCCTTGTTCTTGTTAATTAGTAGCAAAATGCTGGGTGGTGCCGGGCTATTATTCGGATGGGCAAAGCCTGTTCCAGTTGATTGGTCTAAACTGCGTAACCCTAAGCGAGATATGTTGTGGGTTGCCATTGCCGGCCCTGCCTCCAATTTGTTGATGGCAGTGCTTTGGACAATCAGTTTGCGTTTGCTGGGCGGGCTTGAGGCTTCGTCTACTGATTTTGCAGTTCGAATGGCCATAGCGGGCATTAATATTAATCTCGTATTAATGGCGTTAAATTTGCTGCCTATCCCTCCGCTGGACGGTGGGCGTATAGTATTTAGTTTGCTGCCTGATTCATTGGCTAATCCATACTCGCGTATTGAGCCATACGGCATGCTGATACTTATACTTTTGATAGTAACGGGTTCGTTATGGGTGCTTTTAAGCCCATTCCTGGCCTTTGGTGAAAAAGTGATTAACTGGTTCTTATGATTTTTGGCTGAATCCGTTAAACTTAATGATTGTTTATTTTGGCATATGCCGCGTCTTATCCTGGAGACACCCTCGATTATGGCAAGTTCAGACACCGCAACTCCTGTATTTCAAGGCAGTATGGTTGCCCTTATTACGCCTATGTTTCCCGATGGGCAACTGGATTTCGAAGCCTATCGAAAGCTGATTGACTGGCATATTGCTGAAGGTACCGATGCGATTGTTGCCGTAGGAACCTCGGGCGAGTCGCCTACGGTAGACATGAACGAGCATGCCGAGCTTATCGGCATCGCCGTGTCGCATGCCGCAGGCAGAATTCCGGTCATTGCGGGTGTCGGAGGAAACTCAACGGCAGAAGCCATTGAGCTTTCAAAGCACGCCCTTGAAGTAGGGGCTGACGCTGGCCTGTCAGTGGTACCTTATTACAATAAGCCCACCCAAGAAGGCCTCTACCAGCATTTCAAGGCTATTGTCGAGGCTGTTGAGCTGCCTACGATACTGTATAACGTGCCGGGGCGTACGGTTGCAGATATGGAGACCCAAACTGTTCTTCGTCTGGCTCAGGTGCCGGGTATTATTGGTGTCAAAGAGGCTACTGGCGACATAGGACGATTAGCTTCTTTGTTTAAAAACAAGCCTGAAGACTTCATCGTGCTTAGCGGTGACGACGCTTCTGCAGCAGCGCTGATTCTGCTGGGCGGCAAAGGTAATATATCGGTCACCGCGAACGTGGCTCCTCGGCTTATGCACGAACTTTGTGCGGCGGCTCTACAAGGCGACCTGCCCACTGTTCGTCACTTGAATGGTGTGTTGGCCGACCTCAACAGCAAATTATTTATCGAAGCTAATCCGATCCCGGTAAAATGGGCCCTGGCAGAAATGGGTTTAACGCAGCTAGGTTACCGCCTACCCATGACGCCTCTTAGCGAGAAGTATCACGATATGTTGCGTCAACTACTACGGGATGCAGGTCTGATTTCATGAGAATTACGCGTATAAATAAAATTGGTGCCATGGTGGCATTAGGCATGGGCGCCACCCTCATGGCGGGCTGCTCAACCATTAATAAAATCACAGGTGGCGAAGAAAGCGTTGACTATAAAAGTACGGTTCGCGGCGAGCCCCTGAGCATTCCACCTGATTTAACCCAGGCTAATGCCGATGTACATTACCGCGCTCCCGAAGGAGTTACTTCCTACACTGACTACGCACAGGCTCAGCAGGCACAACAGGGCGCTTCCCGCGAACCTGGAATACTTCCTCCGCAAGAGGGTATTGAGGTTAAGCGCGATGGCCAGTTGCGCTGGCTCGAAATCAACCGTTCTGCCGAAGAGGTTTACCCCTCTGTGGTTGAATTCTGGAGCCAGCAAGGCTTTACGCTTCAGTCCCAGGATCCCCGTGCCGGTGTAGTGCAAACAGACTGGGCTGAAAATCGTGCAAAAATTCCTGAAGGCTGGATACGTTCCGCTTTGGGTTCAATCATTGACCAGGTTTTTGACAGTGGTGAACGTGAGCGTTTTACGACTCGTCTTGAACGGATAAATGGTCGTACCGAAGTCTATATCAGCCATCAGCACATGGAAGAAACGCCCACCACCGACGGGGCTGCGTTTAAATGGGTTTATGGTAAAGAAGATCCGGGCCTGAATGCCGCCATGCTGGCAAGGCTGATGGTTTTCTTGGGCACTGATGTGAATACGGCTCAGGCTCAAGTTGCTGAAGCCGAGAAAGCCTCGCCCGACACACTTATCGAAACGGTAACCCAAGACGGATTAGCTGAGCTTAATATTAACGAATCCTTCGATCGTGCATGGCGTCGTGTAGGTGTTGCAATCGACGCTGCAGGCTTCTCGGTTGAAGACCGTGACCGCTCTACTGGTGACTACTACGTTCGTTACCTTGATTCGGACACAGGCGAAAAAATTGAACAGCAGAACATTATTGGCAGGCTGTTTGGGGGTCGAAATACCGCCGAAGCAGCTCGTTATCGCATACGGGTCAATACACAGGGCAGCGCATCCACTGTAACAGTGCTTGATGAGAATGGTCAGGTACAAAACACGGATACGGCCAAGCGTATTTTGAATGTACTTAGCAATCATATGGGTCAGTAATCATCGTATTGCAGGTATCAGAAAACTCCGTCACTCAGGTGGCGGAGTTTTTTTATGTGCGTCTGTTGCCTTGGCGGCATCCCGTTCCAGGAATAATGAACCCATCGGTTAGCCATTGAGCCTTGGTGCATTTTAATAAGGGGCTCGGGGTGGACAGAATAATTTATCTGATAGATAATGAGAATCAATATCATTTGAGTTGTTCGGCTCGGGGGATTTCATGTCTACGCATACAGCTACCTATACATCAACAGGTCAAACAGGGCACCTTGGTTTAAATGCGGTGTTTGGCCGTTTCTTTAAACCCAGCTTGTTGGGGATGTTGTGCTGCGTTGTTAGCTTTGCTGTGGCATCGGTGGCGCTGGCGTATTTTGCCTCATTGTTTCAGGCGTCTACGTCTACCTTGAAGCTACGTTCGCAAGAGCAGCTACTGACCCACCAGGTTGGTTCGGCTTCATGGGTTCAACTGCAGCCGCACACCCACATCAATATAGTCAGCTACGACAATAGAAAAGAAATTCATGTGGTTAACGGGGAAGCGCAAGTTTCACTTCGTGAAGATGTTCAGCTTGCTCCTGTTCGTGTGTATGCAGGAAACAAGGCAGTAGAAAGTCACTCTGCCGATTTAAGTGCAAGCTACAACACCAACAAGCAGGCGTCCATTCATGTGGAAAATGGAACGGTAAAAGACCTCACCGCCCAATCGTGGTGGAGAGCCTGGTTTAACTGATAGACGAATATCGTTAGTTTTCAGCCTTATCGGCGTATAAAAAACTCAAGCCAAGAAACGAAAGTGAACGGACCCGAAGACGTTGGGTGTCAATCCAAGCTCTTCGGGCCTTTCTGCGGCTATCCAGAGCAGGTCAGGGCTGGTGTTTGAACTGCTGCTTCCACAGATACAAGGTATCCAACGCCTCACGAGGACTTAGCTCGTCAATGTTGGTGTTGTTCAGGGCCTGTTGTAGTTCAAGTGCTTTTTCATCGCGCTCGTCGTACACCACTTCAGTTGAAGGTTCAGACGCCGCTACGGAAAACAGGTCCAGCTGCGAGCTTGGGTCATGCTGTGCTTCCAGGCGGCTTAATTCGCGACTTGCCTGGCGTATCACCGCCGCTGGAATACCTGCACGTTGAGCCACCTGAATACCATAGCTTCGACTGGCCGGACCTTCTTGGACCTCATGTAAAAACACGATGCCACCTGAGGACTCGGCTGCAGCCAAATGTACGTTGAAAGCCGACTCTTCAAGCTCGGGTAAGCGAGTGATCTCGAAGTAGTGGGTAGCGAATAGCGTCAAGGCCCGGTTATGACTGAGCAGGCGATTAGCAATAGACCACGCCAATGCCAAACCGTCGTAAGTAGATGTCCCCCGGCCTACCTCATCCATCAAGACAATGCTTTGCGAGGTTGCTGCAGCCAGAATGGCAGCGGCTTCGGTCATTTCCATCATGAAGGTAGAGCGCCCGCCAGCCAGGTCATCGGCTGCACCGATACGGGTAAAGATACGGTCTACCGGACCTACCGTAGCTTGACTGGCCGGAACATAGCTGCCAGTGCGCGCTAGCAAGGCAATCAAGGCGTTTTGTCGCATATAAGTCGATTTACCGCCCATGTTCGGGCCGGTAATCAATAGCATGCGGCGTTGCTGATGCAGTTCACAATGATTGGGCGTGAAATTTTCGATACTATGCTCTACAACGGGATGCCTTCCAGCTTCAATCCACAGCCCGGGCTGTTGGCTAAGCGTAGGTGCAACCCAATCGTTAAGCAGGGCATGCTGCGCCATCGACCCCAGGGCATCGATTTCTGCCAGGGCTGAGGCACAGTTCGATAGCGAAGCCGAAAAAGGACGCAAGGTGTTTAACAACTCGTCAAACAAATACTTTTCTCGTGCCAGGCTGCGCTCTTTGGCCGAGAGAACCTTGTCTTCCCATTCTTTAAGTTCAGGCGTGATGTAGCGTTCGACGTTTTTGAGGGTTTGGCGGCGGCGATAATCGTCGGGTACTTTATCAACCTGTCCTCGGCTGACCTCAATAAAAAACCCATGCACGCGGTTGAACTCAACGCGCAAGTTGGCAATGCCGGTACGCTCACGTTCCCGGGTTTCTATCTGGATTAAAAAGTCACCACTGTCATTGGCCAAGCTGCGCAGCTCGTCGAGATCGGCGTCGTAGCCTGAGGCGATGACTCCACCTTCGCGAATTAACAGGGCGGGTTCTTCGGTAATGGCTTCAGTGAGCGTTTGCGCCAGAGCAGGGCTGAGCTGCAGTCGTGCCAGCAGTGCTTCGACTTCCGGCATCGTATCAAAGCCATTTTGTATATCGGCGCAGAGCTCAGGCAAAAGCGTCAAGGCATCACGCAGGCTTGCGAGTTCGCGAGGCCTGACTGAAGACAGGGCAATACGAGTGGCGATACGCTCAAGGTCTGGATAGTGGGCGAGCGATTTACGTAACTGGCCTAGCGCAGAGCCACCGCTTAACGAGGCCTGGCCTCCGGCGAGCAAGGCGCTGACGATACGCTGGCGCTCAAGCACCGGCTCATTATTGCGCAGAGGATGATGCAGCCAACGTCGCAGCAAACGTGCACCCATTGGCGTTTTGCAATGATCCAGTGTAGAGAACAGCGTAGGCTTTTCTTCGCCACTAATGGTTTCGGTAAGCTCAAGGTTCTTGCGGGTAACGCTATCAAGAACAACAAACTCGCCACTATGCTCTATACCCACTGTTTGAATATGGCTGAGCGCCTGGTACTGAGTGTGCCCAACATAACGCAGCAACGCCCCAGCGGCGCAGGTCGCAACAGGGTAGTCATCAAGGCCAAAGCCCGAAAGCGTATCGGTTTTGAAATGATCAATCAGGGTTTGGGTGGCACCACTGCTTTCGAAATGCCAGTCGGGCACACGGCTGATAGTCTGGGCCAAACCTTCTGCGGCACTGGCAGAGTCAGCCAAAACCAGCTCGGCAGGTTCCAGACGGCTAAGTTCAGTATCGATCAGATCTGGAGAGCACTCGTTAAGCTTGAATTCGCCGCTTGCCAAGTTCATCCAGGCAATGCCAACGCGCTCTTGGCGGTTTTTACGTGCTATATGGAAGGCCGCGATAATGCGATCAGATTTGCTGGGAAGCAAGGCATCGTCGGTGAGTGTGCCCGGCGTAACAATACGTACGATCTTGCGTTCCAGCGGCCCTTTTCCAGCAGTAGCGTCTCCTACCTGTTCGCAAATCGCCACAGACTCACCCAAGGCCACCAGTCTGGCCAGATACCCTTCCATGGCATGATAAGGCACACCAGCCATGGGCACAGGCTCGCCATTCGAGGTGCCACGTCTGGCAAGTGTCAAGTTCAACAGGCGTGCGCCACGCTCGGCATCGGCGTAAAACAGTTCATAGAAGTCTCCCATGCGATAAAACAGCAGATGCGAGCCGGCTTGTTGTTTCAGGCCTAAATACTGCCTCATCATCGGGGTATGCGAAGTTATGTCTATTTTATCCATTAAAATCAGTTAGTTATAAGTTCTGGTGTGTTGGTGTGATGTGGTTTTGGTGTAATTTGAGCCATGCTTTGCATGCCCTCTCACATGCGCTGAAGCTTCCTGGAGGACTCTGTATCTCTCCATTGGCCATAAACTGTGTGCTTGCCGAGTTCGCCGGAATAGCGGATGTTTTCGCACCGGTAGAGAACACCGGAGAAGGTGGCCAGATAGTGGTTCAATGTGGAGACGGCACGCGTGGCGATCAAACCCACACGCACTTTCTGGATAACTTCGGGCAACAGGGCGCTGGGCATGCGGTCGCGGCCGAGAGTGTCCACGCAGATGTCGAGCGCCATCTGTATCACCTCACGTTGAGTCATCTGCTTTGTGATCGAGCGGCCACTGGTTGGTCTTGAGCATGAAAAGCTCGAACAGCCCCGGTGGCATGGCTCGATCGCTGGCCTCCCATTGCTGCCAGCCACGCAGTGACGACCGCACGACGTTGGCGGCTTCTGTTTGCGTGAGCCCCACAGCAAGGCGGGCGTTGCGGATGGCGTCGGGTTTCGGGTTGTGAGGTTTCGTGTCGTTCATGTCGCCGGGTACGAGGCTCGCTGCACGGGAGCGGTTGAGAGGTACTACAATATCGAATCATACGCGCATTGAGCGTATTTCGTCCATGTGTCTTCCCGACACGGAATTTCCGAGAACGTCAGAAGGCTTTGACAAGGGCATCGTTTTCGACTCACCCCTCAAACTCATCAATATTCACGAAGATGCGGTCATCGGGCGCTTTACGCCAGATTCGCCCTCGTTACCGCAGGCTCAGAAAACAGAGCGAACAATGAGCTCAACACCTAGGACGCCGAGGAAGATCATGAACCAACGACGGAAGGTTGCGACGCTAATCCGTGCCCGGACAGCTGTTCCCACCCACATGCCCAGAAAGGCTGGAATGATGGCTAACGCTGACAAGGTGATGTTTCCAGGGTGAAGTGCGCCGCCCATCCCCAACCCCACTGCAAGCGCTATGGTTGAAACTGTAAAGGATAGTCCTAGCGCTTGGATGAGATCATCTTTGTTTAATCCAAGCGCTTGGAGGTAAGGAACTGCGGGAATCACGAAAACCCCGGTTGCCCCAGAGACGGCGCCCGTGATTATTCCAATGGCCGGAGATAACCCGCGCTCCAGGCGCGGTGGAACCGACAAAGGTCGCGCCAAGAAACCATGCGCCACATAGAGCACCAAGGCGGCTCCCAACGCCATGTGTGTCAGTTTAGTGTTGGCATTCCTCAATAGCCATGTGCCGGCAATGGTGCCCACTACAATAGCGAGCATCATCAGCCACAACCTCTTGATTAACCCGTAAAAATCGGGTCCGGTGATCAATTGCCAGAAATTTGTCACGAAAGACGGGATGATCAACAGAGAAGCCGCAGTGAGTGGCGACATAATGGCGCTGAGAACCCCCATCGAGAGAGTAGGCAACCCCATCCCTGTCACGCCCTTGACGATGCCGGCCACGAAGAACGTTAACGCGATAATGAGTACGTTCAGGGAAAAGAGGTCATTCATTCTGATTTGCCTAAGCCGTGAGGTTTATAAAAAATAATAAGCGCAATAATCTCGCTTCACAATCTGGCTTTTCCGATGCCTGACTCAGGCGCACCCTGAGGGTAAGTATGATAATCTGATTCTTATCATGCGCTTTGATCTCGTCGACTTACGACTCTTTCTCCATGTGTACGAGGCAGGGACCATTACGGCCGCCGCCGCGGCGAGCCATATGACGCTCGCCTCCGCCAGCGAACGCATTCGCGGGATGGAGGACGACATTGGCACGCTCCTGCTCGTACGCGATCGTCGTGGCGTGCGTATCACGCCTGCTGGCAGGGCCCTCGTACACCATGCACGGCTTGTCCTGGCCCAAATTGATCGGATGCACGACGACCTGGGTGACTATAGCGCCGGCTTACGAGGGCACGTGCGTCTGCTTTGTAATACGTCGGCGCTCAGCGAACATCTTCCCGATGTCATAAGCAGCTTTCTTGCCGAGCATGCCGGCATTTCAATAGATCTCGAAGAGCGCACCAGCGACGAGATCGTAGATGCGGTACGTAATCAGTTGTGTGACGTAGGCGTAATGGCTGACTCGGTAGACTTAGATGGATTGGAGTGTTTTGTATTCCGTCCTGATCCTCTCGTTCTCGCAGTACCGCGTGATCACGTGCTTGCGGAGAAGAAAAGAGTGTGTTTAGCCGAAGTCGCCCATCAACCATTCGTGGGACTTGGCCCGGGCAGCGCGTTACACGATCATGTGACGCAGCATGTACGTCGTTTAGGAACGAGCTTGAATTACCGAGTGCGCCTGCGCGGCTTCGACTCTATATGCCGCGTTGTGGGACGCGGCATAGGTTTGGCTATTGTTCCTAAGGCAGTTTGCCTGAGGTATACACGGTCAGCAGGCATCAAGATTGTTTCGCTATCTGACCCATGGGCGCAACGCAACCTAGTGGTTTGTGTGAGGCACATGAAAGATTTACCTGATTATGTCCAGCGACTCATCCAATACATACTCGCACAACGGTCTCCTTAATAAGCAAGCAGGACGGCTGCTACGCTGTACCCCTTGTAACTCATCAAATGGGTGGCGTACGACTCTCAATTCCTTGAGGGATATGATGCGGTTGAGCCAAAAATATCCATCGTTTTCAGGTTGTTGCGATAGAGCTACTGGGTTTGTCGGCGTGTTTTCGAGCGAAATTGTGCTCGGTGCGCGCCGCTCGGAAGAACGTTGTAAGATACGCGGTCGAATCCTAGTGGCGGACACTACGGAAAAAATACATAGGAGAGCCAAGCCATGCCATCATCTAGTTCGATAAAGACCCGCCGTCGCGGGGCTGAGCTCGAGGAGGCGATTATTGACGCGGCCTGGGCCGAGCTCGTGGAGCGTGGGTATGCGGGCTTGACGATGGAAACGGTGGCGAATCGCGCTCGTACGAGCCGCTCTGTCCTTGCACGGCGCTGGGATGGAAAGGCCGCACTTGCCGTCGCAGCGATCAGGCATCAATTGGCCAAACACCCGTTGAACGTTCCTGATCGGAGCTGTTTGCGCGAGGAGCTTTTGGAATATCTCGATCGCGTGAGCGACCTCGCGCCGATCAGCGGCGTGGTTTTCTCTGTAGCCTTGAATGGGGTCTTTCGCGAGACCTATGCCTCTCCCCAGGCATTGCGTCAGGCACTAAGGCACGGTCGGCCTGACAACCTAGGCTTAATCCTGCGCCGCGCTGTGGAACGCCGGGAGATAGACCCGGCCAAGCTGGTCGCGCCGATTGAAACACTGTTGAACGACCTTATTCGGCACTACGTCGTAATGCACCGATCTGCACCACCGAAGGACTTGCGTGTGGCCTGGGTTGACGCCATCTTTTTGCCGCTTGTTCGGCCTGATTGATCGTACGTCGCCTTATGTCATCGCTTTGGTTGAGCTTCTGAGCAGTTCAGTATCGGCGGCGGGCGGCAGGCCGAACATTCGGCGGTACTCGCGCGAGAACTGCTGCACACTTTCATATCCTACGGCAAACGCCGCACTGGAGGCCGATATGCCTTCGGAGCTCATCAACCGGCGAGCCTCGATCAAGCGCAATTGCTTCTGAAATTGCAGTGGCGTGAGCGAGGTTGCCGCGCGAAAGTGCGTATAAAATGAAGAGGGGCTCATACCCGCCGTCGCCGCCAGCCGTTCGATGGGCAGGGGCTGTGCGAATGCGGAACGAAGTAGGGAAACGGCGCGGGCTACGTGCTGCGCGTGGCTTTGCGGCCAGCCAAGCCGGCGAATCGCCGGGCCGTGTCGGCCAGCCAACAACCAGTAGTGCATTTCACGCACTAGCTGCGCATTCAGTACCGGCAATGCCGCCGGACGCTCAAGCAGGCGCATCAGCCGTAGTGCCGTATCGGCGACTTCTGCATCGGTCGGCTCGACCCGTATCGGTGAGCTGTGAGCCACCGGAGCGCAGCGCAACTCCAAAGCCAGGTCGGCGATGACGGCCAAATCCAGATGCAGGACAAGCGAAAAGTAGGGCGCAGCGGCGCTGGCTCGCGTGATCTGGCTGACCGTAGGTACGTCCGCTGTAATCAGCAATGATGCGCCGGGCTCCAGGTCGAAGGACTGCGTCCCCATTGTCACTCGCTTGCTCCCTTGCAGCACTAGGCAGACGAGCGGTCGTGAAATTGCGTAGTCAAGTCCGCTGGGCGCAGTCGAGCGGATAGTGGCCAGCGCGGGTATAGGCGTTTGAGCAAACCCGGCCGGATCAGCATAGCTCTGCATGTAGCGACGTACCGTATCAAGCAATGTGTCGTTCATACCTTCCTCCTTCTTCACAAGGTAATGGTATCGGGTTGTGGATGACAGGCCACCAGATATGTGGGAAAAGGCAAACAACCTGTAGATTAAGGCAAAGGCGAACGCCCGACGGAGCGCGAGAATAGCGGTACCCAATTTCACCACGCTGGAGTTATCGCATGAGCAAGATTTCTGTTGTTACTGGCGCAAGCCGCGGTCTGGGCCGCAATGCAGCCCTATCCATCGCCCGCAATGGCGAAGACGTCATCATCACCTATCAGAGTCGCGAGACGGAAGCGCTGGACGTCGTCACCGAGATTGAAGCCTTGGGCCGCAAAGCCGCCGCCCTGCAGCTTGACATCGGGGATGTCCGGGCCTTCCCACCTTTCGTCGAGCGCCTACGCGCCGTACTGCACCGCACTTGGCAGCGTGACACCTTTGATCACCTGGTCAACAACGCGGGCCATGGGGACGTGGCTCCTATCGCGCAGATGACTGAAGAGGCGTTCGATAAACTGGTCAACGTGCACTTCAAGGGCGTGTTCTTCCTGACCCAGAAGCTGCTGCCGATTCTGGCGGACGGGGGTCGCATTGTGAACTTATCCAGTGGGCTGACCCGCGTGTCTGCGCCTGGCTGGTCCGCTTACGCGGCGGCGAAGGGCGCGGTCGAGGTGCTTTCGGTCTACATGGCGAAGGAACTGGGCGAACGCGCAATCGCGGTCAACACCGTGGCGCCCGGCGCGATCGAGACCGATTTCCTTGGCGGCGCCGTACGGGACACGCCCGAACTGAAGCAGTTTTTTGCCGGCATGACTGCTCTGGGGCGGGTGGGCGTGGCCGACGATGTCGGGCCGATGATCGCCAGCTTGCTCACCGACGACAATCGCTGGATCAACGCGCAGCGCATTGAAGTGTCGGGTGGCCAGGGCATCTGAGCCGGTGCGATCGAGGCCGATGATCCGGCTACCTCGTTGTGTCATAAACCGGTCATAAATAAGATGCACATATGTATCTTGACGATTCGCTGAGATCCACATTAAGATACGCAAACGTATCTTAATGTGGAGTTTCAGTATGAATCAATTTGCCTCGGTGCGAGCCTGCTCAGGCCGTTATATACAACGCAGTATCGTTCTGGCCGCGTTCGGGCTCGCAGTGGGGCAGGCGGCCTACGCTGCGGACAACGATCGGCTGAAGATTGGGGCGGGGGCGGCGGCCACTCCTCGCTTCCAGGGCTCCGACAAGTATCGTGTACAGCCGGTCCCTTTGATCGACTTTAAGAAAGGGCGCTTTTTCGCCAGTACGGGAGATGGCATTGGTTTGAACATTTATCAGACGCCTCGCTTTACGTTCGGGGCCGGCGTGGACTGGATGACAGGCTACCGTAGCAAGGACGTGCCCGACGGCATCGGCAAGCTGTCCGATGCGTTGGGCGGAAAACTCTTCGTTTCCACCCGACTGGCGGACACAGTCCTTACGCTGTCCGTGACCCAGGCGATGACCAAGAGCGAGCGAGGCCTGCTCGCCAATGCGCGACTGTCTTATCCTTATTCTGTTACCGAGCGGTTCAAGGTCATTCCCAGCGTCTCCGTGAACTGGGTGAACGCCAAGTATATGGATAGTTATTTTGGAGTGAGTGCGGAACAGTCGGCCGCGTCAGGGCTGGGGCAGTACAGTCCTTCGGCGGGCTTTAAGGACGCTTCGCTCCGTCTTGCGGCCAGCTACGACCTGAACAGGAAATGGAGTGTAACGGGTGGGGTGGGCGTGAGCCGTCTGTTTGGCGACGCGGCTGACAGCCCGCTGGTCCAGCGCAAGACACAAGTGCAGAGCATGATTGGCGTGGTCTACACGTTTTAATCGGATCGGTGCGGCGTTGCGCGGTCCAATTTCCGTTGAGCATGACGGGCAAGGCAAATTCGGTCTGATCGAGGCCGTTACCGAAAGCCGCTACCAGCCTGGAGTGCCCCGGCGAATATACCGGTTCTTCTTAGCGTCGCCCTACTTCCTACTGGCCATGTAGTGCTCAAGTGAGATAAATGAATGCGACGGACGATAACTCCCTGAGGCTGTCGCTCCAAGCCAGTAGGCAAGTAGAGCGCGTGCGCGGCTTGCCTACGCTTCGTTTAGGACATGAAATATGCTAAATCGCTCCCGAGCTGGCAGACGCTGCCCGTTCCGGGCTGGCCGACAAGGAGTTGACCGACCCGACATCTCCTGGCGTATAGAGTCGGGCGCATAATGTTGTGATGTGAGCACAATAATGTTTATGTTGCTATGCAGCATAAAGAGGCCTATGCTGAAGAGAGCTGGCACGCCAACGCCTAGCATTGCTCTATGATCGGTGCTCCGGTCATGACCCTTGCGACCTTGGAAATCAGACACGCTCTGAACATGAGCAAACGCGCCAGCATCAAATGTCGTCGAGATACTTGGATGACGAATCAAGTTTCCCACGATCGAAGGATAAAAGGCTGATGAACCTCTTTAAAGGAACAGTGCCTTGAAAAGTTATCGATATTCAAACACCCAAGGCGAGAGGGAGTACTTGCTTTTCGTCCCGAAGGGGTACGGCAGTAAGCCTCTACCTTTGATAGTCATGCTGCATGGCTGTAAACAGGATGCAGTGGACTTTTCGCTGGGCACCGGTATGAATGTGTTGGCCGAACAGGAAGAATGTTTGGTTGCCTATCCAATTCAGCCTCGCCGTGCGAGCCACGCCAAATGCTGGAATTGGTACCAACCTCAACACCAGCACCGAGGTCTGGGCGAGCCTTCGATTCTTGCGGGAATCACGCAGGAGATCATGACTAACTTCAAGGTTGATGTAACGCGCATCTATGTAGCCGGTCTGTCGGCGGGTGGCGCGATGGCGGCCGTCATGATCCACACCTATCCAGACCTTTATGCCGCGGCTGGAATTCACTCAGGCCTACCCTATGGGAGTGCGTCTGGGCTGCTTTCGGCGCTAGGCGCCATGAAGATGGGTATAAGTGCGCCATTTGGGCTGTCCGCTATTGCAACACTTGCTTCGGAGGAGCGTCCGCTGATCGTTTTTCATGGGGACTTGGACGGAACCGTTCATCCCTTAAACGGCTGGGAGCTGCTAAAGGGGTTTGACCGAGGTGACGCTACCGTGTCGGAAGAAATCGCAGACCAGGCTGATGGGCGTCGATCAACCCTAAGCATAATGGAGAGCGCAGACGGGATCGACGCTGAGCACTGGTCCGTGCATGGAGCCCCGCACGCCTGGGCGGGTGGAAACAAAAACGGTTCATACACGGACGCTAATGGGCCAAATGCCAGTGCCGAAATGATGCGCTTCTTTCTTGCACACTCGCTGCAGTCCACAGGCGCCTAGGCTCGTCGATAGAACAGCGGGCATTCTGGAATGCAGATAACGTTCGATGTTTTCGCGGGATATTATTTTAATGGCAGTTGAATCGCACTGCGCTTAGCAATAGTCAAACCGCGGGCCAAGGCAAGAAATAACGTCTGCACCGACCCGCTCCACGAAAAGGTTTTGGTTTAGGTTTGATGGTAGATTTGTGCTCCTTTCTTCACAAACTCAATGGCTTTTTCTTGCATGCCCTGATGCAAGGCTTCACTGTCTTGCAAGCCTTTTTGCTTGGCATACTCACGTACGTCCTGCGTAATTTTCATGCTGCAAAAATGCGGTCCGCACATCGAACAAAAGTGGGCTACTTTCATGGAGTCCTTAGGTAGGGTCTCGTCATGGAAGTCTTTGGCGGTATCGGGATCAAGTCCCAGATTGAACTGGTCGTCCCAACGAAACTCGAAGCGTGCTTTAGATAAGGCGTTGTCCCGTATGGCCGCGCCAGGATGCCCTTTGGCCAGATCGGCCGCATGGGCGGCAATTTTGTAAGTGACGATTCCGTCCTTGACGTCTTTTTTATTGGGCAGGCCCAAGTGCTCTTTTGGGGTGACATAGCACAGCATGGCCGTGCCATACCAGCCGATCAGCGCTGCGCCTATGCCCGACGTAATATGGTCGTAGCCAGGCGCAATATCCGTCGTCAGTGGTCCCAGCGTGTAGAAGGGCGCTTCGTGACAGTGCTCCAGCTGCATATCCATGTTTTCCTTGATCAGGTGCATAGGCACGTGCCCGGGCCCCTCGACCATGACTTGTACGTCGTGCTTCCAGGCCACCTGGGTCAACGCCCCCAGTGTTTTCAGTTCGGCAAATTGCGCTTCATCGTTGGCGTCGTAGCCTGATCCTGGACGCAAGCCGTCACCCAGTGAAAAGCTGACGTCATAGGCTTTCATGATTTCGCAGATGTCTTCGAAGCGCTCATAGATAAAACTTTCTTTATGGTGGGCCAGACACCACTTAGCCATAATCGATCCGCCCCGCGACACGATGCCCGTCATGCGATTCGCAGTCATGGGAATGAAGGGTAGCCGAACACCTGCATGAATAGTGAAGTAATCAACACCCTGCTCGGCTTGCTCAATGAGTGTGTCGCGGAAGATTTCCCAAGTCAGGTCTTCAGCTTTTCCGTCTACTTTTTCCAGGGCTTGATAAATGGGCACGGAGCCGATCGGCACGGGTGAGTTGCGTATGATCCATTCGCGGGTTTCGTGTATGTTCTTGCCGGTAGACAAGTCCATCACAGTGTCGCCGCCCCAGCGTATCGCCCATGTCATTTTTTCGACTTCATCGCTGATGTTCGAGCCTAGCGCTGAATTCCCTATATTGGCGTTGATCTTGACCAGAAAATTTCTCCCTATGATCATAGGCTCGCTTTCGGGGTGATTGATATTGGCTGGAATGATGGCCCGGCCTCTTGCCACTTCCTCGCGCACGAATTCTGGCGTGATTGACGCTGGGATTGCTGCTCCAAAGGATTGGCCGGGATGTTGGCGCAGCAAACGCTGCACCAGTTTGTCGCCATCGGGGCTGCCGGCGCGTAACGTTTCTATGTAACGCTCGCGTTGCAGGTTTTCACGAATCGCAATGAACTCCATCTCGGGGGTAATGATGCCGCGACGCGCGTAATGCATTTGCGTCACGTTGTTTCCCGCTCGGGCGCGACGAGGTAAGCGATTCAACTCGAAGCGCAGAGAATCAAGCTTTGTATCCTGGCGACGGAGCCGGCCGTACTCGCTGCTGGCACCGGTCAGCTGTTCGGTGTCGTTGCGCTCTGCGATCCAGGCACTGCGCACTGGGTCAAGGCCTTTGCGGATGTCGATTTTTACGGATGTATCTGTATAAGGTCCGCTCGTGTCATAAATGGTAAGAGGAGGGTTTTTCTCGCCGCCGAACATGGTTGGCGTGTCATCTTGCGAGACCTCGCGAAATGGCACGCGTATATCGGCGCGTGAGCCTTGCTGATAAATTTTGCGTGACTGGGGAAGGGGTGTGATGGCGGCCGCGTCGACTTCGGCGTTGGCTGCTGAAAAGAGGGTGTTGGTGTTCAAGACGAGCTCCAAGAAATTAATAATGGAGCCGATAGGGAATAGTCTTGCCGTTATCGGGCGACATGGAGTCAGACGATATCAAACAAGTACGCTCCCAGCATCGGCATTATCCGTACTGGTACGAAGGGCCTTTCTCAACCCGCCCAAAATAGCGAGTACCCCTGCGTGCGCCCTAGTATAGGACATAAACTTGTGGTGTGAACTTGAAACGGCTCTGAATTGGTGAGGCCCTGTGCACAGGTGGCGAGGCTGGCTTGCGCGCGGTGCCGACAGGCACAAGGCCGAAGGCGGGAAACTGGCTTCGTCACGGTCATTCCTGCAACGCTTCGAGCCTTGTCATTGACTCCGGGTCGCTCTTGGGAAGCCAGGCAATCGTCACCATAGCTCCGGCAATCGCGACGGCGACCGCGACGCTGATCCAGACGCCGTAAAGCGCATACCCCAGAATGAAGCCGCCCAGAACGGGCGAAACCATATCAGTCACCGCAACCAGCGCTTGTGCCGTGCCCATGATAACCCCCTGCCGTTGGGGTGGGACATGGACGGACAGCGCCGCAAGGTAGGTGGGCTTTGCAAGGGCATCTGCGGAGCTTATGCACAAAACAGCGAAGGCGAGAACGGGGATGGTGCTGGCGAGGCCCGCGCTCAGGAATCCGGCGCCTAACAGGGCAAAGATCACAATGATCAAGCGCCGCTCGGTGAAATGCCGGCCCAGCCAACCCAGTAGGAAGAGTTGGACAAGGACGTTGATCACACCATCGGCCATCATGATGTAGCTCAGTTCCTTCGGCCCGAAGGCATGGCCGTTCCAGATAAATGTATCGGCAAGAAAGACGGGCATCTGCGAGATGTACATGCCATAGGCGAAGAAGTGGCACAGCATCACGATGACCAGAATTCGAAGCACAGGTGATCCCAGGATCGCGTGCACCGAGCGTTGACCGCCGCGAGTTTGGCGCTTGGAGCGGGCGGGCGCCTGCCCGCCTTTCAGACGGAAGAGGGTCACAACGACGGAAAGTAGCGTCAGCGCGAGGGCGGCATAGATCGGCGCGGTCAACGAAGTGTCGGCCAGAAGGCCGGAGAGGCCCGCGCCAACGACCCCGCCCACGCCGACCCCACCCGTCAGGATGCCGATGGCCTGTCTTCGGTGCCCGGCCTCCGAATGATCCGCGACGTAGGCTACGGCGGCCGAAAGATTTCCAACGGTCATCCCGAACAGCGCGCGGGCCAGGACGATGAAAAAATGTTCGGTGCGCTTGCAAGCAACAAGAGGCTCGCCGCCGAGACGATCTGGCCCGCAAGAAGAATCCGTTTTCGTCCGTAGCGGTCAGAAAGCTGGCCGAGGACGGGCGCGCAGAAGAATTGGCTAAAGGCTTCGATCGCGATGACGATACCAAGAACCAGTGGGGAGCCCCCCTCTCACGTACATAGAAGGGCAGCACGGGCATGACGGCGGCCATACCGGCGGCATACATGCAGACGATCAGGAAAACGGGCAGGATCAACCGCCAGTCAAACGCCTTTGTCTCCCCGGTCATTTCCGTTGGAAAGGCGTCATCTGTCATTTCCAGCTCCCGCGGCTATCATTTCGATGTTTCTTCGAGTTCGCTCACACCCATGCGAGTCAGGTAGATTGCAAGCTTGGCGGTTTGGTCTGCGTCAAGGATCGCGCCGACATATCCGTCCGGGCGGATCAGCACGCACTCGCCCGGTGCCAAGCCATAGGCATCGCGAACGTGCCCCCAGGCGTCGATGACATCGCCGCTCGAGCCGATATGGTGGATATGCAGCCCTGGTCGCGGCCGGATCGTGTCAAATCCGGCCTCATGGACAAGCAGCGTCCAGTGCGGGCCTTGGAACAACTGGAACAGGCGCGAGGGCTGGCCCGCAGCGCGCCTGACCGGGGCATCCGGTGCGCGATCCCCGGCCCGGATGCCACCTTTGCGCTCGGGCAGCTCCTTAGAGAGCGGCGAGTCCGGGTAGCCGATATCGAGCTGGTGGACTTCGCGTCCGCGACGCATCCCGCCCTCTTTTTGGGCCTCGAGCAGCCGGGTCGAGAGCCCGAGCACGGCTTCGGCCACGGGACGACGTTCGGCCTCATAGCTGTCCAGAAGGTCTTGCCTTGCTCCCTTTAGCGCGGCCGCAAGCTTCCATCCTAGGTTGTAGGCATCTTGCACACTCGTGTTCAAGCCTTGTCCTCCGGTGGGCGGATGCACGTGGGCGGCATCGCCCACCAGAAACACCCGGCCCACACGGTAGCGCTCGGCCAGCCGCGCGTTCATCTGGTAATCCGAGGCCCAGTACACCGAGTGCACGATGATGTCCGTGCGCCCCGTGCGTGCGGCGGCGAGGGCGGTCAGCCCTTCGCCCGAGAGATCGGCCGGCGCATCCGGCGGGATCGGCGCCTGGATCTGGAACAGATCGGTGCCGGCGAGCGGGCAGATCGCGAGCATTCGCTGCATGTCGCCGTTGTTGAACTGATGCCAAGCGTCGCGGTCCAGCCCGGTCAGCACGACATCGGCCACGATGGCGCGCACCCCCAGCGTCTTGCCGGGGAAGTCCACGCCGATCGTTTTCCTCACGAGACTGCGCCCGCCATCGGCGCCAACCAGATAGCCAGCCTGGAAAATTTCCTCGCCCGACGGTCCGATAACGCGTGCGGTGACGCCGCTGCTGTCCTGCTCCAGTCCAATTAATTCGCAGCCGAATTCCACGCAGTGGCCAAGCTCGTTCAGCCGCTCGCGCATGATCTGTTCCGTCAGAAACTGTGGCAGCATCAATGGCAGGTGATAAGGCTCTGCTGGCGTCGGCTCGATGTCGTCGGCCATGTCTGAATCAAGGTAGCTACCGTCGTCACGGTAGGCACGCTGGTGTGGATAGGTTCCCCCGCTTGCCACAACTTTGTCGAGGATGCCAAGGTCCTCGAAGATTTCCTGGGTTCGTGGCTGGATGCCCTTGCCGCGCGAGCCAGCAAACGGTGTCTTCATCTTCTCGATCAGCCGGAACGAGACGCCGCGTCGCGCAAGCTCGATGGCAAGGGTCAGCCCGGCTGCTCCTGCCCCGCAGATCAGTACGTCTGTGGCAAAGTGCGGTTTCATTTTGGGCTCCATTATGTGTAATATGCACCTAATTGGAGTGAATATTATGCGATCTAAAAAGAATGTGCAAGATGCACATATATCCGAGCAACTACGCCTCTTGCACGATGCGCTGATCAGCATCGTCAGCGAAATGAACCGCCTGCAGCGCGACGAGGCGATGGTGCGGGAAGCCGGCATATCGCTTGACCGGGCCCTGTTTCCGCTACTGGTGGGGATCGAGCGACTTGGGCCGATTGGCGTTGTCGAAATCGCCGACCGTCTCGGGCGCGACTACACGACGGTCAGCCGGCAAGTCGCGAAGCTAGAAGACCTGGGCCTGGTTCAGCGCCGGACAGTGCCCAAAGACCGTCGCGTGCGCGAAGCGATCGTGACGCCCAATGGCAAGGCCATGACCGATGCTGTGGATGCGGCGCGCGAGCGGATCGGGCGGGCGATATTCGCGACGTGGGAAGAACAGGATTTTGCGCAGTTGGTACGGCTCTTGCAGAAATTTGCGAAGGACGTCGGTGCGATAGGCGTCCACCTTCCAGCGCGGACTTGACACACAACTCTAAATGCAACATCATTAGTTACATGAAACGAGACAGCCGCCTATCGTCGGTCCTGCACGCGCTGCTGCACATGGCAGAGCAGGATTCACCGATCACTTCTGAAACTCTGGCCCAATGCCTGGGTACCCACCCTGTCGTCGTGCGGCGCACCATGGGGTATTTGCGAAAAGCGGGCATTGTCACTTCGGATCGAGGCCACGCGGGCGGATGGCGTATTCATGCCGACCTTGGCTGCGTCACCCTGCGCCAGTTGCACGAAGCGCTGGGCGAGCCGGCAATGTTTGCCATCGGCAATCGCAACGAAACACCGGAGTGCCTGGTGGAACAATCGGTGAACGCTGCGCTCGAAGGTGCGTTTGCCGAGGCGGAGGCACTGCTGCTAAAGCGGTTTTCGGAAATCACCCTTGCCGATCTGGCGGCTGACTTTGTACGTCGGCATGCGGCGGCACGATGCAAAAGGAGTTGAGCATGGACCACGACGTCATCGTTATCGGCGAGACCGTTCCACCCCTGCAAGAGGAAGCTGCCGCCTCATGACTTCGTTTTCCGGCTCGACCATCGTTTCGGGCTATGCCGAGAACGCCGCGCGGATGGTGCCCGGTTTGCGTGACTTGCCGAAGATGGCCGGTGCGCTGCTGGCCGAGCGTGCGCTGGCCGATGCCCGCATCCTGGTGCTTGGTGCCGGTGGTGGGCTTGAGTTGAAGGCCTTGGCCGAGATGCAACCAGGTTGGCGCTTCGATGGGGTGGACCCGTCGGCCGAAATGCTCCAGTTGGCCCGCACGACGCTAGGACCTCTCGCACCCCGTGCGCGCTTGCACGAAGGATATATCGACACTGCTCCCATGGGACCGTTCGACGGCGCGACCTGCCTTCTGACACTGCACTTTCTTGAGCAGGCCGAACGTCTAGAAACCTTAAAGCAAATGCATATGCGGCTAAAGGCTGGCGCCCCCTTGGTTGTCGTACATCACAGCTTCCCCAACGAAGGGCCGGACCAGGACACGTGGCTCCGGCGTAGCGCTGCTTTCGCGCTCGCCTCCGGAATGCCTTCGGGGCAG
The DNA here is from genome assembly GCF_022230885.1 of Paenalcaligenes niemegkensis. Taxonomy (GTDB): domain Bacteria; phylum Pseudomonadota; class Gammaproteobacteria; order Burkholderiales; family Burkholderiaceae_B; genus Paenalcaligenes; species Paenalcaligenes niemegkensis. The sequence goes on along the minus strand of NZ_JAKGCT010000002.1, from coordinate 199,797 downwards.
GCCGAGAACATTCTGAGGCTCAAGGGGCGATTGCCCGTGCTCTCGCCAGAGCAAGACGCTGATCTGCTCAGCGAGGCCGGATTCACGGATATCGAGCTGTTCTATTGCGCCTTCACCTTCAAGGGCTGGGTCGCCTACAGATCATGAGGGGCCAAGGCCGCGCTGCCATTGAGGGTTAGAAATTAACTGGACAGGTAGCAGGCTGCTAATGCATCAGTTCTGTCGGGAAACTCAGCGAAAGACCGCAGGTGTTTGTACCCGAGCTGATCAAAGAGCTAACCGAAAAGCGAACAATAACTTGAGATTTAACAGACAAAAAAGCCCCGATATCTATTAAATATCGAGGCTTTTAAATTTGGTTGCGGGAGCTGGATTTGAACCAACGACCTTCGGGTTATGAGCCCGACGAGCTACCATGCTGCTCCATCCCGCGTCAGAGAATCTATAATAGGCCATCTAAAAAAATATAGCAAGCCTTTACCTGGGTTAACGTGGCGTGTTAAGAACCCAAACGCAACGCCATCTAAACCCCTCCATCGGCATCAGCCTGCTCGCCCACGACCTGTTCACCGGACACCCGGACAAAGCCGACTGACACTTCACGCTGCGCGATACGCATGCAGCAACGGTGCAGTGGGGTGAAGCACCGCACAAATAAACAGCCGAGGTTTTGATATAGCACAAGGTCGCTTTACGTCAACTGCGATAGGGTGAGTGTTCGCACATAGGACGTTTTTGTAAGGGAAGATCTGATGGGGTTCAGTAGAAGAAGGTTCTTGAAGTCTACAGTCGCGACAGCCGTCGCAGCCAATGGATTAACGTGGTTCGCAGCCGATCATGTATTTGCTGACGATACTGTTACCATCCCAAGTGCCAGTCACTGGGGGCCGTTTAACGCAGTGGTTAAAGATGGCGTGCTGATTGGTGTACAGCCCATCCCCGAGCTCGACGCGATGCCCAACAAAATGCTCACAGAAGGCTTGTTGGGCCGTGTCTACGATAAAACTCGTGTTAAGTACCCCATGATTCGCAAGTCGTATCTGGAAGGCCGAAAAACAGGAGACACCAAGCCACACCTGCGCGGCAAAGAACCCTTTGTACGGGTCACCTGGGAAGAAGCCCTGGCCATAACCGCCGACGCCATCGTGACTACCGCCGGGAAGTATGGCAACGAGGCCTTGTTCAGCGCTTCATACGGCGGCTGGTCTCATGCAGGATTATTGCGCCCACAAGTTCTGCAGGGGCGCTTGTTTAACCTGATTGGGGGGCACTCGGTAACCACAGGGGACTACTCGGCAGGCGCTTCCCAAATCAGCTTGCCGCATATTATCGGCGACATGGAAGTTTATTCTCCTCAGACCTCATGGGAAGTCATCGCTGATAAAACCGAAGTCATGGTAATGGTAGGCTGTGACCCCTGGAAGAACAACCGGGTCGAGTTCACTGTCGCTGATCACCAGATGTTCCCGCGCTGGAAAAAAATCAAAGAACGCGGTGTAAAATTTATTTCCATCAATCCGCAATACACCCCTACAGACGTTGCGATGGAAGCCGACTGGGTAAAAATCGTACCCAATACCGATACAGCACTGTTTCTGGCAATCTCCTATCACGTCTACACAACGGGTAAACACGATCAGGCCTACCTCGATAAATACACAGTAGGTTTCGATAAGTTCCTGCCTTACCTTCTGGGCGAAGACGCCGACGGCACTCCGGCGAAAACGCCAGAGTGGGCGGCAGGAATCACCGGCATCCCCGCTGCGAAAATCATTGAAATGGCTGATCTGTTCGCCAGCAAGCGTACGCAGTTTGCCTTGGCCTGGTCGTTACAGCGCGCCCACCATGGCGAAATGCCACACTGGGCAGCGATCAATCTGGCAGCCATGCTTGGAAAAATTGGTAAGCCAGGCGAGGGTATTGGCGTTAGCTGGCACTATGGTGGCGGTGGGATGCCGCAGTCCACCAAGGTTATGCCTATTGGTCTGCCGCAAGGCCGTAACCCGCTCACTACCCGCTGCCCTGCCTCGCGTATCAGCGAGATGTTGCTTAATCCTGGCAAGAAATATACCCGTGATGGCACCGAAGATGTCTATCCCGACGTTAAATTGGTGTACGCGGCAGGCAACAACGTCATGTCGCACCAGCAAGATACCAACGAGCTTATTCGGGCGCTTAATCAGCAGGTTGAAACCTATATTTGCCAAGACCCCTGGTGGTGTGCCTCGTCGCGTTTTGCCGATATTGTCCTGCCCGCCACGTCAGCACTTGAGCGCGATGACATGAGCACAGGTGGTACTTATGGTAATGACAAAATCTACGCTATGCGTAAAGTCATCGAACCTTATGGGGAAAGCCTGGATGACTTTGAAATCTTCAAGCGTCTGGGCGATCTGATGGGAGTAGGTTTCGGCTTCACCGAGGGACTGACGGTTCAGCAGATTTTGCGTAACGCCTATGATCACTCCGATGGCCACATTCCCTTTGAAGAATTCTGGGAGAAAGGCCACGTCAAGCTGGAAGTCCCCGAGGAAATGAATCGCTGGGTACGTCACGGAGATTTCTACGATGATCCCGAGAAAAACCCCTTGCATACGGCTTCCGGAAAAATCGAACTCTATTGTGAGACCATTGCTGGCTATAACATCCCTGACTGTCCGCCCATTCCGAAATTCCTTGAGCCTTTAGAATATTTGGGTAATGCTAAAGAGGGGCAGGTGCATGTGGTCAGTCCGCACCCTTATAACCGTTTGCATTCGCAGATGGCCAATACGGAACTGCGTTTTGAGCAGCACGTGCAGGGCCGTCAACACGTACTGATTAGTGTGGAGGACGCCGAGGCGAATGGCATCAAAGATGGCGAGCTGGTCGAGCTGTATAACAAGCGCGGAACCGTTATTGCCGGAGCTCGGGTTACGGATCAGATCATGAAAGGGGTGGCTAGCCTGGAAGAAGGCGGTTGGTTGCAGTTTGACGCTAAAGGTCGCTGTAACAGTGGTTCTATTAACGTCATTACTACCAGCATAGCGGCCAGCGGTCTTAGTCAGGCCACGAGTGCCAATACCTGCGTTGCCAGCTTGCGTAAATGCACTGACCCCGAGTCCGATAACCTGGCTTTTGAGCCGCCGGTTATTGAAGAGTCGAATGGTCTGGGACTGGATGTCGCTGCCATGAGCCTGGTAGCTCGTACCAACGAACTCAAGGGCGCGACCATGGCCGATATGACACCCGGCGAAAAATTGTTCTACGGGCGCTGTACCTTGTGCCACGTAGCACGCGAGCCAGGAGACTACACCTTTGGTCAATGGCAAGGTATTACTGAAAGTATGTTCCCACGGGCGGGGCTAACCGACGACGAGCGTAAGCTTGTACTCGGCTTCCTGGCCAAGAATGCGAAAGATGGTCCGGTCGTTGTTGACTAAATGCTCAGAAGCCTTGTATGACTTGCCAAGGGCTTTGAGGACGAAAGACTACGCAGTACATACGGAAGTAGTAAAAAACCCACCTTGTTGGTGGGTTTTTTGCGCCTATCAAATGATAATTTAGGCTAAAAAGCGCAGGCCTGACCGTCTTTGCGATGGTCTGATCCACCCACATAGCTGCCATTTTCACGGACGATCAGCTGGGCGCCCCCAAAAGCAAACACGCCGTTGCCTTCTTCTATCGTCAGCGCGTGTCCTCTGGCTTTGAGTTCGTCGATAACCGAGGGCGTAAAGCCTGGCTCCAGCGATACATCCAGTCCGCCTGTCACACGCCATCGAGGTGCGTCAGAGGCGGCCTGGGGGTTTTGACGGAAATGCAGCACCCTGACACACATCTGCAAGTGTCCCTGCGACTGCATGGGTCCGCCCATGACTCCAAATGCCATGTAGGGATCGCCATTCTGATGGGTGACAAAACCGGGAATAATGGTGTGCGAAGGTCGCTTACCAGCGGCTACGCAGTTGGCGTGGGCCGGGTCAAGACTGAATCCGTGGCCGCGGTTCTGCAGGCTGATACCTGTGTCTGGCACCACCACACCAGAACCAAAGCCCATGTAGTTGGATTGGATGAACGACACCATCATGCCGTTGGCATCCGCCGCAGCAAGATAGACCGTACCGCCAGGCTTGGGACTGCCAAACACAGGTGCCTGGGCATACTTGGGATCAATCAGTGCAGCGCGTTCTCGCAGATAGTGGGGGTTGAGTAAATCAGCAGGCTGAATGCGCATATGGTCCAGGTCGGCATTGTGTTCGTAAAGATCAGCAAAGGCGATTTTCATGGCCTCAATGCAAAGGTGAACGGTCTGCGCATCGTCGACTTCCAAGCCTTCGAAGCCCAGCGCGTCCAGCATGCCTAGCGCCATTAAAGCGGCAATGCCTTGCCCATTGGGTGGGATTTCATGCAGGCGGTAGCGCCCGAAAGAGGTGCTGATGGGGTCGCACCAGTTGATTTGGTGCTTTGCCAGATCGTCCAGGCTAAGAGCGCCGCCACAGCGTCGGGCGTGCTCAACCATTTTTTGTGCCAGTTCGCCGCGGTAAAAGGCCTCGCCATTGCTGCGGGCGATTAAGGACAGCGTTTCAGCCTGAGCTTGGTTGATGACCGTTTCACCAGCCTTGGGAACGCGTCCACCAGGCATGAAGCAGGAGGCAAAGCCTGGCTGCGTGCCCAGTTTTTGTGCGCCTAGATCCCAGAGCGAGGCAATAATAGGCGAAACCGGGAAGCCATGGCGAGCATAGTTGATGGCTGGCTGCATCACGGTGCTTAAAGGAAGCTTTCCGTAACGCTCAGATAATGCCACCCAGCCGGACACAGCACCGGGAACGGTAACGGAATTCCAGCCTGTTTGGGGGACGGCGTCTAAACCTTTGAAATAGTCAGCACTCCACGCTTCTGGTGCCCGGCCTGAGGCGTTTAGCCCCGATAATGCTTTCCCGTCCCATACCAGGGCGAAGGCGTCGCTGCCAATGCCACAGCCGGTAGGCTCGACTACTGTTAAGGTGGTTGCAGCAGCAATGGCGGCATCCACGGCGTTCCCTCCTTGATACAGCATGTTAAGACCTGCCTGCGAGGCCAGAGGCTGTGAGGTGCTGATTGCATTGCTCCCAAGGACGGCGGGGCGCGCAGAGGGGTAGGGGTAACGCCAGTTCATGCTCATGATGTCTTGTTTATACAGGGGAGGTTACTCAAGCTGGGGAAAACACTGCCAGGAGTCGAGCTTTATGTTGCCGTTTTATTGATCAGTGCATAGGCATCGGCAGTGAGCTGGTAAGAACGTATGCGCGCCTGATGATCGTACATATTTGACGTTAGCATGAGTTCGTCAGCGCCCGTTTTATCGATAAAGGCCTTGATTTGCTGGGCCACCAATTCGGTGTTGCCAATAGCGGAGCACGATAGGACATGGTCGATAAGTGCCTGGGCTGGAGGCCCCATTTTTTCCAGATAGTTTTCGACGGGCGGGGGCAACTGTATGGGTTTGCCAGTGCGCAGACTAACAAAGGATTGCTGCCACGAACTTGCAAGATAGCTGGCTTCATCAGTGCTGTCGGCGGCGAATACGTTGAAACCCAGCATGACATAAGGCTTGCTTAGGTACTGAGAAGGTTTGAATGTGCTGCGATACACGTTCAGGGCGTCCATCAGCTGCGCGGGGGCGAAGTGTGAGGCAAAGGCATAGGGCAGGCCTAAAGCGGCTGCCAGTTGCGCTCCGAACAGGCTGGATCCTAAAATCCAGACTGGAACGTGCAGGCCTTTGCCAGGAACCGCTAATACAGGCTGTTCTGGCTCGTCAGACATGTAGTCCATCAGTTCAAGCACATCTTGCGGAAATTCGTTGGCATCAGACTGTAAGTTTCGGCGCAGTGCCCTTGCTGTGAGCTGATCAGAACCGGGAGCGCGTCCCAGGCCCAGGTCAATGCGGCCCGGAAATAGAGATTCCAGTGTGCCGAATTGCTCAGCAATAACCAGCGGAGAGTGATTGGGCAGCATGATCCCGCCAGCGCCTACACGTATGTGTTTGGTATGGGCGGCAACGTGCCCGATAAGTACAGAGGTGGCGGCACTGGCGATCCCCAGCATTCCGTGATGCTCAGCCATCCAGTAGCGCTGGTAGCCCAGGTTTTCTGCCAGTTGAGCGAGCTCTACAGTATTGGCAAAGGACTGGGCGGCTGTTCCTCCTTGCACTATAGGGGCTAAATCAAGTACTGAGTACGGGTGGTTTTGCTTCATGCTTAACTGTCCTAAACTGGGTCACGGTAACCCTTACTATAGGCCAATAAACACGTTTTTGGGTTCAATGTATATTATGAATACGGCTTCAAGTCAGCGCACCATTCAGCATTACGCGCAAAATGCGGAACAATTTAAACAAGGCACCTGGGATCACGATGTAGAACAAAACCGCCGGGCTCTGCTACAGGCTCTTTCCGGCTCAGCCCCTTACGATCTGCTTGATCTTGGCTGCGGTCCAGGACGTGACGTACTGGCGTTTTCACAGCTGGGGCATCGGGCGGTCGGGCTGGATGGTTGTGCCCAATTTATAGCGATGGGAAACTCGGTCAGTGATGCCGAGTTCTGGCATCAGGATATGCTGAATTTATCTATAGGGCTAAACCGCTTTGATGGCGTCTACGCCAATGCATCGTTGTTCCATGTTCCAAAGGAGCAGCTGCCCGAGGTGCTAAGACGCATCTTTGATGCGCTGCGAGAAAATGGTGTGCTGTTTAGTTCGAATCCTTGGGGCGAGGACCAAGAAGGCTGGAATGGCGACCGCTATGTATCACTGCATAGCTGGGAATCCTGGCAGCAATATTTAAGTCAGGCCGGGTTTGTCCTGGTGGATCATTATTATCGCCCTAGCGGGTTGCCCAGATCGCAGCAGCCCTGGCTGGCCAGTGTGTGGCGTAAACCTAAACCTGACTGATCACCTGAAAAAAGTATGATGTCTCGCCTTGTCAGTCAACCTTAAGCAGGAGTGAATTTCATGTTGGATGTAATTCCTAGCGGCCTCAGTGGGTCGTGGATCGAAGTTTTCGCTATTAATTTAGTGGTAGCGGTCATCATTCTGGTAGTGGGGTGGTGGGGATCGTCCATTGCCGGTAAGGCTTTGAAGAAAGTGGCGCAACGCTCCCCTCGTATCGATCAGACCATCGTCCCTATGGTGCAAAGCGTTACCATCTGGACTATCCGGGTATTTGTATGCATAGCCGTGCTGGCGCGCTTTGGCGTGCAGACAGCGAGTGTGGTCGCGGTACTGGGTGCAGCGGGACTGGCCATAGGTCTTGCTCTGCAAGGCACACTGCAAAATATTGCTGCAGGCATCATGTTGCTTGCGCTGCGCCCTATTCGCGCAGGCGAGTTCGTTTCAATCGTGGGTCAGGGAGATGGTACGGTAGATGAAATCGGCCTGTTTCTGACGCGTTTCATACAGGTTGACGGCATTCAGTTCACGCTACCCAACAGTTCAATCTGGGGCAATGCCATTATTAACTACAGTCGCAATGAAACTCGCCGTCTGGATGTGGGCGTTAATATCCGGTACGGAGACGATCTTGATCAGGCAATCAGCATACTCAAGAACCTGGTTGTGGCTAACGAGCATACGCTGTCTGACCCTGCACCCATGGTTATGGCCATGGAATACCGCGAGAGCACCATTGTGATCAACATCAGGGCGTGGGCCAAGACAGAAAATTACTGGGATCTGCGTTTTGCCTTGTTGCGTCAGGCGCCTTTGGCGTTGGCGCAGGCAGGCTTAAGACTGCCTGTACCTGTGCGGGAAATCAATGCTGTCGAAAACAGCCAGGTTGCCTAGTCCTGTGTTCGTACGTTTTAGGGGCATTGGCCGTTTGTTCCCCATTGCTATTCACACCGGTTAGCGTAGGTAGCTATCTGCCCCTAAAAAAGCTGTTTGGCCAGCGTTGCAAGGGTGCTTTCGAGCATCTGGGCAATTTCTTTTTGCCGGCGAGAGGGCATGCGTTCAGTGATGGCTGTTACGCTTAAACCCAGTATAGGCTTGCCCTGCGCATCGCAGAGTGCGGAGCCCACCCCCAATGCGCCCCGTACCGCATAATTGCCCACAACCGAGTAACCCCGGGTACGTGTATTAGCGATAAGCTGGCGCATTTCACGCTGTGTCATTCCGCCATAGTGTTCAAGCTGTTCCTGATTTGCCTGGATGATGTCATCGATGCTTTGGTCGTCTAACTTGGCAAGTATCGCCATGCTGGCAGAACCCACGCCTAATGGCTGCACCTTGTTCACATAGGTAGCAAGTATCTGCACAGGGTATGAACCGATTTCCCGCCATAAGGTGGTTGAGCTGTTTCCCTCCCGTACCACCAGGAACACGGCGTCGCCGACCTGCTCAGCGAGTTCGCGCATTAAAGGTTTGGCAATATCTACGATACGATTTGACGGTTCTGCGATTACAGGTAACCGTACCTTGGTGGCGGCATATCGACGGGTACGACCCACAGCATGCACGAACTCAGTTTCGGTCAGGGCTGCCAGCAGGCGGTAGATAGTGGGGCGTTGCAAGCCGGTTAAACGAGAAATTTCGGTAACACTCAAACCATTATCATCGTGGGCCTGCAAGGTCTGGAGTATCTGTAAACCGCGCCGTAATGTGCGGGGACCGGTTGCTGTGGCATCAGGTTGGGTTTGAGTTTCCATGTGCTACACCGTTACAAAATAAATGATTCAGTATTTAAAAATACTGCATGTACCCGTACCATGTCCACTCTACGGACGCTGCCTGCTGGTAAACCCGAGCAAAAATTGCTGTGTGGCGCTCTCTGTCCGGGTCAGGGGGTGATATAGGGTGGTTTTCTTACGGCTAACGGCTTTTCCTGCAAGCAGCCTTTACTCCATCATTTTGTTCAGGCGTTCAGTGTCCAGGGGCGGAGAGCCATTTTCAACTCGTTGACCAAGCTCTTCCAATGCGTGACAGAGCCGGTTAATGCGTGCATCTTGTTTTGCCGCATGATTGACCAGTTCATTAATGACTTGTACTAAAGGATCGTTGTTACTTTGATCAACGGCATAGGCTGCAAACTCACTCTGCGAGGCTGGAACTTCCCGGGTGTCAGAGGATGCATTGCTTTGAACCGGGGCAGCGTCTTTACGGCTACGATCCAGCAGTTCATGCAAAGGCTTTCCAGACCATTCTGACTGACAGGTCAAATCTACCTTATCGGGCGTTGAAGTCGCCGCGATATGGGGAGCGCTTTCAGGAGCCGCGGTCAAGGAGTCATCAGTGGCTTTGCTGTGCGGTTTTTCCTTGCTGATAATGCGTGCCGGGTTGCCTACTGCCGTAGCACCGGCCGGTATGGGTTTGACTACGACGGCATTAGACCCGATTCTCGCCCCTGCACCGACCGTAAAACCCCCGAGTATTTGTGCGCCGGCCCCGACCACCACTGCCTGCTCAAGGGTAGGGTGCCGTTTTTCGCCTTTATACAAGCTGGTGCCGCCTAAGGTTACGCCTTGGTAGATAGTACAGTCGTCTCCAACTATCGCTGTTTCACCAATCACGATCCCGAATCCATGATCGAAAAACACGCGATTGCCAATACGGGCTCCGGGGTGAATTTCGATGCCTGTGAGCATACGGGAGAGGTGAGATAGAAAGCGAGCCAGCCAAAGCCAGTTGTGATTCCACAGTTTGTGCGACAAACGATGAACAAGGATCGCATGCAAACCCGGATAACACGTAAGAATCTCCCAGCGACTACGCGCAGCTGGGTCACGTTTATGGATACAGGCGATGTCTTCGCGTAGTTGTTTAAACATAGTAAGAGGGCGAGCAGAGAAAATTATTGACTGTTTCGAGCGGCGGCCTTGGCGGCAGTTTTAATCATTGAGGTGCATAGGCCTCTGAGCATGGCAACTTCGTTGATGCTTAAGCGGCTGCGGCTGAATAACTGTCGCATGCGCGGGAGAAGTTTCTTGGGATGTTCCGGATCTAAAAAGTCCACCGCGATCAGGGCTTGCTCCCAGTGGGTTAAAAAATCGGCTACCAATCCATTATTCGCGGTGAGCGAACCTGGATCTACCTTGCCATTTGTATGGGGCAAGGCATCAAGATCGAGCCTGTCCAGCAAGGCGTATCGAAGTTCCCATGCTGCTAATTGTAGGGCCTGCGCCACATTTAGCGAACTGTATCCCGGATTGGCAGGAATATGGCAAAGGTGCTGACACAGGTCTAAATCGTCGTTGCTAAGCCCGGTGCGCTCGGTTCCCAGCACCATTGCCACCATACCAGACTCAGTTTCAATGTGTTCGGCGGCCAAGGTGGCGCTTTGGCGAATGTCTAATGGCGGCGGCCCTAAGTAACGTGGACGGGCCGTTAGTGCGAAAGTCAGCGAGACAGGGGCCAACGCTTGCTCTAAACTTGGTACGATACGCGTTTGGCTCAAAATGTCGTTAGCGCCACTTGCCAAGGCAATGGCGTCAGCATGTTCGATCATGTTATCGAATTTAGGTGCCACCAAACACAGTTCTTTAAACCCCATAGTTTTTATCGCTCTCGCCGCTGCCCCTACATTTCCTGGGTGACTGGGTTTGACCATGACAAAGCGAATCTGTTTAAAAACCGTGTCTGTAGCGTCTGCCGTTGTTTGAGTCATTTAAAATAATTGTTGTGTTGTGATCAGTGCCTTATTGTGCTGCGTACTTCGTAAAGTAGAAGTACGCGAGCAGATTGGGCAACGAACTCTTAAGAAATACGGATACTTATGCACCCGATGCTAAACACCGCTATCAAAGCGGCACGCCGAGCAGGCAATACGATTAACCGAGCCAGCGTAGACATTGACCGTCTACAAATCGGCCGCAAAGGGCCTAGTGATTATGTCACGGATGTAGATGCAGCTGTAGAAGAATCCATCATCGAAGCCTTAAGCACTGCCTACCCGGATCACGGATTTTTAGGTGAGGAATCTGGCGAACGCGCCCCTTTGCAGCCTCGAGGCGATGGTGAGCCTGAAAATATTTGGGTCATTGATCCCATCGACGGCACTACCAACTTTATCCATGGCTTTCCTTATTATGCAGTGTCGATTGCGATGCTGCATAAAGGGGTGCCTACCCATGCGGTTATTTATGACCCCAACCATAACGAGATTTTCCATGCAAGCCGGGGCAGTGGCGCCTTTGTAAACGATCGCCGTGTGCGTGTGTCCGGAAGCCGCAAGTACCCTGATGCCCTGTTGGGTGCTCATGTGAACGAGGCCGGTGGCGTAATTTCAAGCCATTCGCCGTTTGCCGCAATGCTCAGCGACTGCGCGGCGGTGCGACGCATGGGCTCTACCGTGCTGGATCTGGCCTATGTGGCTTGCGGTCGCCTGGATGGTTTTGTAGCCACCAAAGTCAAACCCTGGGATATGGCTGCGGGTGCATTGCTGGTGCTCGAAGCCGGTGGTCTGGTCAGCGATTATCAGGGCGAGCAAGACTGGTATCAGTCTGGTCAGATCATTGCAGCCACCCCCAAAATTTTCACCCAGATGCTGGCTCACTTCCAGGAATAGTGTGATTAGCGCTGCTTTCTAAGCAGCGTTTTTTTTAGAGTATTATCGCTTCAAGGACTCTGCACAGGGGCAGCCTCATGGAATGGATGCTGGAACCTACCGCTTGGGTAGGGCTACTGACGCTGGTATTACTCGAAATCGTGCTGGGCATCGACAATTTATTGTTTATTGCCATTTTGGTCGAGAAGCTTCCACCCGCCCAACGCGATCGTGCACGTATCGTAGGATTATCACTGGCGCTGATTATGCGCTTGGGCTTGCTCGCACTGATGTCCTGGCTGGTTACTCTGAACCAGCCTTTGATACATCTGTTGGGGCAGTCTTATTCAGGCAGAGACCTCATCCTCATTGCTGGCGGTCTGTTTTTACTGTTTAAAGGTACGATAGAGCTCCACGAGCGTATTGAGCAGCGCACTCGAAGCGCATCCAGCTCGCGCATGTATCCCGGCTTCTGGGTGATCGTGTTGCAAATTGTGATTCTTGATGCGGTTTTTCTATTGATGCCGTTATTACCGCGGTAGGGATGGTCGACCATCTGTCCATCATGATGATGGCAGTAACCATTGCTATCGGTATTATGCTGCTGGCTTCGAAGCCTTTGACGGTCTTTGTGAATCGCCACCCCACAGTGGTGATATTGTGCCTCGGCTTCTTGCTTCTGATTGGTTTTTCGCTGATGGCCGAAGGCTTTGGCTACCACGTCCCAAAGGGCTATCTGTATGCAGCGATTGCCTTTTCAGTGCTCGTGGAAAGCGCAAACCAGCTAGCTAAACGTAATCAGCGTAAAGCCGAGCTTCGACGGCCTATGCGTGAGCGTACCGCACAGACGGTATTGCGTTTATTAGGCAAGCACACGGCAAAAGCTAACGATCAGCTTCAGCTAGACCCTATCAAGGCCGAGGCCAGCCTGGTGTTTGGCGATGAAGAGCGCAATATGGTCAGTGGCGTGCTGAACTTATCCGAGCGTAACGTGCACTCCATCATGACTCCACGCAATGACATCACCTGGGTTAATCTGCTTGATCCACCAGAGCACCAACAACAACTCATTCTTAACGAACCCCACAGTTACCTACCCGTTTGCCGAGGAAGCCTTGATGAATTGCTAGGAGTGGGAAACGCAAAAGAAATGATTGCCGATTTGACGATGCATCAACACATCCGTCTTGCTCAGCTACGTGATCCGGTGATTGTGCCTGAGTCGGTGGATGTGCTTGCTCTGATGGGCTTGCTTCGAGAGTCGCACGGCCAGCTGATTCTGGTTGCAGATGAGTTCGGCTCAATTATCGGTGTAGTGACAGCCATTGATATTTTCGAGGCAATTGCCGGCGAGTTTCCCGATGAAGACGAAACCGCCGATATACATGCTACGGGTTCCAACGAATGGCTGGTTGATGGGGCTGCGGACCTGCTACATCTGGAGCAGGTGCTGAATATCGAAGGCCTGGTTGTTGAGCACGACGAATTCGGAACTCTGGCCGGTTATTTGCTTGAACGATTTGGTCACCTTCCCAAGGTTGGTGATCGTTGTCGTTTCAATTGGGATCATGTTCAAATAGAGTTCGAAGTGTTGGCGTTAGAGGGGCGACGGATAGCGACAGTTGCCGTGCGACGACACGACTCTACCGAGGGCCTTGAAACTGTCTGAGCCCACTCCTTATTCCTATTTTGCTGTCTTTCACATGACCGATTACACGCTGTATTTATTGAAAGCTACCCTCTTGGGTATTATCGAAGGCTTTACTGAGTTCATTCCTGTTTCAAGTACGGCTCATTTATTGTTGTTAGTCGAGTGGATCTCCTTCCCCTCCGATAGCAATAAAGTCTTTGAGGTGGTTATTCAGTTTGGTTCTATTTTAGCGGTCATCTGGTTATTCAGAGAGCGAGTCTGGCAACTGGTCAAAGGTACATTCAGTGGTGATCGCACTGAAATGATGTTTGCGCGAAATCTCATTATTGCGTTCCTGCCTGCTGCCGTTATTGGCGCCTTGACCATTCAGTTTATTAAATCCTTATTCCATAATCCGCTGATTTTCGTATTTACCCTGGTTATTGGTGGTTTTATCATGCTTTGGGTCGAGCGTAAGCCTGCTTACGCCAAGCAGAACCCTGGTGCTGCAATTGATGAAGGGCTTACCGCTACCTCAGAAAGAGCCACTTCATATACCCTGGAAGAGATTACCTGGAAACAGGCTTTAGTGGTTGGCTTTGCCCAGTGCATTGCGATGGTGCCCGGCACTTCGCGCTCGGGCGCAACCATTGTTGGCGGTATGCTGGCAGGTATTCATCGCAAAACGGCTACCGAGTTTTCGTTCTTTTTAGCGATGCCTACCATGCTGGCGGCCACAGTCTACGATTTATATCGTAATGGTGGCGCCTTAAGCAGCGATCAAACATGGGGGATTGCGGTAGGCTTTATTGCTGCTTTTTTCAGCGCCTTGTTTTTAGTGAAAGCAGTGTTGCGCTTTGTTTCGAAGCATACGTATAGGCCCTTTGCCTGGTATCGGATTGCGTTAGGGATATGCGTACTGATTTGGTTGTACGCCCGTTAACCTTGGTTAAAGCCGGAAAAGAGCCGCACATTCAAAAATGGATGTGCGGCTCTTTTTGTGGCAAATAAAGGGTGAGGGCCTGGGGCGCTAAGAGCGCTGTTCTTTGAGTTTTACTTCTGAAACTGATGGATGCGCTGGGTTAACAGGCCCACTCCTACCATTAAAAACAAAACACGCAACATGTGGTGGGTGGTGACCATGGCAGGATCGATATTTAAGGCTAATGCCATGACTCCAATTTCAGGGGCACCGCCTGGCAAGAATACAAGAAGGAGGGGGCCAAAAGGCATACCGGTTATCCACTGCATTATTAGGGTCGCAATGAGCGCCACAGCCGCTAGAAGCAGGCCAATAATAATAGAGAGCCAGCCGTCCTTCATGATGGTTTTTATGCTATAGCCTGCAAACCGTACCCCCACGCTAGTACCGATAATGAGTTGGGCTAAAGAGGCGATAGAAGGCGGGGCTAAGGCTGTGCTGATGTTAGTGCTATGTAATACAGCTGATGCCAGTAAAGGAAACAGTAGCATGCCGGTAGGAAACTTCATCTTTTTGGCGAGAAGCCACCCCCTAAACCACATCCTATAAGGTGGAGGTGATCCCAGGATAACTGAGTTGATTCGGACGATTCTGTGGGTGTGGGCGGGTTTCCCAGCTCGTAACCCCCAATATAATGTAGCAAAATTGGGGTTAGGCTAAGCAGCGCTACTAATCGCGCTGAATGGCTAAGGGCAATACGGCGAGTGTCAGCATTGTAGGCATCAGCAATGGCGCTAACTACCGATAGCCCGCCGGGTACGGCTGCAAACAGGGAAGTCAGGCTATCCATGCCTGACCATCTTTTTAATAGTTGGTAGCTGAGGAATGAATACAAGACTGTGATTAATAGCATGACGCTGAGCGTGGGCAGCCATTGGGGCACTAACTGTGCTGTTTCAGCGGTAAAGCTGCTGCCTAACACTACGCCAAGTGCTGCCATGGCGTAGCCACGCCAGGCGCCTGGAAGCTGTAATGATGCTCCAAGTAGCGAGGCGACGGCACATGCAAGAATACTGCCCAGTACCCACGGCAGGGCGAGCCCGAAGTAGATAAAGAAGCCACTGCCTACGAAGCCGATGCTAAGCGCCAGGACGCCCTTCAAGAGCGTCCTGGACCAGTTCCAGTTCACCATTACTTAGCCAGCGCGAGCTTTTTGGCTTTTTGGCGGCGTAGCATAGGCATTACGATCACCGAAACAATGAACACTACCAGTAAGACCGCAGCAATAGGACGTTCGGTCATATAAACTAGCGGATTCCCTCCTGAAATCTGTAAGGTGCGTACTAGCTCGCCTTCAGTCATCTTGCCCAGCAGAAGACCAATCACGGTGGCCGCAACAGGATAGTCATGGCGGCGCATTAACCACCCTAGACCAGCAAAGACCATGACTGTTAACGGACCCGCCATAGTACCGGTTATACCAAAACCACCCCAGGCGCATAATGCCAACACCGACGGCACCAAATAGCTTAAGGGGATACGTACGACTAGGCCCAGCAGAGGCAGTACCGCCAACGCTACAACTCCAAGCAGTATCACCTGACCAAAGTTTCCGATAATGATCGAATACACAAGGTCTCGTTGGTCTCGGATAAATGATGGGCCGCCGACCAGGTTATGAAAGGAAAATGCGGCTAGCAAGACCGCTGTTGCTGCTCCTCCCGGAATACCCAGCGCCAGCAAAGCGGTCATGGAGCCGCCTTCTGAGCTTGAGTTGGAGGACTCAGCTGCGATTAACCCTTCTGTGCAACCGGTACCAAATTTTTCGGGTTCTTTAGATGAACGGCGAATTTCTCCGTAAGCCACCAGATTGGCAACTGAAGAGCCCACGCCGGGGACAGCGCCCACTAAAGCGCCGATAAAGCTTCCTTTGAATAGCTCTTTTGGATACTTAAAGACCTCTTTAAAGCCGCCCAGGATTTTCTTGATGGAAATACGGCGATCTGCTTCCTCGGCAACCAGGTAAGCGCCTGAACGAAGTCTGAGAAGCTCGGAGGCGGCGAAGAGCCCGATCATGGCCGGAACTACGGAAATGCCATCGATAAGATAAGGGTTGCCGAATGTGGCGCGCATGGTTCCCGTGGACGACATGCCGACTTGGCTAAGTAGCAAGCCCAGAGTGCCGGCTAATAAACCCTTCAGGACGGTACTGTCGTTAAGTGTAGCAATCAGTGCTAAGCCCCACATTACGATCATTACCATTTCTAGCGGACCTAGTTTTAACACCATGCCAGCCAGAGGTTGGATCAAAAAGAACAGTAGAGCGTACCCAAAAAAAGTACCCACTACAGAGGCGCCAAGACCGATTCCCAGTGCTTCATTGTGTTTTCCCTGTCTGGCCATAGGGTAGCCGTCAAAGGCACTGGCTACGCTTGAAGAGGATCCAGGTATATTCATAAGAATGGCTGTTACCCCGCCCCCGTAGGCACCACCTGTAAAAATGGCGGTCAAAAACAGCATGGCCTGGAGAAACTCCATTGCCCAGGTAACAGGCAGGAAAACGGCCATGGCCATCGAGATTTGTAAGCCTGGAATAGCTCCAAAGACTAAGCCAATGACGAGTCCCGGAATGACGTACAGCCAAGGGTCAAAGCTGGAAAACAGTAACCCTAATGCTTGTGAAAAAGCTAAAGTATCAATCATCTCAAAACACCATTAAAGGCATGGGAAACGGAAATAACGACCCGAAGCCTTTGATTAAAGCCAGGGTGAAGAGAAAGGAAAACACAGGAGGTGCGAGCCAGCGCTTTTCTCCACCCATCAAGATTCCAAGCCATACAAAGGCAAAGGTGGCGATATCAAAGCCTAGGGTCGTTAGACTTAAGCAAAACAGTGCAAATACACCCAGCAAGACGATATCGCCTAAGGTGGCTTTTCGTTTTGCTTTTAATGCCGACTCGCTTAGTACGTCAGTGGGTTTGCGTCTTTCCGATAAGGCGATCAGAAATACGAAGAGCAGGCAGAGTGCGCCACTAGGAAGCACGACTATTAGGTTATAGAGGCGAGTCGACGCGTTGATCGCGTTCCAGTTTAAAAAAATTGCTGCGACAGTAACGAAAAGCAGAAAAGAGAGATGAGTGTAAGAAACACGTCTAGACATGAACGTTTATTCCATATGGTGAGCGACCACTAGCTCAGAGGTTCTCAATATGAGCCAGCGGAAAAGAGAGCCTTATAGCTGGTCTTTAAAACGCTCTAAGATTTTAAAGTTTTCATGGATGATTTCAGTTGTCTTTTCTGGTCCTAACCAGTCGGATCCAATGCCTTGATCATTCAGCATTTTTTGAAAAGCTGGGTCAGACAGTACCTCTTTATAGGTATTGCTGAATTTTTCAAAGCGTTGGGGGTATTTTTCCTTGAACTCAGCATGGGCAGCGATGCCGCGCATTGAACCTACCAATGGAGTGACAGGTTCAACCCCGCGTTTTTCCAGGACTTCGTTGAGTGTGGGGGCGTCCCAGTCTGCCAGGCGTTGCTCAGAGGCGACGGCTAGAGGCTTAATAAATTCCTTAATGGAGATAGTGCCGTCGGCGCCCAGTACGGTCATATCAACCTGACCACCGGCAGCGGCGGTTCGAGCGGCGTTGCCTGATTCGTAGGTAACAATGTTGACCGCATCAGTCGTTAATCCATAGGCTTCGAGCATTAAGACGGTATTGATATGTCCTGTAGAGCCTGGCACTACGCTGATACGAAATTTGCCAGGAGCTTCTGTTACGGCTTGCATGAACTCATCGAGACTGTCATAGGGCAGTTTTGCATTTAAAGCAAATAAGTCAATGTCCGTCCATTGGCCATTTACGAACGCGAAGTCATCCAGGGTGTAGCTCGCATTCAGATTAAGAATGGCGCTACTAATGTAAGGGTGGATTGAAGTGACAAGAAAAAACGTTCCATCTTTAGGCATGTTCTGGAAGTAGACATGGCCTACATGGCCGCCACCGCCTTCTTGGTTAATGGCTCTTATAGGCACGCCCAGCTTATCTTGCATGCGCTGCGCTACTAGCCGGGCGGTACGGTCTGCGGACCCGCCCGAGCCTAGTGCAATAACAAACGTGATTTGCTGGTTGGGCCAGTTGTCTTCGGCGGCCACGGCGGGGGTGCTTGCCGCGAATGCTAACGAACTGCCTAATAGCAACGCTGCCGTCCAGGATTTAAGCATCTTCATATTTATACGAGTCCTGTTTTTTAGGTAGAGAAAACAATATTGTTTACAATATGGGTATTTGGTTTGTATTTGACTTGTATCGAACCTTTGCTTCAAGTAGGGTTTTCACTAGTAATCAGTCTATTATCATCGATTTAGTGCTATATTTTGTGATGTTAAAACATCCTTAATTTGATGGCGGGTTTTAAATTGTTTACAATATCAGCTATTGAACGAAGTGGGCATGGGTCTGCAAGCGCACAAATTGGCCATGAATTGACTTTGGACATCATGGCAGGAAGGCTCGCTCCCGGCGATCGCTTGGCCGAAGTCGCCTTGGCTGAGCGCTTTGATATTAGTCGTGGGCCTGTGCGTGAAGCGTTACGCTATCTGGCTTCAATTGGCTTGGTTACCTTTACTCCCAATATTGGTGCTAGCGTCAGAGTGATGAGTGTGAGCGATGCTAAGGCTCTATACGAGGTTCGTGCTGCGCTAGAGAGCGAAGCCGCTCGCTTGGCTGCCTTACGCGTTGATGCGAGAGCTAAAGATGAGCTGCGGCATGTATTGCAACAGCATAAGGAATCCGTCGCCAAACATCCCTCTGGCGCTTATCTGCAAAGGGGAGGGGACAATGATTTTCATAGTTTGATTGCTCGGTTGAGTGGTAACTATCTGATTGAGCAGGCGCTGGGGCAAGAGCTATACCCTCAGTTGGTGCTGTTACGAGCGCAGCATAAAAAGGTGCAAGGCAGGGGGCAGATAGCCTTGGTTGAGCATCAGCGGATTGTGGAGGCAATTATCGAAAAAGACAGCGAATTGGCTGCCATGCTGATGCGACGACATCTAACGGCGAGCTACACCTCTTTTCTAGGGCAGATTCAGGGCGAGGCAGAATAACAATGAGTCAAAAGAAAATACCCGCAGTATTCATGAGGGGCGGTACATCTAAGGCCTTGGTCTTTAATCGCGCAGATTTACCCGATGATCAAGATCAATGGGCTTCTGTTTTCCTGGCTGCCATGGGCAGCCCGGATCCTTATGGTCGGCAGCTAGACGGCATGGGAGGTGGGCAGTCGTCGCTAAGCAAGGTGTGTGTGATTTCAAAGAGCGCTCGCGAAGATGCTGATGTGGACTATACCTTCGCTCAGGTGTCGGTATTGGGAGAAGCCGTAGACTACAGCGGAAACTGCGGAAATATGAGTTCCGCTGTGGGACCCTATGCTTACGAAGAGGGTCTGGTCAGCGGACCTGCCAATGGTGAGTGTCTAGTGCGAATCCACAATACCAACTCAGGAAAAATAATTCACTCCACGTTCAGAGTGAGCAACGGGCAGGCATGTGTCAGGGGAGAGGTGACTTTAACAGGGTTGGCTTCAAAAAGATCTCCTGTTGTTTTAAGCTTTATAGATCCAGCCAATACATTGGGCAGGGGCTTATTGACTCAGGCACGGGCTCGGCATGAGCTTCAGACTCTTAGGGGAGAGACGGTTTCGGTAAGCTTGGTTGATTCTGCAATTCCTTCTGTCTTCGTTCTTGCAGAGAGTCTGGGCTTGGAGGGCACGATCATGCCTGATCAGTTAGAGACGGATCAATCCAGTCTGGCAGAGCTCGAGTACATCAGAGAGCAGGCATCTATCCTGATGGGTATAGCGGAAACGGTGGAGCAGGCCCGTGCCATTATTGCGATTCCGAAGCTTTGTATAGTTAGTCAACCTGAAAGTTATCAGGCCTTGAATGGCCAACAGATTAACGCTGCAGACGTTGATCTGGTTGTTCGCATGATTTCAGCAGGACAACCGCATCGAGCAGCTCCGATTACGGTGTCGCTAGCAGTGGCCAGTGCTGCGGCAGTAGCTGGCACGTTGGTCAATGAGGTTGCCCAGGGAGCTCCGAATCTACAGCGTCTACGTCTGGGTACGCCCAGCGGTGTCATTGAGGTGGGGGCAAAAATCGAAGCCTGCGCCCATTCGGCGATCCCCCGAATTCACGCAGCAGAAATTGTAAGAACGCAGCGTCGCCTGATGGAAGGGCTGGTCTGCATTCCTTCAACAAGTGACGATAATAATGGTTAATTGGAATGGACATGACAAATAATATTCAACCCGTATGGCTGGAACAGCCTCTTCCCAAAGGGCTCGGAGCTCAGTTGGCGCTTCAATGGCAACAGAAAAAGTTTTTGTCTATTGCTGGCGCTTATGATCCCATCGGGGGCCTCATTGCTCGCAAAGCAGGCTTCGAAGCTTTGTACTTGTCGGGCGGGGCACTGACCGCATCGCTGGGTTTGCCTGATCTCGGACTTATCACCATGGAGGAGCTTGTAGTGCGTGCGCGGTCTATCGTTCGTGCTACCCGCCTGCCTTTGGTGGTCGATGGCGATACCGGTTTCGGCGAAGCACTGAATGTCATGCGCTTGATACGTGAGCTTGAGGATGTCGGTGTGGCTGCTGTACAGCTTGAGGATCAGGTCTTACCTAAGAAGTGTGGTCACCTAAATGGAAAGCACTTGGTAACACCGCAGGAAATGGCCGAGAAAATTGCGGCCGCTTCACGTGCCCGTAGCGACCTTCGTATCATTGCACGAACTGATGCCGCAGGCTCTGAGGGACTTGAGGCGGCAATTTCCCGGGCTAAGCTTTATGTTGAAGCAGGTGCGGATGCTATTTTTCCTGAAGCCTTAGCGTCTAAAGAAGAGTTCGAAGCCTTTGCCAATGCTCTTGACGTGCCTTTGTTAGCCAACATGACTGAATTCGGTCGTACACCTCAAACCTCGGCGCACCAGTTTGAGGAGATGGGCTATGCCATGGCAATATGGCCAGTTTCCAGTTTGCGCATCGCAGCCAAGGCCATGGAAGAGTTCTACACCGAACTTAAACAAAGCGGAACGGCAGCGCAGAGCGTATCGAAGATGCAGACCCGATCCGAGCTCTATGACGTGATTAATTATTTTGGCTATGAAGCATTGGATGGTTCGATTCAACGGACGATTGTGCCTGATGCTATCGACTAGCTTGAAGCGGTGACAGGCTCAGCGTTGCGGGGGCTTTTTCAGGGCCACCGCATTTTTTGTGGGCTGCAAGCACGCCGTTAAACAGGATCAGGCAGCATCAAATCAGGCGAAGCTCTTTAGCTGGCATTGAACGTATCGCAGCTCTGCAGTGCGCCAGAGTTGAAGCCGCGGTTGAACCACTGCATGCGCTCCGCTGACGAGCCATGCGTAAACGAGTCTGGCACGGCCACACCACGGCTACGTTTTTGAAGCGTATCATCACCGACCGCGCTGGCGGCGCGCAGAGCATCTTCAATGTCGCCGGCCTCCAGAATCTGTCGTTCGCGATCAGCATGATGTGCCCAGATACCTGCATAGCAATCTGCTTGCAGCTCTACCCGAACCGAAACCTGGTTGGCATTGGCCCCTTGTAATCGTAGTGCTTCCGCGCGTCGCATGCTCCCTACCTGGTTCTGCACATGGTGGCCTATTTCGTGCGCAATAACGTAGGCCCGGGCAAAATCGCCAGGAGCGTTGAGCTGGTTGGCAAGCTCATCGAAAAAACCTAAATCCAGATATACCTTTTGGTCAGCAGGGCAATAAAAGGGGCCCATTGCCGCCTGTCCGGTACCACACGCGGTTGGCGTCGCGTCACGAAACAGAACCAGTGTTGGGGGCTGATATTGGCCATTGGTCTGTTGAGTAAAGACGGTACGCCAAACATCTTCTGTTTCGCCTAAAACTTTGGCCACAAACTGGCCTTGTGGATCTGATGGCGTACCTGTGGGAGCATCAACTTGCTGCGAAGTGACGGGTTGCTCGGCAATTTGTAATATTGTGCTGGGGTCGACTCCAAAATACATGGCAACTAAAGCCAGCACAATGGTGCCAATTCCAATGGAGCCTTTGCCTACGCGACGGCCTGAAGTACGGCGATCTTCGATGTTACGGCTGGATCTGGAACGGTCAATACGCATGGTGGCCTCTGAATACGTAGTTGCTTGAGTAAAACTTTAGCACCCAATACGATGTTGCGCGCGGGAGTTCACCAGTTTTAATGATTGTTGGTCTTTACTGCACATCGCAGACCACATCGTCATGGCCCAGCCGGTGCAGCACCATCTGCGGGCCATGAATGCTGAGCCATCCGCCACGAGCCTTTTCACTGTGGTCCAGCTCCCAGTCTGGCAGCACAATGCGTCTGTCGATAAGCAGATCTGGAGCGCTGGTATGCACGGCAGGGCGATGGGTATGGCCGTGGACCAGGGTGTGCATCTTATGTTTTTGCAGTAGTGCAGCACAGGCATCTGGATTGACATCGGTGATGTCGTGGCTTTTATAGAGACCGGCGGCCTTGCTGCGCTGTCTGAAGCAATTAGCTACACCGATGCGCCAGGACAGCGGCAAGGCATAGTAGATCGATTGGGTAATGTTACTGCGTACAAAGCGCCTGAAGCGCTGATACGAGCTATCGTCGGTACAAAGCTCATCGCCATGTGAAAGGACAAACTTGATGCTGGGGGTCGAGACCGAAACCTGATCAGGCCAGAGTTCAGCTCCCAGGTATTGTGCTAATTTTGTACTGATCAGAAAATCGCGATTGCCGCGCATCAGATAGAGCGACTTTCGACTGCTGAATTTTTTAATTCTTGTAATGCTTTTGCAAGCCACGGATCAGGGTCATAGATTTGATCGTCACCTATCCATGCGTTGAAAATGTCACCGCATAATATGAGTGTATCGCAGCATTGCGCAGCATCATCCAGAAATTCATAGAAGCCTAATGCAGTTTTGGGGCCTTCCGGCCCCAAATGTACATCGGCAGCAATCCAGATGATGCCGTCAAGATGACGCTTATTCGACGATGGTGGCTTTTTCAAGAACCACATCTTCTACAGGCACGTCTTGGTGGAAACCTTTGTTGCCGGTCTTTACGCCTTTAATGGCATCGACCACGTCCTGACCTTCTACAACTTTCGCAAACACAGCATAGCCCCAGCCATTTGGCGTGGGTGAGGTGAAGTTCAGGAAGTCGTTATCGTTCACGTTAATGAAGAACTGCGCTGTAGCTGACTGCGGGTCGGCCGTACGCGCCATGGCTAACGTGTATTTGTCATTTTTCAAGCCGTTGTCGGCTTCGTTTTTGACAGGATTGTTCGTCGGCTTTTGCTTCATGTTGGCATCAAAACCACCACCTTGAACCATGAAGTTATTGATAACGCGATGAAAGACCGTACCGTCGTAAAATCCGTCTTTTACATACGTTAAAAAGTTTGCGACAGTTTCTGGCGCCTTTTCGGCATTTAATTCGATAAGAATATCGCCTTTGTTGGTCTGAAGTTTGACCTGAGGAGTCGTGCTCATTGTCGTACCTTGAGTTGTAGTTGATGAAGCCGCACTTACCTGACCAGCCATGAAACAGGCTGCAATGATCAGAGTGGCGGCATAGCCAATGGCGCGCGCAGAGTAAAATCTAGCGGACCCGGGAAAATGAAAACCTTGCATTATAGGATGCCCGATTAAAGTAAACAGCGCCTATTGTTGCAGAATTTTCAGGGTTTGTTGTGAGCGATTTGCTCCGGCCCCGCCCGCTGCGCTAAATGCCTGTTGGGAGAGAAGCAGCTGCACCTCTCCTAAATTAACCTGGGCGGTAGTGAAATCAGGGGCTGCTGTCAGTGCCATTTCCAGTGCTTCGCGAGCCATCTCTGTCTTGCCCTGTCGCATGTACTCTGCGCCGAGGTTATTCCAGGGCTCGGGTAGCTCCGGGTAAAAAGTGGTGATTTGACGGTAAACTTCTATGGCTTCGTTGTGACGTTCCAAGGCGGAAAGGGCTCGTCCTTGTAAAAACAGTAGCTGGACATCTACGCCAATTTCGGCACGATCTTCACGTTGCTTCAGGCGTTTTTCTATCGCCTCCAGGGCTTGCTCTGCCCGGCCTTGCGAAATAAGCGTCGATATACGCTGCGTGACCTGACGCGGGGTTAGCGGAATGGCGGTATTGGCACCAGGGGTCAAGGCATCAAGCACGCGCGCAAGACCTTTCCAGCCGCGTTCAGGGGCTTCAGACGACTCGAAGATGGCATCGGGCTCAGTCACAACCGGCTCGTTAATCATTTGGGCGTTAACGTTCATGCTGAGTCCGCTTATAATGAGCAGATTGAGCAATGAGCCACGAGACCAGCATAAAGTTTTAGGGTTCACGAATTTCATACCTTTTGATTGCAAGGCGCTACGCGTATAGCTGGAACGCATTTTAGCCTGTAGCCAATCTTTAAAAAAAACAGCCCATTTAAGTGGCTTGCGCCGCAACAGCAACCAGCTTGCTATACTTGACGACCACCATTTTAGCCTTGACGCACCCAATTCAGTGTGTAAATCCGTGTCTAAATGAATGGACACGCGCTTTTTACACTCGATTTTAAGACGATTACAGCACATGTTGCGCATCTATAACTCTTTGTCCCGCACTAAAGAAGTATTTACTCCTATCGAGCCTGGTCACGTGCGTATGTACGTCTGCGGCATGACTGTGTACGACTTTTGTCATCTGGGGCATGCGCGCATGCTGGTCAGCTTTGATATTGTGCAGCGCTGGCTCCGCCAAAGTGGCTACCACGTTAAATACGTGCGTAATATTACTGATATTGACGACAAGATTATTCGCCGTGCCGTGGAAACAAACCGCCTGATGCGCGAGGTCACCGATTTCTACATCGCAGCCATGCATGCCGACGAGCAGGCGTTGGGGGTGCAATCCCCGGATGCCGAGCCTCGAGCCACGGAACACGTAGGCGATATGATTGGCATTATTCGCAAGCTCGAAGAGAACGGGCTGGCCTATCAGGGTAGCGATGGCGATGTAAATTATGCAGTCAGAAAGTTTGAGGGCTACGGTAAATTGTCAGGTAAAAGTCTTGACGATTTACGCGCTGGCGACCGCGTCGCTGTTACCGACGCCAAGCGCGATCCTCTTGATTTCGTGCTCTGGAAGTCTGCAAAAGAGCAAGAGCCTGACGAGTCTAAGTGGGATTCTCCATACGGAATGGGACGCCCTGGCTGGCACATCGAATGTTCAGCCATGAGCAATGCCTTGCTCGGTATGCCATTAGATATACACGGCGGGGGCCTGACCTTAAGTTTCCCCATCACGAGAACGAAATCGCCCAGTCCGAAGGTGCATTTGGCGGGCAAATGGCCAATGTATGGATGCATTGCGGTCCGCTCATGGTGAATGCCGACAAAATGTCGAAATCGCTGGGTAATTTTCTTAATATTCGTCAGACCATCGCGTTGCCAGGCGTCACCGACAGTGATGCGGCTTATCAGGCAAACCCCCGTGAAGCTGAAATGCTACGCTTTTTTATTGTGCGCAATCATTATCGCAGCACGCAGAACTTCGCTGCTGATAATCTGTTCGATGCTCAGCAAGCCATTGATCGTCTGTATCAAACGCTGGCGAATGTTGTTCCCGACGAGGTCATTGTTGACTGGTCTGCTCCGGCGGCGCAGCGTTTTGCAGAAGCCATGGACGACGATTTCAATACGGCTGGCGCGATTGCGGTACTCTTTGAACTTTCTTCCTTGGCCAACCGAGAGCATTGTTCGGCGAGCGCAGGCTTGATGCGTGCGTTGGGTGGGGTGCTGGGGCTGCTGCAAAGTGATCCGGCGGTTTATTTACGTTCTCCTTCGCGCTATTTGCGCGATGCGCGTCCGACGGTGGACAATAATTTAGGCGACGATGAGATTCAAGCCCTTATTGATCAGCGTAGCCAGGCAAAAGCTGATCGCGACTTCGCCCTGGCTGATCGCCTGCGTGATCAGCTAAATGAGCAAGGCATTGAGCTGGAAGACAAAGCAGGCGGCGTCACTCAGTGGCGACGAGCCTAGGAGCAGGCATGACGATGACCAGACCCGAGTATTGGGAAGAAGCCAAAACGCATTTGATGAAGCGTGATCGAATATTGCGTAAAATCATCCCGATGTATGCCGACGAGTGGTTACGGCCACCTGCCGAGCCGTTCGTGACCTTAGTCCGTGCAATCATCGGTCAACAAGTCAGCCGACGAACAGCTGATACGGTCTGGACGCGTTTTGCCAGCTCCTTCGATACGCAAGCTACGCCTCAGCAGGTTTTGGATATCGATATAGAAGCATTACGAAAATTTGGCTTACCCAAACGTAAAGCCGAGTATATTCTTGACCTTGCCACGCATTTTGATCAACGAAAGGTCGAGCCTGATGCGTGGCACGACATGGATGACGATGCCATAATCAAAGAGCTCTGTGCTATTCGTGGTATAGGGCGCTGGACGGCAGAGATGTTTTTGATTTTTAATCTCCATCGTGCCGACGTGTTACCGTTGGATGATGCTGGATTAATCAAAGCCATATCACAACACTACTACAGCGGCGAACCCGTTTCGCGATTTGAGGCCCGAGAAGTGGCTCAGGCGTGGACGCCGTGGTGCACGGTGGCAACGTGGTATCTGTGGCGCAGCCTGGATCCTGTTGTCGAGAGCGAATAAACTAGCCTAATAACCCGAAGATACAATAATGCGAAATACATTTCTGGAGTTTGAGCAGCCACTAGCGGAACTCGAAAATAAAATCGAAGAGCTACGCTATGTTCAAACCGACTCTGCTGTCGATATCTCAGAAGAGGTCAATCGTTTACAGCAAAAAAGCCAGACCCTGGCAAGAAGCATCTATTCGAAGCTAACTCCGTGGCAAACGGCGTTAGTGGCCCGCCATCCCCAGCGCCCCTACACCTTCGATTACATCAGGGAAATCTTCACCGACTTCCACGAGCTGCACGGTGATCGCATGTACGCGGACGATCTGGCCATTGTTGGCGGACTGGCGCGCTTTAATGGCGTTCCTTGTATGGTTATCGGGCATCAAAAAGGCCGTGAT
The DNA here is from genome assembly GCF_022230885.1 of Paenalcaligenes niemegkensis. Taxonomy (GTDB): domain Bacteria; phylum Pseudomonadota; class Gammaproteobacteria; order Burkholderiales; family Burkholderiaceae_B; genus Paenalcaligenes; species Paenalcaligenes niemegkensis. Next base: position 172,647 of record NZ_JAKGCT010000002.1, on the reverse strand, counting down.
ACCAAAGAGCGCGCCAAGCGTAATTTTGGTATGCCACGTCCAGAGGGATATCGTAAGGCCTTGCGCCTGATGCGTTTGGCCGAAAAGTTCAATGTGCCGGTTTTTACTTTTGTCGACACACCGGGAGCCTATCCGGGCATAGGTGCCGAAGAGCGGGGCCAGTCAGAAGCCATTGGTCATAATCTCTACGCCATGTCCGAGCTTAAAGTGCCTATTATCAGCACGATTATTGGCGAAGGCGGTTCGGGCGGCGCATTGGCCATTGCTGTCGCGGACAGCGTACTGATGCTGCAATATGCTACCTATGCCGTAATTTCCCCCGAGGGATGCGCATCCATCTTATGGCGTAGCGCGGACAAAGCTTCGACTGCGGCAGAGGCACTTGCCATCACAGCAGACCGTCTAAAAGACTTTGGTCTCATCGACCGCGTCGTCAACGAACCTGTCGGAGGCGCACATCGTGACCCCACTACCATGGCGCGTCAATTAAGTCGTGCATTAGCTGATTCATTGCGTCAATTATCCGGGCTCAGCGTGGAACAGCTTCGGGCACAGCGGCTCGAGCGCCTGTTATCTTATGGACGATATCAAGAAGCCAAAGCCTGATTGTCCTGTGGTTCAGGCGGATAATTCGTTGCTGTCTGGCCTGTGTGATGCTGGCCTGCTTCAACTGATTCACGATCATTATCAAAATTTAGGCTCCTCTCCTGCCCAAGTGGCGGTAGCCCTAAGCGGCGGGGTAGACTCTGCCGTATTAGCCCTGCATCTCTCGGTATGGGCCAGGCAGCACAAGGTATTGCTGCATTGCTTTCACGTTCATCACGGGTTGCAGGCTGTTGCTGATACTTGGCAGTCGCATGTGCATGCCTTGGCCTCTTTGTTAGGTACGCAGAGCCACAGCCTGCAAGTCGATGTTGATTTGGGGCAGGGCGATGGTATGGAGTCTGCAGCGCGCAATGCGCGCTACTCCGCCTTTAAACAGATGGCCGGGCAGACCGGCGTCGAGCACATCTTCTTAGGCCATCATCAAGATGATCAGGCCGAAACGGTACTGCTACGGTTGTTGCGTGGGGCGGGGCCTACAGGCCTGGGGGCAATGGCACCGCAGAGTCAGCGCGATGGCATCGTATACCTGCGGCCCTGGCTCCAGGTGGCACGCTCCCGGCTGCTTGCTGTAGGCGAACAAATGGGCCGACGGCTACATTGGCATGCGGTCAGTGACGCCACCAACTACAGCGACGATTACACCCGCGGGGCTGTGCGGGAGCGTCTAACACCGCAGCTCAATGAGCGTTGGGTGGGATGGCAAAAGGTATTGGTGCGCCATGCGCAATTAAGCCGTGAGGCTGGCGAGGTATTGGCTGAGGCCGCCCAGAGTGATTTGTCCACGCTTGATTACTGCGTTACTGATACGAGTTTTAGCTTAAAGCATTGGCGCGAACTATCCACGGCGAGGCAGGCACTTGTTATTCGATACTGGCTGGGGCAGGCCGGCTTGAAGATGCCTACAGAGGCACGACTGAATGATTTGATGCGGCAGATGCGTCAATTACACGCCTTGGGCTTTGACCGAAAAATGAAGGTCAAGCACGGTAGTCATTTTGTGGTTTGCACGCGCGGACGTGTGTATTTGCAGCATCATAATGAAACTGTTTCTGCATCCCGCCAAACCTAAACTCAGAAAATCGTTAGAATAGTGTGTTTTCCTTCGGGTTCAGACACCATTCCTTTTGATATTTGAGTAATAAGATGTCCCTGATCGTACAGAAATATGGCGGCACGTCGATGGGCTCTGTCGAGCGCATTCGCAACGTGGCGCAACGCGTGGCCAAGTGGCATGCTGCCGGTCACCAGGTTGTCGTAGTGCCTTCTGCAATGTCAGGAGAAACTAATCGGCTCTTGGGTTTGGCCAAAGAAATCACTCCCCACCCCGATTCGCGCGAGCAAGATATGCTGGCTGCAACTGGCGAGCAGGCCAGCAGTGCCTTGCTGGCCATGACCTTAATAGCCAAGGGCGTACCAGCCCGTAGCTATACAGGCTGGCAGGTTCCGGTTCGCACTGACTCCGCCTTTACCAAAGCCCGCATCAAATCCATTGACGACGAACGCATACGTAACGATTTAGATGCTGGACGGGTTGTTATCGTCACGGGTTTTCAGGGTATAGACGAAGAGGGCAACATTACGACGCTTGGTCGTGGTGGCTCTGATACGTCGGCTGTAGCGGTAGCTGCTGCCATGAAGGCAGACGAATGTCTGATCTTCACCGATGTCGACGGCGTATACACTACTGATCCACGTGTGGTTCCCGAGGCGCGCCGCATGGGCGTAGTTTCTTTCGAGGAAATGCTCGAGCTGGCTTCGCTAGGTTCAAAAATTTTGCAGATTCGCTCTGTTGAGTTTGCAGGTAAGTATCAAGTACCTGTGCGTGTGCTTTCTTCGCTTACCGACCCCTTCATTCCGCTCGAAGAAGAAATGGCTTCGGGCACGCTGATTACATTCGAGGAAGATCATAAAATGGAAGCCGCTGTAGTTTCAGGCATTGCCTTCAGTCGTGATGAGGCTAAATTCACGTTACGTGCCGTTCCGGATACTCCAGGTGTGGCTTACTCGATTTTAGGCCCCATTGCGGCTGCCAATATCGATGTAGACATGATCCTTCAGAACTTGTCTGTTCAGGGTACAACCGACTTTTCATTTACGGTTAATCGTAATGACGCTGATCGCACCAACGAATTGCTCAGCAAGCAAATTGGGCCGGCGGTCGGAGCGGGCGAAATCGTATACGACAGCAAAGTTGCCAAGGTGTCTATTGTGGGCATTGGCATGCGTAGCCATGCGGGTGTGGCGAGCACGATGTTCCGTGCATTATCGCAAGAAGGCATTAATATTCAAATGATTAGCACCAGCGAAATCAAGACCTCCGTCATTATTGATGACAAGTACATGGAACTCGCGGTTCGCTCTTTGCATAAGGCCTTTGAACTTGATCAAGATAAAACGCAAAGTGCTGGCTAGTTTCTAAAATTCTATGCTAGAATAACGCTTTGCTTTTGGGGACGTGGCCGAGAGGTTGAAGGTACTCCCCTGCTAAGGGAGCATGCGGCTTATACCCGCATCGAGGGTTCGAATCCCTCCGTCCCCGCCAAAAGCATAGTAAACAACTAAGCCCTTGATTATTCAAGGGCTTTTTTGTTGGTGAGCCGATAAGCCCCCTAACCTACTGTTGGATGGTGATCGAGATTTTTACGGTGGTTCCATTAGGGACCACCGTTTTCTTTTTGTGGGTCTGGCAAACAGGGGAAAACCGAGGAGATGCTAATCAGCACGAGCTGTACCTCGTCTCAGAGTCAGGTCTACATTAGGGATTGCACGGATGTATATACAATTAAGTTCGAGTAAAGTGAACGCGTAACAAAGATCATAAAAACGCCGTAGAGAAGAAGTTGTTGAGCGCTGCTATCCCGTTTTACTGTATGCAATCAATCCCGGCATTTTCTGAACAGAAAATCCAAAATGTTTTTGGAGGTGTAACATGACGATCATTGATCGCTGGCGGGTATCCGATACCGACGTCGAGACGTTTCAACGAGATGGTGTTGTGGTTTTACGTAACGTTTTTACGGATTGGGTGGAACCGTTACGCGAAGGCATCAGGAAGTTAATGACTGACCCAAGCCCAATGGAGCGCTCAGTAGTACCGCAGGACGGATCCGCTCCGTTTTTTCAGGATTTATGCAACTGGCAGCGTATCCCGGAATTTACTCAATTTGTTTTGCACTCAAACGCAGGGGCGCTGGGAGCTGGGCTCATGCGTTCGAACAGCGCCCGTTTTTTTCATGACCATGTTTTGGTAAAGCAGCCCGGAGGCACCACCGTAACTCCCTGGCACCAAGATCAGCCCTATTATTGTGTGGATGGAAAACAGAGCGTCAGTTTCTGGATTCCGCTTGACCCGGTCGCTCGAAATGTGGTGATGGAATGCGTCCGGGGTTCCCACCTGTGGGGCGAGGATTTCCGTCCGATGCGTTTTGATGGGACCCCTTTATACGAGAACGACAATTACGAGGGCTTGCCGGATATCAACGCCCACCGCGATGAGTTCGATATCGCGGGCTGGGATATGCAGCCAGGCGACGCCATTGCGTTTAATTTTCGCACTGTGCACGGGGCTCCAGGCAACCCTTCCAATATAGCTCGCCGAGTATTCTCTGCCCGTTGGGTTGGGGATGATGCTGTCTATGTGGATCGCGACGGCAAAGGATCTCCACCTATTAAAGGCCTGCCCCTTCGTGATGGCGAAGCCTTCGATGCACCCATTTTTCCGGTTGTCTGGCGTGATGGCGCTCAAGTTTCATAATGCTGTAGCTCTCGATTGAGCATCGCTAAGGCGGTGCTCCTTAAACTCTTCTTAGGTGTTAGCAGTTTAAAACAGGATTCAGCCATGACCATAATGAAACATACCCTAATTAGCCTTTCTCTCGCCATTGGCCTGGCCGGAACCGCTCAGGCGCAGGAGACCAAGGTAGCCATTGGAATATCGGGCTGGACAGGATACGCTCCTCTGGTGCTAGCCCTGGAAACAGGAATTTTCAAACAGAACGGACTGGATGTTTCGATTCGCAAGATTCCCCAAAAGGAACGCCATCTGGCCATTGCTTCGGGTGATATTCAATGTGCAGCGACATCGACGGAAACCTGGATTGTCTGGAATGCGAACGGCGTTCCCACAATTCAGATCTTCAAGATGGATCAGGGTATGGGGGCCGACGGCATTGTGGCCCGGCCTGGCATTGAAAAAGTTACAGACCTGAAAGGAAAAACGGTGGGTGTTTCGGCGCCGGGTACCAATCCTTATTTTTCTCTTGCCTGGATTCTGAAGAAAAACGGCTTATCGCTCAAAGACGTAAAAACTGTCACGCTGGAACCCGCCCAAGCAGCCAATACCTTTATTACGGGAAGGAGCGGCCTGGATGCCGCCGTTACTTACGAGCCATACCTTGGGATGGTGCGCCAGAAGCCGGATGCTGGCAAGCTTATCGCCGATTCCGAAGAGTACAAGATGGTGTTTGATACTTTCGGCTGTACCCCTGAGTTTCTCAAGGAACACCCTGAGGCTGCCAAGGGTCTTACAGAAAGTTTTTTCCAGGCGCTGGAGCTTATGGAAACAGACAAGACACGCGCGTTCACCATTATGGGCAAGGACGTGAAACAAACTGCTGAGCAGTTCGAAGAGTCGCAGTCCAAGATCAAATGGGCTGATCGTGAGGATAATCGGAAGTTCTTTAATGGTGAACTCCAGGCTTTCAATAAAGAAGCCGCCGTATTGCTGCACGAAGTCGGCGTGATCCGGGCAATACCAAACGACTTGGATAGTCTGTATGACGGACAGTTTCTGGAGGACTAAGCCATGCAAGCTGGCCGCACAGTTACTTCTAAGAGGGTGGTAGCGCCGCCTATCGAAAATCGCGACAGGAGACGTCGAAAAATGAAGCTTCTGCAGCCCATCGATTCAAGATTGCGCATTGCCTTGGGGGTGTCCTTCTTTGCCTTGTTTCTTGCGTTCTGGACAATTCTGACGGTTACCGGCATGGTCTCGCCGTACTTTCTCGCGTCGCCTGTGCAAACCATCAAGGCCGGCTGGATTCTATTCGCTGAATTCGATTTTATTCATGATGTAGGAATGACTGTGTGGCGAGTGTTAGGGGGCTTTTTTATTGCTTCTGTCATTGCTGTGCCCTTAGGCATTCTGATGGGCGCCTATAAGCCAATCGAAGCAGTTTTCGAACCATTTGTTTCCTTTGCCCGTTACTTGCCCGCCTCTGCTTTTATTCCCTTGCTTATCGTGTGGGTGGGTATAGGAGAAGCACAAAAACTGTCAATTATTTTTCTTGGCTGCTTTTTTCAGCTGACCTTGATGGTGATGATGATTGTTAGCAATGCCCGACGGGATTTGGTCGAGGCAGCCTACACGCTCGGTTCCACCGATTCAGGAGTGGTGCGCCGGGTTTTGCTGCCTGGAGCAGCTCCCGAGATAGCAGAGGCACTGCGTCAAGTACTCGGACTAGGATGGACCTATGTGGTGGTGGCCGAATTAATCGCGGCGGCGTCTGGCATAGGCCACATGATTATGGACAGCCAGGCGCTGATGGCAACAGATAATATCATTGCTGGTATTGTGCTAATTGGGATTATCGGTCTGACATCCGATGTACTTTTTAAAAAGCTCAACCAGACCTTGTTTCCGTGGAGTTTGATGCGATGAGCCATTTATCTATCCGAAGCGTAACGAAAATTTTCGCTGGCACTCGCGGCGCACAACCAACGACGGCATTGCAGCCAACGAGCCTGGAAGTCGCCGAACAAGACTTTATTACTGTCCTGGGTCCGTCGGGGTGCGGCAAATCTACCCTGTTGCGCTTGGTGGCAGGTCTGGAAACTCCGACTGAAGGTGAAATTTTGCTCGATGGTGCACGCGTTGAAGGGCCGGGGGCTGATCGTGGGGTGGTATTTCAGAACTACACGCTGTTTCCCTGGTTGACCGTACGGCAAAACATTTGCTTTGGCTTACGTGAAAAAGGCTTATCCGCCACTGAGCAGAAAGAAATCAGCGAGAGCTATATAGAAAGTGTTGGTCTGAGGGGTTTTGAATCGCATTATCCCAAGCAGTTGTCAGGCGGTATGCAACAGCGAGTCGCCATCGCGCGGGCGATGGCTAATGATCCAAAAATCTTGCTGCTGGATGAGCCCTTTGGGGCACTGGATAACCAAACCAGAGTCATCATGCAGGAGTTGTTGCTTGGGGTATGGGAGAAACACCGTAAGACGGTTATTTTCGTGACGCATGACATAGACGAATCGATCTTCATGGCCAACCGGGTAGCCGTCTTTACGGCGCGCCCAGGGCGTATCAAAGCTGATATTGCCGTCGAATTACCTTATCCCCGCCATTACACCGTTAAGACATCGCCTGAATTCACAGAGTTGAAGGCGCGGCTGACAGAGGAAATACGAGCAGAGTCGCTGGCTGCTGCTGCGTATTGAGGTTACATCCTTTGGTATCCCAGCATAAACTTAGCGCCTGATATCAAGGCGCTTTTTTTGCGGCGGAGCTGATAGGCGTATGCGCTGAGAATGTTATAGACGAGGTATGGGTGACTTTGCCAGTACAATCAAGGCAGAGAGTCTTGCCATCCGGATTTCCTGATGGATAGCTTTAGTGCAACAGAGTGTTTGCGCCGTAATTTGTAGGGGACTGCCATGCGTATTGTTTTATTTTTGATTGGGGCCATTGCCGCCACTTATCTTATTGTAAAAGGCTTCAGGCAAGTACTGGAAGAAAGCAGGCAACAGCGCGAAAATGAACAAGGCACGACGATTGAGCACGACTCTGACCAGGACGATGACCGACGCTAAGCGGAGCGGTTCAAAAATATGACGCATTGTTATGGCATAGTAAGGATACTCATTCTGGAGCACAGACTTTTTGAGAAATGGCTCCGCAGCAGGAGATCTACTGTATGACATTGTTAGATATCAATATCCCAGGGCAACGCGTAATTCAGTTTACAGGCGTCACTAATTTTCGGGATATAGGCGGTTACGCAGCCGCTGACAACAGCCAGGTGAAGTGGGAGCAGGTATACCGTTCAGCCCATTTATGCGAACTTGATTCGGACGATCTGCAAAAGCTTCACGAACTTGGCGTGCGACAGTCTATTGATTTACGGGGCAAGCGGGAAAGCCAGCGTAATGCCTACACTTATGATTTTATCGAACGCCAGGTTTGCATGATCGAGCCCGAGGTTGCGCGGCTGGTCAACGAGACCATCAGCACGAAAGGCGCTATCAGTGTGAGTGATGCCCATCGCTTTATGCAAGATATGTACCGCACATTTTATTCCACCTATGTGAATCAGTTTGCGTCATTCTTCAGGCATGTTATTGACGCATCTACTCCTGTCGTTGTGCACTGCACTGCGGGGAAAGATCGCACCGGTTTTGCTTGCGCCATGCTGCTTGCTTCGCTGGGGGTGCATAACGACGATATATACGATGACTATCTGTTAACCCAACAGTGTTACAGCGTTGATTTACAGCCGCGCGAAGGCGTGGATTTAGCGGCCATGAAAGTGCTGTGGGGGGTTAGTGCCGAGTATCTGGCTACGACACTGGAAGAAATTAGCCATGAATTTGGAAGCATTCCCCGGTTTCTAGATCGGGCCTTGGGCATAGACTCCACTCAGGTCGCGTTGCTACGCGGTAAATTGCTGGCATAAAGCAGCGATTGGCGTGTAGCAATGGCTACTGTGTGTAAGTCCCTGGAAGCGGGGCTTTTCTTTCGCCGGGCGCAGTTCACGAGGCTCATTGGCTGCTTAGGCATAAGCCAATGAGCCTCTTATTTTCATGGATATATTTCCTGCGTGGCTTTCTTGTCGTGCTGCTTAGATAAAACTGGTAACAGGGCGGCGTCGCAAAAGTTATATTCTGGGCTTTCCAGGTAAACCCAGGAGAACATCATGGGCACGTCATGGTTAAGCGCAGAACAGTCAAATCGCAAGTTAATGGTGGCTCTGCCCACGCGTGAGCTTGCCGAGCACACGCAATCGCAGTTGGTTCAGCTATTTGGGCAGGGGGCGGCAGCGTTTCCCTGATTGAGCCGGATGATCCCAAGATCGACAGAAAGCTAGAGCCAGAGCCGCGGCGTATTGCGTTGACCGCTTTGAGGTCACACGGAGTGCTGGGCGCAACAGGCGTTATTGTGGGGCTGCTGATCTGGGGAGTTTCTTACTTTGCCGGGCTGGCGCTTATTGTCAGTTCGCCCCTGGTTTCGGGCATAGCTATCGTCCTGATTACTACGCTGTTGGGTTTGTTGGCTGGCGGAGTGATTACTTTTCGTCCGGATCATAACGCGGTGATCATGCCAGCTAAAGACGCCAGTGCCACAGGGAAATGGGTAGTGGTGGCGCATCCTACCACTTCTGCAGAAGCACAAAGTGCTGAAGATTATTTACGGCGTGTAGACGAAGAGACTTTTGCTCAAACCTTGGGGTGAATCGTTTGACACGGGGCTCAATGCCTATTGGTGGGCTTGAGCTTTAACCCGCTGATTAGCGGGTAACCCGTGATAGCTTCATCAGACGTGCGCCACGATCAATAACCACGGTTAATAAGATCATTACAATTAAGTAAGTGCCTGCACGCTCAAATCGAAACCATTCAAAGTTAAAGCTGAACTGGAAGCCTAGCCCGCCCACGCCAATCAAACCCAGTACTACGGCAGCACGTACATTACTTTCAAACTGAAAGAAGGCGTAGGTCATCCAGTCGCGCCAGACCAGTGGCACGGCAATAACGGCATAGGTTACTGGACGTGATGCTCCACAAGTGGGTTCGAAGCGCTGAAGCGGCTGGTTATCGACGGCTTCGCCGAACACGCGTGTCATTACCCCTAAAGTATGCACAGCAATAGCTAAGGTGCCGGCCACCAGCCCTGGTCCGAAGAAGGCAATGAATAAAAAGGCCCACATAACTTCCGGGATGCCTCGGGATATCATGGCAGTTAGCCGAGCTGTGGTTAATTGTAGAGTTCGCCACGCCCGGCACCAGCATGATGGCGTTTCACCGCTGAAGCGCTCTGAGCGCAACTGAAAAGTGGACGAATGGGCGTAGGTTAATAGAATGGTAGCCACTACACCTAGCGTCGTGCCGACAATAGCGATGGCTAAGGGGATTGCGGCTGACTCTATCGCCCGCCATACAAATGCGGGTTCAAGCTCAGGCGATAGCAAACGACTAAAGAACTCTAAGTTATTCCAGGCTTTGCCAGTTAATAGTTCAGCGGCAGGGGCTAAATGGTTACGAGGTGCCCCACCTTCTCCGGCCTGGTTTCCCCAGCCCATAAACCAGACTGACCAAACGAGCACGACAGTGATGAAGGCGGCTGCATACCAGGGCCTTAGGGGCGGGCGTGTAACGGGGGCCGCCCTGGAATGGCATTGTCTTTTTGTGATAGACGACTGGTGGCACAGCTCGCATCGTTGCCTAATAGGCCTCGGATGTAATTGCTGGCTAAGTCAGCTGTTAATGTGAGTAGCAGAGTGAACAAAATCAGCGTGCTGACCTTATCCCATGCACCAAAACGAATTTGATACCAGATTTCAGAGCCCAGACCTCCACCACCTACCGCTCCGATGACCGCGGCATTGCGGATGGCGCATTCGGCCCTCATCAAGGTAAATGACAGAATATTGCGCGAAGCTAAGGGCCGAATCCCATAGAAGAACGTGGCCAGGCGCCCGCCACCTAAACTGCTGACTTGCGCATAGCGCGATTCGTCTACACCGTCCCATAGCTCGCTGTAAACTTTTCCTAATATTCCGGTGATATTCAAGGCGAGAGCCAATGCGCCGGTTAATGGACCAAGCCCAATCATGGCGACGAGAATAATTGCCCATACGAAATCAGGCACAGCTCGCAAGATGTCTTGTAGCAGGCGACAGAGAGCGCACAAAAGAGCGGTAGGTGAGCGCAGCGGAAAGTAACGCCAGACGCCACGAGAAAAGCGGCTGGATTCCTCACCTACGCATATTGCCCGGCTTGCTCCCATTGCCAAGGGCCAGGCCAGTATGATTGCAATGGCCGTACCTAACATTGCGGCAGAGAGCGTTTGTAGTGTCAGATCCCAGGCATGCCAAAGAAACTCGACTGACAGATCTGGCCTTAAAAAGGCGATTAGCCACCTGCCCATTCTTGTCGCTGCCTGGTCTCGCCGTTCTGCATCGACCAGTGCGGCCCAATCCCAATCGACGGCAAAGCAAGCAGCCAGTAGTGCCAAGATTAAAGCCAGCAGGGCAGCAACGTGTTTTAGAGGACGCCGAGTCAGTTGTGTGGCGGGTAGATGCACCCGTGTCATGTCGGTAATTCTATTTCTTCTAAGTGCAGAGCACGATATTCAGCCCCATACAGTTCGCGCAATAGTTGCTGATTGATCTCTGCCGGTATGCCTTGCCAGAATAGTTGGCCTGAGCGCAGGGCAATGACACGATCAAAGTTTCCCTGAAGCAGGTCAAGCGTGTGAAGGTTGACGAGCAGGGTTACGCTATCGCGTATGGCAAGTTCGGACAGTAGAGCGATAATTTCTTGTCCCAAACGTAGATCTAGCGCACTGACTGGTTCATCTGCCAGCACCAGGCGAGGCTGTTGCACCATTAACCTGGCAATAGCAACACGCTGTTGTTGACCGCCAGATAGCTCATCAGGAAGCGCCCAAAGCCTCTCAGCCAGCTCAACCCGAGATAATGCCGTTGCTGCAAGCTGCAGTTCTTGAGGCCATAGCAACGACCACACTGCGCGAGGCAAGCACCAGTGGCCTAACCTTCCCATTAATACGTTATGGGCCACTCGTAATTGAGGAATTAAATTGTCTTGCTGGTGCAGGAAGCCAACTTCTCGACGCAGTTTTGCCAAACGTCTGCCAGACAGTTTTGACGTATCGTGGCCCAGCGTTATGACGCTGCCCTCTATGGGTTTGATTAAGCCAGCCAGTAAGCGAAAGAGGGTGCTTTTACCTGCTCCGGATGGGCCGATGACAGCAACTCGTTCACCTGCCCGCACTGAGAGATTGATCTGTGTCAGGACTCGGTGATGGTTATAGGCGACCGCAGCTTGTTCCACAAAAACAGTAGCTGGCGCTGATCCCAAATTACCTTGATTCATCTAGACTTATCCGCGAAGTATTACCAGGGCTGCCGTACTGAGCATACGGCAGTGAGCACAGCAGGCATATCAGCCGCCGATGTCTATACCCGACTGCAGCAGATCTACGTAGCCTTGCCACTCGGAAATATTCGCGTCGACAAATTTTTCAGCTTTTAGGTACTGCAGTATTTGGGCGCCATTTTCGTTACTTGTGTCCACAGCCAATAACGCGGTACTTAACTGGTCTAGCAGCTCGGGACCGAGGTCGGTTCGCGCTGTGAGAGCATAGTTAGTGTAGGGTGGGGTTTTGTAAATGACAGGTGCCTGACTCTGCAAATCCTCGGGGGCTTTATCCCAAGAGGCGTAGTTGAGTGCACCTATATCGTGGGTGCCATTAGCGACCATTTGCATGACCACATCATGACTACCAGAGTAGGCGACGGTACGGAACACTTTTTCGGGTGTGGTGCCGCTTTGATCCATGAAATACTTGCGCGGCATCAGGTGGCCAGAGGTGCTGCTTTTACTTCCAAAAGTGAAGGTCCAGGACTGTTCTTCAGCATTTTTAGCAAGTTCTGCCAGGTCAGAGACTGTGTCTAAGCCAGTTGACGGATTCGTGATGAAGTAGCTGACGAAACCTTTATCTATGTCGCGAGAACCCAGAACGGTGATAGCTTCACCCATTTGCATACGAGCTTGAGCCGTCGTTACTGCGCCAAGCCAAGCGATGTGTGCACGACCCGTTGCCAAGGCTGTTACGCTGGCGGCATAGTTTTCTACGTGCATGTATTCCACTGGGATACCCACAGCCTCGCCCAGATAAGTGGCGAGAGCACCGAAGTTCTCACGCATGCGGTCGGCGTCGCCATCATCAGGGATGGCAGTGATAATAAGTTTGCTTGGGGTGTTTTGTGCTGTGGCGGGGGAGCCAAGAAAAAGAGTAGAGCTTAGGGATAGAGTCAGGGCTGTAAAAGCCAGTAGATACTTCCTGCGCACGGCAGAGAATGTATTCATGATTGTCTTCCAAGGAGGGATGAAGGTGAAGTGACATCGAGGCAGGTAGTGGCCTATCCCGACGGACAGTCGCCCTGATGCTAGCATCAGAGCTACGGCACTGTCGAGCCTTTGGCGGATGCCTTTGCTCTACGACTAACGATTTTGACATTGGCGGGGTGCGTGTGCGCCCGTAGTCCTTGCTGGTTTCAATTATCAGCATCAATAACCGTATAAATTTTTGTTTTGCTCGTCTAAATTCGGTATATAAAGGCTAAGAGCTACAGATATCCAGAAAGAAAAATAGTTATCAGGTCGCTTTGGTGTGCAGTCCAGAAAATAAAATCCGGAGGCTACAAAACAGATGACTTTTCAGCAGCTTGAGGCCGTATATTGGGTAAGTAGTCTAGGCAGTTTTTCAGCGGCATCGGATCGTTTGTTCGTAACGCAGTCTACTATTTCCATGCGAATCCGAAAGCTGGAGAAAGAGTTGGGTGTCGATTTGTTCGACCGTTCCAGCAATACAATTCAGCTTACCCTCAGTGGTCTCGAGTTTATGCAGTACGCACGGCGTATTCTCGACTTGCGTACAGAGCTTGTACAGAATGTGGCTTCCTCTGATGCCTTCTCGGGTCAGGTCCGGTTAGGCGTGGCCGAGGTGGTGTCGTCTACTTGGTTGCCTAAGCTGATCGAGTCGATTTCCGCACAGTATCCCAAAGTACGGCTTGAAATAGAGATGGCATTAACTGAAGAGTTAGTTGAAGCCTTGAAGCGGGGCACCTTAGATCTCATATTGGCACCGGGAAAGGTACCCACAACCGGACTCACCACTGTTACGCTGGGTGCGGTCGAGTTTTCATGGATGGCCAGTCCGGTACTTGGCCTGGGACACGTTATGCGTACTGCTCGCGAGCTGGCGCAATGGCCGCTTGTGGGGCTGAGCCAGCAGTCCTATCACCATGCTGTCATCGAGCATTGGTTTAGACGCAGTAACGTTCGATGCCATTACCAGATACGCTGCAAAAGTATTGCCGTTGCGGCATCCATGGTGGTGGCCGGCGCCGGAATTGCCTATTTACCCATACGTTGTTTCCAACGTGAGCTGGACGCCGGCCAGCTCGAACTTGTTGAAACATCGGCAATTAAAAATGTTGAGTTTATGGCGGCTATGACGGCTGATGAAATTAATCCCCTTTCTATGCGTATTTCGGATCTGGCAAGACAGGTTAGCGATTTTCAGCAGATCGACTGGCACTGATACGGGTTTATAAGTACATCGTCAATGCCATCGTCAGACCAAAAATGATCATCCCTACAAACATCACAATGACGGTGTAGCCGAGCACATCTTTAGCTTTTAAACCGGTCAGCCCCAACAAGGGAAGCGCCCAGAAAGGCTGGATCATGTTGGTAACCTGATCCCCGTACTGGTGAGCCATGATCGTCACCCCTACAGGCACATCCAGTGCTCTGCCTGCCTCCAGCAGAATCGGGCCCTGAATCGCCCATTGTCCGCCGGCTGAGGGAACAAACAGATTAACAATGGCAGCGCTGATAAAAGCGAGAAAAGGAAAGGTGTATTGCGTGGACATCATGATCATCCCGTTAGCCAGGACTTCGATTAGCCCTGATAAGCTCATCATGCCAAGAATGCCGGCATAAAAAGGAAATTGCAGGATGATGCCGCTTGCCGATGCCGCTGCCTTTCCCATGGCTTTGACATAGGCTCCGGGCGTTTTATATAAAAACATCCCGGCGATCAAAAATATGAAGTTGATGAAGTTGATATTGAGGTCAAAGCCCCGAGTCGAGAAGAAGTAGACGATATAAATGACTCCCGGCACCACGACCAGAGCCATTAGTATCACGCTGTTCTCAAGGCGCTGAGCAAGGGGAACTTTACCATCGGTATAGCCCAATATCTCAGCGTCATTGCTAACTTCCGCTTCGCTGTCCAGCTCCTCTTTTAAATGAATTTCCTGCACGTTTTCATCTGAAGGGTGCATGGCTTTAATGACAAAAGGCACAACAATAAGATAGACAGCAACAGCGATAAGGTTCCAGGGCTGCAATACTGTGTCGGCAAAAGGTATGCGCCCGATCATATCGAAAAGAAAATGATCATCGGTATTGGATATCAGTGGAGCCGTTGAGGAAAATCCAGCGGAGTGAATGCTCAAGCCCAGATAGCCTGCTGCTGCGGCCAAGGGGAAGTGAAGTTTTATTCCTCTTGATTTCAAGTCTCTGGCCACTGTGATGGCCATAACAGCACCCACAACCAGACCGAGACCCCAGTTGATGAAACCCGCTACCAAGGTAACAGCGGAAATAAGCAGCAGCCCCTGACCGGCATTTTTTGGAGCTTTGGCCATTCTGTTCATACATCGACGGGCCGGTCCTGACTGAGCCAGTACATAGCCTGTAAGCAAAATGAATACCATCTGCATTGAGAAGCCGAGAAAATTCCAGAATCCATCGTACCAATGGAAAATCATGTCAAGTGGGCCGCTGGGTGTTAACCAGATTCCCATAAAATAACAGATAACGCTAAGAATAATAGCGAAAATAAAAGCATCGGGAATAAGGTGAACAGCACACTTTTGCGTGAACTCGCCTATTTTTTTAGCATTTTTGTCTCCTGTGGACGTGTTTTTTTCACGCCTGTTTGGATATTTATTTTTTAATATAAATATAGTTTGATACTAAATAAAATCTATATCGAGTTTTGCTGCCATTTTTTTAAGTAAGCATAAAACCTCCTTTTTATAATATTCAAGGGAATGGTTTAGCTGTTTTTAATTTTTAATAATGGTATTTTTGAATGGCTGTTTTTATTTAATGCGTTCCGGTTTGTTTTTATTTGTCTATGTTTAATAAAATCTACTTTCTGTTATTTGCAATCGATTTTGCTTCCAGCCAGTATTTCTGTACTCGCTGCCTGAAATCAGGCGTCGCAACAGAGGTTGCCAGCAGGCCCATATCTGTTACGCCCTGTTGACGATCAAGCTGAAGGATGCTGGCCATCGTTTCTGGTGATACGCCACTCACTTTTTTACATAGCGCTGAGATCAGTTCTTCTTGCTGCTTCGGGTCGATCAGCGTATGAATAAACCCGCAGGCAATGGCTTCATTGAGTTCCAGTTTCTGCTGTTCCAAAAGGATGGCATACGCTTTCTGACTAATAATGTCGCGCAGGCGATTGGTGCCTAGCAGCACGCCAAACCTGACCCCCGGAAACCGGAAGGTGGCGTCAGAGATGACGACGCGCTTTTTGCATGCGGCGACCAGATCTGCACCGGCACCAGTGACGGCGCCGTGTGCCAATGCCAAAGTGTAAATAGGTGCATAGTGAACTTTTTGTAATAACAGTTCCAGACGCAGAAAACGGTAGGCCAATGTCGCATCGGTTTCAGATTCAATCTCCCTCAGGTCAAAGCCGCCACAGAAGCTATTGCCAGAACCTTTAAAAACGATTAAACGGGCAGGGCTGTTAAAGGCCTCATCAAGAGCCGTAATCAGTGACTCAACCAAGTCGGAATTTAATGCGTTGGCATAACGTGGACGGTCTAAGCTGATACAGACGATAGAGCCGTCAGCAGTGCGAGTTGTTTGTACTAGCATTGGTTTTACCTTTTTTAATTTTCTGAATGCACGACATTGTTTTCTGCCCACTCGGCTACGACTTCTTCATTATGCTCACCCAACCTTGGTGGCCTGTAACGTATTTCAAATTCATAGTCACTGATCTTTATTGGAAAGGCGGTGGTCTGGGTTTTTACTCCGTTTGCTAAACAAAGGTCTTTTACAATACCCATATGTCCTACATGTTCATCAATGACGACGTCGGAGTAATCATTAATGGGGCTGGCAGGAACGCCCCTCCTGTTAAACTCGGTCAACCAATAGGCAGCGGTTTCTTTAGCGAAATAAGCCTCCAGCGTCTCAGCTAACTGCTTTTGGTTCTTTGCTCGGGACGACTGTTCTATATAGTCTGGATGCTCAGCCAGCGAGGCTTGCCCAACGGCCTCACAGACTTCGCGCCACAGTTTGTCAGTTCCGGCTGCGATTACAAAATAGCCATCTTTGGCCTTAAAGGCCTGATAAGGTGCATTACGTGGATGAGCAGAGCCCAGACGTCCCCCGAGGCGCCGGTACCGAAGTACTCGCTGGTCTGCAAAGCCGATACGCCAATCAGACTGCCTAGCATCGAACAATCGATGTAGGCTCCCGTTCCTGTTCTTTGCCGCCGTAAAACAGCCGCCAGAATGCTGTAGGCGGCGTAGAGTCCGGCACTGAAGTCGCCAATAGGTACACCACACTTAACCGGGCCGCTGGCTGCCTCACCGGTCACGCTCATCAATCCGCTCATGGCTTGAACAGTGACGTCGAAGGCGCCGCGACTTGCATAAGGGCCAGTCTGTCCGTAGCCACTAATTGAGCACATGATCAGTCTCGGGTTTAGGGCTCTTAAGGCTTCATAACCTAAATCAAGTCGCGCTAAGACACCTGGCCTATAGTTTTCGATAAGGATATCCGCTGATGCACATAATGTTTTTAATGTTTGTATATCGTCCGGGTCTTTGAGGTTCAAGCTGACGCTGCGTTTATTGCGATTCAGTGATGCAAAGTTTTCGCTATAGGCATCTTGTCCCGTTTCAGTTTTTGTTAATGGCGGCCATTGACGCATACCGTCGCCGTTATTGGGGTTTTCAATTTTGACGACGTCGGCACCCAGGTCGGCCAGAAGCGACCCTGTAAAAGGGCCTGCAGCAATTTGCCCCAATTCAAGCACTCGCAGGCCGTCCAATGGACTTTGATCAGTCATGGTTAAACTCCTCTCTTTACTAGGCAGAAAACACTGGACGATTGGAACGGCACACAGCGGTATGCCGTTCGAGGGTAGGGGAAGCAAGCGGCCTCGTGCTTAGGCAACTGCTTTGTCGAGTGATTCGTGCTGAGCTTCGGGGGCTTTGCGTTCTTCCCGTTGCATGGCCATCATGATTTGCCGCGCACGTCGTAATGCCATGTCTGAAGTCAGAAATAACTCCGAATAACCGTCATCAGGATAGGCGAACATTTTCTGCTGCCGTTCGAGTGCCCATTCGTCCTCTGCAACAACGGCGGGGAACATTTCGGCAATGACTTCCGGTGTGGAGCGGGTGGCATCATTAAGCGGTGTATGGCCTTTTTTACAGGAAATTGCTATGCGCCAGACTAGATTTTCTTTATCGACGGGATAGTGCAAATGCAATAGGGTATAACCGCGTTCTGCCTCGGTGCCGAGTTCTCCGGGTGGGGCGACACGCATGACTACACGGGTAAGCCCGGGCGTCACCATGGCGTGAGTGTGAACCCTATCGATAATTTCATAGTGAAACCATTCACGCAGGAATGGCGGCTGCTGGTAGTTTTGTACCTCTCGAATGGTTTTTACATAGGCAAAACCATCCACTTCGCCTTCTTCCAGTTGCACGGGAATTTCACTGTTAGCTTTATCGCCAATGTTTCCGTCGTGCAGAGGATAGAAATGACTGATATCCAGCAGGTTTTCGATAAGTAGTAAGTAGTTTGAAGGCGACTTAACTATTTGGGGAAGTGGCACCGATGTGAGGTCTTCGTCAACAATTTCCGACGTTCTGGGTGGCTTTACTCCTGTAGCCTTTTCAATGTCACCTGGCCATAGCCATACCATGCCGTCCTGCTCACAGACCGGGATTCCATGTAAACGAGCCTTTTCAGGAATAGGGCGATCAGGCTGGGATGGGATTTCTACGCATTTTCCGGTCGAGTCATACTGCAGACCATGGTAGGCGCACTCGACGTTACCGCTATCGAGCATTTTGCTTTGGGAGATAGGGAAACGCTTGTGACAGCAACGATCGTCAAAGGCCACGACCTCACCTTCTTCGGTTCTCCATACTACAATTGGTTTATCCACTATTTTTAAACCGTTTAGCTTTTTCTTTTCGAATTCTTTTGAAAAGCCAATTGGATACCAACAATTTTTTATATACTCGAATTCTAGCATTAGCTCTCTCCGGTTTTATGTAATGATTTTGTATTTAAATCTATTTTTGAGATTTATATAAAAAGTAATAGAAATATAAAACTCAATTTTTCACAGCTACTGGTTTGAATAATGGATAGATGGTTAAACGAAATTGATTTCGATTTAAATAATTAATATCTGACTTTTTTATAGATCTAATACCAAAGTTTCTCCTTCAGACCTGGCACAGCAAGCCATCAAATAGTTTTTACGCCCAGCGTCATCCAGCACGCTATCCCTGTGTTCTGGAGTGCCTTCTAAGTAACGAGTCATGCAGGTTCCGCAATAGCCTTCCGTACAGGAAACGTCGATGACAATGCCGTTGCGTTTTAGTGTTTCAACAATGGTTTCGTCCGCGCCCACGGTATAGGTTTGACCGCTACGGGCCAGCTGGATTTGAAAGGAGCTGTTTACAGTCGGTCCAGTTGTGGCCGCATCGGCAACAGGTGCATTGAAGCGCTCGTATTGAACGGTGCCTGCAGGCCAGTGTGCGGTGGCACGGTCCATCGCATCCATAAAGCCGGCGGGACCGCAGTAGTAAATATGTTCGCCGGATTTTACGGTTTCAAACAGGAGGTCCAGAGAAGGACAAGTGCCTTCGCTATCGTAATAAATGCTTGCCTTACCGGCCTCGATTACAGGACGCAATTGATCGATAAAAGCGCCACGCTCTGGCGAACGTACGAAATAGTGCAAATGAAAGTCGTCACTACGCCATTGGGCTTCTCGGAGCATTGACATCAAAGGAGTAATTCCTATACCCCCGCCCACAAAATTGTGTTTTTTTGCTTTATTGTTCAGCGGAAAGAAGTTTCTGGGAGACGAAATGAGTAACTCGCTTCCCTCTGTAATTTGATCATGTATATATTGTGATCCACCTCTGCCATTTACCTCACGTAATATAGCAATTACATATCTATTTTTTTCATGAGGATCATTGCATAAAGAGTACTGACGTATTAGGTCTTCCTGTATATGCACGTCAATATGAGATCCTGCACTAAAAGGAGGCAAACCTTCTGCCACAAGCTCATAGCTTTTAATACCATTGGCCAACACCTTAATGGTGCGTACCGATACAGAAAGTAGACCTTTAGCTTGTGCGATGGCGGCTGGTTCCATTGTCACGGTTTCCATGGTTGCTCCTTACGATGCAGTTCTATTTCATATTTTTATTTTTTATATTTGTTTTCAATTGCAGTATAGGGAGCAGAAATTCTAAGCCTCAAGCAATATATTTTAGAGTCGGCCATCAAAATAATTGATATCCAATATAAAACAATGACTTATGCTGAGTTGTCATGGATGCGCAGACTAGAAAGTCAGGGGTTTTCTTGATGAGTGAAGGGGCGAGCAGGAAGCAGGAAGTAGTCGCTCTTTGTTTTTTATGTTTTTGAGCGACGTTGATTTTTTCCGCAACGAAAGGCTGCCAGCACATTGACCCGAGCTAGAGCTGAGGGCCCGCTACCGGTCAGTCTCCGGCTCAGAAAGCGTCTGTCAGGCTTTTTAAACTGCCAGCTATTAGCCCCAAACCGATGAGCACCAAGGTGAGAAAAGTAATACGGCGCATAGTGGTTGCGCTAATGGCAGGGGGTGGCGCTGTGCCCAGAGGGTAACGAGGGCAACACACGGTATGGCCATTGCAGAAATGACCAGGGTGTCTCTGGCGAGTCCAACCGTGATTACTTCATAAAAAGTGCGTGAAAAAGCGGTACAGGCAAACATCAACAGCAACATGTTCCGTATCACAGGAATTTCCATGGGCTGCCTGTACATAAGGAAAATGATCGGAGGGCCGGGCATCCCGAACAAACCTCCGCATAAGCCTGAAATAAAGCCGACCATAAAAAAGGTTCTCAGGCTTGATTCTGCTGAACGTTGCTTGGGCCGCAATGCAAAACTGATACCGCTATACACGATAACGGCCCCCAGTAAAAACTCCAGAATACTCGTGGCCTGACTATTAAGAAAATTTAGTAGCACTACCCCAATAATGCTGGATGGCACGATCCCCAACAAGGTTGTATTTGCAATACGCCAGTCTATGTGATGAAGATGCCGAGGCAGGGCCACGGCGCTATTGACCAAACTGATCAGGCTAACCACTGTTGCAATAAACGGTACGCTGGTTAGTTCCATACCACTACTGATACCGATCACGATCATGGCCAGACCGAAACCCGTGACCGTCTGAAAGTAGGTACCTATTGCAATAACGGCAATCAATAAGGCAATTGTGCTAAAGCTCATGAACGGTGCCTGGTCTGAGCCTGCAATGAGGTGATGGCAATAACGTAAAAAACATCTTCTGTGCTGCAACCTCTGGACAGATCATTAGCGGGTTTATCAAGGCCTTGCAGTAACGGACCAATGGCTGTGACGCCACCGAGCCGTTCGGCTATTTTATAGCCAATATTGCCAGCTTCCAGGTTGGGGAAGATAAATACATTTGCCAGCCCATTAACGGCTGAGTTCTTCAGTTTCCTGGCTGCAATCTCAGGAATGATCGCAGCATCAAACTGTACGTCTTCGTCAATTGCCAAGGTGGGAATGGCCGCTTTGACTCGTTGTGCAGCACGCACTACCTTGGTTACAGCAGGGTGTGTTGCGCTGTTCGAGGTGGAAAAGCTGAGCATGGCAACGCGAGGCTCCGTCTGTAATAGCAAGCGTGCGCTTTGCACGGCCGCTATAGCAATGGCAGCAAGCTCTTCTTCCGAGGGGTCGACAACCAGGCCGCAGTCGCTGAATATAATGCCTTTTTGTATAGGATGATGTTCTTTATTCAGGAGCATGAGAAAAAAGCTGGACACCAAGGTAACGCCGGGCGCTTTTCCTATGAGCTGTAACGCAGATCGTACTACATCGGCCGTGCTATAGACGGCACCAGCAACAGAGCCGTCGGCATATTCGCAATGAACCAGCATGGTAGCGAAGCATAGGGGATCATTAAGAGCTGCCTGGGCTTTTTCTTCGTTCATGCCTTTTGAAGCTCGTCTCTTTACTAAAGCTCTGGCTAGCTCTGGCCTTTTTTCAGATAGCGCCGGGTCTTCAATACTGAGATCATGTATATCTAATTGCAGGCGCCTGGCGGTTTCCTGGATGCGGGACGTGTCGCCCACCAGAATCATTTTGGCGATACCTTGCTGATTTGCCAGATGAGCGGCAGCCAGAATACGGGCATCGTCAGCCTCACAGACTACAATACGCGCAGGAGATTTTTTAACCAGGTCAATCAGTTGATCAAGTAGTTGCATGAACCACATCCTAATATGTCTCGTTTATCGATATTTATAGTTTCGTTTATTGTTATTTATCCAATTTAACGATAATTTATCTCTTGGTCAATGATTTGACACGTTTTTTGGTATCATTGATTTTAAATAATGGATTTATTGGTGGCGTAAATGAATGAGAAACAGAGTTTGGCCGACGATGGACTGATCAAGATTGCGGGTGACACCCCCACCATGCGGCTTTTTAGTCTTTTGGAATTAATAGCTACGCAAGACAAGCAGTTTTCCTTGCAGGATCTGGTCGACAGTACCGATCTTCCTAAGCCGACCGTACACAGAATGCTGCAGCAGCTTGAAAGTTCAGATATGTTGATCCGCGACACAGACGGACGTCATTACTGTGTCGGAGGGCGGTTACGCCGTTTAGCCGAGGACTTGCTGTTTAACGATACAAAATATGGCGCACGCCATGCGGTATTACGCGCTCTTGGCAATGAGCTAGGAGAAAGCTGCAACCTCACAGCCCTGTCAGGAAACGAGGTTCTGTATTTGGATCGTGTCGAAACTGAGGCTCCTTTGCGTTTTTATTTACGCCCTGGCTCTAAGGTTCCCGTTCATTGCTCAGCAAGCGGCAAAGTTCTGTTAGCGCAGATGCCTCCTGCCCAGCGCAGGCGGTTATTGGAAAACGTGTCGTTTGAAATTTACACCAAAAACACGATTCAAACGCTTGAGGAGCTCGAGCTTGAGTTAGAAAAAGTGCGTGAGCAAGGCTATGCGTTTGATAACGAAGAATTCCTGCCTGGCCTGTTCTGTGTTGCCGTTCTCGTTCCCCGAACAACGGCAGGGCGTTCGAACATGGCGGTGGCAACACAGGCTCCTATTATGCGGATGACAGCCGATAAGGCACTTGCTGCCTTACCTGCCTTGCGCAGGGCGGCGCAGGCTCTGACTAAAATCGAATCGCAGCTTAATACAAATTAGCGCCGACGAACATGAAGGCTCTTGATGAAGTCATTAATAAAGTGGTTATCCAGTCCTTTATGTAAATCCGCTAGAAGTGAGTGCGGGTATAGCAGGCTCAAATCAAGGTTAATGCCGACGCCCCATATTTCTATGCCCTGTCTCTCGTATTGCAATAAAACCTGTTGCAAGTGAGACGTCAGGTAATTGTCATCGTTAGCCAGGTTTGTAGCGCTATCCATAGGGCTACCGTCGGAAATCACATATAGCAGCTTGCGTTGGGTGGGTTGCTCAAGCAGGCGGTGGCATGCCCATTGCACTGCTTCGCCATCAACGCCTTCTCGGTAAAGGTCCAGCTTCAGCAGAGCCATTATCGATTGGCTGGCCTGCCTCCAGGGTGTATGCGCATCCTTGAAAATGCGATGGTCTGTTTCGTTGAGCCGTCCGGGATGAGACTGTCGGCCTTTATTCACCCAGCGACGATAGGGACGTCCTCCATTCCAGGCGTGCGTGGAAAAGCCCAGTACCTCCGTAGTGGCTCCGCTGTGTTCAAGTGCCCGGCTTAACAAATCCACCATCATCGTTACGGTCTCCGCACTTTCCTTCATTGAGCCCGAGCAATCAATAAGAAAAGAAACACTGCTTTGGTTGATGTGCTGTGGTGTGGGGTAAGTAAATAGATGCCTGTCCATGGGGGAACTGATAAGTTGACTAAGGCGGCTACCATCGATCAGACCTTCCTCTTGATTTCCTATCCACTGCTCTGTCACCGAATTGTTGAGCGCCTGTCTTATACGATGCACAAGCAAGTTGAAGCTTAAATTCTGTGCCGCAATACGCTTATTGATTTGTTCGCGAAAGGAAATCAGCAATTCAGGACGAACTTGTTCCGCGATATGGCTCTGCGTGTCGAACTGAGTGTCAAAAATCTGATAGCGCTGATGTAAGGCTTCAAAGGTTTTGCTGAACTCCGACTGGGCTGCAGTAATCGTGCCTTCCTGTCCTGTATCCAGATCCAGGAGCAATGCGAAGGCATCCAGGGCCTTGTCGTCATCGTCAGGCTGAGTGTCGCGTTGTTCTTCTGCAGCATGCGTGATGCTTTCGCTAAGAAGCTCTGCGAGCTCGGCTGCGTAAGGCGCATAGCGGCGCTGCTCAGTGCGATGGCGGCGCAGAGCCGCCACCAGATGGCCGAGCTGAGTGCCAATGGATGCGCGTGTCCCTTCAATCAGATCTTCGGTCTCTTCATATACCGGCATACCGTTCAATCGGCTCCAGCACATTTGCACGGCTGTATACAGCAAAATGCCCAGCGCCGAATGGGTGTGGCCCGCTTGATGAAAGCCGGCTGACCAATGGTAAAACCGTCGATGCAGGTTTGCTTTAACACCTGGCAAGAAAGCAGGGGCAAGCGACTCTGTGCGCAGGCTTTCCAGCCAGTCGAAAACAAGACGGGCTATAGGCTGTTCAGGCAAAAGGGCCTGGTGCAATACGGCGTCGCTGTATAGCAGTCGCAAAGCCAGGCTGTCAGCGACTCCACGCAAGAACTCCAGCTTTTCTTCTTCATGTAAGCGCAAGTGTGGAGCGTAATTGGCAAGAGACTGGTTAGCCCTGAAAAATGCTGCTGACGTATGTGCACACTACGGTCGTTTGCCAAAGCCCGCGTTACTGATGCGCTGAGCTCTCGCAATAATCGCTGCTTGCGTAATAAATCTGAAGGTTCAGACATTTCTCACCTTAGTAGTAAAGTGCCAGTTGCCCGAGGGAGGCTTAGAGCGCAAGTTCTTCGTTAAAGCAGCGCTGGTAAAGTTCCGCGACGATCATGTGCTCAGACTCGTCGCATTTGTTCAGGAAAGAGACAACGAAAGCACGTTGCCTGTTTTTGAATATGGTGCAGTTTTCCGCCCAGGTGATGACAGTGCGTGGGGACATAAGCGTTGAAATGTCACCTGCAGCAAAGGCATTGCGCGTCAGGTTGGCCAACGCTACCATCGCCGCGATATCTTGGCGGCCTTGCCCGGTGTCTTTGGACGGAACCCGGCCCAGCACGATGGAAAGCTCCTGTGCTGGCTCCATGTAGTTAAGATTTGCCACGATATTCCAGCGATCCATCTGGGCGTGATTGAGGTGATGGGTGCCGCGGTAGAGTCCAGTACTGTCGCCCAGCCCCACTGTATTGGACGTGGCGAAAAGACGGAAGTAGGGATGAGGGGTCAGCACCCTGTTCTGGTCGAGCATTGTAAACCGCCCGTCCTGTTCCAGAATTTGCTGGATGACAAACATTACGTCAGGACGACCAGCATCATACTCATCAAAAATCAGAGCGATTGGCCGCTGCAGAGCCCAAGGGATTACACCCTCCTGGAAAGCAGTGACTTGCAAGCCATCTTTAAGCCGGATCGTATCTTTACCAACAAGGTCAAGTCGACTGATGTGGCCATCCAGGTTCACCCTCATGCATGGCCAATTCAGTCTGGCAGCGACTTGTTCTATGTGGGTGGATTTCCCCGTTCCGTGTCGTCCCTGAACCAGCACCCGCCGATTATTGTTGAAACCAGCCAACAGCGAAAGCGTGACGTCAGGGTCAAATTTATAGGCGTGGTCAATTTTGGGCACATAGTCAGTCGGCTCTGCAAAGGCCAGAGTTTCATGGCTGCTGTCAAAGCCGAAGGTTTCTTTAATTGAAACTTTACGTTCTGGAATTATGAGGTTATTCTCCATTTCCGGCTCCTAAATATGTTTTTCATGAGGATTTTTATAGGGGTTTACCTTGATTCTTTGGTTTTGAGTTAGGGTTAATCATATATTATTCATGAAAACGACACAAATCATATCGTTTTTTGTGTTAATTTAGTGCAAAGGCTGATTTTATCTCGAAAAGACTGTTGGAAAGTCTTGAAAAGATGGTTTTAGCAAGTGTGGCATGTATGCCAGTTCATATTTGGAGAATTAAGTCGATGAGCCAGGTAGCAGATAATCGCAAGGTTGTAACGGGGTTAACCACCATGACGCCCTCTGAGGCGTTTGTAGAGACGATGGTAGCCAATGGCGTTACCGATATCTTTGGCATTATGGGATCGGCATTTATGGATGCCATGGACATTTTTGCTCCTGCTGGCATTCGGCTGATCCCGGTTGTGCATGAGCAGGGCGCAGCGCATATGGCTGATGGCTATGCCCGCGTTTCGGGCCGCCACGGTATGGTTATTGGTCAAAACGGTCCGGGTATCAGCAACTGCGTGACAGGAATTGCGGCTGCCTACTGGGCTCATAGCCCAGTTGTGATTATCACGCCTGAGGCAGGTACCAACACGATAGGCTTGGGCGGCTTTCAAGAGTGCCAGCAACTCCCCATGTTCCAGGAGTTCACCAAGTATCAGGGGCATGTCACTAATCCGGCTCGTATGGCCGAATACACGGCGCGTTGTTTTGATCGTGCAATGAGTGAAATGGGACCCACTCAACTAAATATTCCACGTGATTATTTCTACGGCGAAATTACATGTGAAATCCCCGAACCACAAAAACTGGATCGTGGTCATGGTGGTGAGCGATCGCTAAATGAAGCAGTCGAACTGCTTCGTCATGCCAAGTTTCCTGTCATTATTTCAGGGGGCGGTGTGGTTATGGGGGATGCCGTGCAGGAATGCATTGAACTCGCCGAGCGCCTGGGCGCCCCGGTCGTGAACAGCTACCAGCATAACGATTCCTTTCCGGCAAGCCACCCCCAATGGTGCGGTCCTTTAGGCTATCAGGGCTCGAAGGCCGGAATGAAACTCATTGCCCAGGCTGATGTTGTTATTGCTTTGGGATCGCGCTTAGGCCCTTTTGGTACGTTGCCGCAATATGGTATGGATTACTGGCCTACGAAGGCCAAGATTATCCAGATCGATGCTGATAATAAAGCCCTGGGGCTGGTGAAGAAAATTTCTGTGGGTATTTGCGGTGATGCTAAGGCAGTGGCAGTAGAACTGAGCAAACGTTTGGCCGCAGAAGATCTCGCATGCGACGCTACAAAAGACGCGCGAGCCAAAACCATTGCTGATGAAAAGGCGGCGTGGGAAGAAGAACTGAATAACTGGACGCACGAAAAAGATGCATACAGTCTGGATGTGATTGCAGAAAACGCCAAAGAGAAAACCTTTAATGGCGGCGAGTATTTGCATCCTCGTCAGGTATTGCGTGAGCTGGAAAAAGCGATGCCTGAAGATGTGATGGTTTCCACAGATATTGGAAATATCAACTCGGTTGCTCACAGCTACCTGCGTTTTGAAAAGCCGCGGAGTTTCTTTGCTCCGATGAGCTTCGGTAACTGCGGCTATGCACTACCCACTATTATCGGGGCCAAAGCGGCTGCTCCTGGGCGTCCGGCGATTGCCTATGCGGGTGATGGGGCGTGGGCAATGAGCATGATGGAAATTATGACGGCTGTTCGTCATGACATTCCAGTGACGGCCATTGTGTTCCACAACCGCCAGTGGGGCGCGGAGAAGAAAAACCAGGTGGAGTTTTACAACCGTCGTTTTGTAGCAGGTGAGCTGGAAAGTCCATCTTTTGCTGACATCGCCAAATCCATGGGTGCTGAAGGCATTGTGGTGGATCGGCTTGAGGATGTGGGTCCGGCATTGAAACGTGCGGTCGATATGCAAATGAATGAAGGCAAAACTTGCGTGATTGAAATCATGTGCACACGCGAACTGGGCGACCCTTTCCGTCGCGATGCCTTGCGCAAACCCGTGCGTACGCTCGACAAGTATAAAGACTACGTTTAAACAACCTGGTCGAAGCATCAATCAGGGTGTGGTGGGGCGTGCCCCACCACAAGGCGAGCTAGAGGTAGTAGCAAAATGACAGCAGATTCTTTTACGTTAGCAGGTAAGACATATCAGTCCCGATTGCTTGTAGGTACCGGCAAGTACAAGGACTTTGAACAAACTCGTGCCGCCATTATCGAGAGCGGGGCAGAGATTGTCACCGTAGCGATTCGCCGCACCAATATCGGACAATCGCCAGATGAGGCTAGCTTGCTGGATTACGTCTCACCCAAGGAGTTTACGTATTTACCCAATACAGCCGGATGCTTTAGCGCCGTCGATGCTGTGCGCACATCCAGACTTGCCCGCGAGTTACTGGATGGACATGCGCTAGTCAAGCTGGAAATTTTTGGTAGTCCCACTAACTTGTATCCCAATATGCCTGAAACCTTGATCGCCGCTAAAGAGCTGGTGGCCGATGGCTTCGATGTCATGGTGTATTGTGCTGATGACCCTGTACAGGCACGGATGCTGGAAGACATCGGATGCATTGCTGTGATGCCTCTGGCCTCAATTATTGGCTCTGGCATGGGAGTTCTGAACCCCTGGAATGTACGGCTTATCGTCGATCAGATCTCTGTACCCGTATTGCTGGATGCAGGGGTAGGAACGGCTTCAGATGCAACGATTGCAATGGAGCTTGGGTGCGAGGCAGTATTAATGAATTCTGCTTTGGCCTACGCTGACGATCCTGTCCGGATGGCCCGGGCAATGCGCAGGGCGGTGCAGGCGGGGCGTGATGCCTACTTAGCCGGCCGCATGGCAAAAAAACACTATTTAGCCGAAGCTTCTTCGCCTACTGCCGGACTCATACACACCGAGTCGGCTCCGGCAGCACATTAAGATTTATTCAGAGGACATAATAATGAGCGATAGCAAACTGACAATTCTTAAGGCCTATACCCAAGCCTGGAATGACCATGATATTGACATCATCATGAGCATGATGGCAGATCAGTGCACTTTCTTTACGATAGCTGGGCCGGACGTCATGGGCACTGAACACACTGGTCGCGAGAAGGTACGCACCGCTTTTGAGGCTGCCTGGCAAAACTTCCCCGACGCGGCCTGGCTAGACGGCGAGTTTTATGTACTCAATGAAAATCAGGCGATGTCTACTTCGCGTTTCGAAGGAACAGACTTGAATGGCGCGAGGCATGAAGCGCAAATGGTTGATCTGTTTACTTTTGAGGGTGACAAAATTTCGGTAAAGAACGCTTTTCGTAAAAATCGCCCTGCTGTTAGTGGGAGCTGATGTCATGACGATAGCAGTAGAAGCAGCAGCCAGTCCTATTGAAGACACGTCAGACAAGATGGCAACGCCTGCTCAGCGTACTTATGATCCTGCCTATGATCCGCTCGTCGCTAAAAACCCGGGTATGGGAACTGACTATGCACCTACCTACTGGTTGGGAACGGCGGGCGAACCGCCTGCTGACGATGGCCCGATCACCCACGACATTGAAGTGGATGTAGCCATTATCGGTTCCGGCTTTACAGGCTTGACCACTGCTATTTATCTTGCCCAGGAACATGGCATTAAAGCGACTGTGCTTGAGGCCAATCGTACCGCTTGGGGCTGCAGTACGCGAAATGGAGGCCAGGCGCAATGTGCTTCCGGACGTTTGAAGCGTTCACAATGGATACAGCGCTGGGGTGTTGATGTAGCGCTGAAGATGCATCGCGAATGCGTGGAGGGCATGGAAAACTTTAAGGAACTTATTAAAGATATAGCTTGCGAACCGCAACCCGGAGGTCATCTATACATTGCTCATCGCAAGAGTGTCATGCCGGCCCTCGAGAAAGAGGCAGAGCTACTGCGCAACACCTTTGGCTATAACGCACGGATTCTGGATGCCGGGACGGTACGTAATGAATGGGTTAATGACCATGAGGCGCAGGGGGCAATGCATGAGCCTGAGGGAATCGGCATTCATGCTGGGAAACTGGCTTTTGGCTATCTGAAAAAAGCACGTGCACTAGGTGCAACAGTACATCCATCAAGTCCGGTACAAGGGTGGGAAACCCGCAATGGCTACCACTATTTGCGTACCCCCAGCGGCGTTGTCAAGGCGAAGTCGGTGGGTGTCGCCACGGGCGGCTACACCTCAAATGGGTTGCATAAAGAGTTTAGAAATCGATTGCTTCCTATTTTGTCCAATTCGGTGGTTACCCGGCCACTGACTGCCGATGAAATTCAGGCGTGTAAGTTCTATACCCATCAGGTGCTCACCGATACTCGCATATTGCGCAACTATTACCGCTTGCTACCCGATAATCGCCTGCAGATAGGAAGTCGAAGCGCTATCACGGGCAAGCATGCACCTGAAAAGAAATACGAGGATTTTCTTCGTATGGCATTACATCGAAAATTTCCTGAACTCACAGGTATCCAGCTGGATTATTCCTGGTGGGGGTGGGTTGATGTCAGCCATGACATGATGCCGCGCATTGTTCAGCCAGATCCTGCGCAACGTATTTTTTATGCCATGGGCTACGGTGGCAACGGTGTGATGTATTCGGCTCAGGCAGGAAAACGGATGGCTCAGTGGATTGCAGGCCAGGGGCAAGAGCTGGACCTGCCCATTTTCAAAGATCGTTTGCCTCATCCTAATGTTAAAGAGATGGTAGAGTCCGAAGCTTTCGCACCATTCAGACGCTTTGGTCAACGGTTCCTCTATCGTTGGTATCACTTGAAAGACGAGGTGCTGTAAAGCAGACAGGCATCAGTTTGTTGTCGTCTGGTATTTGTTAGGTCAATAACTAAACCTCTTAAAGAGGGTGGAGACTAGAAATGAAACTTAAAACCTTACTCAAGGGTTCCGTGGTGTTGGCAGCCAGTTTATTTGTTGCGGGGGTGGTAAGCGCAACCACATTTAAAGTCGCAATTGGCGATGCCGCTGGCGGCACGCAGCATGAACTGGGCAAAGCGTTCGCAGCGAGTCTGAACAAGAAAACAGACGGTAACGTGAAAGTAGACTTGTTTCCCAACAGCCAGCTAGGTGATGAGCAGGACACGGTAAATGACGCCGCAATGGGCTTGTTGGACTTTTCTATTTTAGCGATCAACAACGTCACGCCTTTTTCGCCCAGCGTGGCGGTGCTGACACTTCCTTATGTGATTCAAAGTGCAGAAGAAGCCAAGCAACTGACGCTGGGAGAAGTGGGTAAAGAGCTAACCGAAAATACGATACGTGATGCAGGCGTACGAATTGTCGGCTGGTCATACTCGGGTTTTCGTGTGCTGACAAATTCCAAGCGTCCCGTAAAGACATTGGCCGACTTAAAGGGCTTGGTGATTCGCGTGCCCAGAAATGAGCTGATGATTGCGACCTATAACTCTTGGGGTCTTAATCCGAGTCCTTTGGCGTGGACTGAAACATTTACGGCGCTGCAACAGCAAGTAGCGGATGGGCAAGACAACCCTTACATCACTATTTCCGCGATGAAATTTGAGGAGGTGCAGAAATACGTCACCAATATTCGTTATTTATTTTCTTTAGAGCCACTTGTTGTTAGCGAGTCGATTTTTCAACAGCAAACGCCAGAGTTACAGCAAGCCATTCTCGATGCGGGCATGGAGGCAACTGAGCACAGCTACGCCTATTTGGCGGAGACTGAAAATCGAATTAAAGATGAGTTAGTGGCTGCTGGAATGGAAATCAGTGACCCTGCAGACGATGAGAAAGAGTGGATAGAAGCCGCAACTGCCAAAGTCTGGCCTGCGTTCTACGATGCTATTGGTGGTAAAGAAAGGCTGGATAAAATCTTGGCTTCTTTAGGCCGTTAATCTTTCAACACCTGTTTTCCTCTGTCTGACTCTTGCCCGAGGCAGGAGTCAGAGAGGAGATATGACGCTCGTCTGGCAAATGTTTGCGGAGGCCTCTATGTCAATCAAAAAGGTGTTGTTGCACCTGCTTAATCATATTGAAGAGTATGTATGTGGTTTGCTACTTAGCTCCTTTGTTATTTTGTTATTTGCACAAATTATAGTGCGGCAATTTTTCTCCTATTCAATTCCTTGGGGAGATGAAGTTGCTACCTATATGTTTGTGTGGTTCGCCTATTTAGGAGCCGTAGTTGCAGCGAAGATGTCTGCTCATAATCGGGTTACTTTTCAGTTTGGTTTTTTTCCGCCTATTGTAAAAAAAGTCTCAGAAACATTTGCTGATCTTGTTTGGGTGATCTTTAACCTTTATTTTTCTTGGTTAAGTTACGATTTTGTTTTTAATCGTATGAATTTGTTTTGGAAATCTCAGACTACAGGCATTCCAATGAAATACTTTTTTATGGTTTTGCCTATTTCATTTTTTCTCATGTCATTGAGAATCTTATGGAATAACTATCTGATTTGGTTTAAATCCGTTGAAATTATTGATCCTGAAAGTCTGGAGCTGGAAAAAATAAAAAAAACAACCAAAATAATAAAAACCAGTATGGCTAAAGGAGCATAAAAATGGAACAGCAAATAGTCGGTCTGTTATTTGGCGGTTTTATTATATTGCTCTTGATCGGAGCGCCTATTACGGTGTCACTTGCTGGTGCCGCCATGGCTGCTTTTCTGGTGTTAGGCAAGAACCCAATTTCTTTTGTACAAATTGCCTTTACGTCGGTGGGAAGTTTTCCACTGATGGCGCTACCAGCCTTTATTTTGGCAGGTGCTCTTATGGAGGCAGCAGGGATCTCCAGGCGACTGGTAGATATTGCTGAAAGCCTGGCAGGTCCTATCACGGGGGAATGGGTGCAGCGACGATTCTGGCTTGCCTGTTTTTTAGCGCAATATCAGGTTCTGGTCCAGCGACAACGGCGGCGGTCGGAATGCTGATGATTCCGGCAATGACTAAGCGTAATTATGATCTTAGTTATGCGTCGGCAGTGACTGCATCGGCGGGTGGGCTAGGGATCATTACACCACCCTCAATTCCCTTGGTTATCTTTGGGATATCTGCTCTAGGGCTAAGACCGCCGCCCGAAGCGATCAGCATGCATGGGCCATTTTCCTCGGTTTCCATATCGAAGCTGTTTATTGCAGGCGTCATTCCCGGGTGTATTGTGGCCGGAAGCCTACTGGTAATGAACTATATTATTTCCAAGAAAAAGAATTACAAAGGTATGGAAGACGGGTGGAATAAAAGCCTGGTCTGGGTATCAGTGCGTCGTGGGTTTTGGTCAATTCTGGCACCAGTACTGATTTTAGGCGGTATTTATGCTGGATTTTTTACGCCTACCGAGTCGGCCGTGGTAGCTATTTTCTATACTCTATTTATAGGCATATTTGTACATAGAGAATTAAACTTCAAGAAAATCTTCTTTTCTTTGAGAACGACCACTTGGCTTTCTGGACGAGTACTGCTAATTCTATTCGCTGCTACTGTCTTTGGCCGTTTGCTGGTCGAGCAACGCATACCAGCGATGCTGGCAGAATCAATCATTAGCTGGACGGATAATATTTACATTATCTGGACAATTCTGATTTTATTCCTTTTGTTCGTCGGCATGTTCATGGAAACTCTAGCTGCCATTATGATTCTGGTGCCCGTTCTGTTACCTATAACTTATATGCTGGGCATAGATCCAACGCATGTAGGTATTGTAGTTATTTGTACCTTATCCGTTGGTTTCATTACACCGCCTTTGGGAGAAAATATATTTGTTGCGTCGGGAATCGGTGGAGCAACGGTTGAGCAAATTGTGATGAAATCGTTGCCGTTTGTATTGATCTTGGTATCGGCAATTTTCATCATCGCATTTTTCCCAGGCTTAGCATTGTGGCTGCCTGAGTTAATGGGATATTAATTATGCAAAATACAAGAAAAAATACGCGCAGATTGTATTCCGGCTTATTGGCGCGTGGCTTGGTTTTCGGTCTATTGAGTTCCGCTCTTTTGGCCGGCGGGGTTTCTGCTGGCGAAAGTCAAGCCAGGAACCAGCAAAGAGACACTGTTCTCAGTGACACTTTGGCAATAGAGAAGCGCGTACATAGCTTGCTTGATACCGCGGTAGAGCATATACAGAAAAACGGAATCACTGGGGTCAACGATTTCAATAGCGATCCCGGCTTTACTGACAATGAGTTGTATTTGTTTAGTCTGAGTCGCGGCGGTGTGCTGTTATCAAGCGGAGGGTGGTCAGCGGCATTGATTGGGCAAAATGTTTTGGATCTGACTGATGAAGAAGGTCATCCATTTTTCAAGCAGATGCTGGATAGTGCAAAAACGGCGAACGAGGGAAAGGTAGAGTATCTTTGGTTTAATCCAGCCGACGCAGGGGCGGACTCCAAGATTAGCTATTTTCGTGTGGTTGATAATATAGTCATTGCAGCAGGGTATTTTCCTGGATTCTCAACTGAGGAAAGTGCAAAGGACCTGCTGGACGTCGCGGTCAGTGAGTACTTTAAAAATCCGGTGTTGGCTTTACGCAAGTTCCGCAATAAGCAAAGCGGCTTTAGAAATCCTGACCAATACGTCTTTGTTCTGGATAAGGCCGAGCGAACTGTGCTCTGGACGCCTGTGACTCCAAGCTTAAATGACCAGCCGCTGGACCATGTCACCGATATTCAGGGCAAGCCTTTTTTGGCCGAAATACTCGATACAGCCAGTCCGAATAATATTCAGCAAATCGATTATCAATGGTTTAGCCCCGTTACAAAGCGCGTAGAGTCACGACGAGCTTTTTACCAGCAAGTTGGCGACAGTGTGCTTGCTGTCGGCACATTTGTTTTATCCGGCACCAATGGCTCTTAGCAATAAGGTGCCTTAAAAAACCTGACGGGTACTCAATCAAGGCAGGATTAGGGGAAGCACTGACCACGCGGTTTCTCCCTTCAGCCTTGACCTGGTAGAGCAGCCTGTCAGCGCTTAGCAGGGCGTCAGCGATAGGGGTCGCACTGTTAAATGTGGCAGCGCCCAGACTAATGGTGCATTTGAGGTCTATTTGGTCTTCAAGGAAAATAAACTCCTCGAAGTTTTTGCGCAGTCGCTCAGCCACCCTGTGGCCATCTTCCAGCGAGGTATCCGGCAAGAAAATAGCGAACTCTTCGCCTCCGATACGACCTGAAACGTCACCCGGTCTTATGCTTTTTTTAATTACGGCTGCGGTTTCAATCAGGACGGCATCGCCGATGGCATGTCCATAGCTATCGTTAACCGCCTTGAAACGATCAATATCGGCGGCAAGAATAGTGTAGTAATCGACACTGCTTGTCATACGCGCAGCGGTGTCGAAAAACCCTCGTCGGTTACGCAGGCCGGTCAAAGAGTCAGTCTCGCTTAAAACCCTGTGGGTAATAATGCGTTTTTGCATGATCGTCAGAATCAGGGAAAGGCCAAAGGCAATCGCAAAAACATAGATGGATAGTTGGGTGATCAGCCAGTAACTACTTGAGTCAAAGCCATAGCTGTGAGCCGGACGTGTGAGTGCTAGCAAGGTGCGTGGCGTATTGCTTAACGCCAACAGCAGAAATGATAAATAAAGCACTTTTTCGGAAGAACGGCCTTTGAGCAAATGACGAGCCAGGACCGAGCCATGAAGAAGAATCATAGTGACAGCAGCATGTAGCAGATAAAAGCGCAGCTGGGTATTATCGTCAAACAGTACAAAATAGAGTCGGCTTACCAGCATCAGGCTGACAACCACGATCGGAAACCAATAAGGGTAGGGGCGCCCTGATAGCGCAATTAACCCATGAGTAAGCAGAATCACAGCCACCATGTACAGGGGCCCGGTGAGCATTACATTGATTGCCTGTATGGATGGAATACCGGTTATCTGCAAAGTTACTGCTACGCTGTAGGCCAGATAGGCAACGCCAAGATAAAGCATATAACGGGGACGGCTTATATCGCTGTACCAGATGAGCAGGAGGGCGCTGCCCAGTAGCGCAACAACCAAGGGGTGGCTTAATGCCAGCCAGATCTCAGCGTTAGGCATGAGCGCTAATCTCCAGTGCGCTGACGCATCGGCTTGCCGTGCCAAATAGTGTTTTTTGCAATTATTTTGTTACTCGCCTGCTTAAAGAACCTTAGAGCTTAACCTTAAAAGACTATTGGACATTGTTGTGTTTTGTTAAGTCTAAAAGACACATACTTAGGCGTGTTTTTTCCGTTTGCCTCAGAGTCTTAGCGATAAGCCCGGCGAAGCGTAGTGGCAAAGCCGCCTTCTATTCGAGAAAAGGGTCGGGCGCTGGTGGTCACGCGAGGCAGGGCTGTCCAGGCAATAGAGGCGCCAGAATGTACGAGCTTATCGACCAGGGCCTGGTCTTCGCTGCATGCCAAAGCTTCAAAGCCTCCTATCTGCTCATAGACCGTAGCGTCTATGCCCAGATTAGCGCCATGCACGTGTCGATGGCCGTCCGCGTCTGTGTATTGAGCCAGAAATGAATTGCGTGCCAGTTCGGCTTGATCGCCATGGCAGGACCAGTCACTGACCTCTACGGTGCCGCATACCACCTGGGCACGCAGGGAGAGCTGGTGGAAAAGCCAGGCTTCGGAGACCACCGTATCCGCATCCGTAAACGCCAGCCATCGCGCTCCGGCCTGAATCAGGTACCGGGCGCCTGCAGCACGCGCCAATCCTACGTTGTGATAGGCAACGCTAAGGTTAATTACCGGCCAGGCTTGTGTATACAGTGCTGTACCATCTGTGCAGGCGTCATGAACCACAACAGTAAGCACCGTTTCTTTGGCAAGTGCTTCGCAGTTAGCCGCCTTCATGACAGAGGCGAGGCATAGGTTGATATAGCGCTCTTCGTTATGGGCAGGAATACATATGCCGATCATGCTTCACCTCGTTCGAGTTTTCTCCAGATATCCAGCCTGAAGCTGGCATCGCCATGTGAAACAAGATGATGTAAGCCGGGAAGCTCATCAACCCTATTGTGCATTTTTTCGGTATTCTGGCGGCGGTCATGAAATTGCTCAGTGTAGTGGCACATCAGCCAGTCTCCACCAGGTATCAGCGTTTGCAGACAGCGAGCCAGAAGTTTGTCGAGCTCCAAATCGCAAAAGTAGTAGAAGAGTTCGGAGGCTACAATCAGATCAGCCTGTTCAGTGAGTTCAGGCCAGGACGATGGAATGTGCATCATCTGTACATTCGCATTTGATATATGATCGCTGGCCAGGCGTTCGAGACACTGGCCTACTGCTGTTTCTGACGTATCCACCGCACAGACAGCATTACATCTGCTTGCCAGGAGCGTGGTGATGTCGCCTGTGCCACAGCCCAGTTCGAGCGCATAGCGATAACGCTCTCGGGGCAGACAGGCCATCAGCAACGAGCGTTTACGCCGCTCATACCAAGCCGTTTTCACTGACCACGGGTCGGGGGTCTGCCTGTAAAGGGTTTCAAAATCGGTCATCGTAATAGCACCTCGTAAGGACGTAGCAGTCTGGCCAATGCATAGTCCGGCAAAATAGCCGGTTTACCGGTTTCATGATCAGGTTGCAATTGACTCTGAAATGCCTGTATCGCCTTATATTTGACGCGTTGTTCTTCGGGGGTGAGCATAATGGCGACTGCACGATGCAAGGGGAAGTTGCCCATATATGGGTCGGCCCAGTGCCACCCCCATATCGGAATCTCCAGGAAACGGCATTGTCTCAGATCGGCTGCTCGCCGGCTGGCCCGTGAGACGGCTTCATGATCCGGATGCCCATCCAGATCCCAGGGGGCGAATACGATATCGCCCGGATTGAACGAGGCAGCCAATATAGAACCTAGTTCGTCTTCATACCGTGTGACGGCTCCATCCGGAATAGCCAATCGAGTGCGGCGGTATGCAGAACAGAGCATTGCCAAGGCCTGTTCACTCTCCTTTGTTCGCACCTTGGCCAGCACTTCTTTTGTCCAGCTTGGCGATTCCGCATGACTGGCTTCACCATCTGTGACTGCCCAGATGTAGACCGCACACCCCGATCGGCTTATTTGCTGGATGATTCCCGCACATCCCAGTACTTCGTCATCTGGGTGGGGGCGACGATATGAGCGGTGCTACCGCCGCCGACCACGCCAAGCAGGTCCTGCTGTCGCAGGGAGTTTTGTCCGAACCAGTTTTGCCAGTGCTGTTCAGAAGTTCCGCTGCCTTGAATCATTCGCGGCGGGGTTAGAGAGTCCATAGCCTTTCTTCCTCTAAGTGCAGAAGTCTGTGCCCATGAGCCGCCTGGTCGCGCTCGGCATGGCTTTGACGGATGAATACAGGAAGATCGGCTAGCTGCTGCGCCAAATGGCGATCTTTGCACATGGGACCCGCGCCTAGTGCTCTGGGCGTACGGTAAAGCACAGTTTCTGCGGCCGACTCTACCGCCAATCGCGTTCGTCTGACGACCAGTTCGCATGAGTCTTCGGGGTTTTTGTCTATTTCGGCTGCAGCGGCTCTAAGAAGGCAGGCTGCTTGAGAAAGGACGACATCCATTGCGCCCAGGTGAGCCGTGGCATGCTCGTTTTTGGACTGCTGCTTAAGGCGCTGATGGACATGCGAAGCAATGGATTGGGCTGCCCCGTACCAGCATGCGGCAATGCCAGCTGCGCCGTGATGAAATCCGGGTCTGGCTACATAACTGCCGGAAGTACCGACAACTGTCCCGATTGCTGCATTGAACTCAACGTCCACGCTGGCGGTAGCCGCCATACCCACTGCGTTCCACCCATCGTTGGTCACCCTGATTTCAGCCTGACTCATGTCGGCGGCTACCAGGCAGGGCTTGTTGTTAGTATCCCATGCACTCAGCAGGGCACGGTCGACTAGAGATGCGCCAGAACACCAGGCTTTTGTCCCATCGATCTGTACCATGGAGCCTGGTAGGGCAGGCGCAGAAATATGAACTTTTCGATTAGGGGGCTCAGCGCACCACACAGCCCAAATATCCTTGTCAGAGACCAGATGAGAATGACCCAGTTCACGCAGTATCGCCAAAGCGTCAGCGTGACTTTCATAGAATTTAGCGCAGCTGAGGTCGTATCCCGCAATATTAGCCAGGGCGCGCCAACGCTCTAGTGTGAATCCGGAACCCGGTAAGGGCAGGGGGGCGAGATCAATCAGTTGAAGCAGCAGGGTACGGGGACAACGAGCTTCCTCTTGCTGGATTGCTTTAGATAACAAAGCAGCAGACTCGTAGCAGAACGATGTGGACTGTGGGGCGTTCACGTGCATGGCCTCCCGATACTTTAATTTATTATCGCTGCGTATTTGGCGAGGGAGGCGTCGTTGAGATTCAACCATGGTGCGCCTTCAGTCTTAGAGCATATCTCCATGTTTAGACGCCGGAATTCGTTGTTACTATTGCACGGCAGGCCTGTTTGATCAAGGTCGGGGACTCACAGAAGAGTGTCCAATAGCAACTAAAGACTTCCTGTCCGCTTACAGTATGCAAGGCTTTCGACGATGGTCTTGCATCTGCAATGTGTTAAATTATGTGATCAGCGTACACATCTCAGGACTCAACTCTTTATCAAGCCCCTTTTTAAAGGAGGGCCTCATTATGGCCATTTTGATTTTCGGTCTCATTGTGTTTTTGGGGGTTCATTCGGTTCAGATTGCCATTCCAGGCATTCGTGCGCGGACGATCAAAAAAGGTGGGGGTGTCGGGGCATGGATGTGGCCTTATACTGGGCTTGCGATAATTGGACTCTTTTTGATTATCCTTGGTTACAGTCTGGCAAGGCATGAAGCCCCGGCTCTTTATTATCCCTCGACGACCATGCGGCATTTGGCGCTCCTAGTCATGCTTCCGGTGTTTCCTCTACTGCTGGCCACCTATATTAAAGGGCGGATTAAACAGCTGTTAGGCCATCCGATGCTTATAGCTACTATCCTTTGGGCGGTTGCCCATTTGCTGGCGAACGGTAGCCTCGCAGATCTTCTTTTGTTTGGAAGCTTTCTGGTGTGGGCTGTGCTGGACTGGCAGTCGCTTCTTAAGCGCGAGGGAACCACGACCTCAAAAAATGCGGTGCAGTGGTCCCGCACTGATGCAGCCGCCATTATGGGTGGCTTGTTGGTGTATGGGGTTTTTATTTCAGGACTTCATATGTGGCTGTTTGGTGTGTCGCCACTGTGAAAATAGTTGAGTTCGACACGAAATATTGATTCACCTGGTTTCCCATTGTCGGGAAGCTCCGTATGGTGACTACTTTTAATCGCCTAAAAGTTGGTAATCCATGGTTTTTAGAGTGGCGACTATTTTCATCAGCCGGCTTTCCTGATGTTCAATTTTGACCAATAGATAGTCGAGACTTGGGGCCACATAAAGTCGTGTTTGACGGCTTTTGTTTTCGCGTTCGCGCTCCACTACCAATGCCTCAAACTGGCCTAAACCGGTTTCAATCATTTCTGTACCTACTACTTTATAGCTGTGGGTTCTTTTTTTCCCTTATGTATTAGTGGGTAGGTAAATTCTGTCTGTCCCGCCATCAGGTCACAACGCGCTTCAAAAAAGAAACTGAGCGGGTCATATAAGGGAGAGTCTAAGTCGAAGATTTTTTGCTCACCTTCGCTGCTGTATTCGGCTTTTTTATGATCCCGGTCAAACGTCAATGTCTGGATGGTCTCATTTTTTAAGGGGCGCTTATTGGTGGAAATATATGAAATGGGGTGTACCTGGCATTGATCCATTTCAAAGGTGGCTTTTTGGCCGGAGGATAATAACCAGTGATCCAGCTCAAAATTAACCTCATATCGATTATGAGCTTGTTGAATCATTAAGCGGCTTTCGCCCTGAGTTGACTGGTTATTGTACTCTACGGAGAAGCTGGCATCGACATAGTCGATGTTTTGAGCTTGTACAGCATCAAAGCAGAATAATGCTGCACATAGCAAAGCATACTTCTTCAAAAATAGCTTTCGCGAACGTTGTTGACGCTGATTAAGAAAAGGTACGGTTATCAGGGAACGTAGCTGGTAAGTCATCGCGTTAAAACCTTGTTTTTTCCAAGAAAAGTGAATTCTGCACAATAAATAATAAGATAATTGTCGTACCCGTTCTGGGCATATGGTTTTCAGCGGACGGCTGCATATGGCTTTTCAGCAATAGCACTATTCATCTTTCTTAAGCAGTTTATTTCGCTCATATAGATCTTTGACTGCCACCAAGAGAGTCAGGAGCATGACAAAGGAGATCACACTGAAGCCCACCATTACGGCAGTTGCCCATGATGATGAGGCGTCAAGAGACGCAAAGGTGGCGGCGGTAATCATAGCGATGCCTATCGAGGTTCCGATACGCTGGCCAGTCTGCATAATGGCACCAGAGCTTCCCGCATAATCCAGCGGTACATCCGCCAGCGTCAGTGTTTGATTTGGGCTAATCACCGATCCTTGTGCCAGGCCAATGAATGACAGCGTCAGCATCAGCCACCAAACACTGACCATGCCTTTTTCGTACAGAAACGCAACCAGCATACTTAAAGCCAGGCCCAGCAGCGCAAGCAAAAGGCCACAGATGACGATTTTTCTGCCGTAGCGCATGACCCGTTTACCGGCCCAGGCAGCAGCATAAGCTGAAAGCAGTGCTGCGGGGATACCGAACAGCCCCGCTTCGAATGCCGTCTTGCCGGTGCCCATCTGTACGTATAGCGCCACCAGAACCCAGATGCTGGTCATGCCAAAAAAGTACAGGGTCATGATCAGGGTTCCGTTGGTGAAACTTGAGATAGAGAAAATACCCAAATCGACCATGGGACTACCTCCGTGGCGTGCGTAGCGACGCTCCCATTTGATCCATATATAGATCAGTGCAAGGCCTGCTGGCAATAATAGCCACAACAAGGGCGAGCTACGGGACTCCATGAAAGGAAAAAGCACAGCTAAGACCGCCAGACCGAGCAGAAGCGAGCCCACCGGGTCCAGCGAGCGCACAATACGATTTTTACGGCTTGACAGGGATTGACCAGGGCTTTCGGCATAGGCGATGAGGGGACGCGGAAACCAGAGCAAGCCCAAAACAATCGTCAGAAGTCCGATGGGAACGTTAACGAGAAAAGTCAGCCGCCAGCCGATGTCCGCTCCGCCCAGCTTGATCAGAAGCCCACCGAGCACTGGCCCGATTGCAACTGAGAAGCCTACCACCGTGCCTAGGTGGCCAAATGCCCGACCTCGTTCGGCACCTCGAAAATACTGTTGGATCATGCCGATACTCTGGGGGCTTAAGAGTCCCGACCCTAGTCCTTGCAAGAAACGGGCAACATTGAGCCAAGTGGCGTCCGAAGCCACACCTGCTGCAATTGAGGCAGCAGTAAAAATGCCGGTTCCTATAAGAAAGAGGCCCCCGCGTCCCAGGAGATCACCTGCTCGTCCGGCGCTGACCAAAACAATGCCAAAGGTCAGCGCATATCCCGAAAGTACCCATTGAATATCCGATTGTGATGCGTGGAGCCCATTTTGAATAGATGGAAGGGCGACATTCACGATGCTCACGCCAACGAGAGACATGAAAAGCGATGCCAACAGAACGATCAGGATCCGCCAGCGCGCTGGTTCCTGTTTATGGTTATTGTCTGAACTTTTCTTTGGAACAGTGGCAAGGTCTGCAGGTCGAGTCATTGATTGAATCCCGGTACATGATTTTTATGGGGCATTTGGCACCAGCCTGGCCCTTGGTTTAGCTTAAGCATAACTGTCTTTAAATATAAGCAGCTAATCAGTGGGATAAACGAGTGATGTCGTCCTGCGATTACTCTCCAGTATTCGGCGCTCCTTAAGAGGCTCACACAGGAGGAGTTAAGTTTGCCGCGTTCGTAAAAAGAAGTGAGCCGCCAAGCACGATCAGAGATACCCCGATGGCTCGATCAACAGCTCGCTGTTGTTTGATGATTAAGCGGCGCAATATATGATTTGAGAAAAACAGGGCAACCAAACTGAACCAGACCCAGTGTGCAAACGACATGAATGCGCCATATGACATATTGAGTACAAGTGAATTGTCAGGTTTCACTACTTGAGTAAAGGTGGCCACAACAAATAACATGGTTTTGGGATTAAATGCGTTGGTCAGAAACCCCATGCCGAAGGCTTGAAGTGCTGTGGGCTGGTTGTCAGCCGCCTCTTGCAGCGTGAGTGCCTTGGTGTTGAAGAATGATTGAATGCCTAGATAAATTAGATACATGGCTCCAGCCACTTTCATGATCAAAAATAACAAGAGTGATTGGGTAACGAGTAAAGCGACGCCGAACACGGCATAGAGCACGTGTACTTGCACGCCTACGGCAATGCCAAGCGCCGATACCATTCCTACACCTCTGCCAAAAGAATAGCTGTTACGCGTAACCATAGCGAAATCCGGGCCAGGGCTAATAACAGCCAAGATGGTGATGATCGCAAGAGCTAGAAGTTCATGCATTGTGTTTCTCGTAGTAACGGATAGTGTTAGTTTTTTCGGAAGGTGATGACAAGCATGTCACGATGACCTGGAAGCTCAGGATTCACCCAAAGAATGGGGGTGACTCCATGCATGATGTGGCGGTCATTCACAATTGCCGCTTCACCAGGGTGAGTGAATGTGTGGCTGCTTAGAATTTTCTTGTCCAGATCATAGATACGAGTCTCTCCATTAAGCACGTTGACGCGATTAATAAGCATCATGAAGACAAAGCACACACCATCCTGATGTATCCCTTCAGGTGTCGGTGACGCCCCATCGTCTTGTGCGTAAATACGAAACTGGTGAGCTTCGATGTGCCATCGATAAAAAGGAGCAAGGCTGCCAAAGATGCGAGCACATAGAGAAAGGGTAGCTAGAAATGCCTCGTTATTCAGTGTTGATTCTTCAAGGTGTGAAAAGCATCTGGCAATGCCGCCGTTCAAGGTGTTGTAGTCCAAGCTCTGGTAGTGCGGTTGAGCAGCTTCCAGCTTTGGTGGTGCAAACGGCTCTGCACTGAAGGTTGCATGGCGTCGAAAGCGGTACGTACCGCCGTCTTTCATAAACATGTCTAGCTCTAAGCGATCCCAGCTATTTTGAAATTGCTTCCACTCGTCCTCTGTGACATCAAGAAGGTTTCTTGTTTTTTGTTGTGTGAGCAGATGGAAATTCATCTGTGCAATATGTTTGCACAGATTGATGAGCTTATTCTTGTGTAAGCTATATGGAACATATTCTTTGCTAAACTTTTCATCATTGTGATTGCGGGTCATATCATTCTCCATTGAGTAAGGTATTTCGGCCCGTATCGAATGCATGTTCAATTATTATTGATGCAATCACCATGTATTAAAAGTGATGTTTAGTAGCATTTATCTGTGAGTATTCATTGAGGATAAAAATGAAGATTCCAACGCTTGCGGCGTTTCGATATTTTGATGTCGCGGCGCAGACTGAGAGTTTTGTAAAAACCGGTGGACGGCTTCATGTTACGCACAGTGCTGTCAGCCGACAGGTACGGGCGCTGGAGGAGGCGTTGGGGGTTAAACTGTTTGAGCGACGAAATCGAGCCGTGTTTCTGACGCCAGAGGGCAAGAAACTGCGCGTGGTCACAGCCTCTGTTTTTGAACAGTTGGAGAGTGTTGTGTACCGATTGCAGCGAGAAGCGCGGTCGAATGCGCTGGTTGTGTCGTGCGAGCCGACGATTGCCATGCGTTGGTTAATACCACGGTTAGGGAAGTTTTACGAGCGACATCCAGAGATTATGGTTCATCTGATGGCAGCAGGTGGCCCCATTGATTTCACTAAAACAGGGGTGGATTTAGCAATACGTCGCGATGATTTTCATTGGTCTGATACGGTCTATGGCAAGAAAATCTGCGACGAGTGGGTAGGGGCAGTTGGGCTTGCCGGGCACAAAATCAATGAAACTTCGTTATCTGGTACGAGACTGCTTCATACTATTTCGCGTCCTACTGCCTGGAAAAGATGGGCAAAACGTGCAGGTATCTCTATCGAAGGATGTGAGCGGCTGGATTATGAGCATTTTTATCTTTGTATCCAGGCAGCGTTAGCTGGCCTGGGTATGACGGTTTCTTCATATCTCATGGTCGAGACCGAGGTGGTGACCGGGCAGTTGGTGGCGCCGTACTCCTTCAGCAAGGACGGTTCTAGCTACTTTCTTTTATCACCTTATCCAATTGAAAGCGATATCCGTGCTACCAAGTTCCATGAATGGCTTTCGATCGAGGCAAATGCCTGTATCAGTGCATTGGTTTAGAGGTTATCGCAAAAAAACGCTGCTATTAATTAAAATCGTTGTGTCACTCTTCATTCTTTCAGGTTTGAGTTGGGTGATTAGAAGTATAGTTCCTGGCGAGTGGCGGCCT
This sequence comes from Paenalcaligenes niemegkensis, assembly GCF_022230885.1. Taxonomy (GTDB): domain Bacteria; phylum Pseudomonadota; class Gammaproteobacteria; order Burkholderiales; family Burkholderiaceae_B; genus Paenalcaligenes; species Paenalcaligenes niemegkensis. The sequence continues at coordinate 127,668 of NZ_JAKGCT010000002.1, read as the reverse complement.
GCCGATTAAAAAACTCTTGACCATGTGCGGTTGACCGCGTGCCTCCCGACCTGCTAGAAGTCGATCGACCGTTACTATGGCTGTGGCGAATTCAGTCCTTGCAGAGCGTGGACCTCAGCGCATTCGCTTCAAATGGCTGGGTTATAGTGGGGCTCGGGCTTAGCCAGGCCGGCTTTACCAAGCTGCTTGGTAGCGTCTACCCGATGGTGGGTGTAGTGGGGCTGATACTGATCACTGCTATCGCCATTAACTGGCTGCGTACGCGCAAACCCACGGAACAGGAACTACTTACTGAGGCTAAAGATCGTATCAGGAAATAAAAATGGCAATGGACGCGATTTACGTCATCGCTTTGGGTGCGATGGTGGCAGGCTTTGTACAAGGACTTTCGGGATTTGCTTTCGGCATGGTTGCCATGTCATTTTGGGCCTGGGCCTTAGATCCTCGCTTAGCTGCTACGTTGGCAGTTTTTGGGGCTCTTACCGGTCAGATCATTGCGGCATTCTCTGTCCGTCGCGGTTTTGATATGCGTTTGCTATGGCCTTTTATCGCTGGCGGCCTGCTTGGTATCCCTATAGGGGTAGCAGTTCTGCCCCACTTGGACATGGATTTATTCAAGGCGGTGCTTGGAGGTCTGTTGGTGCTGTGGTGCCCGGCCATGTTATTTTCCAGACAGCTCCCCCGGGTTACGGCAGGAGGCCGCGTCGCCGATGCTATTGTGGGCGTGACTGGGGGGTGATGGGCGGCATAGGGGGATTCACGGGAACCTTGCCCACGCTTTGGTGTACGTTGCGGGGCTATGACAGACACGTTCAGCGCGCTGTGATTCAGAATTTTAATCTTTCAATGCTGCTCGTAACGATGGGAGCTTATCTGGCTACCGGTATTGTTACCCTGGAAGTGCTGCCAATGTTTGCCATCGTCCTTCCCGCCATGCTGCTGCCCACAGTACTCGGAACCCGTTTTTACAAGAAAATAAATGACGTAACCTTCCGCAAAATCGTGCTGACGCTTTTGACTGCTTCGGGAATTGCGCTTTTGATATCCTCAGTACCACGATTGGTGGAGCGTTTTTTCTAATTCTAAATTTTTTATAATTCTAAGTATGAAACGCTTGAAACCCAATAAAAAAGCCACTTCCGAAGAAGTGGCTTTTTTAAGAATAGTGGCGCGGCTGGCAGGATTCGAACCCACGACCCCTTGGTTCGTAGCCAAGTACTCTATCCAACTGAGCTACAGCCGCGCTAAAGAAGAAGAACTATAGCACGTTAATTTTGATGTTGTCAACAATTAAGTGCTGATTCATTCACTATTTGTTTTTAAAACAAAAAATTTCAAACATTGATTTGCTTAAAATCAGTGTGTTTAAAACAAGTGAATTCGTCTTCTGTGCTGCAAAGAACGGTATTCTAGCACCTTCCCAGAGAAAAGGGGAAAGTATTTAATTAAATACTATAACCAAGCATAGAATTTTATCGCTGATTGTGTCAGATACGTCGTAAAATCGGTGTTTGCTTGCCTTCGCAATATGATCTTGTTAGCTGCTTGGCAGCAAAACTCGAGTCCCGTGTTCATAACTTCGGGCCAAGGTCTGCGGGCGAAGTGCCTTTACGCTTTAGAGCTTGTAGAATACGTGCTTGCGTTGTTGCATGCACAACAGGAGATGCAGTGTGGAAGATTTATCAAAAGTAACGTGTACAGCTGATTTTCAGAAGCTTGCACGCAGACGCGTGCCGCGTATGTTTTATGATTACGCCGATTCCGGTTCGTGGACTGAGTCAACATACCGCTCGAATGAAAGTGATTTTCAACGTTTGCTCTTTAGACAGCGTGTAGCGGTAAATATTGAAAGCCGTAATTTGCAAACCACCATGCTGGGTGAGCCAGTGCGCATGCCGGTAGCCATTGCTCCCACGGGTTTAACAGGCATGCAGCACGCTGACGGAGAAATTCTCGCTGCTCGTGCTGCCCATAATTTTGGCGTGCCGTTTACCTTGTCCACCATGAGCGTGTGTTCATTAGAGGACATTGCGGAGCACACTAAGGCTCCGTTCTGGTTTCAGTTATATGTTATGCGCGACCGTGAATACATTGCAGCGCTTATCGAACGTGCCCGTGCGGCCAATTGCTCGGCTTTAGTGATTACGCTTGATCTGCAAGTGTTAGGTCAACGTCATAAAGATATTAAAAATGGCCTTTCTACGCCTCCTAAGCCTACATTGATGAACTTGCTCAACCTGGCTACAAAGCCGCGCTGGTGCAATGCAATGCGTAAGACCTCACGCCGCAGTTTTGGAAACATCGTGGGCCATGCCAAAGGCGTAAGCGACTTAACATCATTATCCACCTGGACTGCAGAGCAGTTTGACCCTAGCCTGTCCTGGGATGATCTCGAGTGGATTAAAGAGCGTTGGGGCGGCAAGATTATCCTGAAAGGCATTATGGAGGCCGATGATGCTCGTCGAGCTGTAGATGTGGGCGCGGATGCCATTATTGTGTCCAACCACGGTGGGCGACAGCTAGACGGTGCGCCATCTTCTATTTCTGCTGTTCCGCATATTGTGGATGCCGTGGGGAATCAGACAGAAGTATGGATGGATGGCGGCGTCCGTTCTGGCCAGGATATCTTGCGCGCAGTAGCGCTGGGGGCTCAGTCTACGTTTATTGGCCGCACCTTCCTGTATGCACTTGGCGCTGCTGGCGAGGCGGGCGTTACCCGGGCATTGCAGTTGTTGGAAAACGAATTGAGTATATCGATGGGCTTTTGTGGCCGTAGTGATATCAATAATGTTGATCGCAGCGTGCTGATTAATCCGGGTATTTTTGATCGATAACTGCTAAGTGCACGCACCGTGTCGCAGGATGGTACGCATCCTATAGACACAAGGTTCGTGTCTATTACATTGAGCTGACCCCAATAAGTTGGACATCAATCCAACCTTTTGGGGTTTTTTCTATGGCTAAGGAATCAAATTAATTTTGCTTTAGCCAAATAGCTTGATTGCGACTTCTGCAATATGCTGGCCTTGAAAGCGAGCGCCGTCGAGCTCGTTGGCGCTGGGCCGTCTGGACCCATCGCCTCCGGCAATAGTGGTTGCACCGTAGGGGCTGCCGCCCGTAACTTCATCGAGCCGGTTTTGCCCTTGAAAACTATAGGGTAGGCCCACCACAACCATACCGAAGTGCAATAGATTGGTTATGGCACTGAACAGCGTGGTTTCTTGTCCGCCGTGTTGCGTTGCAGTCGAGGTAAAGGCACCACCGACTTTACCATTCAGCGCCCCTTTAGCCCATAGGCCACCAGCCTGATCTAAAAAATTACCCATCTGAGACGCAATTCGGCCGAAGCGGGTACCTGTGCCAATAATAATGGCGTCATAATTCGCCAGTTCATCAATTTTGGCAATCGGTGCGGGCTGGTCCATTTTGTAATGTGCGGCAATGGCCACTGACTCGGGCACCAGTTCGGGCACCCGTTTAATATCAACCTGCGCTCCTGCCTTTTTTGCGCCTTCGGCCACGGCTTTGGCCATGGACTCTATGTGACCATACGACGAGTAATACAAGACAAGCACTTTAGCCATGGTTAATCTCCTGAAAAGCTAGGTAGCTGTGAAGAGTGAGTTCATAACCGCTGTAATGTTGATACTGCGAGGCGATTCAAATTATCTGTGAGCCTAAAGTAAAGCATAGGTGGTGCTGGCGTGCGCAACAATGTTGTCGTCGCTATCGTATAAAAAGATCTCACCAAAGGCGATAGATCGGCCTCGCCGCAAGACGGTGGCCACGACGCGCACATCGCCGGCACTGACAGGCCTGATGAAGTTAGTATTGAGGGAAATGGTGGTCATGGGTTTGAATTCGCCCAACACGTTACTAAGAGCGAGGACCATGGCCGTGTCGGCTGCCGCCATATAGACCTGCCCGCAAACTACACCAGCAACATGGGTAAGGTGTTCGCTAAATGGCAGGGTAAGTGTGACCGAGTCATTGTCCGCATGACTCACCTCAAGCTTGAGTTCACGAATCCAAGGCGCGAAAAGGGTAGTCAGGCACTGCTGAAGTTCTGCTGTTGTCATGGTTACCCACAATAGATATTGGCAATGCTGGCTGATTCGTCTAGTCGGATGTTGAGACGATTAGGGTCGTAATCGGTGGTGTAATGAGCATTATGCTTTAATACACGGCTACTTTGAGCGCCGGAGCGTTTCAGCAGGCTGCTGATCGTCGAGTCGTCGCCGGATTTGCCAATTGAGGTTTTTAAAGTGTCAGCATTGCAGCTTGTTGAGCCGCCTGAAGCCGAGTAGTCACGTGAGGGCGGCGAGCTGCCGTCGGTCGCGCTGCATGCACTTAAGCTTAGGACTGCTAAGATGGCAAATAAACAGCGTCTAAGGTGATGAAAGCTCATGATTTCAATCCTTTGTATATCAGCTTATTACTGCCTACATAGTACGTGCTGCACTTCTGAATGCAAAGCTTGCGATGCATAAACAGCACATCCATACCTTAGGTTCTTATCAGCCGGTAAATGGCGTGCTTCTCTTGGGAAGGGGCTTAGAGACATAAGTGTTGGGGCTAAGCAGAAAGCGTAGGGGTTTACTGGCCCAGTCGCCGGCGGAATCTACTCCGATGCGGGGCGCTCGCTGTATAGATTCGCTTGCGCGCAAGGCACTATCCGGGGAAGGGCAAAGGTAGAGATTCCCATCGCACAGGTCTTGGGTATTATGCATCAGGTTCAGGGATAAAGCCTTGCACAGACGCCCTGGTCCTGAAGCGTTCAGATCGAGATTGTGTACCGGTTCCAGTGCACGTATTAATACTGCCGTACCACTTCCTTCAGGTTCAGTGACTACGTTAAAGCAATGATACATACCGTAAATCAGGTAGACATAGGCATGCCCCGGAGGCCCAAACATTACCTGGGTTCGAGGTGTCACCCCGCGAGAGCTGTGGGCGGCCAAATCAATGGGACCTAAATAGGCTTCGGTCTCTACGACTCTTCCTACCTGAGTACAAGCAGGATGCTCAACAACTAAGTAACTGCCCAGCAGCGACTGCGCAACAGCGGTCGTTTCCTGTGCATAAAAATCGCGGCTATATCGAGGTAATAAGTTCATGGCGTTTTTTGTGTTAGCAGTTGATTGGCTACATTAATAGAAATGCAGAGCTGTCAGGCCGCCTGATGCGCTCTGACGAGTGACATCGCTACCCGGGGTTAGTTGGTGCTTGCCTGCTCTAGACGCGATAGCAGCGGAGCTTGCTCTGTTGGAGATAAAAATGAAGCTTCGATGCTGTTACGCGCCAAGGTGACGAGCTCGTCTTTGCTGAGGTTCAAGGCATGGGCACTCGCCAGATAGTTATCGAGTAAATATCCGCCAAAGTAAGAAGGGTCATCCGAGTTAAGGGTGATTCTCATGTCCTGGCGCAGCAAACGGGCAAGATTGTGCGTGCCCAGGTCATCAACCACACGAAGCTTCAGATTCGATAGAGGACAGACAGTCAGGGCGATTTTTTCGTCGATAAGGCGTTTGACCAGCTCAGGATCCTCTTCGCTGCGTACGCCATGATCGATACGTTCAACTTGAAGTATATCCAGCGCGCCTCTGACGTACTGAGCCGGGCCTTCTTCACCCGCGTGGGCTACGAGTCTGAACTCCAGTTCTTTGCATCGAGCATACACGCGCGCAAATTTCTCGGGCGGATTGCCGTTTTCGGCCGAGTCCAGACCAATGGCAATCCATAGGTCACTGTATTTGTTGCGAAGCGGCAGTGCAGCCTCAAGGGTCGCAAAGGCCTCAGCTTCGCTTAAATGTCGAAGGAAACTTAGAATCAGGTAGCTGCTGATTCCGAGCTGTATTCGAGCGTCACGACAGGCGCCGGCAATGCCCGCAAAGACAGTCTCTATGCTTATGCCGCGAGAAGTGTGCGTTTGCGGGTCAAACATGATTTCGGTATGAACAACGCCATCAGCGTGAATGCGCTTGAAGTAGGCCATTGTCATGGAGTAGAAGTCGGACTCAGTCACCAGTACCTGGGCCCCGGCATAGTACAGGTCTAAAAAGGACTGTAGGTCGGTGAACTCGTACGCGGCGCGTAATGCGTCGACTGAAGGGTAATCCAGCGCGATTTGATTGCGTTTGGCCAGTTCGAAAATAAGTTCTGGCTCAAGAGTGCCTTCAATGTGCAAATGCAGTTCGGCCTTTGGGAGCTGCTGAATAAAGCTTTTTAATGGGTGTGCGTGGTAGGGCAACGTGTCCTCCATGAAAGAGTTAGGCCAAGCCCTGCAGCCTTTAAATCAGCAGAGCTTGGCTTCGTTATTATTGTGATGCTGCTACTACGTGGATAGTAGCGCTGGATCATCTTGTCTTGGGGCGAGATAAAGCGGCAATCGTTACCAGCCCCCAGCCCGCTATCAACAATACACCACCTATAGGCGTGATGATGCCTATCCATGTAGTGTTAGTGAGTACTAAAGCGTACAGGCTAAAGCTGAATAGCAGCGTACCGAGCAATAAGGCGGGGCCCGCAAGGCGCGTACAACGGGGTTGCAGCAAGGGCGTAACAGCAGCCAGTGCCAGCAGACCCAAGCCGTGGATGAGCTGATACAGCACCGCAGTGTGCCAGACTGCCAGCATATTGATGTTCACAATATTGCGTAGTGCGTGCGAGCCGAACGCCCCCGCTGCCACACCTAGCATCAGTAATATTGCTGCGGCTCCGCATAATAGTCGAGGATGCATGATTTTTTGATCTGAAGAGTAAACCCCTACTTTAACAGCGGTCGGCCTAATTTATGCTGTAGTTACTGGATAGTGCTCACCTCATTTTTCTGAACCTGTAAAGCAGTCAGTCATGGAGGAAATCGCATGCAAGGCTATACATTGAATCAGGTGGAAGATCTTGAAGGCTACAACTTGTATAACACTGATCCCGTATTGAGGGAGGCGGTGCAGAAGTGGTCGTCCCCGCAGGCAGCCGGGCGGCTTGAGGCCTATGGGAAAACCTTGGGCACTGCCGAGGTGCTGAACTGGGGAAGTCTGGCGAATCGTCATCCGCCGCAACTGCAGCGTTACACGCGTCTGGGCGCTGAAAGCAATAGAGTGGATTTTCATGAGTCATGGCACAGCCTGATGAGAATGGCCATGCGTAACGGTTTGCACAGTCGGGCATGGCTGTCTGATCAAGACGGTGCACAGGTAGAGCGCGCTGCTGCCTTCTTTATGCACGGACAGGTGGAGGCAGGCAGCTTGTGCCCGTTGACGATGACCTCGGCAGCGCTGCCTGTGTTGATGCGCGAGTCGTGGTTCGCAAGCCTGGAGCCACATCTTCGTAGTCAGGAATACGATTCCCGGAATCTGCCTATACACCAAAAAAACGCTATTCTGATCGGTATGGGGCTGACAGAGCGCCAAGGTGGTTCAGACCTGCGCAATACACAGACGGTTGCCGAGGCTTTTACACACGGTGGACAGCTTGCCGGATACAAGCTGACCGGCGAAAAATGGTTTTACTCTGTTCCAACGGCTGATGCGCATCTGGTGTTAGCTCGCAGCTCCGCCGGATTATCGTGTTTTTTGTTCCTCGCATCAACGCCAGCGGGCAAGCCAATGCCATACATATACGCCGGCTTAAAGACAAGCTGGGCAATCGTTCAAGTGCCAGCGCAGAGGTCGAGTTTCATCAGGCAGAGGGAGTACTGGTCGGAGAAGAAGGGCGGGGCCTCGCTACGCTGATGCGCATGGCGGGCTTTACACGGCTTGACTGCGTGCTCGGCAGTGCGGCATTAATGCGCCAGGCGCTGGTGCAAGCCTTGCATCATGCGCAACGCCGTACTGCCTTTAATAAGCATCTGATTGAACACCCTCTGATGATGTCGGTTCTGGTGGCCATGGCTTTAGAAAGCGAGGCGGCTACCTTGTTGTCCATGCGGCTGGCTCATGCCCTGGAGCAAGCTCACCACTCACAAGCTCGGGATGCTGAGAAAAAGGCCAGTCTGGACGCCGCCCTTGTACGTGTGGTAATCCCGGCGGCCAAGTTTTGGGTGTGCAAGCGTGCCCAGCAAATAACGGCAGAATGCCTGGAGGTATGGGGCGGTAACGGATACATCGAAGATAGCGTGATGCCACGTCTTTATCGCGAAGCACCCGTGAATTCCATATGGGAAGGCTCGGCTAATATCATGTGCCTGGAGTCAATCAAGGCCATCGGGCGGGAGCCAGAGATGGGACGCAGACTTCTGGAGTATCTGGGCAGTAAATTCAGTCAGTCGGATGCGGCCGGCCAGGCTCTTGAACAGCTCCAGCAAATGATGACTGCCGATGAAATCGTGCCTGACTCAGGAGCCAGACGTTTTGCCCAGTTGCTGGTATTGCTGGTGCAAGCCGCTTTATTGCGAGAGAGCGCTCCTGAACTGGTTTCTCAAGGCTTCGAGGATGAGTTTTTTCGGTTATCAGGACAAGGCGCCTTTGGCTTAGCTGAGCTTAATCCACACGGCAATTTGATTCTCGAACGTTATTGGCCATATTAGGCTTCCCACTGCTAGACATCAGCCGTGCAAAACTTATAATCAACAAGCATTTTGAAATTCTTCGTACTGGATACTTGCTGATGTCTAAACGTCCCACGATTTTTCGCAACAACTCGAAATTAAGGCAGTATCTCACTATAGGCGTGTTTGTTGTTCTTGCCGTCAGTTCAGTATGGAAAAACAGCCAGGAAGGCCAGAGCAATAACAGCCCAGGAGCTTCAGGCGATTATGTGTTGTCAGCTCAGGTCCAGAAGGTCTCTGATGGAGATACATTTAATTTGCAGATTGACGGAAAGACGCATCGCATCCGCATGGCAAGCATTGATGCCCCTGAAACGCACAAAAGTGCCAGGCAGCCAGGCCAGCCACATGCACAGGCGTCACGTGACTTTCTGTCTTCATTGATTGCAGGAAAGCAGGTTGAGCTTCAGTGTTTCGAGCAAGATCTTCATGGTCGGGACGTCTGTGATGTTTATTTATCAGATGGTATGAAAGCCAACGAAGAGATGGTAGCGGCGGGCTATGCGTGGGCCAATACTGAAAAGAAAGGGCTTTTCTTGCGAGATAAACAATTGCTTGATATTCAGCAGCGCGCCCGTTCCGAGAAACGCGGCCTTTGGCAAGATGCCAGTGCTACAGAACCTTGGGTATGGCGGTATGAATGTTGGCAACAAGGGAAATGCTAATGCCTAGGTTATGGCGCTTGGCCGCAATGCTGATGGTGGTCGTTGTGGTAGCAGGTTGCGGCGAACGTCCAGTGAATAGCCCCTACCCCAAGGACGAAATAGCAGAGAATGTGTTTTACACTGCATTTACGCAGCGTTCTCCTAAATATCTGGATCCGGCCAGCAGTTACTCTACCGACGAAACGCCGTTCACCTACTCTATCTACGAGCCGCTGTACGGCTATCACTATCTGGCCCGGCCCTACACCTTGATTCCTCGTGTCGCCGAGCGACTGGTCGAACCGTATTACCTGGACGCACAGGGTAATCGTCTGCCTGACGACGTGGAGGGGGCCGACGTGGTCACCAGTGTCTACGATATCCCCATTAAAAAAGGTGTGTTGTTTCAACCGCATCCTGCTTTTGCCAGCAATGAAAAAATGAATACCGTTACTGGCCTATTTCGGCGAGCGATTTAGCAGGAAAATACGTATTAGGTGATTTCGAGCAGATTGATACGCGAGAATTGACTGCTGAGGATTACGTATATGCTTTCAGGCGCCTTGCAAGCCCGCGGGTGATATCGCCCATTTTTGCCACGATGTCCCAGCACGTGGAGGGCTTGCGTGAACTCGGCGATGCTCTGCGAGAAGCCGATGCAGACACAGATCGCGAGCAATGGCTAGATCTACGAGATATCGAATTCACGGGCGTTCAGGCGCTCGATGACCACACCTTGCGCATTCGGGTGATAGGAAAATACCCTCAGTTCAAATATTGGTTGGCTATGACCTTTGTCGCGCCCATTCCCTGGGAGGCTGAGCGTTTTTATCACCAGCCTGGCATGGCTGAGCAAGGCTTGAGTTTAAATACATGGCCCGTGGGCACTGGCCCTTATATGCTGACCGAGTCCATTCCTAATCGACGCCACGTCTTGACACGAAATCCAAACTTCAGAGGTGAACCGTATCCTTGTGAAGGAGAAGATGGTGACGCGGAGCAGGGCTTATTGGCCGATTGTGGCAAGACTACCCCCTTCATTGATCGTGCCGTGTTTAGCCTGGAAAAAGAAAGTGTGCCGTTGATGGGCAAGTTCCTGCAGGGCTATTACGACATTCCGCAAGTTGAGCGCGGTGAGTATGGCGTTGCCATGATTGTGGCGGCCGAGGACTCTGTCGAGAAAGCTGAACTGTACGAAGCGAGGGGCCTGCAGTTAAGCACATCTACGGAAGCACAGCTTTTTTATCTGGGTTTTAACTGGCTGGATCCTGTCGTCGGGCAGGGGGACTCGCCAGAGCAGGAACAGAAAAATCGCTACTTGCGACAGGCTGTCAGTATTGCCTTTAACTGGGAACAGTATGTTTCCATCTTTCAAAACGACCAGGCCGAGGTCGCTCATAGCCCCTTGCCCCCTGGTGTCAGTGGTTATCTGCCTCTGCCCGAGGGCGCGAACCCTACCGTGTATAACGTGAACGAGGGCAGGGTCGAGCGTAAGTCTCTGGAAGAAGCCAGGGCCTTGCTCGCCAAGGCAGGGTACCCCGACGGCAGGGACGAAAAAACGGGCGCGCCCCTTATCTTGCATTACGACTCGGCAGGGGGTATGGGTTCAAGCGCCATGCTGGACTGGATGCGCCGTCAACTCAGAGCTATTGGTGTGCAACTTGAAATACGCGCTACGGATTACAACCGTTTTCAGGACAAAATGAGACGAGGTTCGGCGCAACTCTTTATGTGGGGGTGGGTTGCTGACTATCCCGACGCCGAGAACTTTCTGTTTCTGCTGTATGGTCCGCGGGCTCAGGCACTGACCAGCGGTGAAAATGCCTCGAATTATCAAAATGATGAATATGATCGACTCTTTGAAGAAATGCGTTTTCTTGACGATGGCCCGGAAAAAGAAGCTGTTGTTCAGAAAATGATGCGTATTGTCCAGGAAGACGCGCCCTGGATGTTTGGATATTTTCCCAAAGCCGGAGGCGCCTACCATTCATGGGTGCATAATGCGAAACCAACACAAATGGTACGTAATACCCTGCAGTACCTGAGGGTCGAGCCTGACCAGCGCGTTGCTCTGCAAAAACAATGGAACGGGCCGCACTGGTGGCCTCTTTGGCTGGTGCTGGCCTTCATGTTGGCAGTGGCGGTCTATGTGTGGCGAAGTGCGGCCGCTCGCGAGAAGCAAACTGCCCGGGCGCAAAGCATGCACTCCGATAAGGAACAGCCATGATTCGATATATATTCCGGCGGCTGGCTTATGGAGTTTTAATTTTGCTGGGGGTTAACTTCTTAACCTTTGTGCTATTTTTTGCGGTCAATACTCCTGACGATATGGCGCACCTGGCCATTGGAAGTCAGCGTGTCAGCGTAGAAGCCATTGAGCAGTGGAAGCACGAACGAGGCTACGACAAGCCGTTGTTTTACAACGCTGAACAATCGGGAAGCCAGGCTTTTAGCGAAACGATATTCTTTGATCGGTCTATACCGCTATTACGTTTTGACTTCGGTTTCTCTGATTCAGGTCACGACATCACCCACGAAATCCGTAATCGGATGGGGCCCAGTCTGGCTTTGGCGCTCCCCACCTTCATTTTAGGCTTGGGCGTGTCAGTCGCTTTTGCCTTGCTGCTGACTTTTTTCAGAGGCACCCGCCTGGATTTCGCAGGGGTGGTGCTGTGTGTGGTTCTGCTGTCTATTTCAGGCTTGTTCTATATTATTGCGGGCCAGTGGCTCTTTGCCAAGGTATTGCGCTGGGTTCCTTATTCAGGATGGATAGACGGCTTTAGTAGCGTCAAGTTCTTGTTGCTGCCTGTGCTGGTGGGAATTATTTCCAGGTTGGGTGCCGAAAGCCGCTTCTACCGCAGTTTATTCCTTGAAGAAGTCAGCAAAGATTACATCCGTACAGCACGGGCTAAAGGCGTGTCAGAAAGGCTGGTACTGTTCAGGCATTTATTGCCCAATGCAATGCTTCCTATATTAACGGGAACCGTCTCGGCCATCCCTTTGCTGTTTATGGGAAGCCTGATCTCAGAGTCTTTTTTGGTATTCCAGGTCTGGGCAGCTACACCATCGATGCGATTAATGCACAAGATCTTTCTATTGTTCGCGCGATGGTTTTTCTGGGGTCGGCACTTTATATTGTTGGGCTGATTTTGGCTGATATCTCTTACACACTGGTGGATCCGCGTGTACGTTTTGACTGACGCACAAGCTTTATGCTTAAAAACACCCTTAAACTATTTTTTGCTGTGTGACGATCATGCCTAAGTTTGCTGTGCTTTGGACAGATGTTTTTATATGGCTCGCCGTCTTGGGAGGGATATTCTATGTGTGGCATGTGAGCCGGAACACAGCACTTAAAAATGCCTGGTCCAGTGTTTGGCGTACACCATCGGCTGCAGCAGCCGGCGTGATCTTAGGTGCTTTTTTGGTAGTGGGGCTGCTCGACTCCATTCATTATCGTCCCCAATTACCACCCTTGAACGGGAATGAACAGTCCGAGCCCAGATATGCACCAATTTCTCGCTCGGTGTTAGACGATGTATTAGTGGGCACAGGTCTGGCAAAGGTCGAGCGTACTTACTCATCGCCGCTGGCATTGCACTTGTTTTTCAAAGAATCGCAGATTATCGATGGTCAAGCCGTGCGTGATTTTCCGCCCCTTGAGCATGCTGCCTCAGGCATCGAGAACACAGAGCAACGCAGCGCCGACATTACCCGTCTTGTAGGTTATACGCTGTTGGCCGTCGTGGTGTGGACAGCGCTATCAGTAGGACTGCTGAATGTGCTGGCTCTGCGGCGTTTAAAAGCACAGGGCACTGCGGTAGGCTGGAGCACAGTCAGGCGGCATTGGTGGGCACGCGACAGTGAACTCTACGCCTGGAAAGCCGCCTGGTTTGCTGCCACGGCATTGGTGGCGTGCGGCAGTATTATTTTTGCCTTGAGCGGCAATTATTATGTGCTCGGAACGGATCGCTCGGGAAATGACGTAATCGCGCTTTCGTTAAAAAGCGTCAGGACGGCGCTGGTGATCGGTACCTTGACTACTTTTGCGATGTTACCACCCGCTTTGGGCTTTGGCATCGCGGCTGGCTATTTCAAGGGCTGGGTCGACGATATCATTCAATATATCTACACCACACTGACATCAATACCGGGGGTGTTGTTGATCGCTGCATGCGTATTAATGATGCAAGTCTATATAGACAATCATCCTAATCTGTTCGAGACGGTTGCTGCGCGAGCTGACTTGCGCTTATTCCTGTTATGCCTGATCTTAGGCTTTACAGGCTGGTCTGGTCTTTGCCGTTTACTGCGTGCCGAAACCCTGAAGCTGCGAGAGCTTGAATATGTTCAGGCAGCCAAAGCCTTTGGTGTCAGCCACTTTCGCATCATGCTTAAGCATATTTTGCCTAATCTCATGCATATTGTGCTGATTACGATGGTTCTGGAGTTTTCGGGCCTGGTGCTGTATGAGGCAGTGCTTTCCTATCTGGGTATAGGAGTCGATCCCAGCATGCCATCTTTTGGCACGATGATCGATGCCGCGCGTATCGAGATGTCGAGAGACCCCATGATCTGGTGGAACTTAAGTGCCGCGTTCGTATTTTTGCTGGCTTTGGTTCTATCGGCCAATATATTTGCCGACGCCGTGCAGCGAGCCTTTGATCCCAGAGTCCGACGTCTGCATATTCTGGTTCCACGTTTAAAAACAACGAAACTGGTGGCAAAAACCACCAAGGGCGAGTCGCTATGACTTCGATGCAAACGGCTTCCAAACTACTCTATGTAAATGGATTATCGGTTGATATTGCCTCAGAGAGCGGTATTAACCATGCAGTCAGGGCATTGAGCTTTAGTGTGATAAAAGGGCAGACGTTCGCTTTGGTCGGTGAGTCAGGCTCCGGCAAAAGTATGACGGCCCAGGCAATTTTACGCTTACTACCCGATGCAGCCTGGATCAGCCAAGGTAGTGCCACTATCGACGGTACCGAGGTCTTCGATCTTTCTGAAAGAGATATGCGTGGTCTTCGAGGTGGCAGGGTTGGTATTATCTTCCAGGAGCCTTCGACTAGCCTGAATCCTGTCATGACGGTGGGGCAGCAGGTTGCGGAAACATTGCGGCTCCATACGACGTATAGAGGACAGCTGCTTAACGAGCGCGTTATCGCTTGGTTAAGCCGGGTAGGTATCCCGGATGCTGAAAACCGTATTCATGATTATCCCTTTCAGTTCTCTGGCGGTCAGCGTCAGCGCATCATGATCGCCATGGCACTTGCTGCCGAGCCTCACTTGCTGATCGCAGACGAACCCACCACCGCACTGGATGTTACGGTACAGGCGCAGATTCTCGATTTGCTCGCTGACATTCAAGAGGAAATGGGCTTGGGTATTTTACTTATTACCCATGATCTGGCGGTGGTCCGGCGCATTGCCCATCATGTGGCCCTGATGCGGCACGGCGAAATAGTTGAAATCGCAGACGCTGATCAGTTTTTTGCCAAGCCTGATCACCCCTATGCGAAAGAGCTTTTGGCTGCTGTTCCCACTTATGAGCGCCGGGGTAAGCCGCTTAGTCCAGCTTCTGTTGACGATGGGCAGAACACTCCGGTCATTATCGCCCAGGGACCATCACAGGGGCAGCCCCAAACCTCGAGTCCGGAAAAGTCTCCAGCCGGGGCGTTAACGCTAGAGCTTAGCGGACTTTCGGTGGCGTATTCCCAGTCACGCGGGGTGTTTCGTGCTGCTGAGTTATTGCCTGTGGTCAAAAATGTCTCTTTCAACTTGCATCGTGGTGAAACCTTGGCGCTGTTAGGTGCTTCCGGTTGCGGCAAAAGCACAATTGCTAAAGCCTTGATGCGCTTGCTCGACGGGCAGGCCCAAGTTAGCGGCGTGGCCTTGCTTGAGGGGCGCAGCCTGCTTGATGCCAGACGCTCTACCTTGCACGAGCTGCGCCGCCGCATACAAATTGTGTTTCAGGATCCATTTGCGTCATTAAATCCACGCATGCTGGTAGGCGAGATACTGCATGAGGGTATGAAAGCGCTTAGACCTAATATGCCTAAAGTGCAGCGCGACGCAGATATTTTGCGTTTATTGGATCAGACTGGCTTGCCTAAAAACAGCGCCACGCGTTATCCACATGAGTTTTCAGGCGGCCAGCGCCAGCGAGTCGCTATTGCACGAGCCTTGGCAGTTGAGCCTGCTGTTCTTATTTGCGACGAACCCACCTCGGCCTTGGATGTATCAGTTCAGGCACAAATTCTAGACTTGCTAAATGAATTGCAGCGTGAAAGTGGGATGGCGTATTTATTTATTACGCATAATTTCGGCGTCGTCGAATATTTAGCCGACACTGTCGCTGTAATGCACGACGGAGCGATCGCCGAAATCGGCAGCGCTGAACAGGTGTTGCGGCATCCTCAGCACTCACAAACGCAAAGCCTGCTGGCGTCAGTGCCGCGTTTATAGGACAGACCGGACGCATTAAGCTCTAGGTCTATAATGGTTGAAACTGAGGTTGGCTAACTGAGCGGTCTTGTTTTATATCAGATTGCCCTCATTTGGAATAGTATGGGATTAAAAGTATTCGATTTGCAGTGTGATAACGGCCATATATTTGAAGGCTGGTTCAAATCACACGAAAACTATGAAGAGCAGCGTGGCTCCGGACTGTTGCGCTGTCCTGTGTGCGATTCCGCCGAGCTAAATAAAAAGCTCTCGGCCCCTCGCCTGAACATCAGTCATTTAAAAAACGAAAGTGGCTCTTCTGCGCCTGTCACGTCGCAAGAAAGCAGCAGCTCGGGTTCGGCAGCAGTGGCTGCTCCCGGTTCCGCAGACCTGGCCAAACTGCAGGCAGAGATGCTTCACAAGTTCAGGGACATCTTGCGTAAATCAGATGATGTGGGTGTACGCTTTGCCGACGAAGCCCGACGCATGCATAACGGCGAAGTCGAGGAGCGCTCCATTCGGGGCAGTGCTACACCTGATGAGTACGCTGAACTGGCAGAAGAAGGCATTGCGGTTATGCCCATCCCCGAGTTCCTGGATGACGACCGCTTGCAGTAAAGGGATGATGGCAACTTAAAAACAGCATCAAACCATATAAATACCAAAAAAAGCCCACCAATATATTTGGTGGGCTTTTTGCTTAGTGCTTTGACAGATAGCTGCTGCCTGCGGTTATTATTAATTAACGCGGCTGCGGTATTCGTTGGTACGGGTGTCAATTTCGATGTTGTCGCCAATTTCGCAAAATAGCGGAACAGGAATGCTGAAACCTGTGCTGATGGTTGCAGGCTTAAGCACTTTTCCAGATGTGTCGCCACGAACAGCGGGTTCAGTGTAAGTGATTTCGCGAACCACTACTGTTGGCAATTCTAGAGAAATCGCACGGCCGTCATAAAATACAACGTCGATGGCCATAGCATCTTCGAGGTAGTTCAAGGCATCACCCATGCTGTCTGCCTCGATTTCGTACTGATTGTATTCCTGGTCCATAAAGACGTACATAGGATCTGCGAAGTAGGAATACGTACACTCTTTTTTCTCGAGCAATACGACTTCAAACTTTTCGTCAGCTTTATGCACAGCTTCGCTGGGGCTACCAGTTAACAGATTTTTGAATTTGAGTTTGACGACGGCTGAGTTGCGGCCTGATTTGTTGTATTCAGTTTTTGAACAACTAAAGGCGCGCCGCCGATCATTACGACGTTACCGACGCGTACCTCTTGAGCGGTTTTCATAGATAGAAGAACTCCGATTAAGGATGGCTCCGCGCACATCGTTGTTAGCGGAGGTCTAAAAGAGTTATTTTAGCGCGATCGTAGCTCTTGAGTACAGAAGGCAATGAGACGTGTGCAGAGATCGCTCTGTTCGGCCAGTTGCGACTGCCATGCCCGGGCTTTTTGCGCCACTGCAGCCACTCTTTGGGCTGTCTGCAGTGTAAGTATTGCTCTGTAAATTTTGTCCCGTCGCCCGAAGCCCAATATAGCCACAATTTATGTATTGCGGTATCAAGAGGGCTAGAGTCGAGCAAGGCCTGAAGCTTGACCAGGTGCAGGTTCTCGTCTTGCACATAGGGTTGCCAGATCATTGGCTTGTCCGCCCACAGGGCGCGAAGCAAAGAGTCTTCGCCGCGCACAATATTAAGATCACTTACCCAGAGCAGGCGATCGAACTCTTGCTGATCAACAAAGTCAAAAGTATGCAGCACAACGTGCTCGCTAGCGAGAGCATATTGTGCGGGTGTGAATGCGTTGGGGCTAAGCACTAAGGCTGGCTGTTCTTCTTGCTGCAAGGCCAGAAGCAGGCTTTCTACAGGCGCGTCAGCGTAGTTGAACATCAGAATTTGCTGGCGGCGCGCATCAGCCAGTTCGGCCTGAATCTTAGGCGACAGGCCAATCTTCGTCCACAATGATCTGGGGTTTGCTGCCTGCGACTTCCAGGCAAGGCGCTGCTCAGGCAGCTTGTGTTCGCGTAGCAATCCCCCGGTTCGTTCATTGAAGCCCGGGAAATAAAAAACTTGTTTTGGCCTTCAGGCTGAGGCGAGCCCAGGCCATGAAACTCGTCGACCCAGGATTCTGCACTAAGGTATTCAAGATTTATCCAGACATGCAACGGCGTTATTTGTTTGGAGACGGACGCCGGCAGTTCGCAGGCAAAGGCCTCGATTACGATATCGTAGGGCGCAGGATAATCGCTGGCGTTCTCCACCCATTGACGCACATCGACATTGAATACGCTTTGCTGTGCTAGCGAAGGCTGCACACTTGGCTCAATCTTGCGAAAACTGTATAAGTCATCAACCCACAGCCGAACGAGGGCGTTGTTTGGGAAGGTGGCTAGCTGGCGTGCCAGTCGCCAGCACACCCCAATGTCGCCATAGTTATCAATGACGCGGCAAAAAATGTCAAAATGCAACACAATAACTTAATGCAGTTGAAGTGGATCCAGATTAATTTCTTCGGGAAGATCAGGGTGAACCAGTTCGCCTGCGCTGTTTGGAAACGAGGGGGCGCCGCAGTCGTCGCAAGTTTCAGGTAAATATATACCTGGTAAAAGGCGAATTTCATCCACGCCCAGCTCTTTTAGCAACGAGGCGATTTCACTGGGAGCATCCAGATATTCGGGGCTGTTGCTATCGATTTCTTCGGGGCTTAATATCGGCCAGATAGCGCCATAAATAACGCTGCTGTCCTTTTGCGTGTTAAAGCCGATGCGATATTCTTCTACCTGATCATCACCGCACTGGGCAATGATGGCGATAAGGTCAGAGGCAGGTATTTGAGCGGCTGTTTGCAACCATGTTACTGCGGCCTTAATGGTGAGGGGCCGCATGTGTTTGTCGGCTTCACGGTTATTGGCATAAAAGGCGTTTGGAAGCCAGTAGTTTGCCTGGCAGCCAGTGAACGCTTTGCCGAGTATTTGACTGCAAAGGTCTTGCCATACGTTCACTATCTGTACCTGCGTCTCGAACGGGTCGCTACCATCGAGTTGCCAGCTAAAGATGGCGTCGCCCTTGGGAACCATGACAGCCGCCAGAATAAAACGGGCATCTGCGAGCAGACCAAAGGACTCCTGATCTGATTTGGGCTTGATTTCGGCAAGCGATGTGCCTAGTTCGATCTTTAGCAAGTGATCAAGGAAGCTGCGAGTTTCTCCGAAGTTTGCCGGAAGCTGATCGAAGCTTAACAGATGGCCGAATAATGAAACTCTGGCCTCTGGATTCAATACATTTTCAAATAGGGCTTTCTTGATGGCATTGCTCTGAGCCGGATCAAGGGCACCGTGAGGCAGTTGGTAACGCGTCCAGGCGGTGATCGGCAGGCTGATCAGCAGCGCTTCATACTCTTGACCACTATGATCAAACTGCAGTGACTCGGCCATGCCTTCGACCATGCTCACCAGTATTTCGTAATGGGCATGCAGCTGTTGTTGACCTAAAAATTCGAATAACAGCTCTAGCGAACCTTGTTCTTTGCTGGTCAGGACTTTGTCGACAAGTCTGACCAGCCGGGCTTCCCAGAAGTCGTCTTCGGCTTTAGAGCCGGAGCGAGTCAGGGCATCCGCATAACGCAGTAAGTATTGAGTATCGCGATGTAGGTGCTGATGATCGGGTAGCGATTGTGCGGACATAGGAAGCTTATGTGTAGTAGGGGTGAATAGATCAAGTTTAACCTTGAAGCGGGGGCAGGTGGGCTTGATCTGAGACCTTGAGGTCTATTGGCGCAAATAGCAATAAAAAAGCCGAACTGCGTTAATGCAGTTCGGCTGTGGTTCATGTGCCTGACAGCTTAATAGAACTGGCGCTTGGTGACACGCCAGCATAAAAAGTTGCTTTAGACGCCTACGGAGTCAGCGATTTCCTTGAACTCTTCAATTTGGTCAAAGTTCATGTAACGGTAAATATTATCGCTGTCACTCTGCAAAACACCCATATCAGCAAGGTATTCTTCCTTGGTGGGAATACGCCCCAGACGTGAGCAAATAGCGGCAAGCTCGGCAGACCCCAGAAAGACGTTGGCGTTTTTGCCTAAGCGGTTCGGGAAATTCCGGGTACTGGTGGACATAACCGTGGCGCCTTCGCGCACCTGGGCCTGATTGCCCATGCACAGCGAGCAGCCCGGCATTTCCATGCGGGCTCCGGCTACACCGAGAACACCATAGTGGCCTTCCTGGCTCAGCTGGTCCTGGTCCATTTTGGTGGGAGGTGCCACCCATAGACGGGTAGGAATGTCTCGTTTGCCTTCGAGCAGCTTGGATGCAGCACGGAAGTGACCAATATTGGTCATGCAGCTACCGATAAAGACTTCATCAATGACGGTACCCGATACCTCGGACAAAGTTTTGACGTCATCAGGATCGTTAGGGCAGGCAACGATAGGTTCGTGAATATCAGCCAGATCAATTTCGATGATCTCAGCGTACTCGGCGTCTGCGTCAGGTTCAAGCAGATGGGGGTTGGCCAGCCACTCTTCCATACCCTGGATACGGCGGGTAAGTGTGCGCTCATCTTCGTAGCCGTTGGCAATCATCCACTTCATGAGTGTGATGTTGCTATTCAGATATTCAATAATAGGCTCTTTGTTCAAACGAACTGTACAAGCCGCGGCAGAGCGCTCGGCGGAGGCGTCTGAAAGTTCGAAAGCCTGTTCGATCTTCAGGTTTGGCAGCCCTTCAATCTCCAGGATACGACCTGAAAATGCGTTGATTTTTCCGGCTTTTTCGACGGTTAGCAGGCCTTGCTTAATGGCATATAGCGGAATGGCGTTGACCAGATCGCGTAGCGTGACGCCTGGCTGCATTTCACCTTTAAAGCGTACCAATACTGACTCGGGCATATCCAGGGGCATGACACCGGTTGCGGCCGCAAAAGCCACTAAACCGGAACCTGCCGGAAAGCTGATGCCAATGGGGAAGCGTGTGTGTGAGTCCCCACCGGTGCCCACAGTGTCGGGCAATAGCAGGCGGTTTAACCACGAGTGGATAATACCGTCGCCAGGGCGCAGGGAGACACCGCCTCGGGTGCTGATGAAATCAGGCAGCTCGTGGTGTGTCAGGACATCGACGGGTTTAGGGTAGGCAGCCGTGTGGCAGAATGACTGCATGACCAGATCTGAAGAAAAGCCAAGGCAGGCCAGATCTTTAAGTTCGTCGCGTGTCATGGGGCCGGTGGTGTCCTGGCTACCCACTGTTGTCATCCGCGGTTCGCAGTAAGTGCCTGGGCGCACGCCTTCGCCTTCGGGCAGGCCGCATGCGCGACCTACCATTTTTTGTGCGAGTGTGTAGCCTTTTCCGGAATCAATAGGAGACTTGGGTAAACGGAACAAGGTAGTCAGCGGCAATCCGAGAGCTTCACGAGCACGTGCAGTCAGACCACGCCCGATTATCAGCGGGATACGCCCGCCAGCGCGAACCTCGTCAAACAGTACATCAGATTTCACGCTGAATTCGGCCACGACTTCGCCGTTTTTTAGCGCTTTGCCTTCGTATGGACGCAGTTCGATAACGTCGCCCATATTCATTTGTGTGACATCAAGTTCGATAGGCAAGGCACCTGCATCTTCCATCGTGTTGTAGAAGATAGGGGCAATTTTGCTGCCTAAACACACACCGCCGAAGCGTTTGTTGGGCACGTAAGGAATGTCGTCACCGGTGAACCAAAGCACAGAGTTGGTGGCCGACTTGCGGGATGAACCCGTACCTACCACGTCGCCCACATAGGCGATCTGGTGGCCTTTGGCTTTTAGTGATTGTATGAATTTTATAGGGCCGGTCTTTCCTGGCTCGTCGGGTTCAATGCCATCACGCGGGTTTTTAAGCATCGCTAACGCGTGCAAGGGGATATCAGGCCGGCTCCAGGCGTCTGGTGCAGGTGATAAGTCGTCAGTGTTAGTCTCGCCAGTGACCTTGAATACCGTTACGGTCAGGCTTTCTGGTACTTCTGGACGACTGGTAAACCACTCGCCATCGGCCCAGCTTTGCAAGATTTCCTTGGCATAGCTGTTGCCTTGATCGGCTTTCTCTTTTACATCATGAAAAGAGTCAAACATCAGCAAGGTGTACTTCAGCGCCTTCGCGGCTACAGGAGCGAGTTCAGCGTCGTCGAGCAGTTGCAGCAACGGCGAAATGTTGTAGCCGCCGAGCATGGTGCCCAGCAATTCACAGGCTCGTGTGCGGTCAAACAGAGGGTTTGTTTCTGTGCCTAAAGCGACAGCAGCCAGATATGACGCTTTGACTTTAGCTGCATCGTCAACGCCAGCCGGTACGCGGTGAGTAAGAAGCTCTAGCAGAAACTCTTCTTCGCCAGCGGGAGGGTTTTTGATCAGTTCGATCAGATCAGCAGTTTGCTTCGCTGTCAGGGGTAAAGCAGGGATGCCTAACGCGGCGCGCTCGGCCACGTGTTGGCGATATGAATCCAGCATGTTGCAGGCCTATTAAGTAAATGTGAAATTAAAAAGGCGTATCTATTGCCTGTAATTGTATGTGTAAGCGCGTCGCTAAGCAAGAGTCTTATATCTTATATAAGACTTGGGGGTCTATTGTATTTACGTAGCTGTTTTTACGCCACCAGGTTTTTGTGTTCGGGGTGACGATTAATGTAGGCGGCGGTGTAACTACACTGCGGAATCACTTTAAGGTTATGGTTTTTTACGTATTCCAGTGCAGCGGCGGTCAAGTCCGCTGCAACTCCACGTCCGCCCACCACCTGCGGCACTCCGGTGTGGGTGACTGTTAAAACATTGTTGCTCAGGCGATAGTCGAGTACGCAAGTGACGTTATCTTCAAGTATTTCAAAGCGCTGCTGGTCTACGTTGTGGTGCACTGTTCGTGACATGGCTGTTCCTGAGAGTTAGATCACATAGAGGTCCATATATTCATTGACGGGCATATTATGCAAGACGACGGAATTCAGCGAGGCGTCGAGGATCTGCTCTTGCTGTTTTTCTGGAAATTGTCGTGCTAGGTTGATTTTAAACTTCTCGACCAGCAAGGGGATCCCTTCTTTACGGCGGCGGCGATGCCCCACTGGATAATGAACAACAACTTCATCCAGAACCGTGCCATCCCGAAGCGTAACGGTTAAACCGTTGGCGATAGAGCGTTTTTCAGGGTCGTGATAATCGGTCGTGAACTCCGGATCTTCTATGCAATTAATTTTGCTTCGTAGTAAGTCGATACGCATGTCAGCAGCTATGCTGTCTTCATAATCAGCGGCTGTCAGGCGTCCGAAAATCAAGGGGACGGCCACCATGTACTGTATGCAGTGATCACGGTCCGCCGGGTTATGCAGTGGGCCTTTTTTATCAATGATGCGGATGCAGGCTTCGTGGGTGCGCACGACGACTGATTCGATGTCATCGCTGGTTTTGCCCATGAGTTTCAGGGTGTTATGCAATGTCATTGCCGCTTCTACAGCAGTTTGTGAGTGAAACTCAGCGGGAAAGGAGATCTTGAATAGAATGTTCTCCATGACATAGCTTCCATAAGGGCGTTGAAAGCTAAATTCGCGCCCTTTGAATAGCACGTCATAAAAACCCCAGCGTTCCGCTGTTAACGCTGAGGCATAACCCATTTCTCCTGTCCGGCTAATCAGTGCCAGGCGTACAGCCCGGCTCGTGGCGTCGCCCGCAGCCCAGCTTTTGCGGCTTCCTGTATTCGGGCTATGCCGGTAGGTGCGCAACGAGTGCCCGTCCAGCCATGCTTGTGACAGTGCGCTAATCGTTTCGTCTTTGCTTAAATCTAATAGTTGGGCCGCTACCGCAGTAGAAGCAATTTTGACCAAAATGACGTGATCCAGCCCGACTTGGTTGAATGAGTTCTCAAGCGCCAGGCAGCCTTGAATCTCGTGGGCTTTTATCATGGCGTTTAATACATCTTTCATGAGCAGGGGCGGCTTGCCCGTCGCTATGGCCTCGCGTGACACCCAGTCAGCGATAGCTAAAATGGCCCCCAGGTTATCTGAGGGATGGCCCCATTCAGCAGCTAGCCAGGTGTCGTTAAAGTCTAGCCAGCGCACCATGGTGCCGATATTGAAGGCTGCCTGCACCGGGTCGAGCTGGTGTTGGGTGCCGGGCACGCGAGCTCCGTTTGTTAAGGTGGCGCCGGGCACCACAGGACCCAGCAACTTGGTGCAGGCAGGGTACTGCAGTGCTTCCAGGCCGCACCCCAGCGTATCGATGAGGCAATATAACGCTGTCTCGTAGGCATCAGCGCTTTTGATTTCGACGTTCAGCACATACTCGGCAATATCTACCAGGACGCGATCAGGTTGAGGGGGCAGATTAATAACGGGGGAAGGCATAGATGGGTTCCTGTGTGGGTAATTATTTACGTCGTCCAAGAGTGACAAACTTGCGTGGTTCCGGGCCAATGTAATTAGCGGTAGGGCGAATAATCTTATTGTCGCTTCGCTGTTCGAGAATATGGGCTGACCATCCTGCTACACGAGCAATCACAAACAGAGGGGTGAACATGCTGGTGGGGATGCCCATGCGGTGATAGGCTACGGCCGAATACCAGTCCAGATTGGGAAACATTTTTTCTCTTCATGCATGACGGTTTCTATTGCTTGGGCTACATCAAACATTTTGCTGCTATCCGCTTGTTTGGAAAGGGAGTGTGCAATGTCTTTGATGACTACATTTCGCGGATCGTGACTGGTGTAGACGGGATGACCAAAACCCATAATGACTTCTTTGCGAGATAGACGTTCGAGTATGTCGCTGCGGGCCTGTCCGGTGTCGGAGTAGCGCTTCTGTATATCAAAAGCGACTTCGTTGGCTCCACCATGTTTAGGGCCGCGCAAGGCACCGATGGCGCCGGTAATGCACGAGTAAATGTCTGAGCCCGTGCCGGCGATTACGCGACTACTGAACGTGGAGGCATTGAACTCATGTTCAGCGTACAGGTTTAAGCTGACGTCCAGCGCGTGCGTCCATGTTTTGGAAGGTTCGGCGCCATGCAATAAGTGCAGGAAATGGCCGGCAATGCTGTCGTCCCCCTGCAGCACATCAATCATTTCACCGTTGTGGCTGTAGTGATACCAATACAGCAGGGCAGAGCCTAAAGAGGCAATCAGGCGGTCTGCTATGTCGCGTGCACCAGCTGCTTCGTGATCGTCTTTTTCGGGCAGCACACAACCCAGTACCGAAACCGCCGTACGCATCACGTCCATTGGGTGACTGGCAGCGGGCAAGGATTCAAGTGCACGTTGCAAAGATATGGGCAGGCCACGCAATCGGCTTAGCTTGGCTTTGTAGGCAGCCAGTTCGGCTTTGGTGGGTAATTTTCCGTGAATAAGCAAGTGAGCCACTTCCTCGAACTGACAAGCCGGAGCCAAGTCTAATATGTCATAGCCTCGGTAATGCAGTTCGTTTCCAGTCCCTCCTACTGAGCTGAGCGCCGTATTTCCGGCCACAATCCCAGATAAGGCAACTGACTTCTTGGGCACCACCTTGCTTTGTTCTGCTTTGCTTTTAACAGTGCTACTCATCTTGATCTCCTGGCTATAGGGGTTCAAACTGCTTTTACTGTAGCGTGATCAGTCGGTGAATATTGCCGTACCTAGGGCAAACCCTTTGCAGAATGGGTAAATTAAAACGTATATTAAAAAACACCCCCAGTGAAGTGCTGGGGGTGTTTGTATATATCAAGGCCTGCTAGCTAATCAGGCAAGCAGGTCTTTTATGCCTTCGCGCTCTTCGAGCAATTCGTTAAGCGTGAAATCCATACGCTCACGAGAGAACTCGTTGATTTCCAGGTCTTTAATGACCGTGTATTCGCCGTTTTCTGTTGTAACGGGTACGCCGTAAATAATTTCTTCCGGAATGCCATAGGAGCCGTCAGAGGGAACACCCATGGTGACCCATTTTCCATTGGAACCTAATACCCAGTCGCGGATATGATCGATGGCAGCATTGGCGGCAGAAGCAGCGGACGATAAGCCACGAGCTTCGATAATGGCAGCGCCACGTTTACCTACCGTGGGAATGAAGGTGTCACGGTTCCAGTCGTGGTCATTGATTTTTTGCTCGAGCGATTCACCCTTGACTTGAGCAAAGCGAATGTCGGGATACATGGTGGGCGAGTGATTGCCCCACACGACGAGCTTCTCGATATCGGCAACGGCCACGTCAGCTTTGGCGGCCAACTGCGAAAGCGCACGGTTATGATCCAGACGAAGCATTGCCGTAAAGTTCTTGGCGGGCAGGTCGGGCGCCGATTTCATGGCAATGTAGGCATTGGTATTGGCAGGGTTACCTACGACCAGGACTTTTACATCACGGCTGGCAACATCATTAAGCGCACGACCTTGCTCGGTAAAGATTTTTGCATTCACGCTTAACAAGTCTTTACGTTCCATGCCCGGGCCACGTGGGCGCGCCCCAACCAGTAATGCTATATCGGCATCTTTAAAGGCCGTACGTGGATCGCTGTGGGCACTTATAGACTGAAGTAAAGGGAATGCGCAATCGTCCAGTTCCATCATCACGCCTTGAAGCGCTTTTTGCGCTTTTTCATCAGCAATTTCTAGCAGTTGCAGTATAACGGGCTGGTCTTTTCCCAGCATTTCTCCGGAAGCGATGCGGAACAGCAAAGCGTAACCAATTTGGCCGGCTGCACCAGTAACGGCTACGCGCATAGCGGGTTTGGACATGAGAGTTGACTCCAATAGGGTTGGAAAACAAAGTAATTCTTAATACAGTTTAATGCCTTTGGGTGCCGATTTCCGAGCTTATGTTGAGGGATAAAATTCGGTGCTGTCGACGAGAACCAGTGTTGCGAACACTAGACCAATAATTAAAAGGAGTCAAATCTCTTATATCTTATATAAGACAGAAGAGTGTTAGACAGATCCGCCCCATCGTGCGAAAATACTGCCTATATCAAATTACTTATCCAAGGCTGGTTAAGGTAGTGCTATTTGGTCTTTCTTAATCGGTAAATTGGCTTATGACAGAAAACACATCGCCCGAACGCGTGCAGCCGCCTGAGAAATCAGCTGCCAGTGCGGCGTATAGTCCTTTGTATCAGCAAATTAAAGCGTTGTTGCTGCAAAGTCTGGATCGTGGCGAATGGAAACCAGGTGAATCCATTCCCAGCGAACTCGACCTGGCTGCACGTTATCAGGTTAGCCAAGGCACCGTGCGCAAGGCCATTGACGAACTTGCTGCAGAGAATCTGCTCATTCGCCGTCAGGGTAAGGGTACTTTCGTTTCTACCCACCACGAAGCCAATGTCAGATACCGTTTTCTGCGCCTGACACCTGACGATGGGCACCAGCCAGCCACCAGCAGTATGATTATCGAGTGCCTTCGGGTGAAAGCGCCTTCTGATATTGCGGCATTGCTGGCCTTGCGTACAGCCGACATCGTAGTGAACATACGGCGGGTCCTGTCATTTGATGGCCGTCCTACCATCCTGGATGATATCTGGTTGCCCGGGGCAGTGTTTAAAGGCTTAACAGCAGAGACACTCGCCAAAAACAAAGGTCCCATGTACGCCTGGTTTGAAAGTAAGTTTGGGGTAAGCATGGTGCGCGCCGATGAAACGGTTCGCGCTGTTGCCGCCGGTGAGGAGGCCTCCGAACGCCTCGAGGTTGAGTTGGGGTCCCCCTTGCTTCAGGTCGAGCGGATCTCTTATACCTATGGCGACCGCCCCATGGAACTGCGGCGAGGCTTGTATATAACCGACCGTTTCCATTACCGAAACCAACTTAGTTAGACAAAATGTGTGCTTACTGATGCACTGCAGCATTAAATAAGCGAAAATAGTCCAATAGAACAAATTTACTTCGTGTACCCATTTTATTTTTTACTTCGAGGCCATAATGTCTGATACCGCACCTAAGCAGCGTCCGCAGTATCGCAATATCAGCGTGCCGCAGATATTGAGTTACCGCTTACCGCTCGCAGCCAAAACCTCAATTCTTCACCGAATTAGTGGCGCTCTGCTCTTTTTAAGCTTGCCTGTGATTCTGTTGCCATTGCTCTCCATGAGCCTGCAGTCGGAAGCCAGTTTTAATTCGATCAGCAGCGTGGTAGGTCATCCTGTCTGTAAGCTGGTGCTGCTAGCCCTTATCTGGGGCTACCTGCACCACTTCTGTGCCGGTATCCGTTATCTGGCTCTCGATATGGGCAAAGGCAACGACAAGTATGCTGCCAGCAAAACAGCTGCATCAGTATTAGTAGTTAGCCTGGCGCTAACGCTCGTATTTGGCTTGAAATTATTTGGAGCCTGGTAATGGCGAACCCTGAACGAATTGGTACGAAGCGCCTGGTGGTGGGGGCGCATTACGGCACAATGGATTTTATTGTGCAGCGCGTAACTGCCGTCATCATGATTGTGTACACCTTGGTGTTCCTTGGTGGTGTTTTATTTAGCTCTACTCTTGATTATGCTGCCTGGCGCAATTTGTTTGCATTCCAGGTGGGTAACTTTCCGTTAGGGCAATTGTTGGCGACCTTGTTTTTCTTGTCGCTCGCCTGGCATGCCTGGATTGGTGTGCGGGATATCTGGATGGATTACGTACGAGCCACAGGTATCCGCTTATTCCTTCAGGTACTAACCTTGCTTTGGTTAGTGGCTGCCATCGTTTTCTTTGCACAAATTATCTGGAGCCTGTAAGCCGTGGCTGCTATTAAAAAATCTTTACCGCGACGCCAGTTTGATGTGGTGGTCGTTGGTGCCGGCGGTGCCGGTATGCGCTGTTCTTTACAACTTGCCAAAGCAGGGCTGTCTGTTGCCGTGCTGTCTAAAGTCTTTCCTACACGCTCCCATACTGTCGCGGCGCAAGGCGGGGTCAGCGCCTCTTTGGGTAACATGAGTGAAGATCACTGGTATTGGCATATGTACGATACCGTGAAAGGCTCAGACTGGCTGGGTGACCAGGATGCCATCGAGTTTATGTGTCGTGAAGCACCGAATGCGGTGTACGAGCTCGAGCATTACGGCATGCCTTTCGATCGCAATGCCGATGGCACAATTTACCAGCGTCCTTTCGGTGGGCATACTGCTAATTTTGGCGAGAAACCCGTGCAGCGTGCCTGTGCAGCTGCCGACCGTACTGGCCACGCTATGTTGCATACGCTCTATCAGCAAAACGTATCTGCCCGCACCAACTTTTTTGTTGAGTGGATGGCGCTTGATCTCTTACGTAATGAAGCGGGCGATGTGCTTGGCGTAACAGCACTCGAGATGGAAACCGGCGAAATATTTGTGCTTGAAGCCAAACGCACTGTGTTGGCTACAGGCGGTGCGGGTCGCATCTGGGCGGCTTCTACCAACGCCTTCATTAACACAGGCGACGGCCTGGGTATGGCTGCTCGTGCAGATCTGCCATTGCAAGACATGGAGTTCTGGCAGTTTCACCCTACCGGCGTTGCCGGTGCTGGTGTGCTTATCACCGAAGGCGTACGCGGTGAAGGCGGCATCTTGCTTAATAAAGATGGCGAGCGTTTTATGGAGCGCTATGCACCCAACCTTAAAGATTTGGCCCCACGCGACTTTGTCTCCCGGTCAATGGATCAGGAAATCAAAGAGGGCCGTGGGTGTGGCGATGGAAGCTATGTGGTGCTTAAGTTAGACCACCTGGGCGCCGAGACCATTCAGAAGCGTTTGCCTTCCATCCGCGAAATCGCGATGAAGTTTGCCAACGTCGATCCCATTAAAGATCCTATTCCAGTGGTGCCTACCATCCACTATCAAATGGGCGGTATTCCCACCAATTATTACGGACAGGTAGTCAGTCCGGTAAACGGCGAGAATAAAATTGTCAACGGGCTCTACGCCATCGGTGAGTGCGCAGCCACTTCCGTACACGGAGCTAACCGCCTGGGCACTAATTCTCTGCTCGACCTTATTGTATTTGGCCGTGCCGCGGGCAATCATATTGTTGATTCACATCCCGAGAAAACGCATAGCCACCAAGATATTCCACAGGCAGCTATCGACTATTCGCTGGATCGGGTCAATCGTCTGGAAACACGTACTTCCGGCGAGAAGTCCCAGGACGTCGCCGAGAAAATTCGCCAGACCATGCAAGCTCACTGCGGCGTGTTCCGCACAATGGACTTGCTTAAAAAGGGTGAAGACCTTATTGAAAGCCTGGTTCCTGAAGTTGCTGATATTTACTTCCAGGACAAATCAAATGTCTTCAATACCGCCCGGGTTGAAGCGTTGGAAGTCTCCAACATGATCGAGGTCGCACGCGCTACCACACGTTCGGCAGCTAGTCGTACCGAAAGTCGTGGAGCCCACGCTCTAAACGATTTCCCTGAGCGTAATGACGAAGATTGGTTGAAGCACACCTTGTGGTTTGCTGAAGGCAGCCGTCTTGAATACAAAGACGTTCAAATGAAGCCACTTACAGCTGACAGCATTGCGCCGCAAGCTCGTACTTTCTAAGCAGGATAGTGACATGAGTCAAACCCGTACCCTTAAATTTGAAATTTATCGCTACGACCCTGATAAGGACGAGCGGCCCTATATGCAGAAGCTTGAGGTTACGCTTCAGCCTAACGACAAAATGCTGCTGGACGCGCTCGTGCGCATTAAAAATGACGAGGACGATAGCCTGGCTATTCGTCGCTCCTGCCGAGAAGGTGTATGTGGCTCGGATGCCATGAACATCAATGGCAAGAACGGCCTGGCCTGTACTACGAATCTTAACGATTTGAAGCAGCCTATTGTTCTGCGTCCTTTGCCTGGATTGCCAGTAGTGCGTGACCTGATCGTCGATATGACAAATTTCTTCGATCAGTACCACTCCGTCAAGCCGTTCTTGATCAACGACGCGCCTCCTCCAGAGAAGGAGCGCTTGCAAACGCCTGAAGCTCGCGATGAGCTTAATGGTCTTTACGAGTGTATTTTATGCGCATGCTGTTCAACAGCGTGTCCGTCTTTCTGGTGGAATCCAGACAAGTTCGTCGGTCCGGCAGGGTTGCTTCAAGCTTATCGCTTTATTGCTGATTCGCGTGACGAAGCCACAGGTGAGCGATTGGATAATCTGGAAGATCCGTACCGTTTATTCCGGTGTCACACCATCATGAACTGTACTGATGTGTGTCCTAAAGGTTTAAATCCATCGCATGCTATCGGCAAAATCAAAGAGATGCTGGTTCGCCGTAGCATTTAAGTAGGCAGTGAAATGAGAACGTTGACACAGTTAGAACGCGCGAGATTACGCTGGAGAGCCCGTCGGGGCATGCTCGAAAACGATCTCATGGTTACCCGTTTTTTGGATGAGTATGAGGTGGGTTTAACTGACGTTGACGTCTCCGCCTTAACTTGCCTGTTTGAAATGGACGATACGGAATTGCTCGACGTATTACTTGCCACCAAAGAAGTTGAGGGCAAATACGATACGCCGGACATTCGACGTCTGGTCGCTCTTATGCGAGCGTTGTAATTTTTAGGAAGATTTGTGATGGAACTGTCAGATAAGAAAGCCACACTTGCGTTTTCCGATGGAAGTCCTTCGGTTGAATTCCCAGTGTACAAAGGCACAGTTGGCCCTGATGTCATTGATATCCGTAAGCTATACGGTCAGACTGATATGTTTACCTACGACCCGGGCTTCATGGCTACAGCGTCGTGCGAATCGTCGATTACTTACATCGATGGCGATAAGGGACAGTTGCTTTACCGTGGCTACCCCATTGATCAGCTAGCACAGAACTGTAACTTCATGGAAGTGAGCTATTTGCTTCTTAATGGCGAACTACCCGAGGCGCAGCAGAAGGCTGACTTCGAGCAGCTTATCACGCAGCACACCATGGTTCAGGAACAAATGCAGTTTTTCCTGCGTGGCTTTCGTGCTGATGCCCATCCTATGGCAATCTTGACAGGCCTGGTGGGCGGAATGTCGGCTTTCTATCACGACTCAACCGACGTCGCCAACCCCGAGCACCGTCGTATTTCAGCGATTCGACTGATTGCCAAAATGCCAACGCTGGTGGCCATGGCGCATAAGCATTCCGTTGGACAGCCGCTGATGTATCCGCAGAACGACCTAAGCTACACAGGCAACTTTTTGCGCATGATGTTCGGCACTCCTTGCGAAGATTACAAGGTCAACGATGTTGTAGAGCGCGCGCTGGACCGTATCTTTATTCTGCACGCTGACCATGAGCAGAATGCGTCTACCTCTACTGTTCGTCTGTGCGGTTCATCCGGCACGAACCCTTACGCAGCAATTGCCGCCGGGGTAGCATGTCTGTGGGGACCAGCCCATGGCGGGGCTAATGAAGCTTGCCTGAATATGCTTGAGCACCTGCAGGCTAATGGTGGAGTAGAGAAAGTTGGCGAGTTCATGGAGAAGGTCAAAGACAAGAGTTCTGGCGTTCGCCTGATGGGCTTCGGTCATCGTGTTTATAAGAACTACGATCCGCGTGCCAAGCTGATGCAAGAGACATGCAAAGAGGTTCTTGCAGCGCTAGGCCTAGAGAATGATCCGTTGTTTAAACTGGCAATGGAACTAGAGCGTATTGCTTTGGAAGATCCCTATTTTGTCGAGCGTAAACTCTACCCGAACGTAGACTTCTACTCGGGTATTGTTCAGCGGGCAATTGGTATTCCTACTTCGTTGTTTACCGCTATTTTTGCTTTGGCACGTACGGTGGGCTGGATTGCTCAGTGGGATGAAATGCTATCCGATCCCGATTATAAAATCGGTCGTCCGCGTCAGTTGTACACGGGTTATACCGAGCGCGACATCGCCGAGTAATGTAGTGCTCTGCAGTATTGACTGATTCAAGCTGGCTTAGGCCAGCTTTTTTGTGCTTACCGCCAAGGTTAATGCGAATGTCCGTCTTAAAGGCTGCTATGAAACTAGGCTGCTCTGAAAGTGGATAAAAAAATCGGGTTCCGATAGCCATTGGAACCCGATTTTTTGGTGCCTGGATTTACATGAGTAAATCAGGACATAGCTAGCTTAGGCATTTTTCTTTTGTTCGACTTGTGCATCGACTACTGCAATAGCTGTCATATTCACGATTCGACGTACGGTCGCGCTCGTGGTCAATACGTGAACCGGACGTGCTGCGCCCAGCAGAATCGGTCCCATCGCCACGCCGTTGCTGCCTGTCATCTTGAGCATATTGTAGGTAATGTTACCCGCGTCAAGGTTGGGAGTGATGAGCAGGTTGGCAGGTGCACGTAAAGTTGTGTCAGGAAAAGCCTTGAAGCGGATTTTGTCAGACAATGCCGAGTCAGCGTGCATTTCACCATCGACTTCCAGCTCGGGTGCCAGTTCGGCCAGCAATTGACGGGCTTTAGCCATCTTGCGTGAGGAAGCTGTAGAGCGGCTACCAAAGTTCGAGTGCGAAAGCAGTGCAACACGTGGCTCGACGCCAAAGCTGCGTACTTCTTCAGCTGCCAGGATGGTCATATTGGCAACTTGTTCAGCGGTAGGGTCTTCATTCACATGCGTGTCGCACACGAATAAGGTCTGGCTGGGCAGCATCAAGACGTTCATGGCGGCAAATGTGGTCGCACCTTTGCGCAGACCAATCACTTCTTCAATGTGCTTGAGCTGATTGTCGAAGTTGCTGGCCACACCACATATCATCGCATCGGCGTCGCCACGCTGAAGCAGCATGACACCTATAAGCGTGTTGTGCTTGCGTACCATAGCCTTGGCAATGTCAGGCGTGATGCCTTCACGTGCGCGAAGCTTGTAGTAATCGCTCCAGGTTTGGTTAAAGCGTTCGTCGTCTTCAGGATCGACTACTTCAACATCAACACCGGGGGACAGGCGCAGACCGAACCTTTGGATACGCATTTCGATGACCGATGGACGTCCGATCAGGATCGGCTTAGCCAGGCTTTCGTCTATGGCTGTTTGGACGGCACGTAATACACGCTCATCTTCACCGTCGGCGTAGATGACGCGCTTGGGATCCGCTTTGGCCTGTTCATACAACGGGCGCATTAACGGACCTGAGTGGTAGGTCATGGCAATCAGCTTTTGGCGGTAGGCTTCCATGTCCTGGATGGGACGGGCTGCCACACCGGAATCCATGGCTGCCTGTGCAACGGCTGGTGCAATTTTTACGATTAGACGCGGATCAAAAGGACGAGGAATAATATACTCAGGGCCGAAACCTACATCAGCTTCGCCTTGTTTGCTGCTAACGTCGTCGTACTGTTCGGCCTGGGCCAGTTCGGCGATTGCTTTTACGCAAGCCAGCTTCATTTCCTCGTTGATAACCGTAGCGCCACAATCAAGGGCTCCGCGGAAAATGAAGGGGAAGCACAGTACGTTATTGACCTGGTTGGGATAGTCGGAGCGACCTGTAGCAATAACGCAGTCAGGACGGGTAGCTTTAGCCACTTCAGGGCGGATCTCAGGCTCAGGGTTGGCCAAAGCCAGAATCAGCGGCTTGTCGGCCATGGTTTTGAGCATTTCCGGTGTCAGCACACCGGGTGCCGAGCAGCCCAGGAAAATATCAGCCCCATTTGTGGCATCAGCCAATGTACGGAAGCTGGTTTCTTGCGCATACTGGGCCTTGCTGGGCTCCATGTTTTCTTCGCGGCCTTTCCAGATAATACCTCGGGAATCAGAGACAAAAATGTGCTCGTGAGGCATACCCATGCTGACCAGTAAATTCAGGCAGGCGATGGCAGCTGCGCCAGCGCCCGAGCATACCAGTTTGACCTGAGTGATATCTTTGCCCACCACTTTCAGGCCGTTCAGGATGGCAGCTGCCGAAATAATGGCCGTACCGTGCTGATCGTCATGGAAGACCGGGATCTTCATGCGCTTGCGTAATTCTTGCTCGATATAAAAACACTCGGGAGCCTTGATGTCTTCGAGGTTGATACCGCCAAGGGTAGGCTCCATGGCCGCGATGATGTCGACCAGTTTCTTAGGATCGTTTTCGGCTAATTCGATGTCAAATACATCGATTCCGGCAAACTTCTTGAATAGGCAGCCCTTGCCTTCCATTACGGGTTTGGAAGCGAGGGGGCCGATATTGCCTAAACCTAATACAGCCGTACCATTGGTAATGACACCGACGAGGTTGGCTCGGGAGGTGTACTTTGCGGCTGCTTCGTTATCTCCGTCTTCACCTGCGTTGTAAATGGCCATGCAAGCCGATGCGACGCCCGGTGAATACGCCAAGGATAAGTCATCTTGGTTAGCCAGGGTTTTGGTAGGTACAACTGAAATCTTTCCAGGTGTGGGGTAAGCGTGATAATCAAGCGCTAATTTAGCCAGATCGGCATTGGCGTCCATCGTGGATGTGCTCCTGTTGGTATCTTGTGATTGCTAGGTTATTTAAAAATCTACGTTCATTTTAGGCGAAACTCACGCATCTAATAGTTATAGCGTGAATAGTGCATTCAATGCATGCCGCATTGCAGCATTTTAAAAGCGTAGTAAATGCTGTCGTTTAAAGTAGCTATGTGATTTTTAAACGCTATTTTTCTAATGCTCATATTGAGCATCTTTGAATAGATTGTCGACAATTAATGTTCATTAGAAATATGTGTCAGGTATTGCCAACAAACGGCCGCAAGGCTAATGTTTTCGGGGGTGTGAAGTGCGTGCTTGCGTCCCGGGGGTATACTAAATTGTATACGGCTTGTAAAAGGCGTCCAACGTTGCCTTCTGCTCTGCTATCCGCTAACCGGCGTGGCCGTGTCGCGGAAGGTTTTCCTGCATCTCATAACGGGTGAAACACCCGGATAGGTGAAGCGCATAATGTCATCTTCGCAAACTGAACTGCTATCCACATCTTATCTATTTGGCAGTAATGCTGCCTATGTAGAAGATCTCTACGAGATCTATCTGAATAATCCAACGGCCGTGCCAGACGAGTGGCGCAGCTACTTTGATCAGCTGCAGCATTTACCTGCTACTGACGGCCGTGAAAGTACACGCGATCAGGCGCATGCGCCTATCGTCGAGTCATTTGCACAGCGCGCCAAGGCGAACGCGTTAATCACGCGCGTGCCTGCGGTCGATCTTGCTCTGGCATCCAAACAGGTATCGGTGCAGTCTTTAATCGCTGCTTACCGCTCGCTAGGCGCGCGCCTGGCATCCCTCGACCCGCTCAAGCGCAGCGAACGTCCCAGTTACGCAGAGCTTGATCCTGCTTTCTACGGTCTTACCGAAGCCGACCTCGATCAGGTTTACTCCGCTACCAATACGTATTTCACGAAAAATGAAACCATGAGCCTGCGTGACTTGCTCAAGGCCTTGCGTGATACCTATTGTCAAAATATTGGTGCAGAATTCATGCACATCTCCGATCCGGTTGCCAAGCGCTGGATTCAGGAGCGCCTGGAATCGGTACACGGAACATTTGAATTTTCGGCTGATCAGAAGCGTAATATCTTGCAGCAGCTGACCGAAGCCGAAGGCATTGAACGTTTTCTGCATACCAAGTATGTAGGCCAGAAACGTTTCTCGCTTGAAGGCGGCGAAAGCTTTATTGCCTCAATGGACGAAGTCGTCAACCACGCAAGTGAAAGCGGCGTCCAGGAAATCGTAGTCGGTATGGCTCATCGTGGCCGTCTGAATATGCTGGTCAACATCATGGGCAAAATGCCTGCTGATCTGTTTGCCGAATTCGAAGGCTATCACGCTGAAGGTCTGACCGACGGCGACGTGAAATACCATAACGGTTTTTCCAGCGACTTGTCCGCCCGTGGCGGTCCAGTACATCTGTCGCTCGCCTTTAATCCCTCACATCTTGAAATCGTTAATCCCGTTGTCGAAGGCAGCGTACGCGCTCGCCAAGACCGTCGCGGTGACAGCGAAGGTGCTCAGGTGCTGCCAGTACTGGTGCATGGTGATGCCGCCTTTGCCGGACAAGGTGTGGTCATGGAGACCCTTAACCTGGCGCAGACACGTGGCTACGGTACCGGTGGTACCTTGCACATTGTCATTAATAACCAGATTGGTTTCACTACGTCCGACCCTCGCGATACACGCTCAACGCTGTATTGCACCGATGTGGTCAAGATGATTGAAGCGCCTGTGTTCCACGTTAACGGTGATGATCCCGAAGCTGTGGTTTTTGTCACAAAGCTGGCTCTTGATTACCGCCAGAAATTCCGCCACGACGTCGTTATCGATATCGTTTGCTTCCGTAAGCTCGGCCATAACGAACAAGATACGCCATCACTGACGCAGCCGCTAATGTATAAAACCATTGGTCAGCATACCGGTACACGCAAGCTTTACGCCGACAAGCTGATCACTCAGGGCGTGCTTGGGGAGAACGAGCCCGATGACATGGTCAAGGCCTATCGTCAGCTCATGGAGGATGGAAAGCGCACTGTCGAGCCTGTGCTTACCGATTACAAAAACAAGTACGCTACCGATTGGACACCGTTCCTTGAGGCTAAATGGACTGACCAGGGCGATACAGCCTTGCCGCTTTCCGAGCTGCAACGTTTAGGTGAGCGCATCACGACCGTACCTGATGACTTCACCGTGCATTCCCTGGTGAACCGTTTGCTTAAAGACCGCCGTGCCATGATCAAGGGCGAGCTCAACGTCGACTGGGGCATGGGCGAACATCTGGCGTTTGCCTCACTGGTCGAGAACGGCTATGCCATCCGCATTACCGGTCAAGACTCCGGACGCGGTACTTTTAGCCATCGCCATGCTGTCTGGCATGATCAAAAGCGCGAGCGCTGGGATGATGGCACCTATGTACCACTGCAGAATGTCTCTGAAAAGCAGGCTCCTTTCAGTGTGATCGACTCGGTACTGTCTGAAGAGGCTGTGCTGGCATTCGAGTACGGCTATGCTTCGGCCGAACCGAATATTCTGACTATCTGGGAGGCGCAGTTCGGCGATTTCGTGAACGGTGCCCAAGTGGTTATCGATCAGTTCATCACCTCAGGCGAAGCCAAGTGGGGTCGCCATTGCGGCCTGACCATGATGCTTCCTCATGGCTACGAAGGCCAGGGGCCGGAACACTCATCAGCTCGAATCGAACGATTCCTGCAATTGTGTGCTGATAACAATATCCAGGTTATCCAGCCTACCAACGGCGCGCAGATTTTCCATGTATTGCGTCGCCAGATGATTCGTCCTTTCCGTAAGCCTTTGGTGTTGCTGACTCCTAAGTCACTGTTGCGTCACAAAGCTGCGACCTCGCCGTTAACTGATCTGTCGGAAGGGCATTTTATGCCTGTGATTGGTGAAACTGATTCGGCTATCAAGGCCAGCGACGTCACACGCCTGCTAGTGTGCTCCGGCAGGGTTTATTACGACATTGTTGCTGCCCGTGATGAACAGAAGCGCAGCGATGTAGCCATCGTGCGCGTCGAGCAGCTTTACCCGTTTGCACACAAAGCTTTCCAGTCAGAACTTCAAAAATACGAGAATCTGCGTGAAGTGGTGTGGGTGCAAGACGAGCCCCAGAACCAGGGACCATGGTTCTATGTTCAGCATCACCTGTTCGAAAACATGGCAGAAGGCCAGAAACTCAGCTATGCCGGTCGTGCCGCTTCAGCTTCGCCCGCGGTGGGCTATCTGGCTAAGCACCAAGAGCAGCAAAAGGCGTTGCTTGAGCAGGCTTTTGCTCCCCGAATCAAAGGTTTTTCGCTGACTAAGTAATTTGCGCAATCAGACAGATCACTAAATTTACGGAATAAAATATTATGGCTATTACCGAAGTACTCGTTCCTCAACTATCCGAATCCGTTTCAGAAGCCACTTTGCTCGAATGGAAAAAACAGCCCGGTGAAGCGGTTACTGCAGATGAAATCCTCATCGAAGTGGAAACTGATAAGGTGGTGCTTGAAGTTCCGGCTCCAGCCTCAGGCGTCTTGACGGAAATTGTAAAAGCTGATGGTTCTACCGTTTACGCGGGCGAGGTCCTGGCGCGTATCGACAGCTCGGCTACGGCTACTGCTGCAGCCCCGTCGTCTGAAGCAAAAGAAGAGGCTCCTGCAGCCTCAGCAGCCCCAGCTGAAAAATCCTCTACAGTTGCAGCAGCATCTCCGGCTGCGTCGAAGATTCTGGCAGAGAAAGGCGTTGAAGTCGAAAGCGTGACAGGTTCCGGCCGTGGCGGTCGTGTGACTAAAGAAGACGCAAACCGCGCTCAGGCCGGCACAGCCAAGGCTGCTGCTCCTGCCGCACCTGCCAGCTTATCGCTGGATGGCCGTCCTGAGCAGCGTGTGCCCATGAGCCGCTTGCGCGCTCGTGTTGCAGAGCGCCTGTTGCAGTCGCAACAGGAAAATGCCATATTAACTACGTTCAACGAAGTCAATATGCAAGCCATTCTTGACCTGCGCAAACAGTACAAGGATCAGTTCGAGAAAGAACACGGCGTTAAGCTGGGCTTCACTTCTTTCTTTGTTAAGGCAGCCGTTGCCGCACTTAAGAAATACCCGGTTGTCAACGCCTCGGTTGATGGCAAAGACATTATCTACCACGGTTACTTTGATATCGGTATTGCAGTTGGAAGCCCGCGTGGTCTGGTCGTGCCTATCTTACGCAATGCAGACCAGCTTTCGATTGCTGAAATCGAGCAGCAAATTGCTGATTTCGGCGCACGTGCGCGCGACGGCAAGCTAACCCTTGAAGAACTGACTGGCGGAACCTTCTCTATCTCGAACGGTGGTGTCTTTGGTTCAATGCTGTCCACCCCGATCATCAATCCTCCGCAGTCTGCAATCTTGGGCATCCATGCCACTAAAGAGCGCCCTGTAGTAGAAAACGGTCAAATTGTTATTCGTCCTATGAACTACCTGGCGATGTCATATGATCACCGCATCATTGATGGTCGTGAGGCTGTGCTGGCCCTGGTGGCCATGAAAGAAGCGCTGGAAGATCCGCAACGTTTGTTGTTGAACATCTAGGTCGGTCCGGTACTCTGGCTATATTTTCGTAATATCGGCCGGATGCATATGCGTCTGGCCGATGTTGTTTAGGTAGGTAGCGTGGCAGGTAGCCGCGTCGAATAGGCGCTTGTGCGACACCTCAGCTACATACGCTGAAAAGGTAGAAACAAAATGGCAAAACAGTTTGATTTAGTAGTTATTGGTGCAGGTCCAGGCGGGTATATTGCAGCGATTCGTGCTGCACAGCTGGGCATGTCTGTGGCGTGCGTTGATGCATGGTCGGGTGCCGATGGTAAGGCCGCTCCAGGCGGCACATGTACCAACGTAGGTTGCATACCTTCCAAAGCATTGCTGCAGTCATCTGAGCATTACGAGCAGGCAGGTCATCACTTTGCCGAGCATGGTATCGAAGTTAAAGGTCTGGGCCTGAAGCTCGATACGCTGCTGGGCCGTAAAGACACTGTAGTAAAGCAAAACAATCAAGGCATTCTGTATCTGTTCAAGAAAAACAAAGTGTCATTCTTCCACGGTACTGCAGCATTTAACGCTAAGGTTGATGCGGGCTGGTCGATTCAGGTAGAAGGCCCGAATGCTGAAGAACTCATTGCTAAAAACGTAGTGGTGGCAACCGGGTCTACGGCTCGTCAGTTGGCCGATGTCCCATTCGATGAAGATAAGATCCTGTCCAACGATGGCGCATTGCGTCTTGGCAGCGTGCCTAAAAAGCTGGGCGTTATCGGTGCTGGTGTCATTGGTCTGGAACTAGGCAGCGTATGGCGTCGCCTGGGCGCTGAAGTCAATGTACTCGAAGGTGCAGCCGACTTCTTGTCAGCGGTTGATCGCGATGTAGCCAAAGAAGCTCTTAAAGAATTCACCAAGCAAGGGTTGGCGATTCAGACCAATGTTAAGGTTGGCGAGATCAAAAGCACCGCTAAAGGTGTTAGCGTTGAGTACGTCGACGCAGAGGGCAAAGAGCAAAAGCTTGATGTTGACCGTCTGATCGTTTCCATTGGTCGGGTTCCTAATACCGCTAGCCTTGGGGCTGATACAGTCGGCCTGAAGCTCGACGAGCGTGGTTTCGTTGCCGTTGATGACGATTGCCGTACCAATCTGCCTGGTGTATGGGCTGTAGGTGACGTGGTACGCGGCCCGATGCTGGCTCATAAGGCCGAAGAAGAGGGCGTTGCTGTTGCCGAGCGTATTGCCGGTCAGCAGCCACATGTTAACTTCGACACAGTACCTTGGGTTATTTACACTTCACCCGAGATTGCCTGGGTAGGCAAAACCGAGCAGCAGCTCAAGAAAGACGGCCGCGACTATCGTTCTGGCAGCTTTCCCTTTATGGCAAATGGCCGCGCACGCGCTTTGGGTAATACCGCTGGTTTCGTTAAAGTGCTGGCTGATGCCAAAACTGACGAGGTGCTGGGCGTACATATTGTTGGCCCAACAGCTTCAGAGTTAATAGCAGAAGCCGTCGTCATTATGGAATTCCGCGGAGCAGCTGAAGACATCGCTCGTATTTGTCATGCTCACCCAACGCTTTCCGAAGCGATGAAAGAAGCGGCATTAGCTGTAGATAAGCGCGCACTGAACTTCTAAATCGTTTGTGCTCGCTTTTTAAAAGGGCAGGCTTGCACAGCCTGCCTTTTTTATGCGTTGTCTTTGCGTTATTGCCAGCAAGGCCTATGACTTTGCTATTGTCTTAAGCTTTGGCTATAGCTAAAGCCTATACTGTAGAACTTCATCCCGTAAAATTATCACCGACCACAACATGGCTGTTACCCAGTACTACCAAAAGGCGCTCGCTGAACGCGGTTATAAAGCCGATGCGGCACAGCAGCTTGCTATCGCTCGCTTACAAAAATTTTCTGACGAACTGGTGGCTTACGACAAGTCGCAGCGATCCGTATTGCGTCGCTGGTTTTCTAAGGAGATGCCCCCTGAAGGCGTCTATTTATGGGGTGGGGTAGGTCGGGGAAAAAGCTTTCTTATGGACGCTTTTTATCAGAGCGTTCCGATAAAACGTAAGGCGAGGCTGCATTTTCATGAGTTTATGCGCGGTGTGCATCAGCAACTGAACACCTTGCGAGGCCAGGCTGATCCCCTGGACAGCGTCGCGGAAACCATTGCACAGCGCTATCAGGTAATTTGTTTCGACGAGTTCCATGTTTCTGACATCGCTGATGCCATGATTTTGTACAAGTTGCTTCTAGGGCTTTTCGAGCGTGGTACTTGCTTTGTAATGACTTCAAATTATCAGCCACACTTATTGTATCCGGATGGCCTGCATCGTGATCGTATTCTACCCGCCATACGTTTGATCGAAGAGCGCATGGATGTGCTGTCGGTAGATGCGGGTATTGATTATCGTCGCCGTAGCCTTGAACAGGTGCCTATGTATCTGACGCCCTTGAATGAGCAGACCGGGGCACAACTGGAAGCTGCCTTTAATCGGTTATCCGATTCGGCTCCGTTAGAGCCGGTGCTTGTAATTGAAAATCGGGAATTAAAAACGGTAGCACGCAGCGGTAGCGTGGTGTGGTTTGACTTCGAGACCTTGTGCCAGGGGCCACGTTCACAAAATGATTATTTAGAGCTTGCCAGTCTTTTCCAAACGGTAATCTTATCTGATGTCCCCAAGATGAAGGCACGTGATGCATCGGCTGCCAGACGTTTTACCTGGCTTGTCGATGTGCTCTATGATCATAATGTTAAGTTAATTATTTCGGCAGAGTGCCTGCCCGACGAACTCTACACGGAAGGACCTATGAGCACTGAGTTCCATCGTACGATTTCCCGTCTGATGGAGATGCAGTCCAAAGAGTATCTTGAGTCCGAACGTCGTAGTGCTGCCACCTTATAATCTGTGCTTTCACAGCAATTTTTGCACCGTTAAATTTAAATG
The DNA here is from genome assembly GCF_022230885.1 of Paenalcaligenes niemegkensis. Lineage (GTDB taxonomy): Bacteria > Pseudomonadota > Gammaproteobacteria > Burkholderiales > Burkholderiaceae_B > Paenalcaligenes > Paenalcaligenes niemegkensis. The sequence continues at coordinate 85,259 of NZ_JAKGCT010000002.1, read as the reverse complement.
ACTACTCGTATACTTACCGGAATTACCACGTCGGGAATCCCTCACTTAGGCAATTACGCCGGGGCAATTCGGCCTGCCATTCAAGCCAGTACAGTCGAAGGCAATGATGCGTTTTTCTTTATGGCCGATTATCACGCATTAATTAAGTGTGATGACCCTGAGAGAGTGGCGCAATCCCGGCTGGCTATTGCCGCGACCTGGATAGCAGCAGGGCTGGACACCGATAAAGTCACTTTTTATCGTCAGTCTGACGTACCGGAAATTCCCGAGCTCAATTGGGTGCTAAGCTGCGTGACTGCCAAGGGCCTGATGAATAGGGCACATGCCTACAAGGCTTCACAAGATCAAAATGTGGCTCGAGGCATTGATCCCGACGATGGGGTCACCATGGGCTTATATTGCTATCCGGTTTTAATGGCCGCTGACATTCTGCTGTTTAATGCGAACAGAGTACCAGTGGGGCGTGATCAGATTCAGCATATTGAAATGGCCCGTGACATCGCCCAGCGCTTTAATCACTTATACGCCAGCGTGTTTACCTTGCCCGAGGTCTTGATCGATGACAGCGTCGCTACCTTGCCTGGGCTGGACGGTCGTAAGATGTCCAAAAGCTACGACAATACTATCCCGCTGTTCGAAGGCGGGGCGGCGAGTCTGAAAGCCGCCGTGATGCGAATCGTGACCGATTCTAAAATGCCCGGCGAAGCAAAAGATGCCGAATCTTCAATGGTGTATCCCCTGTACAAAGCGTTTGCCACCTCTGCTCAGGCAGATGCCTTCAAGGCTGATTTGGAAGGCGGCTTGGGCTGGGGGAAGCAAAAGGCCAATTGTATGACTTGCTCGAAAATTTGCTTGCGCCCATGCGTGAACGCTATAACGATTTGATGTCGAAGCCGGATTACATTGAAGATATTTTGCTTGAAGGTGCGAGCAAGGCCCGCGCAGAAGCATTACCGGTTATTAGACAGGTTCGCGAGGCCATTGGGCTGCGCGCGGCCAAAAGCGTTGCGGTGGCCGCTGGCGCAGCCAGCCAGCGCAAGGGACGTTTTGTCAGCTTCCGTGACGAGGGGGCTTCAGGTTCCGCCTGATAGACGCAGACGGCAAAGAGCTAGTGTTATCCGAGCTCTTTGCCGACCCAAGGGCTGCCGGGCTATCTCAAAGGGCATTTGCTGCTTTTACTGATGTTTCGCAGTTTGAGGTTAATGGTGATCAGGCTTCTGTTTCGACTGAAAAAGGGCTTGTCGCTCACCTTAAGTCTAGCGACATCCCTGCCATTTTAGGAACCTTGGCTGGCATGCGAGATTAATTGGGACATCAGGCGCATACCTGGGCGTGAATATCCAGACTTAGGCAAAGATTCAGAACCGCGTCAAGATTTTCACGTTTTACCAGGGCCAATTGAAACTCGTGGTTGTAATGTTGTGAGAATTCGATCAGGGCGTAGTTGGCGTGGTGAGCCAGCAGTTCAGTATTTGCCCATTCATAAAAACCTTCCACGTCTGAAAAGGGCATATCGTCGTAGGGAAACTCTGCCAGTTGCGGAGTTTCGAAACAGTCTATGGTTTCTTCCCATAGTTCATCAACGGTATCGGCAACGATCAGATGATCCTCAAGTTCGACCCCCAGAATAAAGGCGACTACGTCGGTGGGGTGACGCTCGGCCATCCGCGCCGCGTCACTTCCGTAAAGCCGCTTCACCACGGCTTCCGGATGAGCCTGTGCCTCAAGTGCGATATCAACGATGGCATTGATTTCGGCTGCGTCCAGGCTTGCATCGCTTAGATGAACAATGAGTTCACGCAATTTTTCTTTGATATCTGGGGAGTCTTGCGACATTTCAGTCTCACTTTTTCAATTTGGCAAATGCAGCAGCCATGGCGCCGTTTGCGGGCGTGCTGTCACGCGCGGAACGCGAATCCCGTTGTTGTCGCGGTTGGGATGGACGGCCGGCATTAGTTTTACGCTCAGATGATTTGGCACTGCTGGGCGTATCGTCGTTAAGACGCATCGTTAGTCCGATGCGTTTGCGGGCTACATCGACCTCTACGACTTTAACCTTAACGGTTTGACCTACCCGCACAACATCCCTGGGGTCGCTGACAAACTGGTTCGAGAGGGCCGAGATATGAACAAGTCCGTCCTGATGAACGCCTACATCGACAAAAGCGCCAAAGTTGGCAACGTTGGTGACTACACCTTCGAGTATCATTCCCGGTATCAAGTCTGATACTTTAGTGACGCCTTCCATGAATTGTGCCGTCGTGAATTCCGGACGTGGGTCGCGTCCGGGCTTCTCGATTTCAGCAAAAATATCCTGCACGGTAGGCAAGCCAAAGCGTTCGTCAGTAAATTCGGACGGTGAAAGGCCTTTTAATGCGCCTGACTTGCCCATTACCTCAGTGGCTTCTGACTGAATTTTATCGAGAATCCGCTGCGCAACTGAATAGGCTTCAGGATGAACGGCAGAAGCATCCAGTGGATTCTGTGCACCAGGAATACGTAAGAATCCGGCCGCCTGCTCGAAGGCTTTAGGGCCGAATCGGGGCACGTCCAGTAGCTGACGACGGGTCTCGAAAGCGCCTTTGCTGTTTCGCCATTCGACAATGTTCTTGGCAAGGGTGGCATTTAAGCCGGATACGCGCATGAGCAAGGGAGTGGAGGCGGTGTTGATATCCACGCCAACGGCGTTTACGCAATCCTCTACGACGGCTTCAAGAGATCGGGCCAGTTCGCGCTGGTTTACATCGTGCTGGTACTGTCCTACGCCTATGGCCTTGGCCTCGATTTTTACCAGCTCGGCGAGGGGGTCCTGAAGTCGCCGAGCAATAGATACAGCGCCTCGTAGGCTGACATCAAGATCTGGAAACTCTTTGGAAGCGAGCTCTGAGGCTGAGTAGACAGAAGCTCCGGCTTCAGACACCGTGACACGGGTAAAGGCAAGGTCGGGATGAGCGCTTTGCAGATCGGTGACGAGCTTCTCGGTTTCACGGGAAGCCGTGCCATTACCGATAGCGACCAATTCGATGTTGTGTTTTTTTGCCAGAGCGTAGAGGGTTTTCAGGCTGCCGTTACGATCGCGTCTAGGCTCAAATGGATAGACCGTAGCGGTGTCAAGCACTTTGCCGGTAGCGTCAATGGCAGCGACTTTAACGCCTGTTCTGATGCCAGGATCCAGGCCCAATACCGATTTGTTTCCAGCGGGAGCGGCTAACAGCAAATCGCGAAGATTGGCTGCAAAAACGCGTGTGGCCTCTTGTTCGGCGGTCTCGCGCAGACGTGTGATCAGCTCACTTTCGAAGGCAGTCAGCAGCTTTACCCGCCATGTCCACCGGCATACTTCGGCGAGCCAGACCTCTTGCAGGGTGGCGTCGGCATCAAAGCGTGCGCCGCAACCGAGGAAATCAGCTATGCGCTCAACGCAAGGATGAGGCAGCAGTTCTTCCTGTTCAGGACTTAGGCCCAAACGTAGCGTTAATACCCCTTGCTGACGGCCGCGCAAGAGCGCCAGGATGCGGTGTGAAGGAAGGGTACGCAGTGATTCGCTAAAATCAAACCAGTCGCGAAATTTATCGCCCTCGTTTTCTTTGCCTTCGATTACTTTTGCGTAAAGCAGGCCTGTAGACCACAAATGCTCGCGCATGTTGGCGAGCAGGTCAGCATTTTCGGCGTATTGTTCAGAAAGTATATCGCGGGCACCTTCCAGCGCCGCTTTGGCGTTATCAAAAGGAGCATCGCTCAGGTAGCTTGCAGCTACAATAGAAGGGTCATCGTTGGGAGCGTCGAGAATAGCCTGTACCAAAGCCTCCAGGCCGGCCTCACGAGCTATCTGGGCACGCGTGCGACGCTTGGGCTTATAAGGGGCATAAAGATCCTCGAGACGCTGTTTAGTCTCAGCTGACTCAATTTCAGCGCTTAATTCTGGGCTAAGCTTACCTTGTTGTTCGATCGACTCTAAAATAGCAATGCGCCGGGTTTCCAGTTCGCGTATATACAACAGCCGAACTTCTAATTCGCGCAGCACGCTATCGTCCAGTCCGCCAGTCGCTTCTTTACGATAACGGGCTATGAAAGGTACCGTGGCACCATTATCCAGTAGCTCCACAGCGGCTGCGGCCTGTGTAGGGCGTACGTTAAGTTCACTTGCCAGTAGCTGCAAGATACGAGCTTCATCGACGGTACGGGCGGTTGTTTCTATAGTGGTATCGGTCATTGATTCAACATCGGTAAAAAGACTAGACGCGGCAATTTTGCCATACAAAAGCACCATCACAGGGTTACGCTGTGTGACTAACGCATCTTATAAGGCTCGGCGGCTCCGATTATAGAGCCGGGCTGATTTATTTAAAGACATATCAACATGCTAACGCAGGAACTTGACGATATTTTTTCCGAAGGCGGCCCTTTGGCGGAATCGGTAAGCCATTATCATTTACGCCATGGGCAGCTCGAGTTAGCTCGTTCTATCTCCAAAGCGATCACGGACCATGAAATCCTTATTGCCGAAGCGGGCACCGGCACCGGCAAGACCTGGGCCTATTTGGTGCCGGTTTTCCTAAGTGGTGGAAAGGTTCTGGTTTCAACAGGTACGCGTACGCTGCAAGATCAGCTATTCAGGCGCGACTTACCGCATCTGCGTAAAGCCTTGGCCTTGTCCATACAAATTGCACTGCTTAAAGGGCGCAGCAATTACGTCTGTCACTACCATCTCGAGCGAACTGAGCAAGATGGCAGAGGATATAGCTCCAGGCGCGAGGCGGGCTATCTCCAAGAAATTGGACGTTTTATTAAAATCAGCTCAAGTGGCGATAAAGCCGATTTATCAGAAGTGCCTGAAGATGCCGACATATGGTCCAGGGTGACCTCGACCCGTGAAAACTGTTTAGGCCAGGACTGTCCTTTTGTGTCCGACTGTTTTGTGCTTAAAGCACGCCGCAAGGCACAAGAGGCCGATGTGGTTGTGGTTAACCATGCCTTGTTCATGGCTGATCTGGCCTTACGCGAAGAAGGTATCACCGATTTGTTGCCTGCTGTTGATACCGTGGTGTTCGATGAGGCGCATCAGCTGCCCGACATTGCGACCCGCTTTTTGGGTACGTCAGTGTCATTGCATAATCTTCAGGATTTGGCGCGTCAGACCGAAGTTGCCGGTTTGGCACATGCTCGTGGAGTGGTCGACTGGAGCGCTGTGTCGGGTGCACTAGAACAGGCATGCAGAGATCTACGCTTAAGCGCGGCCGCAATCAGTCAGATGCCCGGTGGCCGGGCGACGTTTAACGCTATTCCTGATGCAGAGCAGTTCGATGAGTCCCTGGAAAATCTGCTTGAAAAGCTGGATAAAATAATCAAGCTGCTTGAGATGCTGGCCGAGAAGCATCCTGATATCAGTGCGGCCTATAAGCTCGCCATCACGCTGCGAGCAAAGTTATTTGTCTGGAGCCAGCCTGACCGCTACGGCCGGCACGCCTTGATGCCTGATGCCACCTCTGAAGAGCTTAAAGCAGCCAGCGCGGAAGAAGCCGTGCGGTGGGTAGAGCATGGCCAGCACTTTTTCAGGTTCCACAGTGCTCCGCTATCAGTGGCGAAGATATTTTCCCGCTATCGGGAGCCGCATCAATCATGGGTGCTGACTTCCGCGACCTTGTCTGTACACGGTAACTTTGCGCATTTTGTACACCAGCTTGGTCTCTGGGAGGCACGCACCGAGGTCTGGCCATCTCCGTTTAACTACGCCGAGCAAGCCTTGCTGTTTGTGCCGAACACCTTGCCTATACCTAATTCGGCCAATTTCAATACTGAATTCGTAGAGCTTTTGCTACCTCTGATCAAGCAAGCTACGGGTGGCGTTCTTGTGTTGTGCACCACATTACGCGCCGTAGACCGTATCGCCGATTTACTACGCGATCGTTTTGATGAAGAGTTCATCGACAGGCCATTGCTCAGGCAGGGAGAGCGTTCGCGTCGAGTGCTGCTCGAAGAGTTTAGAAATGGAAGCAATATGGTGCTGGTAGGAAGCGCAAGCTTCTGGGAGGGCATCGATGTACCTGGCGATGCGCTTACGCTGGTGGCCATTGACAAGCTGCCCTTTGCGCCGCCAGATGACCCTGTGCTTGAAGCACGTATGACAGCCTGCAGGGATCGCGGTGGGAACCCCTTTATGGAGTATCAATTGCCTGAGGCAGCGATTGCCTTAAAGCAGGGGGCAGGCCGTTTAATACGCACCGAACGAGACTGGGGAGTGCTTGTGGTTGGGGATGCACGCATAGTAGACAAACCCTACGGGCGTCTGCTGTGGCGCGGCCTGCCGGCCTTTACCCGTACGCGCGACCCGAAGCGGGCCTTAGAGTTTTTTAAACAGCACCAGCTAGAAGACTGATGCTAAAAACCCCAAGGTTTGCTAAGAAACTTTGGGGTTTTGCTTATGGTGATGTGTTAAGCGCTTAAAACCAGTTGATCGGGTTCAGGCGGTTTTTAGGCGTCTTGAGCCCTTGATCCCAGTAGGCGCTGTTGGGAAAGTTCTCTTCCAGCACGCGTTTTGTATCATCACGCAAGTCGGTTTTGCCCAGCTTGTCGTAGGATAAGTACATAAGATAGAGAGCCTTTTCCGCAATTTCCACGCCTTCAAAGTCAGTAATTACGCGCTGAGCACGGTTTATAGAGGCCACATATGCGCCTCGCGAATAGTAATATTCGGCGACATGAACCTCGTTTTCGGCGATAGTGCTTACCAGCCATGTAAGACGTTGTTTGGCATCGGCAGCATAACGGCTGTCCGGATAGTTGTTGATGAGATCGTTAAAGGCCTCGTAAGACTCGCGTAGTCCTTTGGGATCGCGTTCGCTGGGGTCTTGCCTGGTGACTTTGGATAACGCGGCACTAGGAGGCGTAAAGCTGATCAGACCTTTTAAATACAACATGTAATCACTGCCCGGGTGATTCGGGTACTGCTTTTGAAAGCGGTCGATGGCTGCCAGTGCCTGTTCGGGCTCTTCGTCTTTCCAGTTGATGTAGGCTTGGTCGATTAGCGATTGCTGAGCGAAGGTACCAAAGGGATACCTTGCTTCAATCGACTCCAGCCGAGTACGGGCACCGTTCCAGTTGCCGACATTCATTTCGGTTTTGGCGTCTTGGTACAGGCGTTCGGCCGTCCATCCCGCGGTCTCGTCGACTACAGGTTTCACTGAACCGCAGCCAGCAATGATGACGGCGGCTGTAACAATTGATGTAGCACGGGCCAAGCGTTTAGCGTTGGGAATTCGGGATAGAAAGTAATCTAGACGAGTCACAAAAGCATCCTTGGTGTTAGCATTGCAGACTTGAATTATATGGGTTTGTCGACATGCCTGACACAAATACTGATAAAAAATTAAGCGCCGAACTCGCTGGGAGTCGTGCCGAGGCACGGGTCTTTAAGTTACCTATCTCTGCCGAACCCGAACGTCTGGATAAAACGCTGGCGCGTTTGATTCCCGAGCATTCGCGTAGCCGCTTGCAATCGTGGATTGAAGGTGGGCATGTACAGGTAAATAATGAAGCGGTTCGATCTCGTCAAACAGTGTATCCCGGTGATGTTATCACCGTATGGGAGCAAGCTGCACCTGAAGAAACAGCTTATGAGCCGGAAAACATCGATTTTCCAGTCGTGAAAGAAACCGATCACTGGATTATCGTGAATAAACCTGCGGGTCTGGTCACCCACCCAGGAGCTGGAAACTGGAGCGGAACATTATTAAATGGGCTGCTTTTTCGCTATCCGGAATTGAAGGGAGTGGCTCGGGCCGGTATTGTGCATCGCCTCGATAAGGACACCTCCGGCTTGATGGTGGTGGCACGCACCGATATTGCCCAGACGCACTTGGTTCGTCAGTTGCAAGAGCGCAGCGTAAAGCGTGAATATCTTGCATTGGTGCATGGCTTCCCAGACGCAGCCGGAGTAATTAACGCGCCAGTAGGCAGAGACGCGAGGGTACCGGTTCGGATGACTACGGTAAATGGCATTGCAGCCCGCGAGGCGATTACTCATTTTGAATGCATCCGCAAGGGGCTGGCCGGGCGTGGTGTGGCGGTCAGTGAGGTGATTTGTCGCTTGCAGACGGGTAGAACTCATCAGATACGAGTGCATATGGCCAGTCTTAAACATCCACTGCTAGGTGACGAAATCTATGGTGGCAAGCCAATTCTGGATGCCTCCAGACAGATGTTGCATGCCCGTGCCCTGGCTTTTATTGATCCGCACTCCGAGCGGCTAGTTGAGTTTGAGTCTGAATTACCTGAAGATTTCGAGGCCGTTCGCCAGCAGATCCAGTGGAAAAAATAATGACGATCGGTAGCATGACTGGAATTGACTGGGCTGGCTGCTCCTATTTCAGCACTTTGCGTGAAGGTGGGGTTAGCCTCGGTGCGTGGGATGGCTTGAATTTAGGGGCCCATTGCCACGACCAGGCAGCAGCAGTTGCAGAGAATCGCGCGCGGCTGCGGCTTGACTTGCCGGCAGATCCTTTCTGGCTGACACAAGTTCACGGCGTGCGAGTGGTAGATGCTGATGTGGCGTCAAGCGCAGCGCCTGAGGCGGATGCCGCGGTCAGCACTGCGGTTAATCGTGTGCTTGCTATTCTCACTGCTGACTGTCTGCCTGTGGTAATTAGCGATTACCGGGGATCGGTATTAGGCGTGGCACATGCAGGGTGGCGTGGATTGGCTGCCGGAGTGCTTGAGGCTACCCTTGATTCCATGCAGGCCAAGCGTCCCGACCATGGGCGATTGCGGGCGTGGATCGGTCCGGCGATTAGCCAGCGTCATTTTGAGGTAGGCGCTGAAGTGCTTGAGGCCATGTTGGCGAAAGATGCAGATGCTGCCATCTATTTTGTGCCAGCCGATATACCAGGTAAATATCATGCCGATTTGGCTGGCCTGGCACGCCTGTTCCTTACGAGAAACTCTCCTAAGGGCATTGATGTCATGCTTAGTGGCGAGTGTACCTTTGAGCGTAATGACAGATATTATTCTTATCGAAGGCACGCTATTACCGGTCGTTTGGCGACTGTTGCGTGGTTGTTGCCCCCACGCCATTCTGCTTAAGTTCGGCTCTGAAGCCGCTTAGCTTAAGCTGATACCCCCATTGACATCCACGACTCGTATCGCTGATTATAAAGTGGTTACACAGTTACATACTTTCTTTATTAAGGGCAAGTTACGTGAGTGTAAAGTCTACAGCACAGCCGTTTCCGTCGTTACTTAGCTCTGAAGCGCAAGCCAGTATTCAAAATGAATTCAAGTCTAAGTGGCAGAGTTTACTTAGCCTGGCGGCACGATCCGATTTGAAGCCTCCGCGAAGTCGCCGGTTCAAAAATGAAGCGTGGTTACGTAAACCTGAAGCGCTATTAAGTGCGCATGCCTGGGAGCTATACACAGAAACGCTGCAGTCGATGGTCAGCAATGCCAACTTGCAACCCGATGTGCAGCAGAGGCTTTCATTCCTTGTCATGCAGTGGGCAGAGGCTGCTTGTCCGGCTAATTTTCTAGTGAGCAATCCAGAGGCTCAGCAGAAGCTGCTCGAAACACAAGGCGCTAGCCTCATGGCTGGTTTGACGAATTTTTGCGCTGATCTGCAAAAAGGCAGATTGACGCAAACGGATGAAAGCCAGTTTGGGGTAGGAAAAAATATTGCTATCACGCCAGGCGCTGTGGTTTTACGCAATACGCTGTTCGAGCTGATTCACTACCAGCCTGTAACGGCTCATGTGCGGGCTATCCCTTTATTGATTGTTCCTCCTTGCATCAATAAATACTACATTCTCGATTTGCAAGAGCGAAACTCCTTTGTGAAATACGCGGTAGATCAAGGCTTTCAGGTTTTTCTGATGTCATGGCGTAACCCGCTTTCCGAGGATAGCGACGGGATTCACCAAGCCACATGGGGCGATTACCTGGATCATGGCGTGCTTGAGGCGGTCGAGGCCGTAAAAGCCATCTCCCGGCAAGGCACGATTAATACGCTGGGCTTTTGTGTGGGTGGAACATTACTGTCATCAGCTTTGGCGCTGGCGCAGGCTCGTGGCGAGCAGCCGTGTAATGCGCTGACACTGCTGACCACGATGCTCGATTTTCACGATGTAGGTCCACTTCAGGTTTTTGTTGACGAAGCTTTGGCCTTGCTTCGTGAATGGCAACTGGGGGCGGGCGGCCTATTATCTGCCGGCGATCTGTCTTCCGCTTTTGCCTTTTTACGTCCTAGTGAATTGGTCTGGAATTACGTGACCGACAATTATCTCAAAGGGGAAACCCCGGCCGCTTTTGATCTGCTTTACTGGAATGCAGACGGCACCAACCTGCCTGGACCATTCTTCACCTGGTATTTCCGCAACACCTACCTGCAAAACAAGCTTAAAGAAGTTGATGGGGTTCGCATTAATGGACACGACCTCGACTTTCGCCGGCTCACTATGCCGGCCTACGTATACGGGTCTAAAGAAGACCACATTGTTCCGTGGAAAAGCTCTTTTCAGAGCGCGCAGCTACTTAGCGGCGATGTTCGCTTTGTGCTCGGTGCGTCGGGGCATATAGCCGGTGTGATTAACCCGCCAGTGGATAACCGGCGACATTACTGGGTGGCTGACCCTGCACAGGGCGGCTTGGCAGATTCGCCTGATGAATGGTTTGCGCAGGGGCGGCAATGCGCGGGTAGCTGGTGGAAACATTGGGCATCTTGGCTAGAGGAAAATAGCGGTGAACATGTTGACGCACCCTCGCAACTAGGGGGCAGCACTATCCGGCCCTGGATCCTGCACCTGGTACGTACGTGCACGTGCGAGCTCTCTAGCCGATGTTGCCTAATAACGGCTTCAAACTGTAGCCATAAATTTAGCGTATGTTATAGAAATTCTGAGCTGTCTGCAGCACAGCTGCTGTTTTAACTTATCAGGAGAGACTTATGTCTACCAAGCTGGCTTATGTAACCGGGGGAATGGGCGGTATAGGCACATCAATATGCCAGCGTTTGGCCAACGATGGCTTCAAAGTGATTGCTGGATGCGGCCCAAGCCGCAACCACGAAAAATGGCTGGATGAACAGCGCGAACTGGGCTTCGAGTTTCATGCCTCGGTCGGGAATGTCGCCGACTGGGAATCTACTCGCGCTGCGTTCGAGGCTGTGGCAGATACCCACGGAAATATCGATGTGCTAGTCAATAATGCAGGGATTACTCGTGATGGTCAGTTCAGGAAAATGAGCTTTGATGACTGGCAGGCTGTGATCAATACCAATCTGAACAGCTTGTTTAACGTCACTAAGCAAGTGATTGAACCTATGCTGCAAAACGAGTGGGGGCGTATTATTAACATTAGTTCGGTCAATGGGCAGCGAGGGCAGTTCGGACAAACCAATTACTCAACGGCGAAGGCGGGTATACACGGTTTCACGATGGCGCTTGCTCTTGAAGTGGCCAGTAAAGGTGTTACTGTTAATACCGTATCACCGGGTTATATTGGAACCGATATGGTTAAAGCCGTTCGTCCTGATGTACTTGAAAAAATTGTCGCTACCATTCCTATACGGCGTTTAGGTGAGCCCACCGAGATTGCGTCCATTGTCAGCTGGCTGGCCTCAGACGAGTCCGGGTTTTCCACTGGGGCCGACTTCTCGGTTAACGGCGGTTTGCATATGGGCTGACTTTTTTGAGGTAATTGCCTCATACTACGACTATGATTTGCTTACTATGACACAAACCACTGCATCCGATTCCGCGCGCTTAATCAAGAAGTATCCTAATCGCAGGCTTTACGATACTCATACCAGCGCTTACATCACTTTAGTTGATATTAAGCAGTTAGTGATGGCCAGCGAAAGCTTCACCGTCGTTGACGTAAAAACCAACGAAGACATCACCCGAAGCATCTTGCTGCAGATTATTCTCGAAGAGGAAAGCGCGAACGTGCCTATGTTTTCCGCCAGTGCTCTGGAGCATATCATCCGTTTTTATGGCAGCGCCATGCAAGGGGTAATGGGCACGTACCTCGAGAAAAACATACAGGCCTTTATTGACATCCAGGACAAAATGGCAGAGCAGTCTCAAGACGTCTATGGCAGACAGATGGGGCCAGAAGCTTGGGCGCAGTTTATGTCGGTACAGGCGCCTGTCATGCAAAGTGCAATGAACATGTATATGGATCAGAGCCAAAAACTATTTATGCAGATGCAAGATCAGGTACAGGGACAGGCATACAATTTGTTTAACGCCTTTCCCTTTGTCCAGAAGCCTAAAGACAAGCCTTAGGGTCTATGGCAATCTTGTGAGCGCCGTAGGAAAACAGGCGAGTCTTATGCCCCAGAGCTAAGTATGCCATCTGGGGCATTTTTGTGGGCTATGCCTTAAAGGGCAGGCTGTTCTTAAGTTCGGCCTTGTAGCTTCTCACAGCTTCTTTCTCGCGAAGAACAAAGTCGGCAATAGCATTTTTAAAGTCAGGGTCTGCAATCCAGTGCGCAGAGTAGGTGGTTACGGGCTCCAGGCCCCTCGACAATTTATGTTCCCCTTGCGCACCCCCTTCAAAGGTTTGTATGGAATTCTCTATGCAATAGCGGATCGACTGTATATAACAGGTCTCAAAGTGCAGGCCGGGCATCTCTTGTACAGATCCCCAATATCGCCCATACAGGGTGTTCCCCGAGCGTAGGCTTAGGGCGCTTGCTACAGGCCGGCCTTCGTGCATAGCAATAATCAACACCAGTGCTTCAGGCATGGTGTGCAAGAGCTTATGAAAGAAATCGAGATTTAAGTAGGGCAGCTGGCCTCGTACAAGATAGGTGTTTCTATAGCACTCATAAAAGAAGGCCAGGTCTTTCTGCGAAATACCATCGCCGCTTAGGTGCTGGAAGAGCACCCCCGCCTCTGCAACCTTGCGACTATCCTGACGAAGCTTTTTTCTGTATTTTTGTCGTAAAGCATCCAGAAAATCGTCAAAGTCACGGTAATCTCGGTTTTTCCAATGAAACTGTATAGCTTCACGTACGAGCAGGCCTGCATCCTCCATTAAACGAGCCTGCGCTATATTTGGAAATAGCAGGTGTAGCGTAGGCACCTTATTGCGGATACTGATTTCCAGCGCCTTCTGCAGCAGAGATTCTTGTGCCTCGACACTAGTCGCAAGCAGTCGGTCTCCTCCCACGGGTGTATACGGAACAGCACTGATCAGGCGTGGATAGTAGGCATGCCCGTGCTGGTGGTAAGCGTTAGCCCAGCCTTGATCAAACACATACTCGCCTCGAGAATGATTTTTTAAATACAGGGGCAAAATGCCAACGACAGCATGCTGATCGCGGGCTATCAGGTGATGGGCCATCCAGCCAGTCTCGGCGCAAGCATTCGGAGAAGTCTCTAATGCACTGAAGAAAGCGTGGCTAAGAAGCTGCTCGCCTTGGGCAAGTTTATCCCACTCGGAGGCATGAATGGCGTCAGCGCTATGTATTAGAGAATAAGTAATGGACACGGTTATACGTAGGGAAGGCAAAAAATAAAACAAGGATGTAGCATTTCGGCAACTTGGCGCAGAGTAAGTTGCGGATTAGGGCTGCGTCACCTAAATGGCCGCGACTATTGACAATGATTTCTTGCAAAGCCGCCGGTACGATGGTGTAATAATATTAATCGCCAGTCGGCGCGAATTACACATTGCATTAGAAATTAGCAGAGCAATGTCACTTACTCCGACAGCTGCCCCATTATAGCTGTCGTTATATTCGCCCACCTTTATTCTGGTTGCGTCTTTATGGTTTCAAAAGCCGCCGCATAATTATATTTACGTAATATTTTGCTTGCTTCACGTGTGTGTTGCGCATTAGTGCACACCTGTATGCGGGTCGTTATGCTCGAATCACTGTCGCTGTTAGGCTCTTTTAGTCAGAGTCAGGCCACCAACCCTTTTGGTGTTTAGTCAGTATTTATTATTTATTCATGCTCGTTTTGCTTTCATTATTGCATCGCTACGTATTGCGCTTGCCAGGTATGGCATATCAATCGTCGTATTTGATTATTCGGCTCAGTGGCAGCCGACCGAGCGGGCTTGCGTCGTTCTTGACCGTGACTTTAACGGTTTGAGTATTTGTTGAATGTCCTTTAATTGGGCGATGGCCATTTTTATTTTATTTCTTTTCGTTGTAGCGACTACGTTGCCTGGTGCTGATCAGGCCGAGGTTTTGCGTTTGACGTGGGGCACCGTAATGCTATGCATAGCATGTGTTGCTCTTGTTAACGCCGACAGCCACAGCCATGTGTACGGTCTTGATTTGAATTCGGTTCAGGGCCACAGTCAAATAGTGAAAAACAACAGTGGTTTTGTGCTTGGCCTGATGAACATGGCTGCTTCGGCTTTCTGGGCTGTGTTGGTTGTGATGTGGGCTTACGCTTTTTCAGGCCTTCGTTCAGTTTTTTGTCTGAACACTTTTGCAGAACGAAAAAATGGGCCGATTTCGTTAAGAAATCGACCCATTTGAATCTTGGTTGCGGGGGCAGGATTTGAACCTACGACCTTCGGGTTATGAGCCCGACGAGCTACCAAACTGCTCCACCCCGCGACAGAAGAACAATATTAACCCCACTGAAATAATAATGCAAGCATTCTTTGGTAATGGCCCACAATATGACAGAAAATGAGGTCTTAAAAGTGCTTGAGGCTGCATTGTTGTGTGCCGATGAGCCCTTAAATATCTCGCAGCTGAGACAATTGTTTGGCGTTTATGACATTTCTAATGATCAAATGCGTCATCATTTGGCTATGTTGCAGCTTGATTGGAAAGAGCGAGGCCTTGAGCTTTTGCCTCTTGCTACGGGTTGGCGCTTTCAAAGCCGTCCCGAAATGCAGCCTTTTCTAGCTCGAATGAGCGCCGGACGGCCCCCTAAGTATTCACGCGCGGTCATGGAAACATTGGCCATTATTGCTTGGCGCCAGCCTGTAACCCGCGGCGACATAGAAGATGTGCGCGGCGTGGGGGTATCAACTCAAATTATTCGCACCCTCGAGGATCGTGGGTGGATTGAAGTGCTGGGGTACAGAGACGCGCCGGGCAGGCCCGCTCTATTGGGCACAACAAAACAGTTTTTAGATGATTTAGGTCTACGTTCTTTACAAGATTTACCGTCCTTGGATGATATCGACGCTGTTGAGGCGCTGACCGACCTGCAATTATCTCAGGCATCCGAGAGCCAAATACAAACAACTGAGAAGGAGGCTGCCGACATGAGGGCCAACTCTCAACGAGAAGACACAAAAATTGAAGGAGTCTCTTAATCAATGACTGATAACAACGATCAGCCCAAGGCAACTGCTACCGGGTCTTCCGAGGGCGTTGGCGATACTGTTTCGCCAACCACGCGAGGTAAAGGAAGGAAGCTGCGTACGCCATTTCGGCGTCGTCGCGGTGATGCTGGAGCCAATAGCAATAACGGCGGTGCTGAAACAGCGCCGCGTGGCAGGACGCCCAAGGAGGCCGCCCCAGCTCAGTCCGAAGCGACAGTTGCGGCAGGAGCCAAGCCGGCTGAGCCCCGTTCACCGAATCGCAGGCGAAGTCCTGTAGGCAGGCGCTCGGGTGCCAGAAAAAACACACCCGCAGCGGCACCGGCAGCATCAACGCGAGGGGATGCAACTGAATTTAATGAGCAGGAGGCTGATCAGGCTCTTTCGTATCTGGATAAATCTGCAAAAATGTCTCAACGATTGGGACGCTATCTGACAAGCGACGCCATTCAGCCCAAGCTGCACAAGGTGCTGGCAGATGCGGGTGTAGGTTCCAGGCGTGACATGGAAGAACTGATTATTTCAGGCCGTGTTTCCGTTAACGGTGAACCCGCTCATATAGGGCAGCGCGTGGGCCAGGATGACAAGGTACGTATTAATGGACGATTGATTGCACGCCCTAATGCCAATAAGCCGCCACGCATTATTCTCTACCACAAGCCGGCGGGCGAGATTGTTAGCCATGATGACCCCAGCGGTCGAGATACTGTTTTTTCGCGTCTGCCACGTTTGAAAGTGGGTAAGTGGCTGTCTGTAGGCCGCCTCGATCTTAATACCGAGGGGTTATTGATCTTCACTACATCAGGTGAGCTTGCAAATCGGATGATGCACCCCGCTATGGCGCTGAGCGTGAATATGCCGTACGCGTGCTGGGCGAGCTTGGTCCAGAGCAGACTAAACGTCTGACTGCGGGGATTGAGCTTGAAGATGGTGTAGCAAAATTTGGCGAGCTCGAGTTCATTGGCGGGGAAGGGAGCAATCGCTGGTACAGGGTTACGATTCATGAGGGGCGCAATCGCGAAGTGCGTCGTATGTTTGAGGCTGCTGGCGTAACAGTCAGCCGGCTTATTCGTACCCGTTTCGGGGAAGTGGTTCTGCCCCGGAAGCTGCGTCGCGGACGCTGGGAAGAGCTTGAGCCAAATATGGCGACCGCCTTGATGCTACGCCTGGGCCTAGCTCGTGAGGTTACCGGCGATTCCGATTCAGATAGTCGGGGCCGCAGGGGTCAGCCGCTGAGTCACGATAGTGCGTTGCCTCCCGGCTTCGGCACAATGGAACAAAATGGTAGCAGCGGTGCGCGTCTGAACCGTCGCGGTAACCTTCGAGGGGCTTCACGTAGTGGGAACGTAATCGATCCAACGGCAACTACCGGTCTTCTGATTAGTGGGGGTTGGCTAATGGACACCCGGAAGCCGGGCGTGGCCAGTCAGCCAGGAATCCGAATCAGCGAAGCCGTGCTGCGCGTCCATCATCAGGTCCTCGTGGGCCTCGTCGCAGCCCTGATGGCCGGGGTGAGAGGGCGGCTGCCGATAAGTCGCCGGCGACCAATCGCCGTACTAACCCTAGGGCAGCTAAATCGTCAGCCGGAAACGCTGACACGTCCGCACGGGCTTCGGCTCCTCGTCGCAACACGGGGGCGTACCCGCGGAGATGACTGGCAGCCTAGTGGTTCTAATGCGCACGAATCCAAGCTGGCAAGAATCGGTTCTGGTCGTCGTTAATACACCACAACTTAAGTCGGCACGCTAAAGTTGACGTTGGCTTGGCGTGTCTTGACGGCTTTTATTGCTCTAAGCTTCAGAAATAGCAGGATTTTTTATTGGATTCTGTTAGAATATGGGGCTTAGCACGGTATCACCGTTATTAGTTGTAATGTCAGATACTTACCGAGTCTTAATAAGCTCAGGTGTTGGCAACAGCATGACAACAGCACGAAACAACAGCAAGCGGCTTAACGGCAGCAAAATGGCAAGTGGGTTTGTGGTGGCTTATGTTTTAAATATGCAATGCCATATTTAACAACGAAGCTCCTGACCCGGTGTTGTTCTTGAAGCTTATTAGGGTTACACAATAGTAATGCGTCAGTTGGTTTACGCTTCTATCTCTCTATAGAGGAAGGGTAAGCCACACTGGTACGGTAGCAGTGGGCTGACATACAGCCCATTTTTTTGGATTTTATGGCAGATATTTTCGCTTTGACACTAGAGGCCTTAACAGGCAGCGATATCGAACTGGTCGATGTCGAGCGCGCCCCTATGGGCGTGTTGCGCGTGGTTATCGATCACCCTGAAGGGGTGTCTATCGAGAATTGCGAGTGGGTCTCTAAGCAGTTGTCGCGTGTCTTCGAGGTAGAGAGCGTTGACTACAGCCGGCTCGAGGTTTCCTCGCCAGGTGTAGATCGCCCGCTTAAGCAGATTGCTGATTTTGTGCGGTTTGCAGGGCAGCGTGTTGAGGTCAAGTTTCGCGAGGCTATCGAGAACCGCAAGGTTTTTGTCGGTGTGCTAATTGCCCCTGAGGGCGTTAGCGCCGAGTCCGCGACACCAGACACGCAGTTCTTGCTCGAACTTGAAGACGCTTCGGGTGGTGTCAGGGATCTCAGCTTTACCTTTGACGAGGTAGATCGTGCCAAATTAGATCCCGTTCTTGATTTCAAGGGTAGAAAGCGATGAGTCGCGAAATTCTTTTGCTGGTCGATGCACTAGCTCGTGAAAAAGGCGTTGAGCCGGAAGTTGTATTTGGTGCTCTCGAGGGTGCGCTAGCTTCCGCTATGAAAAAACGCTTTACTGAAGATGCTGATATACGAGTATCGGTTAATCGTACCGATGGTGAGCACGAGGGCTTTCGCCGCTGGTTGGTGGTGCCCGACGAGGCAGGCCTGCAAGAGCCTGACCGTCAAGAGCTCTACAGCGAGGCACTCGAGTTCGCTCCCGATATCGAGGTAGGCGACTTCATCGAAGAAGCGCTGGAGCCTCTGGAGTTCGGTCGAATTGGGGCGCAAGCTGCCAAGCAGGCCATTCTCCAGCGAATTCGCGACGCCGAGCGAGAGCAGGTACTTAACGATTTCCTCGATCGTGGTGAAACCATCGTTTCGGGCACCGTCAAACGCATGGATAAAGGCGATGCCATTATCGAAATGGGTAAGATCGAGGCCCGTTTGCCCCGTAGCGAAATGATCCCCAAAGAAAATATACGTATGGGTGATCGTGTTCGTGCCTGGGTACAGCGCATTGACCGAACAGCTCGGGGGCAGCAGGTATTGCTGTCTCGTACAGCACCCGAATTTATTCGCGAACTTTTTGAAAATGAAGTTCCTGAAATTGAACAGGGGCTGCTTGAAATCAAGGCAGCCGCTCGCGATGCCGGAGTACGCGCTAAAATCGCCGTTATTGCTTATGACCAGCGCATCGACCCTATCGGGACATGCGTAGGTATGCGTGGTTCACGCGTAACGGCGGTACGTAACGAGTTGGGCGGTGAGCAAGTTGATATCGTGCTGTGGGCCGAAGATCCCGCTGAGTTCGTTATCGGTGCCTTGGCACCTGCAAATGTTCAATCTATATTGGTAGACGAAGACAAGCACGCTATGGATGTGGTTGTCGATGAGGAAAACCTGCCTAAAGCTATTGGCGCACGCGGTCAAAACGTGCGTCTTGCTTCCGAGCTTACTGGCTGGCAAATTAACATCATGACTCCTGAGGAAAATCAGAACCGTCAGGAAGAAGAGCGCCAGGTATTGCGTGATGTCTTCATGCAACGTCTTGATGTTGATTCGGAAGTCGCCAATATTCTTATTGATGAGGGCTTTACTGGCCTTGAAGAAGTGGCTTATGTGCCAATGCAAGAGCTTCTTGAAATCGAAGCTTTCGACGAGGAAACGGTGAACGAACTCCGTGCTCGTGCTCGTAATGCATTGTTGTCCGAAGCCATTGCCAAAGAAGAGCTGGTGCAAACCGCAGCTAAAGATCTTCAAGAAATCGAGGGTATGACCCCAGATATCATAGCTAAGCTAGCCGAAAAAGAGATCGTCGATTTGGACGACCTGGCTGAGCTGGCAACCGATGAGTTGTCCGAGATCACTGGTCTCGATAGCGAAGAAGCAAGCGAAATGATCATGCGCGCACGAGCCCATTGGTTCGACGGCGATGAATAAATTGCTTAGAAACTGGCCTCTAAAGGGCCAGTTTATGGGGTTGTATTTATTAGAATAAGTAGTCGTAAGCAAGAGAGAGTCGAATGCCGAGTAACACAGTCGCCCAGTTCGCTCAAGAACTGAAAATGCCCGCCGATACGCTGCTGGAACAATTGCGTACAGCAGGTGTTGAGCTCAAATCGGTAGACGATTCCGTCACCGAAGCAGATAAGGCGAAGCTGCTGGAATCGTTGCGCCGCGCCCACGGAGGTAACGAGGGGAATAAAATCACCTTAACCCGTCGTAAAACTTCTGAAATACGCCAGGCTGATGGTTCCGGTCGTTCTCGTACCATTCAGGTCGAGACACGTAAGCGGCGCGTATTTGTTAAACGTGACCCGGCCGAGCTCCTTGCTGATGCCGCAAAAACAGCTGATGAAGCTCCGGCAGAGACGGTCGCGCAATCCGTGCCGGTTCCCGAGGCGCAAGTTTCTACACCCAAGCCCGAAGTCACTCAAGCTACTGTCCCAAGTCCGGTGGACAGTCCTGAAGACTCTAAAGTCAATGCTCCTGAACCTGTTGTCAATGATAAAGCTGTTGTTGACGAACCGGCTCCAGAGGCTAAACAAGATACACCGCCAGTAGTCGAATCGAAGCCGATGAAGACCGAAGAAGCTGGTGCCGAGAAAACAGTTCAGTCCGAGCCTACTATCAAAACTGAAGCCGAACCCGTTCAGGTGCCGGTTGCCGAAGTGAAGCCGTCTGAAGATAAAGTGCCTGAGCTTAAAGACCAGGCCAAAGAGGTAACGCCTGCCGTGGCAGAACAAACAAAAGAGCTGGAAAACGTGGCCGTAAAAAATAAGCCCGCTAAAGAAACATCTAACGCTAAAACCGATTCGCAGCCCAAAGCTGCGAAGCAGTCAGGTGCTCCGCGTCCAGCGGGGCCTGCTCGCGCTACTAAAGGGCCTGCTCGTACAGCAGCGCCAGCAAGTGGTCAGCGCCGTGCTGCCTCAGCAAAAGCCGCCGATCCCGAGGCTGACGCCGATCGCGATCGTGCCCGTTTAGCTGCTGCTGCAGAAGCGGCAGCCATTAGCGAAATGCTTAGCCGTCCGCGTAAAGTGTTGCGCGCTCCTGAACCTCAGGCCGAGGGTCGCAAAGGTGCTGTGAAGACAGTTGCCAAGAAAGAAGACAAAGGCACTGAGGTTAAGAAAGGTACTGCTAAGCCTCCAGTGAAAGGTGAAGCAGGCTGGGTAAGTGATTCTACTCGCCGCAAAACGCCGTCCAAGGCCGAGGTTGCTTCTGCAGCTGTGGGCCGTGAAGGCTGGCGCGCCAATACGCGTGGATCAGGTGGCCGCCGTGGCCGTGGCCGTGGCCAGCCAGAGCAGCAGCCACAGACAGTCGAGTTCATTGCGCGCGAGATCCCGGTACCAGAGACCATCACTGTCGGCGATTTAGCCCACAAGATGTCCATCAAGGCTGCCGAGGTCATCAAGCACCTTATGAAACTTGGCCAGATGGTAACGATTAACCAGGTTCTGGATCAGGAAACAGCAATGATTCTGGTTGAAGAGCTGGGCCATATCGCCGTTGCTGCAAAACTTGATGATCCTGAGTCCTTCCTTGAGGATGTGTTTGTCGGTGAAATCGACGAACAGCCCCGTGCACCTGTTGTTACTGTAATGGGTCACGTCGATCACGGTAAAACATCGCTTCTGGATTACATCCGCCGTACCAAGATCGCTTCGGGTGAGGCAGGTGGTATTACCCAGCACATTGGTGCCTACAACGTTAAGGTTGATTCCGGTAACGTCACGTTCCTTGATACTCCCGGACACGAAGCTTTTACGGCAATGCGTGCTCGTGGAACCAAGGCTACCGACGTGGTTATCCTGGTAGTGGCCTCAGACGATGGTGTTATGCCGCAAACTCGCGAGGCTATTCACCACGCACGAGCTGCTGAAGTACCGCTAGTGGTTGCCATTACTAAAATCGATAAACCTGAAGCTAATCCTGATCGTGTGAAGCAAGAGCTGTTGGTTGAAGAAGTCATCTCCGAAGAGTTCGGTGGTGACGTACCCTTCGTACCTGTGTCAGCGCGCACGGGCCAGGGCATAGACGAACTTCTAGAGCAGGTGTTGCTGCAGGCAGAAATGCTTGAACTGACTGCAGCAGTGAACACGCCGGCCAAAGGCACTGTCATCGAGGCTCGCCTCGATCGTGGTCGCGGTCCGGTGGCGACAATTCTTGTGCAAAGCGGTACTCTGAATCGCGGCGATACGGTATTGGTCGGCGCCAGCTTCGGTCGTGTGCGTGCCATGGTAAACGAGTCCGGAAAAACCCTGCCTTCTGCCGGGCCTTCCATACCTGTTGAAATCCAGGGCTTAACCGAGGTTCCGGCTGCAGGTGACGAGCTGGTTGCTATGGTTGACGAACGCAAGGCTCGTGAAATAGCGCTGTTCCGCCAAGGTAAATTCCGTGATGTGAAACTAGCGCGTCAGCAGGCTGCGAAGCTTGACTCACTCTTCGAGAATATCGGTGATGGCGTGCAAACCCTATCGCTCATCATTAAAACTGATGTGCAGGGTTCACAGGAAGCATTGGTTTCTTCGTTGATGAAACTGGCTACGGACGAGGTCAAGGTCGAAGTCGTTCATGCCGCAGTCGGTGGTATCTCTGAAAGCGACGTTAACCTGGCGATTGCCTCTAACGCCGTTGTTATCGGCTTTAATGTACGTGCAGAGCAAACGGCCCGTAAACATGCCGAGCTAAACGATGTCGATATCCGTTACTACAACATTATTTACGATGCCGTCGATGATGTTAAAGCCGCACTATCGGGTATGCTGACACCTGAGCAGCGTGAAGAAGTAATAGGAATGGTTGAGATTCGCGAGGTCTATCATATTTCTCGCATTGGTAGCGTGGCCGGTTGTATGGTTACCGAAGGTTTGGTCAAGCGTGATTCGCAGGTTCGTCTGTTGCGCAACAACGTTGTTCACTGGACGGGTTATCTAGAGTCTTTGCGTCGCTTCAAAGATGACGTGCGGGAAGTTCGCCAAGGTTTCGACTGCGGTATTACTCTGCGCGGCAACAACGATCTCGAAGTGGGCGACCAGCTTGAAATCTTCGAAATCAAGGAAATCGCTAGAACACTGTAATTTATGGCAAGACATAAAGCGAAACTAGGAAGCGGGCGTAACGTCCGCTTGGCTGATCAAATCCAAAAAGATCTGGCCATTTTGATTCAGCGCGAGATAGATATGTCTCGTGCTGGGTTAATCACTCTCACTGCGGTCGAGTTGTCGGCTGATTACGCCCACGCAAAAGTACACTTTACGGTATTGGGCGCCGAGCCAGAGGTTGCTGCCGAGGTGCTTAATGCCAAGGCAGGATGGTTTCACTCTCAGCTCTACAAGATGTTTCACATCCATACAGTCCCTACTTTACGTTTCTTCTACGATGATCATGTAATTCGTGGTATAGCCATGAGTAAACTAATCGAAGAGGCAAACCGTCCTACTACCTATGGTGCCGATCCGGTTCCAGACGACCCCGACGACAAGCCCTAAGTCGGGCTGTCGTTATCTTACGGAAATTTATACGATGGCAAGCCGACGACGCGGACGGTTGCTAGATGGTGTCCTGTTGCTGGACAAACCCGAAGGCCTGTCCAGTAATCATGCCTTGCAACGTGCACGTCGCGCGATGGATGCACGCAAGGCTGGTCACACCGGTACTTTAGACCCCTTTGCAACAGGCTTGCTGGTTTGTTGTTTTGGTCGGGGAACCAAACTTTCTGGTCAGTTACTTGACTCGGATAAAGGCTACGAGGCTTTAATACAGTTTGGTTCTGAAACCGACTCGGGCGACCTGACGGGCACAGTTGTAGCAACCGCAGAACTGCCCCCTGAAGGCATTGACGCTCAGCGGGTAGAAGCTGTACTTAATGAATTCCGCGGAGAAATCCAACAGATTCCTCCGATGTTTTCAGCCTTGAAACGAGATGGTAAACCACTTTATGAGTACGCGCGTCAGGGTATTGAACTTGAACGGCCGCCTCGTACGGTAACCATCCATGAAATTACGCTTTTAGAGTGTACCGATCAGCAAGCTCGTATTTCGGTTTTGTGCAGTAAAGGAACCTACATACGCACGCTTGCACAGGATATTGGTCGCCTGCTAGGCTGCTATGGGCATTTAACTGCATTACGTCGTACACGGGTGGGACCTTTCCATTTAGACGCGGCGATCGAGTTAGAAGCGCTTCAGGCCATGCCTGAGCCTGAGACTACCCTGATCGAGCTCGCAGACCTGCCGGCAGGGTTACAACCTGCCAACCTCAACCTGAAGGAACAGTTATGAGTCGCGCATTGCGCAATGTGGCAATTATTGCCCACGTAGACCACGGTAAAACTACCCTGGTTGATCAGTTATTAAGACAGTCAGGCACGTTCCGTGCTAACGAGCACGTTAGCGATCGAGTCATGGACTCTGGTGATATCGAGAAAGAGCGCGGCATCACCATTTTGGCCAAAAACTGTGCGGCCGAGTTCGAAGGTACGCACATCAATATTATTGACACACCCGGTCACGCCGATTTCGGCGGCGAAGTTGAACGTGTGCTGTCGATGGTTGACGGCGTGTTGTTGCTGGTAGACGCAGTTGAAGGGCCTATGCCCCAAACGCGTTTCGTGACACGCAAGGCTCTTGAGCTTGGCTTAAAGCCTATTGTGGTCGTCAACAAAATCGATCGTCCCGGCGCTCGTCCTGACTTTGCGGTAAACGAAACCTTCGACTTGTTTGATAAGTTGGGCGCCACCGAAGAGCAACTGGATTTCCCTATTGTCTATGCATCCGGTCTGGCTGGTTATGCTGGCCCCACCGATGATATCCGGTCCGGCGATATGAGCCATTTGTTCCGGGCAATTCTGGAACATGTGCCACAGCGCGATGACGATCCAGATGGCCCTTTGCAGCTACAGATCTGTTCGCTGGATTACAGCACGTACGTGGGTAAGATTGGCGTGGGTCGCGTTAACCGTGGCCGCGTCAAGGCAGGTCAAAACGTCATTGTGAAGTTTGGCCCTGAGGGTGAGCCGATCAAAGGCCACATCAACCAGGTGTTGACCTTCAAGGGCGTGGATCGCCAGCAAGTGCCAGAAGCTGAAGCGGGTGATATTGTTTTGATTAACGGTATAGACGAAATTGGTATTGGCTGCACGATCACCGAAGTCGATCATCAGGAAGCGCTGCCTTTACTGCATATCGACGAGCCTACATTAACCATGAACTTCATGGTTAACGCTTCCCCACTGGCAGGTCGTGAAGGCAAGTTTATTACCAGCCGTCAAATTCGTGACCGTTTGGACCTTGAGCTTAAATCAAATGTGGCGTTGCGCGTTAACAGCACTGGCGATGACACCGTATTTGAAGTTTGTGGCCGCGGTGAGCTGCACTTGACGATTTTGCTTGAGAACATGCGACGTGAAGGCTTCGAGCTGGCTGTATCGCGTCCTCAGGTACTGATCAAAGAAGTCGATGGCGTTAAACAAGAGCCTTTCGAACTGCTGACTGTCGATATTGAAGACGGTCATCAGGGTGGCGTTATGGAAGAGCTGGGACGTCGTCGCGGTGATTTGCTGGATATGCAACCCGATGGTCGTGGTCGTACGCGCCTTGAGTACCGTATTCCGGCACGTGGACTGATCGGATTCCAGGGAGACTTCATGACTCTTACACGCGGTACTGGCTTGATGAGTCATATCTTTGACGAATACAAGCCCCTGCGTGAAGGCTCTGTCGGTGAACGCCGTAACGGTGTTCTGATAAGTCAGGACGATGGCGAGGCTGTGGCCTATGCTATCTGGAAGCTGCAAGAGCGCGGAAAAATGTTTGTGTCGCCTAATGATCCTGTATACGAAGGCATGATTATTGGTATTCACAGCCGTGACAACGACTTGATCGTTAATCCGATTCGTGAAAAGAAGCTCACGAATGTCCGCTCTTCCGGTAAAGATGAGCACGTAGATTTGATCACTCCAATTCGTTTAACACTAGAGTATGCTGTTGACTTTATTGATGACGACGAACTGGTTGAAGTGACACCTAAGTCTATACGCCTGCGTAAGCGTTACCTGAAAGAGCACGAGCGCCGCCGCAGTCTACGCGATTGATGCCTGGCTAATAGCTCTTAAGCTGGAAAACGAAAAAGCTCCTGATTTTATCAGGAGCTTTTTTTGGCAGGTTGGATTTTTGTGGCGAAGTGAAGCTGTGTGACTATTTCAGCCGGCTGGAGCCTATTGTGGCAGGGCAGGCTCGCAGTCGGGCTGTACGGAAAACTGCGAGCAGCATTCATTCATAACTTTCATGACTTCGCCCAAGTCATCAGTAATAGTCAGCAGGTTGAGGTCATCAGGCGAGATTAGCTGGTTCGTTACAAGTTGGGCTTTGATCCAGTCGATTAAGCCACCCCAGAACTCGGTTCCCATCAGTACAATAGGTGCGGGCGGTAATTTTCGAGTTTGTACCAAAGTCATGACTTCAAACAGCTCGTCTAACGTACCAAAGCCGCCTGGCAAAGCAATATACGCCGAGCTGTGCATAAAGAACGTCGCTTTTCTAGAGTAAAAGTACTCGAATTGCAGACTGTGGGTTTGATATTGGTTGTTGCTGGTCTCGCGGGGTAGGCGAATATTTAATCCTACGCTGCGCCCACCAGACTCGAAGGCGCCTTTGTTGGCAGCTTCCATCAGGCCAGGGCCACCCCGGCGATCAACATAAGACCGGCTTCGGCTAATCGCTTACCTAAATCTTGTGCTAGCTTGTAATATTTATGATTTGGCGGAATTCGGGCACTACCAAATACGCTGATACCAAAGCCTACTTCTTGCAGGGTATCTGCTGCGTGTTGTAGTTCAGCCGATATTGTCGGAATTTGTTCCGAAGCCGGTAAACGAATAATTTTATTGTTAGACATGAAAAAAACCTTGTTGCTAGTTGATGGATCCAGCTACTTGTATCGAGCGTATCACGCTATGCCAGATCTACGAAATGCTCGTGGAGAACCTACTGGCGCCCTTTATGGCGTAATCTCGATGATGCGCAAAATACTGCAGGACTATTCGCCCGACTACATGGCTTGTGTATTTGATGCCAAGGGGAGACTTTCAGAGACGAGCTCTTTAGTGACTATAAAGCTAACCGGGCTTCGATGCCAACTGATCTCGCGTCACAAATAGTACCTATACACCAGGCGGTAAAGGCCCTTGGCTGGCCCGTCATCTGCACGCCGGGTGTCGAGGCCGATGATATTATCGGCACACTCGCGGTGCGGGCTACCGGGCATGGTGTGCACACCATTGTTTCCACTGGCGATAAAGATCTGGCACAACTGGTCAATGAGCACGTTGAACTCATCAACACCATGAATAACGAGCGCCAGGATGTCCAGGGTGTGATCGATCGCTATGGGGTGCGGCCGGATCAAATTATTGATTATCTGATGCTGATCGGGGATACCTCTGACAATATTCCAGGTGTACCGAAAGTTGGCCCTAAAACAGCAGCAAAATGGTTAACAGAATATGGAACCTTGGCCGAGCTAATTCTTAATGCCGATAAGATCAAAGGTGTGGCGGGTCAGAACTTGCGTGATTTTATTCCGCGATTTGATCTCACACGGCAGTTGGTCACCGTGAAGCTGGACTGCGAAATTGATGACCTGATTCCCGGGCTGGACTCGCTTAAACCACTGGCTCTGGATTCCGATACCCTGATCAAGCTGTATGACGATTACGGTTTTCGTTCGTGGCTGCGAGAACTTAGCGGCGACCCTGACCGCATTCCGCAGCAAGATTCGCGTGCGGTAAAACCCGGTTCCACCGTCGGCAGCAGTCCCAATACAGAGACGGTATCCACTTCTTCTTATGGGCCTGCAGCCCCTCAGCCAATGGCTGTTGTGTCACCAGAGCTGATTCACTATGAAAGCGTAACCACTTGGGAAGCGCTTGATAAATGGATAGATAAAATCCAGGCGGCAGAGCTCACTGCCCTTGATACCGAGACCACTTCCCTTGATCCTTTGCAAGCCAGCCTGGTGGGTTTGTCACTTTGTGTAGAGGCAGGGCAGGCCTGCTATATTCCCCTGGCGCATCGTGGTTACGATGTGGGGCCTCAGCTTGATAAGCAACAGGTGCTCGCGAAGCTAAAGCCGTGGCTCACATCCGATAAGCATGCCAAGGTTCTGCACAATGCCAAATACGATGCACATGTGTTTTTGTCTGAAGACATTGGCTTAAAAGGCATTGAAGAAGACACTATGCTGCAGGCTTACGTACTCGAGTCGCATTTACGTGTGAACATGCAAGATGTGGCTCAGCGCTGGCTTGGGGTTACTGGTACCCCATACGAAGAGATCTGCGGCAAGGGCGCCAAGCAAATATGTTTTGACGAGGTCGCTGTCGATCTGGCCACACATTATGCCTCGGAAGATGCCGATCTGACGCTGCGTCTGCATCAGGTGCTGCGTCCCTTGATAGCGGCCCATGAAGGTCTGGAAGCCACCTATGCGCTAGAGGTGGCCACATCAAGGGTCCTGACTATTATCGAAAGAAACGGTGTGGCCATTGATAGTGATGTACTGCACAAGCAAAGTCACGGTCTGGGTGAGCGACTGTTAGGCCTTGAAGAAAAGGCTTACGAATTAGCGGGCCAGCCCTTCAATATGAATTCTCCCAAACAGGTGGGTGAAATATTGTTTGATCGCATGCAACTGCCCGTAGTGCGTAAAACCGCCAGCGGCGCGCCTTCGACGGACGAAGCCGTCTTAACTACCCTTGCACAAGATTATCCTTTGCCCAAGCTATTGCTAGAGCATCGTAGTATCGCAAAGCTGAAGTCAACCTATACCGATAAATTACCTCGTATGGTTAATGCCAAAACCGGACGTGTGCATACCCGCTACGCGCAAGCTGCGGTGATCACGGGTCGATTGGCGTCGTCAGACCCGAACCTGCAGAATATCCCCGTACGTACAGCAGAGGGCCGACGAGTACGCGATGCTTTTGTTTCCTCATTAGGCAAGATTGTTTCGGCCGATTACTCACAGATCGAGCTTCGCATCATGGCACATGTATCGGGTGACCAGAATCTGATACGCGTTTTCGCTGAAGGCGGTGATGTGCACAGAGCCACGGCGGCCGAGGTTTTTGGGGTCAGCCCGGACGAAGTCACTGCTGATCAGCGTAATGCCGCGAAAGCCATTAACTTCGGACTGATCTATGGCATGGGCGAATTTGGCCTTGCTAATAACATAGGAATTACACGTAGCGCGGCAAAAGCCTATATTGATCGTTATTTTGCGCGTTACCCCGGTGTGGCCGAGTACATGGAACGAATTAAGGTTGTGGCCAAAGAGCAGGGCTACGTAGAGACCGTTTTCGGTAGACGCCTATCTTTCCCCGAACTAAAAGGCGCTCGGGGCGCCCGTACTGCGGCAGCAGAACGAGCCGCTATTAACGCTCCCATGCAGGGTACAGCGGCCGACCTGATCAAAAAGGCGATGGTGGCCGTTCAGGATTGGCTAGAGCAGAAAAAACTCAAGACACTGATGGTAATGCAGGTGCACGATGAGCTGGTTTTTGATGTGCCAGAAGACGAGGTTGCCCTTCTAAAGGCTGAGCTCCCGAGGCTGATGGGAGAAGTCGCTTCACTGGATGTACCGCTTACCTCAGAGGTAGGCGAAGGAAGTAACTGGGGGCAGGCGCACTAAAAGCACGTAGTTTGGCGGGGCAGCACTCTGAAGAAACAGGGGCCATTTGTCAGGGCCCCTGTTTTCATGGTGCTGCTTAAACGGTTTAATCGTCTCTGATGCGAAGCCGGTTAGGCAGCAATTCGTTATGCTTGGCCAAGATAGGGTAGGCGGCGGCACCTACCAAATGCGAATTGATCGCTTTGATATCGCGGAGAATTTCCAGATATAACGAGCCAATGTCTGCCGTGTCAATTTGGCCTGCCTTAATGTTTTTCATATAGCGTTCGGCGGCACTGGTTTCAATATCACGAAAATGATCTTTTTCGAAGGCCAGGTAACGGGCTGTTTTCAAGTCTTCAGCCATGAACAGTGCGGAAGCCTGGCGCTGGTTTCGGATGAGCCGGTCCATGACCGCACTTAACTCATCTTGCTGCTCATTGCTTAGTGCCCAGGCATGACGGCGTAGCTGCGACGCATGTGCCAGCAGACCGCTGACGCAGATACTCGCAGCATGGGCAATATTGGATGAGAAGTTGATGACGCCTTCCAGGTTGCGTGTGTCGGAAGAACTGAGGTTTTCTTGCTCCAGCAGAGCCAGATATTCGGTGATGAGGTTATCAAGCCTGGATATTGCCGTATTGATGTAACGAGCATGGTTAATGCTTTGCGCATTGCCATTACTTAGCGACGAGCGAGACAGATTCAACATGGTCTGCAGCATATCTGACATGCGCAAGGCCTCGCGAGCCGCATTGGCAATTGCTACCGGAGGAACTTCCCGAGCGGAGTCTTCCAGATACATAGGTTTAGATGGGTCGTCTTGATCGGCTTTGCGTGGCAGATACCGTGTCAGCAGCTTTGCATAGGGACGCAGAAGCGGCAAAAAAGTACGGCAATTGCCAGATTGAAAAAGGTATGGAAGTTGGCGACGGCACGGGCGGAATCACTGGTGAACAGTGACATAATGGTCGGAATCCAGGGAAGCAGCGCCATTCCGAACAGGCAACCTATGACGCGGGTACCCAAGTTACCGAGAGGCAATCGGCGGCTGGCCGGATTGTTATCTCGGGTACCTTCAAAAACCGGATTAATAGCCGTACCCAGGTTTGCGCCCAATACCAATGCATAGGTCAGTTCGGCTGTAACCAGTTGATGGCTGGCCAAGGACATAATCAATACAACTACGGCGACGCTGGAGTGTGCCGCCCAGGTCAGTGCTGTAGCCAGAAGCAAGCCTGTGAGGGGGCATCAGCCAAGGCGCTTAATATGACGCGCAGAAGCTGTGCATCGTGGATAGGATCAAAAAGTGCGACTAAGGCATGCAGTGATAGCAGCAGCAGGCCCAGTCCTATAAAAACACGGCCTAAATCGCGTTTGCTTCCTGTTTTCTGCGACCTGAACATCCACACACCAAGCAAAATTAGCCCTGGAGCCAGGGCGGTAAGCTTGAATGAGAGCAACTGAACAATAATAGTGGTGCCGACGTTAGCGCCCAGCATGGCCGCCAAGCCCGGAACCAGGGCGACCAGGCCACCAGAAGCAAAGCCAGTGATCATTAATCCGGCAGCAGTACTGCTTTGCAGCGCCGAGGTAATCGCCAGGCCCGCGAAAAAGGCCCGTATACGACGCCCCAGAGCTCGTCCTAGCCACACGCCCAGAGCAGAGCCGAAAGCGCGCTGTACACCGGTTTGCACCATGTGTACACCCCACAGCAGTAGGGCTATATAGCCGCCGAAGTCGAGAAGAACCGAAATTTCTTTCATGCTGTTAATAATAACGCATGCGGCTTCGGCTTAGCAGCGATGCTTGCCGGACTGTGTTTTAAAAGAGCTCAGGAGTGTTTAAGCGCTGCAATTCGCTGTTCTATAGGAGGATGCGAGGCGAATAGGGCACCAAGGCTGCGGCCACCCGATATACCGGAGGATTCAAATGCCTTGGGCAGTTCTCCGGCTTCCACATTACCAAGCCGGGCAAGGGCACGAATCATGGGAGTGCCCGAACCTAACAGCTGAGCGGAGCCTGCATCGGCGCGGAATTCGCGGCGGCGAGAAAACCAGGCCACGATAATAGAAGCCAGTAGCCCGAAAACGATTTCACAGGCGATGGTGGTGACATAGTAGCCAATGCCGAAACCACGCTCGTTTTTCAGCAGCACCCGGTCTACAAAGTAACCCACCAGGCGGGCGAAGAAAATGACGAAGGTATTGACCACCCCTTGTATGAGCGTCAGGGTAACCATGTCGCCGTTAGCGATGTGGGCTACCTCGTGGCCCAATACGGCCATGACCTCTTCTTCGCTCATGCTTTGAAGTAGCCCGGTGGAAACCGCTACAAGAGAATCATTTTTAAAGGCTCCCGTGGCAAAGGCGTTGGGGGCTCCATCGTAAATGGCAACCTCAGGGCGGCCGATGCCAGCTCTGTCAGCCAGTTGATGCACGGTGTCGACTAACCACGCCTCTTGAGGGCTGCTTGGAGCCTGTGGGTCGATGACACGCGCTCCGGTGGAGCGCTTAGCCATCCATTTGCTGATCAGCAGCGAAAAAATAGCGCCGGTAAAACCAATGATCGCTGAGAAGACAAGCAGGCTTCCTGGGTTAATTCCTTCGGCCGTCAGGTATCGGCCGATGCCCAGAACGTTCATGGAGAAACTAAGCACCAACATAACGGCCATGTTGGTGGCAAGAAATAATAGAATGCGTGTCATTACTGATTTCCGTGCTGTTGCAGAATGAGATAAGACCGCCCAGGGAGCGGTCAGTTCCAAATGGTTTTAGCCGCTTATGGGCAGAAACTGACTAAAGTAGAGTAGTTTAAACGCATACGTGGTCTTTATTACTGACTACGCGGAGTATAGTTCTAGTTCTTTACTTCTTTCTTTCCGTTCCAGCGGGATAGTTAAATGCAATCGTTATGGATGTTGTTGGCGTGCGCGATGTTCGCCATCATGGGGGCCTGTATCAAGGTATCCTCAGAGTTCGATGCGAATTTGGCTCAAATTGTTTTATTTCGAGGCCTGCCATCAGTCGTGTTTATTGTGGTGTGGGCCAAGCTGCGTCAACGCTCATTGCGTCCGCCTAGCTGGAAAGTCCATATATTGCGTAATCTGTTTGGCGTAAGCTCGATGTGGATGGGCTTTTTCTCGTTGACGGTATTAAGTCTTTCAACGTCAGTCAGTCTCACTTATACCGCGCCTCTTTTTATTGGCGTATGGATGCTGTTCTGGGGGGAACCCAGCGAGACCCAATACGAATACTGGCTGTTTTGCTAGGCTTTTGTGGTGTGGTCGCTATACTTCGTCCCAATATCGGTGATGACGAGTGGCTAGCTGCCATGGTGGGCTTATGTGCTGGCGCTTTTTCGGCTGTCGCAATGATGCAGGTGCGCGAACTTGGGCGTCTTGGCGAACCTGAATGGCGAACAGTCTTTCTGTTTTCGTGTTTTGTATGCCTGACCAGCTTTGTAGGCTTGGCTTTGTTGGGATGGCAAGCCGTAGGCTGGCAAGGCAGCTTGTCTTTATTTGGCGTTGGCGCATCGGGCTTTGTGGGGCAACTGGCAATGACCCGCGCTTTTGGCCTGGGTTCTGCCTTGTTGACGGCAGCCCTGCAATATACCACCATTATTTTTGCAGCTCTGCTTGGCATCACTTTCTGGGGCGATGTTCCAGACCCCATAGCGTGGGCGGGCATGGCATTGATAATCGCTTCAGGAATGATTTCTCTCTGGCGTACCTACAGCGAAGATAAACTTATGCGGCGTAAAGCAACTACCGAGTAGTCAGAGGCCGCAGTGAACCCCATCAAGGAGCATCATGTTTAAATATTTAATTAGCCCCCAAGACCTTCAGCAGCACCGTCCACCATCCGGCTGGTTGATATTCGATGTCAGGCACAATTTGATGGATCACGAGGCAGGTCGTGCTGCCTACCTTGAAAGCCATATCCCCGGGGCTTTGTTTTTAGATAACGAAACTCAGTTGGCAGGAGATGCTGACGGCACCAACGGCCGCCACCTGCTCCCTGACCGTAGAGAATTTGCGGCATTGATGCGGTCTCAAGGCCTTACTTCTCGTACTCAGGTGGTTATTTACGATGCCGCGAATGGTCTGTTCGCGGCTCGACTCTGGTGGATGCTGCGGTGGCTCGGGCATGAGTCGGTGGCTATACTGGACGGCGGGTGGCAGGCGTGGGTGGAGTCGGGCGGCAAAACTGAAAGTGGCGAGCGCTCACCACACCTGACGGAAGCTCAGGTTATACAGAGCCTCTCGGTGCCTAGCAAGCCGCTGATGCCAACGGTGCGTGCAAACGACTTGTTATCAAATCTGGGTTCTCCGAGCTTCACCGTTGTAGATGCGCGGGCCCCAGAGCGCTACCGCGGAGAGGTGGAGCCCATGGATCCTGTAGCGGGCCACATTCCCGATGCGCTGAATCGTCCCCACACACAAAACTTAAATGCCGATGGCAAATTCAAGACGCCCGAACAGCTAAAAGCTGATTTTGAGGCCTTGCTTGGCGAAACAGAGCCATCGGACGTTGTGCATCAATGTGGTTCGGGTATCACTGCCTGCCATAACTTGTTTGCCATGGAACTGGCTGGCTTAAAAGGCTCGGTACTGTACCCGGGCTCCTGGAGCGAATGGGTAAGTGATTCCCAGCGTCCAGTGGCGAAAGAAGGCTAATCATAAGACAGGCAGGTCTCAAGGGCCCCGTGGCGTCGGCCGGGCCTTTGAGACGTTAACGTTGGAAGTTAAGCGTTAAACTTCTACTTATTGTGTCTTCACATGGTGTGCTTTGTGAAGTTGCCGTTAAAATGGCCGAAACCCGTACAATTTTGACTATTGTTTGCGCCGTCGAATATGTGCGTAAAAAAATCAGGACGATTTCATGAATGACCAAACCCCACCTATTACACCGGTGCCATTGCCTGGCGACTACGAGTCGGCGCTTGCTGAGCTGGAAGCGCTTGTACAAAGAATGGAATGTGGCGACTTGCCCTTAGAGCAATCCATCACGTCGTATCAGCGCGGCGTTGAGCTGGCACGAGTGTGTCAGCAACGGCTGGATCAGGCGGAGCAACAGGTCAAAGTGCTGCAAGGCCAGTTGTTGCGTCCGCTTAGCGGCATTGATGATGCTGAGGATTAAGCATGCCCACCATAACCATTGATCATAATAAATGGCTGACAGCCAAAGTTCAGCATATTGAAAGCGTGCTTGCCCAGCTTCTTCCCGAGGCAGGGAGCGAGCCGGAGAAACTTCATTCGGCCATGCGCTATGCTGTGCTCGGAGGCGGCAAGCGCATCCGGGGAGCACTGGTGTATGGGGCAGGTGAAGCCATTATGCAAGCCAGTACCTCAGTCATGGCCCAGGGGAAAGCGCTGGATCATGCAGCGGCAGCAGTTGAGTTGATTCACGCATACTCCCTGGTGCATGACGACCTGCCTTGTATGGATAACGATACCTTGCGCCGCGGGCAGCCAACCACGCACATCAAATTTGACGAGGCCACCGCCATGTTGGCGGGCGATGCACTGCAGCCTTTGGCTTTCGAATTACTGGCTACTATGCCCGTGGCTCCTGCCCTGGTCGTGCAGTCTGTTACGGTCCTCGCCCGAGCGGCTGGCAGCTCAGGCATGGCTGGAGGCCAGGCAATCGATTGTGACAGTGTTGGCAAACAGCTCGATTCCTCGCAATTGCAAGCTATGCATCGCATGAAGACGGGTGCCATGTTGAAGGCCAGTATTTTGTTAGGGGGTGGTAGCAGGAGCCAGCTCGTCGCAACGGCAAATGCTTAGCGACTATGGTGACGCGATGGGCCTGGGGTTTCAGGTCATGGATGACATCCTTGACGTGACGGCCGATACTCAGACTTTGGGCAAAACAGCAGGCAAGGATGCCAGCAATAACAAGCCCACGTATGTTTCACTGATGGGTATGGACGCCGCCAGACAATACCTGTCCTCGTTGCACGAGCAGGCGCGTCTGGCAATTCGGCCACTTGGGCAGTCAGGACAATATTTGGCCTATTTGGCTGACTATATCGTAGGCCGCAGCCACTAGCCTTGCGCAGTGCTCGGGTTGGGCTCAGATTAGGTCTACAATGCTAGATTGTCTGATACTTAAACTAAGTTGGCTTATCTTATATAAATAAGTCACGACACCCTATCAGTAGATTTCGTATGGCTACAGTTTCTCTGGAACAAATTCAATCTCCGCACGATCTTCGCGAACTTGATCGCGAAGGCTTGGCTATCGTGACGGCAGAGCTACGCGAGTTTGTGTTGCAGTCCGTTTCGCAAACGGGGGGCACCTGTCCTCGAATTTAGGCACCGTAGAGCTTACTGCAGCTTTGCATTATGTATTTAATACGCCGCATGATCGCATCGTGTGGGATGTTGGCCATCAGTCCTATCCGCATAAAATTCTTACCGGGCGCCGTGAGGCAATGGCTGGCTTGCGCCAGGCCGGCGGTATTTCAGGGTTTCCCAAGCGTAGTGAATCCGAGTACGACGATTTTGGTACGGCTCATTCCTCTACCTCTATCTCTGCCGTGCTTGGCATGGCGGTGGCGTCTCGTAACTCTGGCATCAAGCGCCAGCATATTGCGGTTATTGGCGATGGCGCGATGACAGCTGGTATGGCGTTCGAGGCCTTGAACAACGCAGGCGTAACTCCTGACGTCAACGTATTGGTAATCTTGAACGATAACGATATGTCGATTTCCCCTCCAGTGGGGGCGCTGAATCGCTACTTTGCGCGTTTGATGTCTGGCCAGTTTTACGCCAGGGCCAAGAATGTAGGAAAGGCAGTATTGCAGCACGTACCACCTATGCTTGAGCTTGCCCGTCGATTTGAAGGACATGCAAAAGGCGTGCTGGCGCCTGCGACCTTATTTGAAGAGCTGGGTTTCAATTATGTGGGGCCTATAGATGGGCATGATCTGGACTCTTTGATCCCTACACTGGAGAATTTGCGCGAACTGGGCGGGCTGCAGTTTTTGCATGTGGTCACCCGCAAGGGACAGGGGTATAAGCTTGCCGAGGCTGATCCGGTGCTGTATCACGGGCCAGGAAAGTTTGATCCAAAGGTAGGTATAAAAAAATCCGCGACAGTATCGGCACCGACGTTTACCCAGGTATTCGGTCAGTGGCTATGTGACATGGCAGAGGCCGACCCACGCTTATACGGAATCACTCCCGCTATGCGTGAGGGCAGTGGAATGGTGCAGTTCGAATCCCTGTTTCCTGATCGTTATTTCGATGTGGGCATTGCCGAACAGCATGCGGTCACCTTTGCTGCGGGTCTTGCCTGTGAGGGGCAGAAGCCTGTGGTTGCCATTTATTCCACGTTTTTACAGCGGGGTTATGACCAGTTTATCCACGACGTGGCTTTGCAAAATCTGGATGTCACTTTCGCCCTTGACCGCGCAGGACTGGTAGGGGCCGACGGCGCTACTCATGCAGGTAATTACGATATTGCCTTCTTGCGTTGTGTACCTAATATTGTTATTGCCACACCGTCTGACGAAAAAGAAGCACGGTTACTGCTAAGTACCTGTTATCAGCATTCAGGCCCCTCATCTGTGCGTTATCCTCGTGGTGCGGGGCGCGGTGCAGACGCCGGTACCGACCTTTCAACCGTGCCCGTCGGGAAAGGAATTGAGCGCCGACGAGGCGAATACACTGCAATCCTGGTTTTCGGGACTCTTTTGGCCAATGCGCTCGAAGCAGCTGAAAGCATTAACGCCACCGTCATCGATATGCGTTTTGTGAAACCACTGGATCAAGAGTTACTGCTTGAGCTTGCGCAAAGCCATGAAAACTTTGTAACGCTGGAAGACGCGGCCATTATGGGTGGCGCTGGTAGTGCAGTGCATGAGTTTTTTGCCAGCAAAAAATTCTTAAACCTATGCTTCACCTGGGTTACCCTGACGAATTTATTGACCATGGAGATCAAAAGCGGCTTGCAGCCAATCTGGGGCTGGATGCGGCGGGCCTGTTGGTCTCTATTCAAAGTCACTTTGATTTGAACCTGAGCGTAAAGGTATGAAACCGGGCTATATGCCTTGATAGCATGGGGGTATAGTGGGTGAAGTCATCCAATGTATTCCATAATTAAACGATCTGAAACAACTAGACGCGTCATTTATAGCGTGTCACGGATTTTTATCATGAATAGTATTTCCGAGGCTGTGGTTCAAATGCCCGACGTGCAAAGCAGCATCGATACACGCCGCGTTGCCATTCAAAAAGTGGGGGTTCGAGACCTTCGTTATCCTATGCTCGTTGATGTGGCTGGCGAAGCCATGCCAACTGTTGCCGACTGGGAGCTTACCGTTGCATTGCCGCCCGAGGAAAAGGGAACGCACATGTCGCGTTTTCTGGCCCTTATAGAGCAGCATCGACGTACCCCGCTTACTGCAACGCTGTTTTGCGGTATGGCTGCTGAAATGCTCGAGCTCCTGAACGCTCAGGCAGGTGATATCACGGCTTCTTTCCCTTACTTCGTCAACAAGGTTGCACCTGTGTCAGGTGTGGCCAGCCTGCTTGACTACGAGTTAACGTGGTCCGCAAGTGTAGTACGCACCGAAGACGGTGGCATCGATACCGAATTTGAACTGACGATTCTGGTACCCGTTACCAGCTTGTGCCCATGTTCTAAAGCTATTTCAGAGTACGGCGCACATAATCAGCGCTCTCATGTTACGGTTTCGTTGCTAAGCACAGACCCGGCCCAGCTGAATGTGGATGATGTCATCCGCAGCATAGAAGCGCAGGCTTCGTGTGAGCTTTGGGGGTTATTGAAGCGCACCGACGAAAAATACGTCACCGAACGTGCGTACGAGAATCCCAAATTCGTTGAAGACCTGGTGCGCGACGTTACGGTTGCCATACGTGACTTGCCTGGCGTAATCGGTTATCGCGTTGAGGCTGAAAACTTCGAATCCATCCACAATCACTCAGCCTATGCGGTGGTCGAGGGCTAGTTCTCAGGAAGGGCCGCAGCGCAACACTTTAAAACTAGGCATTGCGCTCTTAGGCCGCACAGGCTAAAATTCTACCTTTCTTGCCCGACCCAATGTTTTTTATGGGCGGGCTGTCGTGTCTGAAATACGGCATTAACTGCTTGATATTTCAGGCGATATCCACAAGGAGTTGTTCCATGCGTCACTACGAAGTAGTGTTTATTGTGCATCCCGACCAAAGCGAGCAAGTGCCGGCCATGGTCGAGCGCTACCAGGCGATTATCACTTCTGAGGGCGGTAAAATCCACCGTCACGAAGACTGGGGTCGTCGTCAATTGGCTTACCCAATCCAGAAATTGGTTAAAGCACACTATGTTTGCTTTAACATCGAGATCGGTCAAAGCACCCTCGACGAACTCGAGCACTCGTTCCGTTACAACGACGCTATCTTGCGCTACCTGATTGCCAAAACTGATGCAGCCCCTGAAGGTGCTTCCATCATGATGAAATCGGTCGAGCGCGAAGAAGGTCGTCGTACAGCTTCTGATTCCAGTGCTCCTGCACGTTCTGATGATAAAAACTCAGATGCAGACGCTGACGAAGATGAAGATGCTGACGAAGTCGACGAAGAAGCTTCCGAGTCTTAACTTACTGGAACCACAAGCTACGTGAATCAACTTTCGTTTATTGGGGTGATCGCTGAAATTAGCGTACTACGCTATACCCCAGCGGGAATGCCAGTCATCGAACTTGAATTGGATCACAGCTCAGAAGTCGAAGAAGCCGGCTTAAGTCGCCGCTTGAACTTTTCGATATCTGCCGTAGCTTTGGGCGATATGGCCTTGCAGTTAGCCGATAGCCCTTTAGGGGCGGTCTTGAAGATTCAAGGTTTTATTGCCCCGTTGCGTAAGTCCTCGGTCCGACTTGTTCTGCACATACAGCAAGCACAGGTTCAGTACTCAGGTAATGCAACGGTAGTTGTGTAAGTCAATTTCGCGGTTTAGCTAACCGCCACTAAATAATTACCGGCTTTGCCGGAAAAATACAGAGGTATATCATGGCTTTTGGTCGTAGAGGCAAAGAAAAACGCCGTAAGTTTGGTCAGCAGAATCCATTATTCAAGCGTCGTAAATTCTGCCGTTTCACCGTCGCTGGTGTTAAAGAAATCGATTACAAAGATTTAGACACATTGCGTGATTTCATCCAAGAAAACGGCAAGATCATTCCTGCCCGTTTAACGGGTACTAAGGCTAACTACCAGCGCCAGCTCGACACTGCTATCAAGCGTGCTCGTTTTCTGGCTTTGTTGCCTTACACCGACAATCACCAATAATCCGGGAGGCTATACGTCATGCAAGTTATTTTGCTAGAGAAAGTTGTAAACCTGGGTGACCTCGGTGATGTGGTTCGCGTTCGTAACGGTTACGCTCGCAACTTTTTGATCCCGCGAAAAATCGCCCGTCGTGCTACAGCAGTAGCTATTCAAGAGTTCGAGGTACGTCGTGCTGAACTCGAGAAAGCTCAGGCAGAGCGCTTGGCTGCTGCTCAGTCGGCTGCTGGCAAGCTGGCCGAACACACTGTCAAGCTGCTGCAGAAAGCGGGTGTTGATGGCCGTTTGTTCGGTTCTGTCACCACTATGGATATTGCTGCATCGCTAGCCGAAGCTGGTTTTAGCGATATCGTACGCTCGCAAGTGCGTTTGCCCGATGGCCCGCTTAAGGCTGTTGGCGAGTACGAAGTACAAGTAGTGTTGCACCCAGACGTTACTGTCGATGTTACTGTGATAGTCGAAGGCGACCTGAACTAAGCATCAAGTTTACATGGTACATTTCCCTTTAGGTTAGTGTGCCAAGCGTCAAAAAAAGCCGGCACGTGCCGGCTTTTTTCTATGGAAAATCACGAGGATTAACGTTGGATAGCGAAATCAAAAGTACCGATCCCAAGCTGGATTATTTGCGTGTTCCGCCTCACTCGGTAGAGGCCGAGCAGTCTGTACTGGGTGGACTGCTGCTCGATAACGCATCCTGGGATCGAATTGCCGATATTATCGTCGACGATGATTTTTACCGCTTTGATCATCGTATTATTTGGCAGCATATCACGCGCCTTATTGGTCTGGCCCGTCCAGCTGACGTTGTGACCGTGCACGAATCCCTGGCTATGTCGGGCAAGGCCGACGAGGTTGGCGGGCTGCAGTATTTGAATGCGCTTGCTCATAATACGCCATCAGCTGCCAATATCCGACGTTATGCCGAGATCGTCCGCGAGCGTTCGATGTTGCGAAAGCTGGTAACGGTTGCTGATGAAATTTCTTCGGCAGCCTTTAACCCGCAAGGAAAAGAGGCGCGCCAGATTCTGGACGATGCCGAGTCGCGTGTTTTCCAGATAGCCCAAGAGGGCGCACGCGGCAATGCTGGTTTCCAGGAAATTCAGCCGCTGCTTACACAAGTAGTAGAACGCATCGACGAGCTGTATCACCGTGAAGGCGACTCCGAAATTACCGGAGTACCTACAGGTTTTATTGATCTTGATCGCATGACCTCAGGTTTGCAGGCCGGAGACCTCGTTATCGTAGCGGGTCGCCCATCTATGGGTAAGACATCGCTATCGATGAACATTGGCGAGCATGTGGCAATCGAGCAAGGGCTACCCGTTGCCGTCTTCTCCATGGAGATGGGGGCTGTGCAACTGGCCATGCGTATGGTGGGTTCGGTCGGCATGCTGGATCAGCATCGTATGCGTACAGGTAAGCTTGATGCCGACGACTGGCCTAAACTGACGCATGCCGTGCAGCAGGTACAAGAGGCGCAAATCTACATTGATGAAACCCCTGGGCTATCCTCTATGGAGGTCCGGGCGCGGGCTCGCCGCCTGTCCCGCCAATGTGGAAAACTCGGGCTGATCATTATTGACTATTTGCAGCTGATGTCGGGTAACTCTTCAAGCGAGAACCGGGCCACTGAAATTTCGGAGATCAGCCGTTCGCTGAAGGGTCTGGCTAAAGAGCTTGATTGCCCACTGATTGCGTTGTCTCAGTTAAACCGAAGCCTGGAGCAGCGGCCCAATAAACGGCCGGTCATGAGCGACCTCCGTGAATCCGGGGCTATCGAGCAAGATGCCGACTTGATTATCTTTATCTACCGAGACGAGGTTTATAACCCCGACTCACCAGATAAGGGTACAGCCGAGCTTATTATTGGTAAGCAGCGTAACGGTCCTATTGGTTCTGTACGAGTAGCGTTCCAGGGCGCAAGCACTCGCTTCCTGAATTACGTACAAATGTAGGGGCCCGGGTAGCCGTTGGGGGCAGCATAGTGGGCAGCTGAATATAGCTGCCCATTTTTGTGCTCAGCCAATATGTGCGGTCATTCGGATTGCCGCTTCAAAGGCTTCACGCAAGGAGCTGGGATCGGCAATGCCCTGGCCGGCAATATCAAATGCCGTACCGTGGTCTACGCTGGTACGCACAAAGGGCAAGCCTACCGTGACGTTTACGCCTTGTTCTACCCCCAGGTACTTAACAGGAATCAGCCCTTGATCGTGGTATTGAGCAACGACAATATCGTAGTCGCCCTTGCGGGCTTTCATGAAAATGGTATCGCCAGGCCAGGGGCCGGAGGCATCTATACCTTCTTTGATAGCCTGCTGTATCGCGGGTGCTATGGCAGTGATCTCCTCGCGGCCAAAGCGGCCGTCTTCGCCCGCGTGCGGATTAAGACCGGCCACGGCGACACGCGGGTGGGCGATACCCTCTTGCAGGCAAGCGTGATGCGCAAGGCGAATACTGCGCAGCACATTGGCTTCAGTAATATGTTTGGGAACGTCGGCCAGCGCCAGATGGATGGTAACCAACAGTACCCGTAATTCGGGATTGGCCAGCATCATGGCGAAATCAGCAGTCTGCGTGCGCTCGGCCAGGATTTCAGTGTGGCCCGGCGCATCTATGCCGCCAGCCTGCATGGCCTTTTTGTGTAAAGGTGCCGTAACAATGGCGCGGATGTTATTGGCCAGGGCATCATCGATAGCATGGCAAAGGTATTCGTAGGCCCCCGGCCTGCGTCGGCATTGATTTCGCCATAAGCCAGATCAGCGGGGAGGGCTTGCCAGCGGTTTCTAACGACGATGCAGCCCTTTTTTGCCGGTTCAGAAGGCCGTTGTGGATCATCTTCGATGATGCGCAGGGTATCCTCGCCTAAGAGCGCTGCGGCGCGCCTGAGGGCCTCTGAGTCGCCATAAACCACAGCCGGATAGTTCAAGCCTTGGGCAAACATAGAGATAATTAATTCCGGGCCAATTCCGGCGGCATCACCCATGGTGATGCCTACAGGCAGAGAAGTAGGCATAATCAGTTGCTTGTAAAGAAAAAGGGCACCGAAGTGCCCAGTATACGGCGGCTGCCGGCAGCCAGTGTATTTTAAACGATGCTGACAGCAGGGACCTTTGCAGCTTTAGAGGGCTTCATTGGCGTAGTCAGCCAAACGAGAACGCTCACCGCGCTGCAGTGTGATATGACCTGAATGCGGCCAGCCTTTGAAGCGGTCGACCACATAGGTCAGCCCGGAACTTCCTTCGGTTAAGTAAGGAGTATCGATCTGGGCAATATTGCCCAGGCAGACTATTTTGGTTCCCGGGCCTGCCCGGGTAACCATGGTTTTCATTTGCTTAGGCGTCAGGTTTTGCGCTTCATCAATAATTAAAAACTTATTGAGAAAAGTCCGTCCACGCATAAAGCTGATCGATTTGATTTTAATCTTTGACCGGATGAGTTCCATGGTGGAGCTGCGGGTAACTTCGCTACTGCCCAGAGCACTATGGTTGGTGCTGCCCAAATGCAGGACTTCAAGGTTATCTTCAAGAGCCCCCATCCACGGGGCCATTTTCTCTTCTTCGGTACCGGGTAGAAAGCCGATTTCATCGCCCACTGGAACCGTGGCCCGTGTGATGATGATTTCGTTATAAAGCTTGGTCTCGAGGGTTTGAGTCAAGGCGGATGCCAGGGCGAGCAAGGTCTTGCCGGTTCCTGCTTGTCCGAGCAATGAGACGAAATCACAGTTTGGATTCATCAGCAGGTTCAAGGCGAAGTTCTGTTCGCGGTTACGAGCGGTGATACCCCAGACATTGTTCTTGTTATGGCTATAGTCGCGCAGTGTTGCCAGAACGGCGGTGTTGGCGGCTACCTCCTTAACTTGTGCATACAAGGGGGTCTCACCCTCGGTAAACACGAATTCATTAACATTGAACTGGGCACATAAGGGGCCGTGCACTCGATAAAAGGTAGTGCCCCCTTGTTGCCAGGACTCCATTTTCTTACCGTGCTGGGACCAGAAATCGGCCGGTAGCGGACGAACCCCATCGTAAAGCAAGTCGGAGTCATCAAGCACATGATCGTGCAGGTAGTCTTCAGCTGACAGCCCTAATGCCTTGGCTTTCAAGCGCATATTGATGTCTTTTGACACCATGACGATCTGACGCTCTTTGAACTCTTCTTTAAGAGCGTGCACCACATTCAGAATATTGTTATCTGCTTTGCCTATGGGCAGATCAATTGGCAGGGCAGAGCGTACCGCTTTAGTCTGGAAAAAACCAGGCCACGGGCTTCAGTATTACCCAGAGAGTTCAGCGCCAGGCCGCCCTCAAGCGAATGATTTGCAACGATACCGTCCAGATTACGACTGACTTGTCGCGCGTTGCGGGCGACTTCGGACATGCCCTTCTTTTGGTGATCAAGCTCTTCGAGCACCATCATGGGCAGGTAAATGTCGTGTTCTTCAAATTTGAACAGTGAATTTGAGTCGTGCAGCAACACGTTGGTATCGAGCACAAACAGCTTACTTATACCTGCTTCAGTCTGGCGTCGCGGTGACTTGCTTGCCCGCGCCTTGGGCGATGGTCTGGCCGTCTGCTGGTCTGCTTGCTTATTTTTCTGGGCACGAGCCTGGACAGGCGGTGCTATGGGAGGCTTTGTGGCGGCCGGAGTTTCAGTGGGGGCCTTGCTTCGTCTTTTTGATGAGGGAGTGGCAGAACTGGGCGGCGCAACGGTGCTGGACGCCACTGGAGGAGCAGGAATGGTTTTTTGGGGTTTGGCAACGGGAGGGGTTGCCCGTTTTGCTGCATTGATTTCTTCAGCGCTGAGTGTTGAGCCAAGACGAGTGGGCAGCGGTGGTAAAGGCATGTATTCATTGCTCCTGGGTTAACAGAGCCGGGCCGATACCGGCACGGCTAAGGGGCCATTGCTAAAGGTTCTGGGCAGCTTCTAAAACCTGTTGTACGTGGCCTGGAACGCGTAGCCCGCGCCATTCTTGCA
Organism: Paenalcaligenes niemegkensis; assembly: GCF_022230885.1. Lineage (GTDB taxonomy): Bacteria > Pseudomonadota > Gammaproteobacteria > Burkholderiales > Burkholderiaceae_B > Paenalcaligenes > Paenalcaligenes niemegkensis. The sequence goes on along the minus strand of NZ_JAKGCT010000002.1, from coordinate 40,835 downwards.
CCAGCACGCCGTTGGCGTCAATCAGAAAGGTGCTACGCTCAATTCCACGTACTTGTTTACCGTACATGTTTTTCAGTTTCATGACTCCGAACAGTTCGCATAGGGATTCGTCCGGATCTGCAATTAATGGAAAGTTTAACGCCTGCTTGTCGATAAAGCGTTTGTGCGAGGCCATAGTGTCGCGTGACACGCCAATCACCTTAACGTTAAGCTGGTCGAACTGATCCTTAAGATCTCTGAAATTTTGTGCCTGCGTGGTGCATCCAGGCGTATTGTCACGTGGATAAAAATACAAAATATAAGGGTGTCCGGCCAGCGTGGTGCTGTCGATTTCGCCTTGATCGCTCTGGGCAGTAAAGGCAGGTACGGCTTGACCTATAACAATGTCGCTCATAAAAAATCCTATATTAAAAGGGCGGCAACAACCTTACGACCCTCTGACATCAAAATATTGTAGGTACGGGCGGCGGCTCGAGTGTCCATGACTTCGATACCTATGCGCATACCCAACAGCGAAGAAGTGACCTGGGGAGACAGTAATTGCTGGGTCTCACCCGTTCCGATAAGTACGACTTCAGGGGCATCTTGCGGCAGAACAGGGGTGTTGCCGTCCAGAAAGTCCATGGGGTCCTGTTTGATTTGATCCAGCCCGGTGATTTTTTGAAGCAGCGCTTCGTTGATGTCGGCGGCGCTTCGTGCAGCCAAAAGCTCTACGATGCCTTCAGGTCTGAAAAAAATGCTCGAATGGTATTTTTCGCGATTAACTTCTACGTAATCCACGTCATACGCCGTGATCGTATTCAGGGCCGGGTTGTTCTCTTTTTGCAGTTGCACAGACGATCTCCAAAGTTCTTTTATGATCATAGCGCAAAGTGTGCGCACGCCAAGTCAATAACAGTATTTTCCACTTTGCCGACGATAGATTAAACTTGTGTGTTTGGGTTGATACCCCCGTCTTTTGCAGATCCCAAGGACCCCCATGACCAGCTTCCCCGTATCGAACGTTTGCCCCCGTATGTCTTTAATATTACTAGTGAATTAAAAATGGCTGCGCGCCGTCGTGGCGAAGACATTATTGATATGTCAATGGGAAATCCCGATGGTTCCACGCCTCAGCATATCGTCGATAAGCTGGTTGAAGCGTCAAATCGTCCTAATACTCATGGTTATTCGGTATCACGTGGTATTCCGCGTTTACGCAAAGCGATTACGAATTGGTACGACAGGCGCTATAACGTCAAGCTCGACGCTGACGAAGAAGCGATTGTTACGATCGGCTCCAAAGAGGGACTGGCTCACTTGATGCTAGCTACCTTAGATAGGGGGATACAGTGTTGGTTCCTAATCCCAGCTACCCTATTCATATTTATGGTGCAGTTATTGCTGGTGCTAATATACGCTCTGTACCCATGATTCCAGGCGTCGATTTCTTTGAGGAAATCGAACGTGCGGTACGTGAATCCATCCCCAAGCCGAAAATGATGATTCTGGGTTTTCCCAGCAATCCGACCGCTCAGTGTGTAGAGCTATCGTTCTTCGAGCGCATTGTGGCCTTGGCCCGAGAGCATAATATTCTGGTCGTGCATGACCTGGCTTATGCCGACATCACGTTTGATGGTTATCAGGCACCTTCAATATTACAGGTCGAAGGCGCACGTGAGGTTGCTGTCGAGTTTTTCACCATGAGCAAAAGCTATAATATGGCCGGCTGGCGTATTGGTTTTATGGTGGGTAATCGCGATCTAGTCAATGCGTTGGCCCGTATTAAAAGCTACCATGACTACGGTACTTTTACTCCTATTCAGGTGGCGGCAATCGCGGCTCTGGAAGGGCCACAAGATGAAGTTGCAGAAATTGTCAGCAAATATCGCAGTCGGCGTGATGTGCTGGCTAAAGGCCTGCACGAGATCGGATGGAATGTCGATATCCCTAAGGCCTCGATGTATATCTGGGCGAAAATTCCAGATTTCTATCTGGAAAAAGGTTCGCTGGAGTTCTCCAAGCGATTGCTTAGCGAAGCTAAGGTAGCTGTCTCGCCAGGTATAGGTTTTGGTGAGTACGGTGACGATTACGTGCGCTTTGCGCTGATTGAAAACGAGCAACGTACACGACAGGCGGTACGCGGCATCAAAGAAATGTTCCGTAAGGACGGGTTGCTTAAATGAGTCCGATAAAAGTTGGTTTATTAGGTTTTGGTGTGGTGGGTGGTGGTACCTGGAAGGTACTGACACAAAATGCAGATGAAATTGCACGTCGCGCAGGCTGTCATATTGAAGTTGTTGCCGTTGCGGTACGCGACCTTGAAAAGGCTCGCGGCTTGTTGGGTGACGATATCGCCATTTCTACCGATGGCATGGATGTGGTTAACCACCCGGACATTGATATCGTGGTCGAGCTTGTGGGCGGCGAGACATTAGCCAAAGACTGGATCATGCAAGCAATAGCGCAGGGTAAGCACGTGGTTACTGCCAATAAAGCCCTGTTGGCGCTGCATGGCAATGAAATTTTTGCAGCGGCCCACGACAAAGGTGTGATGGTTGCCTTTGAAGCCGCGGTAGCGGGCGGAATTCCCATTGTGAAATCCATTCGTGAAGGCCTCACTGCAAATCGTATAGAGTGGGTTGCAGGCATTATCAATGGCACCACTAACTTCATCCTCTCTGAAATGCGTTCGCACGGGGTATCTTTTGCTGAAGCCCTCGCTGATGCACAGCGTCTGGGTTATGCCGAAGCCGACCCAACCTTTGATATTGAAGGGGTAGACGCTGCTCATAAGCTGACGCTGTTGTCGTCTCTGGCCTTTGGTGTGCCAGTGCAGTTCGATGCCGCTCATATCGAAGGAATCACCACCTTGGCGGCCGAAGACATCAGCCACGCTGAACGCCTGGGCTATACGGTTAAATTATTGGGTATTACCCGCCGCCGGTCTGACGGGATTGAATTACGTGTACATCCTACCCTGGTGCCGGCAGAATCTCTGCTCGCCAATGTGCAGGGAGCCATGAATGCCGTGATGGTGCATGGCGATGCGGTAGGCTCTACTGTCTATTATGGCGCGGGGGCTGGCGAGCTTCCTACGGCATCTGCAGTGGTCGCAGACCTGGTGGATGTGGCTAGACTGTTAACGGCAGATCATGTGCACCGTGTACCATATCTGGCTTTTCAGCAAAATGCCATGGCAGATACTCCTATACTGCCCATGTCCGAGGTTCTTTCTTCCTACTATTTGCGTTTGCGGGTTGAAGACCGTCCAGGGGTATTGGCGGACGTGTCGCGTATTCTGGCGCAAGCGCATATTTCTATCGGGTCAATGTTCCAGGAGCCAGCCAACGATGGCGAAGCGGATATCATTTTCTTGACCCACGAAGCCCGTGAAGGATCTATTGATTTGGCCATCGAGCAAATTCAGCGCCTCGAGTTTGTGCGTTCCAAGTTAACCCGACTGCGCGTGGAGAATTTAGGATGAAATACGTTTCAACTCGTGGGGGCATGAGTCCCCAGCCTTTTTCTGAAATTTTACTTGAAGGTCTGGCTCCTGATGGTGGGCTGGCTGTGCCCGAAAGCTACCCTTCCGTCGATGCCGCTACGCTGGAGCAATGGCGCAGCTTAAGCTACGATGAATTGGCCGTTGAAGTGCTGTCGCTCTACATCAGCGATGTGTCTCGCGCCGATTTAAACCGTCTGACCAAGGCTGCTTACGATCCCGCATTGTATGTGGGCGAGACCATGGTGCCGTTAAAGCCGCTAAACAAGCAATTAAGTCTGGTCGGGTTGTCTCAGGGGCCTACATTGGCCTTTAAAGACATGGCCATGCAGTTTTTGGGACAGGTGTTCGAGTTTGTATTAACTCAGCGTAATGCGACCATCAACATTTTGGGGGCAACCTCAGGTGACACCGGCTCTGCAGCCGAATACGCCTTAAAAGGCAAAAAAGGCGTAAATGTATTCATGCTGTCGCCTCAAGGCCGTATGAGTGCATTTCAGCGTGCCCAAATGTATTCGCTCCAGGACCAGAACATTCACAACCTGACCATCAAGGGCGTTTTCGATGATTGCCAGGACATTGTCAAACAGATAGCGGGCGACCTAGGCTTTAAATCACAGTGGCGTTTAGGTGCGGTCAACTCTATCAACTGGGCCCGTATTGCTGCGCAGGTTGTTTATTATTTTTGGGCATGGCTAAGAGCTACAAACGAAAGCTCGCAGCAGGTGTCGTTCGCTGTACCGTCAGGTAACTTCGGAAATATCCTGGCTGGTCATATTGCGCGCCAGATGGGTTTGCCTATTCGTAAGCTGGTGCTTGCCACTAACGAAAACAATGTACTCGAAGAATTCTTCCGTACAGGCATTTACCGTCCACGGGGTTCTGAACATACCTACGCGACTTCCAGCCCGTCGATGGATATATCCAAAGCTTCGAATTTCGAACGCTTTATCTACGACTTTCTGGGACGCGATCCGCAAGCGCTTAGCGCCGTCTGGAAGCAACTGGCCGACACGGGCCAATTTGACTTCAGCGATCGCCTGGACGAGCTTCATGATACTTATGGTTTTGTGGCGGGTGTGAGCACTCACGCAGACCGTTTAAGCACCATCCGCAAAGTATGGGCTGACACCGGCGTTTTAATCGATCCACATACGGCTGATGGCGTGAAAGTTGCCAACGAACATCTGGAGCCCGGTATTCCCATGCTGGTCCTTGAAACGGCGTTGCCTGCCAAGTTCTCAGAAACGATCGAAGAAGCCATCGGGGAACCTGCGCCGGTACCTGACCATCTGACGCATCTGGCCGATTTGCCCCAGCGAGTCATTGAGATGGATGCAGAGGCTGAGTTAGTAATGAACTACATTAAATCTCACGCTTCAATTTAACGCTGTTCTTTGCTTGTCTGAAGAAAAGGCCCTGTTATTGAACTGACCCCAAGAAGTTGGACAGTAAAAAACTAAGGGCTCACGGCCTGAGTACGGTACTGAACCGGGCTCAGGCCTTTTAGTTTGAGTTTGATGCGGTGATTATTGTAATAGTGGATATATTCCGTGATGCCTGATTTAAGTTCATCAATGCTGGCGAACTTGTTCAGGTGGAGGAGTTCTGATTTGAGCGTGCCGAAGAAGCTTTCCATAGCGGCGTTGTCCCAACAGTTTGCCTTGCGCGACATGCTTTGCGTCAACCCCCGATCGCCCAGCATACGTCGGTATTGCGGCATTTGATAGTGCCACCCTTGATCTGAGTGCAGCATCGGCTTATCGGTCAGCCGGAGCCGCACAAGTGCCTTTTTCAGCATCTTGCTCACCAGCTCGAACGTCGGACGGTTTGCCGTTTCGAACGCTACGATCTCGCCGTTGTAGAGGTCCATCACCGGCGACAAGTAAAGCTTCTCGCCAGCCACTTTGAATTCGGTCACGTCTATCACCCATTTCTGATTCAAGCCGTTTGCATCGAACTGACGCTGCAATAGGTTGGGCGCAACGCGTCCCACCGTGCCTTGGTAGGAACGATATCTCTTCGGTCGGACCAGCGATTTGAGTCCCAGTCCCTGCATCAGCCGTTGGACCGTCTTGTGGTTTACGATCTGGCCGGCTTGGCGCAAGTCGGCCGTGATACGCCGATAACCATAGCGCCCTTTGTGGCGCGTGTAGACCGCCTCGATTTGGGCCTTGAGCGCAGCGTACTTATCGACAACGCTTTGCACCTTCACCTGGTAATAGAACGTGCTGCGCGAGAGCTTGGCCACGCACAGCAACAACGACAACGGATGGCGCTGCCTTAACCCTTGGATGATTTGCGCTTTTTGGTCAGCGCTTTGGTCCGGTCCGCTTGGATCAAGGCATCGAGCTTTTTTAGGTAATCGTTCTCCGCTCGAAGGTAGGCCAGCTCCTCGCGCAACTGCTCGATGGTCATGTCCTTCGGTAGAGGCGCGGGCGGGTTCTTGTGTGGCATGGCGGCTTTACTTTGACGTTTGGGCGTCAAGGCGCCCACTCCTCCCTCATTATACTGCCCACGCCACTGGCTTAGGACGCCCGAGTTGCGTAGATTATAAATCGCCACCGCCTGACGGTCCGATAGACCTTCACGCGCAATACGCTCAAGCACGTGGAGTTTGAACTGCGCGCTGTAGCGCACGTATCGCTTCGACACGGCGGCAACGCCATGCAGCTGATAAGCGGCGACCCAACGGCGCACCATCGATTTCTCTATCCCTTGGCGCTGCGCCACTTCCTGATAACTATACCGTCCTGATAGGTACTGCCGGATTGTCTCCAGCTTGAACTGCTCGTCGTATTTCGCCATGAAAAACACCCCAAAGGTTGGATGGGTGTCCAACTTTTGGGGTGCAGTTCATATCTGACAGGGCCTTTTTCCTACCACAAGCTCAGGCAGCGGATTGCGCCAGAAGCAGCCGGGCACTTTTAAGGCCGCTGCGCACGGCGCCTTCAAGCACTCCCGGATACTCGTTTTGAAGCCAGTCGCCAGCTAGAAAAACTGAAGGCCACGGTGTGATCTCGGTGGCCCTGGTGGTAAAAGGGCTAGCCTCGAAGGTAGCGCGTTTTTCTATAATCAGTTCAGCGTTTACGATTTTGTCCAGGGGCGCGCGCGAAGCAAGCTGTCGGCGAACTTGTGATTCTACCGCTGTTATAGCCTGCTCTCTGGGCAATGCGCTCAGGGCTTCAGCGTCGCTAATCACGACACTTAATAACGACCTGGCAAAGCTGCCTGGTATGGCGTGATGGTTAAACAGCCATTGCCCGTAGTCATGTTGTTGACGATTTTCATGAAGCATCAGTAAAGGCTGAGTCTCTTGCCACGGTGAGGCGGGCTCAAGGTAGACGGTCGCAATTGGACGATGAGCCATATGGCTCATCGTGGCAATCCATTGTTGGCTTGTAGAATCGTTGGTACCGTCTATTGTGGCCAACAGGCGCGCCGCGGCATAAGCCGGGGTTGCAAGAATACAAGCGTCAAAAACTTCATTATCAACGCGTACGTAGTCATTGCTGATATTCAGCTTTTGCACACGCTGCCCCAAACGCACATCGACATCAGCCAGTGCTTTTTCCAGCCAGAGCCGGCTCATGTCTTTTTTAGGAATGAGCATTTGCGTATCGCGTCTGCTCCCCCGAGGCTGTCCCGAATTACATTGGCAAAGAGTTGCGCACATGCCAGGTCGATAGGCGTATTCAAAGCCGCCAGGCACAAGGGTTGCCAGAGGTGCTCGATAAGTGGCTGAGTCTGTTGATATTGTTGCAGCAGTGCTAAAACAGTCTGGTTTTTTCTACCTGCCATTTTTTACGGCTTAACTGTTGTGTAAGCTTTATGAGTCGATAGCGGTCATTAATGCCAAACCCCCGGCAGCCGACTAAGCCGCCGGCTAAATGCAAAGGCGCCGGCAAGGGCCAGGCTTGAAGGTGATACTCACGGTTTGCGCTGGTAATGCAAAGGTCTATGCGATGAAAAGCCTCATCCAAATTGATGCCCAAGTCGAGCATCAAAGTCAGGGTTTCGCGATAGGCGCCCAGCAGAATGTGTTGGCCGTTATCGGTAGGGTAACCAAAAGGAGTGCTTTCTACACGTCGTGCGCGCCCGCCAGGCATACGTGCTGCTTCGTAGACGGTGACATTGTGGTGGTGGAGGTTTAAGTAATAAGCGGCCGCCGCGCCGGCCCAGCCAGCCCCTATAACCGCCACTTTCATCGGCTTAGACGCTTGATCAGGCCGCGGCCGCCGCTCACCCATGTTTTCCAGGCCAGCCACAATTTTCGTATAGGAGTCAATGAAATGCGCTGATTCATGACATCCCATTTATCTGCTTCGATTTCCTGAAGGAGCGCGTGATAAATCGCTGCCATAAGCAAACCTGGACGCTGCGCACGTCTGTCGGCTTCGGGAAGGGCCTGCATGGCTTCTTTATACAGGCTATAGGCACGCCGGGTTTGAAAAGCCATCAGGGCCTCAAATTGCTCGGTGTGCTTCAGGTCGAAGATATCGACCGGGTCAACACCATACTCTTCAAGTTCGCGTACAGGCAAATAGACGCGGCCTCGGCGTGCATCGTCGCCTACATCACGAATGATATTGGTCAACTGAAAGGCCAGGCCTAGCTTTTGTGCGTAATCCGTTGTGGCAGGATCTGTTTGTCCAAAAATCTTTGCTGATAATATGCCCACGACGCTGGCCACGTGCCAACAGTACTTTTTCAGGTCTTCCCAGGTTTCGTAGCGGACATCGTTAAGATCCATCTCCATCCCATCGATAACTGCCAGTAGCTCGTCGGACTGTAAATCGTAGGCTTGAACGTGGGGGCCAGTGCCCGCATCACCGGATGACTGGCTTTCCCTTCATACAGGTCAGTGACCTGATCGCGCCACCAAACCAGCTTCATGCGGGCGACAGACGCTTCGGATGTTTCATCAACTACGTCGTCGACTTCTCTACAGAAGGCATACAGCGCAGTGATCGCTTTGCGGCGTTCAGGAGGCAAGAACAAAAAGGCGTAATAAAAGCTGGAACCGCTTTGGGCCGCCTTGTTCTGGCAATATTCGTCAGGACTCATTCGATATGGCTACTACGAGAAGAGGTATGGGGTTTAGGCAGGGGGCCGACGGCACGCATGAACAGTAGCGCCCAGTCAGACTTGGTTAAGGTAGGGCGGCATGTAAATACGTCGAATCTACAGCCTTCTAATCGTTCAAGTATACGTAATCCACCCAAGATTATAAATTTCAGCTCAAGCGCAAAGCGAGTTGGCAACTGTTTCACCAAGGGAGCACCGAACAGCAGCATACGTCTGGCATCAAAGGTTAGGCTGCTCATCAGGCGTTGCCAGTTTTCATCATCGCTTGCAGAGCGGGCGCCAGAGCAGTAGTCATCAATCAATGATTCGTTGATCTGATGCGCGTGCAGAAAGTCTTGCGGAATATACACGCGATCTTTCTTCCAGTCGATGGCCACATCCTGCCAAAAATTAATCAGTTGCAATGCGCTGCAGATAGAGTCAGACCAGGCAGTATTTTGCGTGCCTTCCGTTTTGAACAGAGCGAGCATCAGACGGCCAACCGGATTTGCAGAGCGCTTGCAGTAATCAAGCAAGGCTTCAAGATTGGCGTACCGCTTGATTTGAATGTCTTGTTCGAACGCCGACAGCAAATCATAAAACGGTTTGTATTTAAGGCTGTGCTGTTTAATACTATATCGGAGGGGCGTAAAAACGGGAGCCAGAGCATGTAGCGAGTCGGGTAGCGGTGCCGACCTTTGAAGGCAGTCGAGTGCGCTACTATAGTCATGTAGCGTCGCCAGACGGTCAGGATTGGCGGCATTGCCTTCATCAGCGATGTCATCCGCACTTCGCGCAAAGCGATAGATATCCCTTACCGCCGGGCGTAAGGCCCTGGGTAAAAGTATAGAAGCAACCGGGAAATTTTCATAATGATCCACAGACATAGGTCGCAAGTATAAAGCACTGCGCTGTCATGAACAGTATTGTTGCTCCCTTAGCGTATTCGCGCGTTCTGGTTTAGACTTTCGTATTCGTTGGAGAGTGTCATGCCGCGCCCAATATCGGCCATTATTTCTATACCTGCCCTGCGTCACAATCTTGCTGTTGTTGCTAACAGACTTCGCGATAACTATGTGTCTGCGGGCCGAGCCCGACCCTATATCTGGGCTGTCATTAAGGCCAACGCCTATGGGCATGGCATAGCCCCTGCCGTACAGGCCTTTGCCCAGGCAGACGGCTTGGCGATGCTTGACCTGAACGAGGCGGTTCATTGCCGCAAGCTAGGCTGGACCAAACCCATTATGTTGCTCGAAGGGTTGTTCACACCTGATGACGTCGAGCTTGCTTGCCGCCACGACTTTACTGTGGTTGTGCATAGCTCTTATCAAATTGACATGCTAGAGGTTGCCAGGCTTAAGCGCCCGCTACACATCATGGTCAAGCTCAACACAGGTATGAATCGGCTGGGCTTTAGTCATGCCGATTTTCCCGCGGCCTATCAAAAGGTCCAGGCTCTGGTCGAGGCGGGTCTGTTTGCCAGCGTGGGCGCTATGACCCATTTCGCCCGAGCTGACGATAATCTCGCTATTACTATGGACCAACTGCGTGATTTCAATTCCCTGACTTCAGACATCGCTGATGTGATCAGTGTCTGCAATTCGGCGGGCTGCCTTAATGATGAAATTCTCCCTTACCTTCCGCTGGCGCCAGAGCACTGGGTCAGGCCGGGTATCTGTCTGTACGGATCTTCGCCTTTCAGTTTGAGCTCTGCTGAATCATTTGGTCTGCGGCCAGCACAAACCCTGCAGGCTCAGCTGATCAGCGTGCAGCAGGTCGAGGCAGGGAAGGGTATTGGCTATGGTCACGCCTATACAGCTTCTAGCTCCCTGCGCATAGGCGTCGTCGCGTGTGGCTATGCTGACGGCTATCCCCGGCACGCTCCCAGCGGCACACCAGTCACCGTAGACGGTGTGGCCACTACATTGGTAGGCCGGGTTTCCATGGACATGCTGATGGTCGACATTAGCCACATAAAAGAGGCAAAAGTCGGTTCCGTTGTGGTCTTATGGGGAGAAAATGGTCCAAGTGTAGACAGCGTAGCGCAAGCTTCAGGAACCTTGGGTTATGAACTATTATGCGCAGTGGCACAACGCGTGCCACGAGTCATTCAAAACACCAACGAGGCGATCCATGAAAAATAAATGTGTGCTGGTTACTGGCGCTACCAAAGGTATAGGCTGGGCGATCAGTCAACATCTTGCTGATCTGGGCGCCCATGTTGTAGGCTTGGCCCGTAATACACAAGATATTGATTTTCCTGGTTATTTGTATTCCTGTGACCTTAGCAATGCTGGCGAAACCGAAGAGATGCTGCGCATCATTCGCGAGAAGTATCCGGTTGACGCGATTGTTAATAACGTAGGGATAGTGCGTCCCGAGCCTTTGGGCGAAGTTGATATTGCTTCGCTGTACGAAGTATTCGATTTAAACGTGCGGGTTGCGGTGCAGGTTACCCAAACTTTTGTTCCCTCAATGAAAGCGCGCAAGGAAGGCCGAATCGTGAATATTTGCAGTCGCGTCACTCATGGTGCATACGAGCGTACCAGCTACTCTGCGGCAAAAAGCGCTTTGTTGGGGTGTACACGTACCTGGGCGCTTGAGCTTGCACCGTACGGAATCACTGTTAATGCGGTTTCTCCGGGGCCAGTCGAAACTGAATTGTTTCGCGCCAGTCATCCTGAAGGCAGTGATAACGAAAAACGTGCCCTGGCCTCCATCCCAATGGGACGCTTTGGACAAGCGGACGAAGTCGCTAATGCGGTGACATTCCTGCTCAGCGAGCAGGCTGGCTACATCACAGGCCAAGAGCTGGGTATAGATGGGGGCGGTAGCCTCGCAGGGCGTTAAGTCAAAATCATGGTCACACAACGTCGCGCCACCAAAAAAGCTAAAATTACTTTTGTCTGCTCCGATTGTGGAGGAGAGTCGCCGCGCTGGGAAGGCAAGTGCCCTCATTGCGCACAGTGGAATACGCTGCAAGAGTTCCGTGAGCCCACCGAGGTCGCCACCGCTCCGCATCGCTTTAGCTCGCTGGCGGGTGCCAGCCCGGTACAGAAATTATCTGAAGTGCAGGCGCGCGAGCTACAGCGCCAGCCCACCGGTATTAACGAGTTTGATCGTGCCTTAGGAGGAGGGCTTGTTCCCGGCGGCGTAATACTCATTGGTGGCGATCCGGGCGTGGGCAAATCCACCTTGCTGCTGCAGGCGATGTCATCGCTGGCGGCAGTTACGCCGGTGTTGTATGTCACCGGTGAGGAGTCAGCAGAGCAAGTTGCATTGCGGGCTAAACGCCTTGAGCTGCCCACTGACGGTGTAGAGCTGCTTGCTGAAATACGGCTTGAATCCATTACCGAAGTTTTGCTTGAGCGCAAACCTAAAGTCGCGGTGATCGATTCGATTCAAACCCTGTATTCCAGTGAGCTCAGTGCTGCCCCGGGATCGGTTTCCCAGGTGAGGGAGTGCGCTTCTCAGCTTACGCGTCTGGCCAAGCAGCAAGGCACCTCCATGGTGTTTATTGGCCATGTCACCAAAGATGGCTCCTTGGCAGGGCCTCGGGTTCTCGAACATATTGTCGATACCGTACTGTATTTCGAAGGCGACACCCACTCGTCGTTCAGGTTGGTGCGCGCTTTTAAGAACCGCTTTGGTGCCGTTAATGAACTGGGTGTATTCGCCATGACTGATCGCGGTTTGCGCGGGGTGAATAACCCGTCAGCCTTGTTCTTGTCGCAGCATCAGCAAAATGTCCCAGGCTCATGCGTGATGGCGACCCAAGAGGGGACCCGTCCCTTGCTGGTCGAAATCCAGGCTTTGGTGGATACCGCCCATGTTCCGAATCCCAGGCGCCTGTCGGTAGGGCTGGAGGGAAACCGTCTCGCGATGCTGTTGGCGGTCATGAACCGCCATGCCGGTATTGTGACCTACGATCAGGATGTGTTCGTGAATGCGGTAGGTGGGGTACGTATTGCAGAGCCCGCCGCTGACCTGGCTGTGCTGCTGGCGATCATGTCCTCTTTAAACAATCGCTCCCTGCCTAAAGGGATGGTGGTATTTGGCGAGGTGGGTCTGGCAGGGGAAATCCGCCCAGCTCCGCGGGGGCAGGAAAGGCTGAAAGAAGCAGCAAAGCTGGGTTTTAGCGTGGCACTGATTCCTAAGGCCAATGCGCCCAAACAGCCTATCGAAGGAATGGAGATCTGGGCGGTTGACCGCATAGAAGAAGCTGTCTCCCGCTTACAGGTCTAAAAAACATGTCGTCTTTAAATGTGTGGTTGCTGGTTCCGGTCTTCCTGGCTGTGGGGGCAAGTATCGGTTTTGTAGGCGGTGTGCTGGGTATTGGTGGCGGCTTGCTGGCCATACCTTTACTGGTATTGCTGCTGCAAATGGATCAGCAGATGGCCCAGGGCACGGCGTTGATTATGGTGCTTCCCGCAGTGTTGCTGACCATACGCAAGTACAATCAATATGCGCGTATTGACCGGCAAGCGGCCATGGCGGGGGCGTTAAGCGCCTCGGCCTTTACCTGGCTGGGGGCACAGCTTGCACTGCGCATGCCGTCATCAACCCTGCGCCTCGTCTACGCAGGCTTTGTATTCCTGGTGGCCCTGTATTACATCCATCAAAGTTTAAAGTTCAGAACGCAGCGCAGGCCCAAGGCTAAAACGGCAGGTGATTACCCTCCCTTTTATTTTGCATTGGTAGGGGTGATAGCTGGGGTGGCTGGCGGGGTATTTGGCGTAGGGGGCTCAGTACTGGCTGTTCCGTTTTTAACCAGCTTTTTGGCCTTGTCGCAGATTGGAGCGCAGGCTATTGCACTCACCATGATCACCCCAGGTGTCGTGGTGGCCTTGCTGACTTATGCGTCCCATGGGCAAGTCAATTGGCAGGTGGGTCTGCCGATGGCCTTGGGCAGTATATTTCTCGTTCCGGCAGGGGTGCGACTGGCCCATGGGATGCCGGAGCCCAGGCTCAAGCTGATATTCGCGTGTATGTTGCTGGTGATTATGATGCTGCTTTTGTTAAAGGTCTGATATGCCAAGAAATACTGCAGCCTTGCCTCACACCTTGTACGAAGGCACGAGTTTAATCAATACTCAGCTGGTGCCGGATTTTCAGGTTGCTTTCTTTGATCCTGACGCATCCGGGCTTAATGCTGAGAAGGTAGGCAGCGGGGGACGGCAGGCGGCGTGGTTCGTGACGCTGCCTTCTGGAGAGCAAGGTGTACTTCGACACTATCGTCGCGGGGGCCTCATTGCCAAACTGATACGTGATCGTTATGTCTGGACCGGAGCATCACAGACTCGTTCCTGGTCCGAATATGCGGTCATGCTGTATTTAAGCCATAAGCTTGACTGCGTTCCCCCGCCATTGGCGGCGACTTATCAGCGTAGTGCTTTGCTGTATCGTGCCGCCATTATAGTCAAGCGGATTCCACGAGTGCAGCCCTTGGCAGATGTGCTTGAAAGCGCCAGTCCGTCCGCCGTGGCAGAGGTGATTCTGGCTGTTCACGACGCAGGGGTTTGGCATGCCGACCTGAACGCCTACAATGTGCTCTTGAACGAGGCTGGCCAAGTATGGATTATTGATTTCGACCGGGCCCGTCGCGTGGAAATGTCAAATAAACAACGTCAGAATAATCTGCAACGATTGTGTCGTTCACTCGTAAAAGTGCATGGTGAGCAAGGTCTGGCATGGTGGTCCGAGATGAATCGGGTTTATCTACAACACCAGCATGCAGCTATACCCAATCGCGACTAAAAAAGCGATATCATCACGCCTTTTGGTTACTACGCTTTAGATTATAGGGGGCCGCGATGACCTTCGGTTTCGTTAAACACGCCATGTTAGGAGCTGCTTTGGTGGTGTCTTCCACCACTGTTCTGGCTCAAGAGAAAGTAGTTAACGTTTATAACTGGGCCGAGTACACCGCCCCAGATACCATTTCGGGTTTCGAGAAAGCGACAGGAATAAAAGTCCGTTATGACGTTTACGACAGCAATGACACCTTGCAGGCTAAATTACTGACAGGCAAGTCGGGCTACGACGTGGTAGTGCCCTCTACACACTACGCTGCCCGTCAAATCGAAGGTGGCCTTTTTCAAAAGCTTGATAAAAGCAAGATTCCCAATCTGGAGCACCTGGATCCGGACATCATGGCCGTGCTGGCCGATGTGGATCCGGGAAACGAGTATCTGGTTCCGTGGGGATATGGCACCAATGGGCTGGGCTATAACGTAACCCGCGTTAAAGAATTGATGGGCGACGACGTTCAGCTTGGCGATTGGGACATGTTGTTTAAGCCCGAGAATGCAGAGAAGCTAAGAAGTTGCGGAATATCCATGCTGGACGAAGCCGCGCAGGTCTTTCCGGCAGTCCTGCATTATCTGGGCAAAGATCCCAACAGCGCCGACGCTGAAGATTATAAGGTTGCCCTTGATCTGCTAAAGCAAATCCGCCCTTATATCCGCCAGTTTAGTTCCTCCGGCTATATAGATGAATTAGCCGCTGGCGACCTGTGCATGGTGTACGGCTTTTCAGGTGATGTCATGATTTCGGCACACCGGGCTAAAGAGGCTGGAAAAAGCTACAGCATCGATTATTACATTCCCGAAGGTGGAGCTCCGGTGTGGTTCGATACCATGGCTATCCCGAAAGGTGCGGCGCACGTAGAAACGGCACACGAGTTCATTAATTACATTGAAACTCCCGAGGTACATGCAGCCATTACCAATACCATGTTCTATCCGAATGCGAATAAAACAGCGCGTCAGCATGTGGTTAAAGAAGTGGCCGACAACCCAATGATTTACCCTCCTTCAGACGTGGCCAAAACCTTGTTTGTGATTAAACCCCAAGCCTTAGCACTACAGCGTCTGCAGACACGCATGTGGGCAGAGCTTAAGTCAGGGCGCTAACTAAAATGCAGGAAAACCGTTCAGCCTCCTCGTGGTCAGGCGTAGAAGATGAATTCGTCCGTGTCGACAATGTCGTCAAAATTTTCGATGATACCGTTGCCGTCAAATCAGTGAGCCTTTCGGTACGGCGCCATGAGATCTTTGCTTTGTTAGGTAGCTCAGGCTCAGGTAAATCTACACTGCTGCGCATGCTGGCAGGCTTTGAAGAAGCCACCTCCGGACGAATCTATCTTGATAACGAGGACATCACGGACCTGCCGCCGTATCGGCGTCCTATCAATATGATGTTTCAGTCCTATGCCTTATTTCCGCATATGACTGTAGAGGCGAACGTTGCTTTTGGACTAAAGCAAGAGGGTGTTCCCCGTCACGAAATTCACGAGCGGGTATTCGAGGCACTCGATCTGGTGCAAATGGCGGGGTATTCACGTCGTAAGCCTAGTCAGCTGTCGGGCGGGCAGCAGCAGCGGGTAGCGCTGGCACGCAGTCTGGTTAAGCGGCCCAAACTGTTGCTGCTCGACGAGCCCATGTCGGCGCTCGACAAGCAGATTCGTACCAAGACCCAGTTGGAACTGATCAAAATTCTTGATCAGGTAGGGGTGACCTGCATCATGGTCACCCACGACCAGGAAGAAGCCATGACCATGGCTCACAGAATTGCCGTCATGACCGAGGGCCAGATCGTCCAGTGCGGTACGCCATACGATGTCTATGCCTTTCCTGCGTCACGCTTCGTAGCGGGCTTTATTGGCTCAACAAACCTGTTTACGGGCACCATCGTCATTGACGAAGCAGACCATGTGGAAATCGAGACCGAGGATCTATCCCGGGTCTTATACGTCAACCACGGGGTCAGCGAGCCCCTGGGAATGGAGGTTCATGTCTCCATCCGTCCTGAGCATATTGCCGTTAGCCACGATCAACCCGAGCATGAGAAGAACTGGGGGCATGGAATGGTTAGCCACGTAGCGTGGATGGGTAGCTATGCCCGCTACCAGGTACGTCTTGATTCAGGCAAACTGCTTGAGTGCCATATGCCCAGCCAAACCTTAGCCCAGGCAGATGCCCCGAATATCGATGACGAGGTGTATGTAAGCTGGTCTGACGACAGTGCGATCGTTTTGCCATCATGAGAATCTTTAACTGGCGCCGTTATATTCCATCAGGACGAGCCTGGGTCATCGGACTGCCTTTTGCCTGGCTATTTTTGTTCCTGTTCGTGCCCTTCCTGTTGGTATTCAAAATAAGTTTTGCCGACTTGCAGTTCGGCATTCCTCCGTATACGCCGTTGGCAGAGATCAAGGATGAAACCTTATCGTTCACAGTGCATTTGCGGGGCTATGCGCTGCTGATCAGCGATAACCTTTACCTGGCTACCTACCTGAGCTCGGTGAAAATGGCCGCAATTACCACGCTCTGCTGCGCGTTGATTGGTTACCCGATGGCGTACTATATAGCCCGCTCCGAACCCTCAATTCGCAATTACATGCTGCTTGCGGTTATTTTGCCGTTCTGGACCTCACTGCTACTGCGTGTCTATGCCTGGGTGGGGCTATTGCGTAACGATGGCCTGATCAACAGTGCCTTATTGTGGCTGGGGGTGATCGATACACCTATGGAGATCTACAGAACCGACCTGGCGGTGTATATCGGCCTGGTGTATGCCTACCTGCCATTTTTTGTTTTGCCGCTGTATGCCAATTTGGTGAAACTGGACACCCGCTTGCTAGAGGCAGCTTCCGACCTGGGTGCAAGGCCTATAGCAGCCTTCCTGAATGTGACCTTGCCGTTGTCCCTTCCAGGGGTGATTGCAGGTTCTATGCTGGTATTTATTCCTTCGGTGGGCGAGTACGTCATTCCGGAAATGCTGGGGGCGCCAATACGCTCATGATGGGACGCATTATGTGGACAGAGTTTTTCAGCAACTCTGACTGGCCGATGGCAGCAGCGGTTACCTGCGTCATGGTTTTGTTATTGATTGTGCCCTTGGTTCTGTTCCAGTACAGCCAGGTGCGTCATTTGCAGCCCGAGAAAGGAGCGTAATCATGAGACCTAATCGTTGGTTACGGGCCATTTCTTTGTTTGTGGGCTTTGCATTCTTATATCTCCCCATACTTTTTCTGATGATCTTTTCGTTTAACGATTCGGCCATCATGACGTCCTGGTCAGGGTTCTCGTTCCGTTGGTATCAGGCGTTGATGTCCGATCATGTATTGCTGACGGCGGCGAAGCTTTCTTTTTACATTGCAGCTTTAACCGCAACGGCAGCTGTGATCCTGGGAACGTGGGCGGGCTATGTCCTGGCGCGAATGGGGCGTTTCAAGGGCTTTCCGCTTTATGTGGGTTTGTTAAGCGCACCCCTGGTTATTCCAGAGGTGGTGCTGGGGATCTCGCTGCTGTTGATGTTCGTCGAGTTCTCAAAGCTCTTCGGATGGCCGGATGGCAATGGGATTTTCACCATTTGGGTAGGGCACGTCTTGTTATGCATGGCCTATGTGGCAGTGGTTATACAATCGCGCCTGCGCGATTTTGACCGCTCGCTGGAAGAGGCAGCGCTGGATCTCGGTGCCACACCTCTAAAGGTGTTCTTTGTCATTACCTTGCCCCTGATAGCGCCGGCATTGATGGCGGCATGGCTATTGGCCTTTACCTTGTCGTTAGACGATGTGGTGATTGCCTCGTTCTTGTCCGCCCCTGGGTACACAACCCTGCCAGTCGAGGTTTTCTCGAGAGTCAGGCTGGGCCTGAAGCCGGAAATCAACGCCCTGGCTACGCTCTTCATATTTGTGGTGGGCTTATTTGTTATTGTGGCCAGCCGCATGCAGCGACGTGTTTCCAACGCTGAAAATTAACCAGTATTGTTTTAGAGTAACGACATGATTAAGTTATACGGTATTAAAAATTGCAGCACGTGTGTCAAGGCAATTAAATGGGCTGAAGCGCAAGGCCTGGAGTTCGAGTTTATCGATTATCGCGCGAACCCCATAGCAAGCAATCTTCTAAATGACTGGGCGACGCAGCTGGGCGGCTGGCCTAAACTGGTTAACCGCGCTTCCATGACTTGGCGAAAGCTCGATGATGCGGCGAAGAACCCTGAGACCGATGAAGAGTGGTTAAGCTTGATTGCCGAGAACCCTACGCTGGTACGCCGTCCTGTCACACAAAAAGAAGACGGTTCTGTCATGGTGGGTTTTAACGAAGCAAAGCTGGGCGACTTTCTGGCTTAAGACTCAAATAAGTTCTTAAGCAAACCTGGCAGTACAATGAACAAATCGTTTGGGCGTTTCAGCAGTGCGGGTGCTTTTCCTTTTGCGGACAGTGGTTCAGCGCCTGTCATCTTGATACGCTACTAATTCAACTTATCTTCAGTGGTGTTATGTTTACCCAATCCGAATTAAAAGCCCAGGTTGCTCAAGCTGCAGTCGAGTTCGTGCTTCCCCGCCTTCAGCTATCCAGTGTCTTGGGTGTGGGTACAGGGTCAACGGTTGATCTCTTTATTGATGCCATCGCCGTTCACAAGCATTTGTTCAACGGAGCTGTATCCAGCTCCGAACGGTCAACCCGGCGGATGCAAAAACTGGGCATCAACGTTTATGACCTCAACAAGGTTGAGTCCATGGTCTGGTATGTTGATGGTGCTGATGAGATCAACTCTGAGCTTGAAATGATCAAGGGCGGTGGCGGGGCCTTGACCCGCGAGAAAATCGTCGCTTCCGTAGCCGAGCATTTCCTGTGTATTGCTGACGACACCAAAGAGGTTGCGGTACTGGGTGATTTTCCCCTGCCGATCGAAGTGATTCCCATGGCTCGGGAGTCTGTTGCACGTCAACTGCGAATGCTGGGCGGCGAACCCAGGTTGCGCGAGGGCTTTACTACTGACAACGGTTGTCAAATTCTTGATGTAGCAGGCCTGCGTATCGCCCAGGCCAAAGAATTTGAAGAGCAGATCAACAACATGCCGGGGGTGGTCTGCTGTGGTCTGTTTGCGCTTAAAGGAGCAACAACAGCCCTGATTGCTAGCCAAACGGGGATTGTGCAGCGAGAATCTCCTGCGGCTTAATGCCTTTGTCATAATTACGTTGTATCCTTAATAATCTAACTTTTGCTGCGCAGTGTTTTTCGAAGGTACCAAGCCCCTATGATCGAACATACCAATAAACAGTTTCATTCCGATCTCGAAGCGACACGCTCTTTGTTTTTACAAATGGGTGGCGTAGTCGAATCTATGGTGCGCGAAGCCATGGAGGCACTATTTAGTGGTGACCTCAGCCTGGTCGATAAAGTGCGCGAGCGTGAAAAAGAAGTCAACGCTCTTGAAGTCGAAATCGATGAACGCATTACGTATTTAATTGCGCGTAATCAGCCTACCGCCATCGATTTACGCATGCTGCTATCAGTGTCGAAAATGCTTACTGATATGGAACGCTGCGGTGACGAAGCCGAGCGCATTGCTAAAATGGCACGTCGCCTGCACGAGGGGCAGCGCGGCTACGAGCCCGTGGTCGAGCTCCGTCACATGAGCACGTCCGTTGCCAGCATGATCAACAAGGCGCTCGACGCCTTCGCTCGTCAAGATGCTATTCATGCCGCTGAAATTGTGCGCAGCGATAAAGAAGTCGATAAAGAGTGGAAAGGATCCTTGCGTCATATCATTACCTATATGATCGAAGACCCACGCTACATTTCGCACTCGATTGATCTCATCTTTATTGCCCGGGCACTGGAACGTATTGGCGACCATGCCAAAAACATGGCTGAACGCGTTATCTATATGGTTCGCGGAGACGATGTTCGTCACACAGGCGCCAGAAACGCAGAGCGTACCGCTCGCGGAGAGCCTCTCCCCAGGAAGGCGATACTTCAAACCAGTAGTTTTTTTACTGTAGCTGCCGATAAAAAACGGGTCCGCATTTGAACCCGTTTTTTTATGGCTAATTTATCGTTTATTCGGAAGGTGGGACAAAGCCGTGGGCTTCCACGTCCTGATCTTCAAATAAATGACGCTGCATTTGTTCGGCTAAGTATTTTCTAGCGCGCGAGTCGGCCAAATTTAACCGGTTTTCGTTAACAAGACGGGTTTGTATATCCATCCACTCATTCCATGCCTGTTTGGAAATTGAGCGCCAAATTTTTACGCCAACCTCGCCAGGATACGGTGGATACTCTAAGCCTTCGGCTTGTTTTTTAAGTTTGACGCATTCAACCATTCTAGTCATTGCTGTGAGCCCTATAAAAACAATTATTTAGTCTGCAAGTATTGTAGACGGTAGAGCGATGCCTTGTTGTGTATAAGCCTGCACGGGGCACCAGATAATGACTTTCACGTAAATATGTGCCGATTATAGTTTCTTGATAAATACCAGACTGTTTCTCGAGCGGTTATAAAGGGCTTGTTTTTCTTTGGGGAGATCGGAAACCCCACCTTGGGTGAAACCTCGTTTCATGAACCAGTGGGATGTGCGGGTGGTTAGTACAAACAAGCGCTTGGCGCCCATTGCGCGGGCCCGTGCTTCAGCATGCCGCAAAAGAATTTCGCCTTCGCCACTGCCTTGCCATTCGGGATGCACAATCAGGCAAGCCATCTCGACCATGCCTTCGCTCAGGTATGGCGAGATGGATACACAGCCATAGATAATGCTGTCGTGTTCAAGCACAGTAAAGCGCTCGACTTCGCGCTCAACGACAGAGCGCCCGCGCGCTACCAGCGTGCCATCGGCTTCGAGCGGTTCGATAAGCTGTAAAATGGCAGCAACATCATCTAGCGTGGCAGCACGCAAGTCATCAAGGGTATCTTCGACGACCATGGTGCCCACACCATCATGGGTGAAAATCTCTAGCAAAATGCTGCCATCCAGGGGGTAAGGAACGATATGCGCTCGAGCAATGCCACGCTTTACAGCCAGTGATGCGCACCGTATAAAAACAGCAGAGTCTTCATCCAGAGTGGCAGAACTCAGTAAACGATCTGCCTCGGCGCGAGCCAGTTCACCCGCTACAGCTGTTTCACCGCTAAGGGTTGCGACATGGCCAGGCGTTAAGTAAATTAACTTCTCTGCCCGCAGAGTTACCGCTGCATTCAAAGCAAGATCTTCCATTGCTAAGTCAAAAGCATCTCCGGTAGGCGAGAACCCAAGCGGCGAGAGTAATACAATGGCCTCTTGGTCCAGCACTTTTCGCATGGCATCGGTATCGAGTTTGCGAACTGTGCCAGCATGCTGGTAGTCGACGCCATCAATGACTCCCACGGGGCGCGCAGTTACGAAGTTTCCAGAGATTACCCGGATTTGCGCGTTAGACATTGGCGTGTTGGGCAAACCCTGGCTAAAGGCAGCCTCGATATCCAGGCGTATTTCGCCGGCGGCTTCCTTGGCGCATTCTAAGGCGGCCGGGCTGGTAGGGGAAACGCTGCGGCCAAACATGGTTTGCTCGCCTTTCAGTACAAGTTGCTCATTGACTTGGGGGCGTGAGCCATGCACTAGAACCAGCTTGATGCCCAGGGCAGAAAGCAAGGATAAATCTGGAATTAAGGTATTTAATAAACCTTCATTGATGAGTTCTCCACCGAAGCCAATGACGAAGGTCTTGCCTCGAAATCGATGCACATAGGGGGCAACCTCGCGAAACCAGCGTACAAACTGAGCGGGTGCATATTCAGGAGCATCAAGTGCAGAAAGAGTATCGTTATCGAGGTTGCTCATAGCGAGTTTTGGTGGTGTCCATGATCAAAGATGAATACAGAATTATAATGAAGGTCTGTTTATGAAAAGCGAGTTTCATGCAAGAGCCTGTTGAAGTTTCGGGAAAACCCGTAGCCCTACCTGTTATCACGTATCCAGAAGACCTGCCCGTTAGCGCACGGCGTAATGAAATCGCAGCGGCTATTGAGTCCAATCAGGTTGTTATTGTAAGTGGCGAAACCGGTTCTGGAAAAACCACGCAGATCCCCAAGATCTGTTTAGAGATGGGGCGTGGTCTTAATAAGACAATTGGTCATACGCAACCCCGGCGTCTGGCTGCGACCTCAGTGGCCAGGCGCATTGCTGAAGAGCTAAATACCGAGATCGGCGATCTCGTTGGCTATCAGATTCGCTTCGCCGATCGCACAGGATCCGGTACGGCTATCAAGCTGATGACGGACGGAATCTTGCTTGCCGAAAGTCAGCGGGATCCGCTGCTGCGCCGCTATGACACCATCATCATCGATGAAGCTCACGAGCGCAGCCTGAATATTGATTTTTTATTAGGTTTCTTAAAGCAGCTTCTTGTTAAGCGCAAAGACCTTAAGCTAATTATCACCTCAGCTACCATTGATGCAAAGCAGTTTTCCGAGCATTTCGCCACCCATGGCAAAGCCGCGCCGGTTATAGAGGTCTCAGGTCGTCTGTATCCAGTTGAAGTGCTATATCGCCCGGTGCTGCAAGATAAGGTATCGGGTGAGGACGACACAGAAAATAGCAAAGGCGATGAACGCGATTTAAATGACGCTATCGTCGATGCCGTTGCCGAGTGTGCCCGCTACGGTCCGGGTGACATACTGGTGTTTTTACCTGGTGAGCGAGAAATTCGTGAAGCGACTGAGGCATTACGCAAGCAGCCGTTAACAGGTACAGAGATACTGCCGCTTTACGCACGCCTTAGCAATGCCGAGCAAGAAAGCATATTCAAGCCCAAAGGCAATGCCAGACGAATTGTATTGGCAACCAACGTAGCTGAAACCTCCCTGACCGTTCCCGGCATACGTTTTGTCGTCGATAGCGGACTGGCGCGTATCAAGCGCTATTCATGGCGCAATAAGGTCGAGCAGTTGCGCATCGAGCCTGTTAGCCAGGCGTCCGCCAATCAACGGGCGGGGCGTTGCGGTCGAATTGGCCCGGGCGTGTGCATCCGCTTGTACGCCGAAGACGATTTTAAGCAGCGTGCGCCGTTTAGCGATCCGGAAATCCTGCGCTCATCGCTGGCGGGCGTGATATTGCGAATGAAAGCGCTGCGCTTAAATGATATTGAGCAATTTCCATTTGTAGACGCGCCCTCCGGGAGAGCAATTGCCGATGGTTATCAACTGCTGCAAGAACTGGGCGCCCTTGACGAGGGACAGCGACTAACCAAAGTAGGACAAGAGCTGTCCCGCTTGCCAGTAGATCCCCGTATTGCGCGGATGATTCTTGCTGCCAGGGATCAGCAGTGCCTGCACGAGATGTTAATCATCGCTTCGGCTTTATCTGTGCAGGACCCTAGGGAGCGTCCCATGCATGACCGGGACGCAGCCGAGCGCGCTCACCAGCGTTTCGTCGAGCCTCAATCCGAGTTCCTGTCCTTTGTGAAAATGTGGGACTGGTATGGCGAGCAAGTGAAAAGCCGGCTTTCGCACCGTAAGCTGAGCGCTTTGCTACGGCAGAGCTTTTTATCACCTATGCGCTTCCGAGAATGGCGTGAGGTGCACAAGCAGTTGCTGAATCTGGTGCGTGAGCTTGAGTGGCGCAGCAATACGGTAGAGGCAACATATGAGCAAATACACTGTGCGCTGCTTACCGGTCTGATTGCCAATGTGGGTCATAAAACAGAAGAGGCTGCTGTCTATCAGGGCACGCGCGATATACGATTTGTTATTCACCCGGGCTCAACGCTGGGCAAGAAGGCTGGACGCTGGGTGCTTGCGGGTGAGCTAGTGGAAACCTCACGTCTTTTCGCACGATGTTTAGCTCGTATCGAGCCTGTATGGATAGAAAAAGTAGCCGGGCATTTACTGAAGAAAACTTGGTCTGATCCCCGATGGGAGCGACGTGCAGGGCAGGTTGTGGCCAATGAACGAGCCAGTCTGTACGGTTTACCTGTTTATAGTGGGCGCCGCCTGCATTATGGCCGTATCAATCCGGTGGAAGCGCGCGAAATTTTTATTCGAGATGCGCTGGTGGCAGGCGAAATCAATTCCGACTTGCCCTTTCTAAAACATAATCGTCAGCAAATCAGTGCGATTGAAAAGCTTGAGCATCAGTCCAGGCGGCCTGATATCTTGATTGACGACGCGCTGATCTATGCTTTTTATGATTCCAAGATACCGCCGGATATTTCTCAAACGGCGAGTTTGGAAAAATGGTTTAAAGGTTTAAATAAAACACAGGCAGCCGAACTACGTCTAAACCGTGACGATTTGATGCGTCACGATGCGGCAGGCATTACAACGGATGTCTTTCCTCGCCGGGTAGAGTGGGACGGTGTCAACATGGCGCTTGACTACCATTTCGAGCCCGGCTCGGTGCGCGACGGCGTCACCTTAACCATTCCGCTTTATCATTTAAATAAAATTGATGCTGAACGCTGCGAATGGCTGGTGCCAGGCATGCTCAAAGAAAAAGTTCAGTGGCTGTTGCGTTCGTTGCCTCAGCGCTTACGCCGTCACTGTGTGCCTATTCCTGAATACGCCGCAGGTTTTCACGAGCGGTGGTTTGAAAAAGCCAGCCATCCGACCTCATCACTTATCGATGCGATTATTAATGATGTCTGGCAAGAGCGCCGTCAACGCCTGCAAAGTAGCGACTTTAAACCCGAGACCTTGCCGCCTCACTTATACATGAACTTTAAGGTGGTCGATGAGCATGGGCGTATGCTGTCAGGGGGACGCAATCTGGAGAAGCTACGCGCCGAACACGGTAAGCAGGCTCAAGAGTCGTTTCAGCGCATAGCCTCCACAGATCAGGAAGTCGCCAAAGCGCTGGATCACGAGAAAATCACGTCGTGGTCATTTGGAGAGCTACCTGAATTGCTGGAAATCAGGCGTGGAGGGCGCTCCGTTATAGGGTATCCGGCGCTGGTGGATAAAAAAGACTCTTGTGATCTGGATGTCTTTGATGATCCTGAGCTCGCGCTCCGTACGCATCGTGCCGGCTTAAGACGCTTATTTCGCATCGCACTTAAAGAACAGGTTCGCTTCCAGGAAAAAAATATTCCAGACCTGACAAAAATGGCCTTGCTGTACATGCCGCTGGGCACCCAGGAAGAGTTGCGGGATCAGATTGTTGACGCTGCCATTGATGCTGTCTGCCTGGTGGGTCCTTTGCCGACAAACGCTGAAAGCTTTGCCCAGCATGTAGAGCAGGCGCGGCCGCGGCTGGGGTTGCTGACACAGGAAATTGCCCGCCAATGTGCGCTGATATTAGCGGAATGGTCTACACTGCAACGTAAGCTGCCTACGATTAAAAGTCACACGCAAGCTTATGAAGATATGCGCTCTCATCAGTCGCGTTTAATGCACAAGTTTTTCCTTCGAGAAAACACCGCGCAGCGTTTGGCCCATTTCCCGCGTTATCTTAAGGCTGCACAGTCACGCATTGATAAATTGCGTGCAGATCCCGGTCGTGATGCTCGCTGGATGTCCCAATTGTTGCCGCTGCAGACCTTATATCTACGATCCCTGGCTAGCGCCAAAGGAGCGGTGGATCCCAAGTTTGATGATTTCCGCTGGATGCTCGAAGAGTTACGCGTATCGCTATTTGCGCAAGAGCTGCGCACACCCATGCCTATATCGGCTAAACGCCTCGAGCGTGCATGGGCCGCCATGCAGCGATAGGCGATTGCCTCTCGCTGCTCGCGGTGCTTAAAGACATTTTTAAAAGATATTTATGAATTCACCTTTTGTACATTTACGCACGCATTCCGAGTTCTCGGTTGTCGATGGCATAGCCCGTATTCCCGATCTGCTCCGCAGGGCGGTTGAGTCGCAGCAGCCGGCAATGGCCCTGACTGATCTGGCCAACTTTTTTGGTTTAATAAAGTTTTATAAAAGTGCGCGTAAAAACGGAGTCAAGCCCATTGCCGGAGCCGATCTCTGGATCGAGAACGAGAGTGATCGCGACAAGCCCAGCCGCG
Organism: Paenalcaligenes niemegkensis; assembly: GCF_022230885.1. Classification (GTDB taxonomy): domain Bacteria; phylum Pseudomonadota; class Gammaproteobacteria; order Burkholderiales; family Burkholderiaceae_B; genus Paenalcaligenes; species Paenalcaligenes niemegkensis. The sequence continues at coordinate 14,507 of NZ_JAKGCT010000002.1, read as the reverse complement.
CACTTGTTCTGGTGATGAATAATCAGGGTTACCTGGATCTTTGCGATTTGCTGACTCGTGCCTGGCTGGAGAATCAGTTTAAAGGCAGGGGGAAGTTAAACGTGAATGGCTGGCTGGGCAGCAGAACCTGATCATGCTGTCTGGAGGCCGTTTAGGCGATATCGCCCAGGCCCTGGAAGCCGGGAATGTGGATCTCGCCCGTGAGCATGCCCGGTTTTGGGCAGAGCATTATCCAAACCGCTTTTATATCGAACTGCAGCGTGCCGGAAACGAAGGTGACGATGCCTACGTTCAAGCTGCCTGCGGGCTGGCCGCTGAGCTGCAGTTGCCGGTCGTCGCAACGCATCCGATCCAGTTTATGAACCCCGAAGATTTCCGTGCCCACGAGGTGCGGGTATGTATTGCAGAGGGAGAGCAACTGGCGAACCCAAGGCGAGTGCGTCGCTTCACAACAGATCAGCATTTTCTTGACTCGGCCGAGATGCATCGCCGCTTTGCCGATATTCCGTCGGCACTGGCAAATACACTAGAGATTGCCAAGCGGTGTAACTTGACCCTGGTATTGGGCGTGCCCCGCTTGCCTGATTTTCCGACTCCTGATGGTATGACGCTGGATGATTTTCTCAGGCACGAGGCCGATCGTGGCCTGGGTGTGCGCCTTGAGCAACTGTATGCCGACGAAACCGAGCGGGCTGCCAATTACGAGAAGTACAAAGAACGGCTTGATTGGGAATGCAACACGATTATTTCGATGGGCTTTCCCGGTTACTTCCTGATTGTGGCTGATTTTATCAACTGGGGTAAAGCAAACGGGGTTCCTGTGGGCCCGGGGCGTGGATCAGGTGCAGGTTCTTTGGTGGCCTATAGTTTAGGCATTACCGACCTCGACCCTTTGCGCTATGACTTGCTCTTCGAGCGATTCCTGAACCCCGAACGGGTTTCCATGCCTGACTTCGATATTGATTTCTGCCAAGATAATCGAGAACGGGTCATCGACTACGTTAAGCAAAAATACGGGCATCAGGCGGTCAGTCAAATTGCTACTTTTGGCACGCTTGGTGCTAAAGCCGTCGTCAGAGACGTAGGCCGCGTCCTTGAGTTGCCCTATAGCATGTGTGATGGGCTCTCAAAACTCATCCCATTTAGTCCTGCTGATCCCTGGACGCTTGGCCGGGCCCTTTCCGATGAGCCTGCCTTTAAAGAGCGCTACGAAACCGATGAAGAGGTCAGGGCGCTCATCGACCTGGCGCGTCCTCTTGAAGGCTTGACGCGTAGCGTAGGCATGCACGCAGGCGGCGTTCTGATCGCCCCGGGCAAACTGGTGGATTTCTGCCCCCTTTACCGGCAGCCGGGGCTTGATGCCAATGCAGTGTCTCAGTACGACAAAGATGACGTAGAAGACGCAGGGTTGGTGAAATTCGACTTTCTCGGCTTGCGCAACCTGACCATCCTCGATTGGGCGGTTAAGTATGTGCGAGCCTTTAATGAGGATAAAAAAGATTTCGATCTGATGTCGCTGCCTTTGGATGATGAGGGCGCTTATCGGATACTGTGCGATGGAAATACCACTGCAGTCTTCCAGCTTGAGTCACGGGGAATGAAAGAGTTGCTGCGAGGCTTGAGGCCCAGCAACTTTGAAGACATTATCGCGATGCTGGCGCTGTATCGTCCTGGTCCTCTGGAATCAGGCATGGTTGTCGATTTCGTTAACCGCAAGCACGGACGCGCCGAAGTCGATTATTTCCATACTGACTTGGAACCCGTGCTGCAAAGTACCTATGGCGTCATTGTTTATCAAGAACAGGTGATGCTGATTTCGCAGATTGTAGGGGGCTACTCATTAGGTGGCGCCGATCTGCTGCGCCGGGCGATGGGTAAGAAAAAACCAGAAGAAATGGCGATGCACCGTGAAATCTTCGAAAAAGGCGCGGTGGAAAAAGGCTACGATGCCGATCTTGCGGTAAAACTCTTTGACTTGATGGAAAAATTCGCTGGCTATGGCTTTAATAAAAGTCACTCGGCTGCCTATGCGCTTATTGCCTACCAAACTGCCTGGCTTAAGGCTCATCATCCGGCTGAGTTTTTGGCGGCGACGTTGTTATCCGATATGGATGACACCGACAAGATGCAGATTTTTTGGCAAGATGCCCTTAACAATGGGATAGAGGTACTGCCGCCAGACGTTAACGAATCCAATTATCGTTTCGAACCGGTGCGAGATCGTTACACCGAACAGGGCAAACCTCCCCGTACGATTCGCTATGGTCTGGGAGCCATTAAGGGAACGGGGCAGGCTGCGGTCGAAGCCATTATTGCGGCACGTACCGAGGGCGGGCCTTTTACCAGTCTTTTTGATTTTTGCCGTCGGGCTGATCGTACTCAAGTCAATCGCCGTACCGTCGAAGCCTTAATTCGTTCGGGGGCTTTTGACACGATCTCTGACAATCGCGCAGCCCTTATCGCTTCGTTAAGCCGTGCGATGGAAGGTGCCGAGCAGGCAGCCAGAAACATTAACCAGGCCAGCCTGTTCGACAACGATGCTGATGACATCGTAGAGGAAGAACTCGCCCGCACTCGTCCATGGGATCTGCAAACCCGCTTGCGCCAGGAAAAAATGGCCATGGGTTTTTACTTCAGTGCCCATATTTTTGATGCCTGGCGAGACGAAGTCCGCCGCTTCGCACCGCGGCCCCTGGCTAGTCTGGAGCCATCCCGTTCACCGCAATGGTTTGCTGGCGTGCTGGCATCGGTACGTGTTCGCATGACACGTCGAGGTCGCATGTTGTACGCATTGCTTGACGACGGCTCGGCTCAGGTCGAAGTTTCTATCTTTAACGAAGTGTTTGAAGCCAATCGTCAGCATTTGCGCGAAGATCAGTTGGTCATCATCCAAGGCAAGGTAAGCAACGATGATTACACGGGGGGATTACGTGTGACTGCAGACGAAATACTTGATTTGCAGTCCGCCCGTGAAGCTCGTGCCAAAAGCGTATGCTTAAGTTTGAATGGCAGTGCCAATGTCGAACAGCTGCGCAAAGTGCTTAATCCTTTTCGTGCCGAACCTGAAAACAATATTCCCGGTGTCGCGGTCGATGTGCAGTTAAATTATGATGCATATTCATGTATGGTTCGCCTTGGGGGCGAGTGGCGGGTGCGGCTGGCGGACGCCATGTTTGACCAGCTGCACGACTGGCTGGGCGAAGAGGCCGTAGAGATACACTACACCTGATTCCGCTTTGATGGCTGCAGAGCCAGGCCTAAGATGCACATGCCTGGCTTTTTTAATCGCTACAGGGCTCAGCTTTTTATATTTTTAAACTAAGGTTTCGACATCGTCGATAAGCAAGATGACACGACTGACTGTTATTCTCATCACGAAAAATGAAGAGCAGCACATCGCTGAGTGCCTGGCCTCGGTGTCATTTGCCGATGAGATTATCGTTGTTGACTCCGGAAGCACTGACAACACGGTAGCCATCGCCACGCAAATGGGGGCTAAAGTTCAGGTCACTCCAGACTGGCCGGGGTTCGGGCAACAGAAAAACCGGGCTCTGGATCTGGCAACAGGGGATTGGGTATTCAGTATCGATGCTGACGAGCGGGTGCCAGCTGAACTGGCTCAAGAGATACAGGAGGTAATGCAAAACCCGCAAGCCGCCGACGCTTATAAAGTACCAAGGCTCTCGTGCTTTGGGGGAAATGGATGCGGCACAGTGGCTGGTGGCCCGACCGCATCCTGCGCTTGTTCAAGCGCGGAAAGGCCCGCTTCAAAGATGTGCCGGTACATGAAAGCCTGATCTGTGAAAGCAAGACCGAAAACCTGCAAGCACATCTATTGCACTACACCTACGATAGCCTTGAAACCCTGATCTCTAAAATCAACAGCTACTCTTCAGTGGCAGCGCAGATGCAGTTTGAGCGGGGAAGGCGCATTAGTCTGGCGGGCATAGTTCTGAAGTCGGCGTGGACTTTTATTCGGCTGTACGTTGTACGTCGTGGATTTTTAGACGGGAAGCAAGGCCTTATCCTCGCACTGGTATCGAGTGCAGGAAGTCTGTTTCGCTATTCGAAGCTTTGGTTTCTCAATAAGAACATTAACTGGAAGCCCAAACCCTAGCCAAGCCTTCAGTCTTCGCCAGGCACGCCGTAACTTCTTAGGCGGCCCGGTGCTTAGACCCAGCCTCGTGTCCAGTACACGATTAATCCTACATACTCTTTAATGATTGAGCGGCTCGCCTGAAGTGCCCGCATCGATGGCCGCCATGCCGAAAAACCGGCTTGCCTGGATGGCACGATCTGTGGCGCAACCGGGGCGGCGATAATTTCCACCCCTTGTTTAGCAAAGGTGGCAATTGAGCGCGGCATATGTAGAGCCGAGGTCACCAGGAGTACATGGGTAATGCCGCTGTCACGCAGTTGCTGCACGCTAAACAAGGCGTTTTGGCGTGTGGTCAGGCTTTCGTTTTCGAGCACAATAGCCGACTCAGGGACGCCCAGGCTTTCCAGCGTACGAGCCATCATTTGTGCTTCACTGTAGCCACCATCCAGCGCTGCACCAGACACCACTATTTGCGGGGCCTTATTCATGGCATAAAGCTCTGCTGCGCGCTCGGTCCTGGATCGCGTGCCTGACGTTTCCACGGGTTCAAACCAGTTTTTTCGGTTATTAGCGGTATTTCCACCCAGCACAACGATGGCCTCCGCCGTCGGTGAGGCGTCGGCCTCTACATAAGGGTAAAGCTGTTCAAGATAGCCGCCTGTCCAGATGGAAGTTGCAGGTAGCGACCATGCCCCTACCCATATGGCGGCGGCCACGCTTAAGCAAAGTGCCGTTTTACGCGCTCGAAAAATAAACAGCAGGGTGGCGACAAGCAATAGTGCCACACCTAGATTCAAAGGAATGATTAACTGCGGTAGAAGGGCGGAGATGCTCATGCTACAGCCTTTGTTGTTTCAACCAGTTCGATTGAACGGTTGATGACATCATCAAGAGAGGGCCAGTTGCCCTCGTCGCCAAGGGTGTAGGCTCTACTTGACCAGGGGCGCGTGCGTAACAAGGTTGAAACGCCAAACAGGCTAAGTTGCCGCGCTTCTACGGCTGCGGAAAGGTGGGACACACCCGAGTCATTGCAAATGACCAGCGCAGCCTTTTTGCATAAGACCGCAAAGGCATCTAATGGCAAAGGAGGAACCATAGGAGTGTCTGGTGCAGCAGCCCTGGCAATTTTGACTTCATGAGCCGGCGGGCACATGACAACTTTGGCACCGATTCTTGTTAACGCATTATAAAGCTCTGCATACTCAGCCCAGACTTTGTTTTTTCCCTTGTGCAGACCTTTTGCTGTAGGAGCTATCAATACGTATTCATACTCGCGCAGGCCCACGTCCTGCATCACCTTTGCACATAGCTCATAGGCTTCCTCGCGCAACTGCAGGTTAAGCTTCTTTTCAGGAGCCGGTGCCAAGGCCAGCCCCCAGTTTTTGCAGGCCTGGAAAGCCAGGTTGTACCAAAACTCGACCGCATGCATGGGCACGACAGGCTTTTTGATGGGCCACTTCAAAAGGATGGTTCGCCCTTCATCTTTATAGCCTGCACTGGGCACACCAGCCAGCCGGAAAACCAAGGCGCTTGAAATTGAGTCGGGTACGATCAGCCCGACGGCCTTATCGTGTTGATGCTGCTTTTTATGCGTACGGACCCGGGACGCGTCTTCCCTGATGTTACCTGTGATTTCTATCCAGCCATCAAAGCGATACGCAGACAATAAATCCTTGGCCCACGGTTTGGCACACATGACGATTCGTACACCCTGATCCATCAGCCCATGTAACATGGGAAGACACATGCTGATATCGCCAATCCAGTTCGGCATGCGTAAATAAACTACCGTCTCTGATTGATTAAATTGAGTGGTCATACACAACTATTTTGTGGCTAAAAAAACGGGTTAGCGGCGCAGCGCCTAAGAGCGCTAAAATGCGTCCAAACCTCTAGTATATAAGTGAGCTCACCCTTGAAAAAACTAAAACCAAAGACCGCCGAAAAAAAACGCTTATTCGACTCGGATATTTGGCCTCGTATTTACCAAAGGTTGTCCCCACAATGGAAGTTAATTGTAGTCGCGATTCTTCTGGTTACCGTAGTTTCCGCAACAAAACCCATGCTGGCCCTGATTATGCAGCCTCTGCTGGATGAGGGGTTCAGCGGTGATAAGCCCTCCTACATGTGGAGCATTCCGCTCACCGTTATCGCCCTGATGTTCGTACGCGGAGTTGCTTCCTTCGCCAGTGATTATTTATTGGCATTAGTTGCTAATAATATGCTGCGAAAAATGCGCACGGATATGTTCGAGCGCCTGCTAGCCTTGCCCGACATCGTTTTTAAGCGCGGAGATACGGGACGTCTATTGAATCGCTTCACCATCGATGCAGGCACCATGACCAGTGTCGCTACCGAAGTGATTACTGTTCTGGTCCGCGAAACCATCACTATCGTCGCTCTGATCGCCGTATTGCTCTATATGTCATGGCAGTTGACGCTCATTGTTTTTGTGATGTTACCTATTTCGTTCTTGACCGCGCGTATTGTTTCAATCCGCCTGAGGAGAATCAATCGGGAAACCGTCAACATGAACGCCGAGCTGGTCAGGGTGGTCGGGGAGACCATTGAGGGCCAGCGAGTAGTAAAGCTATTCGATGGTTACGAGCGGGAGCACAATCGCTTTGTGTATGTAAACGGACGTCTGCGCCGCTTTGCTATGCGCGCAGCAACCGCCAATGCTGCTTTGTCTCCTATTACCCAGTTTTTTATTTCGCTCGCTGTTGCTGGTGTCATCGCCATGGCCTTATATCAAGCTTCAACTCAGGGCTTGACCATCGGAAGCTTTGCAGCCTTTCTGGGGGCCTTGGCCCAGCTATTTGATCCTATAAGACGACTGACCGGAATTGCGGGTACGACTCAACGCATGATGGCCGCAGCAGAAAGCGTTTTTGCCCTGATCGACTTCGAGGTTGAGCCGACGGCCGGCAAGCGTTCATTCAGCCGAGCCGTCCAAGGCCATCTTGAGTACACGGGCGTAACTCATTATTTTGAAGGTAGCGACACGCCTGTCATCAATAATTTAAGTTTCAAAGCCGAGCCAGGACAAACAGTGGCCCTTGTGGGTCGCTCCGGAAGTGGAAAGACCACGCTGGCCAACATGTTGCCACGCTTCATTATTCCTACGGCGGGTGAAATACGTATTGACGGGGTCGACATACAAGACGTGGATTTGCTTTCGTTGCGCGCGCAGATGTCGATGGTAAGTCAGGATGTGGTGCTTTTTGAGGGCAGTATTCGCGAGAATGTGGCGTATGGGGTGTATGCTGCACGCACCGATGATGAAGTATGGGCCGCACTGGAGGCAGCGAATCTGGCTGACTTTATCAGGAGCTTGCCAGGAGGCTTGGCAGCGCCGGTGGGTGAGAAGGCGAATATGTTGTCGGGCGGACAGCGGCAACGTCTGGCGATTGCGCGTGCGCTGATCAAAGATAGCCCCATTCTGATCCTGGATGAAGCTACTTCCGCACTTGATAACGAATCCGAACGTCAGATTCAGGCTTCGCTGGATATCTTGATGCAAGGCAAGACCACTCTGGTGATCGCGCACAGACTCACTACGATACAAAAAGCAGATTTGATCTTAGTGTTGGACAACGGAGAGATCATCGAGCAGGGAAATCATGCACAGCTGCTCAGGCTTGGCGGTGTATATGCCTCGCTGTATCAAATGCAGTTTTTGGATGAAGGTATCGAGTAGGACAATACACCTTTGGCAGAGTGATCTAATGGCAGGCTGCGAGTTATTCAAGGTCCATCCTGCCAAGGCGAGTGTGTTTAAATTGTGATTAACGCTTAAAAACGGTCGCAGAGCTCAGGCTAAAGTCGTTGAATAATTAAAGGGTAATAAGGTCCAGTTATGAAAATGTTATTTGCAGCAGGTGTATTGATCGCTTTGGCAGGATGCGCCACAGCACCTGCCCCGGGAAACTTGCGCGAAAGCGATCTACGCCAGAGCGCTTTCTTGCGGGGCGAGCAGAAGTTCAACTCTACTTTTGCGCAGGTACAGCGTAACTTGTTTAAAAACCAAGAACTCTGTGACATTGATTTTGTGTGGCGTCTGGACGAGAACCAAATCAGCTATGGGACGATCCTTTATAAAGCCGAAGCCGATGCAGATCTTAGTCAAAGCGTTTTAATCGATATCACCTCCTATTCCAACGGAAATATCGTAGCCAAAGCCTATACCTATTACGCTGATGCAAGGGCGAATGCACGAAATGCGTTGAATGTTTTGACCGATCCAACCATATGTCCGCCTAATAGCTGATAAGCAGGTGGCGAAAAACAAAAAAGCTAAGCATCAGGCTTAGCTTTTTTGTTTTGACATGCACTTTTTGACTTGGTCAGCTTTTAGAGCTGTGCCTATGCGTTTTTGGACGCTGTTCAGGCTTTAGCGCCACTCAATGGCGGGAAGCTTTCGCCTCAGTGGTCTTAAAATAAAATAATATCGTACTGTTCCTGCGTGTACATGGGGTCCACTTCCAGCGAAATGGGCTTGCCAATGAAATCACCGGCCTGTGCCAAGTGCTGGCTTTCCTCTTCCAGAAATAGATCCACCACATCTTGCGAAGCCAGAATACGAAATTCTTTAGGGTTAAACTGTTTGGCCTCCCGCAGGACCTCACGCAAGACTTCGTAGCAAACGGTACGGGCAGTGCGTACTGATCCCCGTGACTGGCAGGTGGGGCAAGGTTCGCATAACTGATTGTTCAGTGATTCTCGAGTGCGCTTCCTGGTCATTTCGACTAGACCCAATTGACTGAATCCGCTGACGGTTACTCGAGTGCGATCTTTAGCCAGGGCTACATGCAGCTCTCTAAGCACACTCTGTTTGTGCTCCTCGTTATCCATATCAATAAAGTCCAAAATAATGATTCCGCCCAGATTGCGAAGACGTAGCTGCCTCGCAATTGCACCGGTGGCTTCTAAATTGGTTCTAAATATCGTGTCGCCGAAGTTACGCCCGCCAACGTATCCGCCTGTGTTGACGTCTACAGTCGTCAGGGCCTCGGTCTGATCAATGATTAAATAGCCGCCAGACTTTAGGTTCACGCGTCTGGACAAGGCGCGTGCAATTTCCTCATCGACATTGACGGTATCAAAAAGAGGGCGGCTTCCGACGTGATGGTGAATACGATCCAGCACAGAGGGCGTGTACGTTTTGGCCCAATCCAGCATGGCTTGCACGACGGTGCGCGAATCCACGATGATGTTCTCGGTTTCAGGAGTGACCATGTCACGCAATACGCGCTGGGTTAAATCCAGGTCTGTATAAAGGGTAGATGGGCTAGGCTGGCTGCGGAGCCGTTGCTGAATAATGCACCATAATTTCTTCAAATACTCGCAATCAGCCTGCAGCTCTTCATCGGTGGCCAGTTCGGCTTGAGTTCGTACGATAAACCCGCCTTTTTCATCCGGCCCGCTTAGTTTTTGTACCCTGGCCTTCAGGTCATTTCTGAACTCTTCACCCTCAATACGCTGAGAAACACCCACATGAGGATCGTAAGGCAAGTACACCAGCATGCGCCCTGCAATACTGATCTGTGTAGATACGCGTGCGCCCTTGGTACCCAGTGGATCCTTAGTCACCTGAACGATCAGGGACTGGCCTTCAAACAATATTTTTTCAATTGGTGTGGGGTTGGCACCGTTGATGCGCTCTGATCTGTTTTGCCGCAAATCGGCTATATGCACAAAGGCCGCACGCTCCTGACCTATATCTATAAAGGCGCTTTGCATTCCGGGCAGCACGCGGACAACTTTGCCCAAATACACATTGCCTACATATCCTCGCTGTATGCTGCGCTCTATATGTAGCTCTTGAACCGAGCCTTGTTCAACTAAAGCGACGCGAGTCTCGAAAGGAGTAACGTTAATAAGAATGTCTTCAGGCATAGTTCAGTTTGATGATTAGGGAGTAATTCAGTGTAGGCGCAACATTAGGCTTTAACCAGTATCTAATAGAAAAACGAAGAAAATGCAGAGTTATCGAGTAGGCTACATAAATTGAAGAGCCTGAGGATGGCCATGCCTCTTTCATACTTGGCTCTTGCCCGCGATATTGGGGGCGAAGAGTAAATATGGAAATATAAGCTCTACCTTTTCAGTTACGGTGTTTCGTTTTATACATAAATGTCAGGTGTTCCAGTAAGATTTCATGCGGGAAGCGGGGGCGAATGCCTTAGAAAGTGACAATGTTGCCATATAAAAGGCCTGTTTTTGGCTAATGAGTAATAAGAGCTTGACAGTATTTGCTCTCCGGGCTAAAGTTCTTTTCCTGCTCAGCGAAAACAAGTCGTTTTGCGATACGGTAGTGATTCCCGCTTAGCCCAAAGGGCAGCTTCAAATCACCACAGTATTTTTGCAATGAGTGGCAACGGCACTTCGGTGTCAGCCGTTAACTTTTAGTTGACAGCCAGCAAAAAGCAGTGCTATAGTTTACTGCTTCGCTACTGCAGCGGCTTTTGTGAAAACGAAAGCAGGTCGTAGCCAGAAGCGAAAGAGAGGTAGTAAGCAAGTAGCAAACAAGTGGGAAGACGGCAGCGCAGTTATTGCCGGGCAGGTAGCAGTACAGCAGGGACGTAAACCTCAATGTTTAGCGGTCGTGTTTAAGGTGCCAGGAAGTGTGGTGCTGGCACGGCGTTTAAGTATTTAGGTTTACGAGAGATCGAGGCAGGTGGGTTAGGCGGTGTGTTGAGAGTGTTTTAGTTTTACTTCTTCCAACAAATTGCTTGACAAACAAATTTAGATGCTTCATAATCTCGTTTCTCTGGTTGCAGTGCACCACTTCGGTGGGCCAGCAGGCAGTGCAGAATAACGCAGTACAGGCAGTATAGATGTTGATTGTGACCAATTGATGTCGACCCGTTCTTTAAAAATTTAACAGCCGATAAGTGTGGGCGCTTGGAATGAGTGAGCCAATCTTCTCACGAAGATTCGCCACAAAGTTAAAATCAAGTGCTCACATAAAGAAGTTTTTAGTATTGCCTTGTGCATACACTGAAGATTTCTTTGAGTACACTCCGCTGAGCTCTATTTATAGGGCGAAGCAAACGAAAACAGAGATTAAACTGAAGAGTTTGATCCTGGCTCAGATTGAACGCTAGCGGGATGCTTTACACATGCAAGTCGAACGGCAGCACGAGAGAGCTTGCTCTCTTGGTGGCGAGTGGCGGACGGGTGAGTAATATATCGGAACGTGCCCAGTAGCGGGGGATAACTACTCGAAAGAGTGGCTAATACCGCATACGCCCTACGGGGGAAAGGGGGGATTCTTTTAGAACCTCTCACTATTGGAGCGGCCGATATCGGATTAGCTAGTTGGTGGGGTAAAGGCCTACCAAGGCGACGATCCGTAGCTGGTTTGAGAGGACGACCAGCCACACTGGGACTGAGACACGGCCCAGACTCCTACGGGAGGCAGCAGTGGGGAATTTTGGACAATGGGGGGAACCCTGATCCAGCCATCCCGCGTGTATGATGAAGGCCTTCGGGTTGTAAAGTACTTTTGACAGGGAAGAAACGGCACTGCCTAATAAGCGGTGCTAATGACGGTACCTGTAGAATAAGCACCGGCTAACTACGTGCCAGCAGCCGCGGTAATACGTAGGGTGCAAGCGTTAATCGGAATTACTGGGCGTAAAGGGTACGCAGGCGGCTAGGAAAGAAGGATGTGAAATCCCAGGGCTCAACCTTGGAACTGCATTCTTAACTGCCTAGCTAGAGTATGTCAGAGGGGGTAGAATTCCACGTGTAGCAGTGAAATGCGTAGATATGTGGAGGAATACCGATGGCGAAGGCAGCCCCCTGGGATAATACTGACGCTCAGGTACGAAAGCGTGGGGAGCAAACAGGATTAGATACCCTGGTAGTCCACGCCCTAAACGATGTCAACTAGCTGTTGGGGCCAATAGGCTTTAGTAGCGCAGCTAACGCGTGAAGTTGACCGCCTGGGGAGTACGGTCGCAAGATTAAAACTCAAAGGAATTGACGGGGACCCGCACAAGCGGTGGATGATGTGGATTAATTCGATGCAACGCGAAAAACCTTACCTACGCTTGACATGTCTGGAATCCTTAAGAGATTGAGGAGTGCCCGCAAGGGAACCGGAACACAGGTGCTGCATGGCTGTCGTCAGCTCGTGTCGTGAGATGTTGGGTTAAGTCCCGCAACGAGCGCAACCCTTGTCATTAGTTGCTACGAAAGAGCACTCTAATGAGACTGCCGGTGACAAACCGGAGGAAGGTGGGGATGACGTCAAGTCCTCATGGCCCTTATGCGTAGGGCTTCACACGTCATACAATGGTCAGGACAGAGGGTCGCCAACCCGCGAGGGGGAGCTAATCCCAGAAACCTGATCGTAGTCCGGATCGCAGTCTGCAACTCGACTGCGTGAAGTCGGAATCGCTAGTAATCGCGGATCAGAATGCCGCGGTGAATACGTTCCCGGGTCTTGTACACACCGCCCGTCACACCATGGAAGTGGGTTTCACCAGAAGTAGGTAGCCTAACCGCAAGGAGGGCGCTTACCACGGTGGGATTCATGACTGGGGTGAAGTCGTAACAAGGTAGCCGTATCGGAAGGTGCGGCTGGATCACCTCCTTTCAGAGCGCGTGCTCACGAAGCGAAAGCGTCCACACTTATTGGCTGTTAACAAGTTCCATGACCAAGGTCGATCAACACCTGGCAACACAACAATTGGGTCAGTAGCTCAGTCGGTTAGAGCACCGTCTTGATAAGGCGGGGGTCGTTGGTTCGATTCCAACTTGACCCACCACGATTTACCTCGGGGGATTAGCTCAGCTGGGAGAGCACCTGCTTTGCAAGCAGGGGGTCGTCGGTTCGATCCCGTCATCCTCCACCATTATTTTAGCGGTGTTGATTGGGTTGGCGTTTACTTGCCAACAGCGTTGTTGGCAAGTTTGGTTCATGGAAGGAATTGAGACATTGCACGCCTCGGCGTTGGCCGAAAAAAGCGGTGTATGGCTCAGTTCAACGACCAGTATCGTTTTTTTAGACGGTACTGCTCGTTGGGCTGATTAGCTCGATGGTTTTAACTTGTTCTTTAACAATCTGGAAAAAGCACAACGAAGTGTATTCATGATGCATCGCGATAATATATCGGGATGTGTGAATATGCGGGTTGTGATTGCAAAATCAACAATTTTGTTCAAATAGTTCTCAATATAGATAGCGCATTGATTAATCAATGTGGATATTGTGAGTGATGAACGGCACAACGCGAAAACTCATAATCCTATAATTAGCCTAAAGCGTTATAGGATCAAGCGAATAAGTGCATGCGGCGGATGCCTTGGCGATCACAGGCGATGAAGGACGTGGTAGTCTGCGAAAAGCTACGGGGAGCTGACAAACAAGCTTTGATCCGTAGATGTCCGAATGGGGGAACCCACGACAGCGATGTCGTATCCTACACTGAATACATAGGTGTAGCGAAGCTAACCAGGTGAACTGAACCATCTCAGTAGCCTGAGGAAAAGAAATCAACCGAGATTCCGGAAGTAGTGGCGAACGAAACCGGACCAGCCTTAACGTGATAGTCGATTTGATAGTTGAATGATCTGGAAAGGTCAACCGTAGTGGGTGATAGTCCCGTAAGCGAAATCAAATCGGTGGTACTAGGCGTTAGACAAGTAGGGCGGGACACGTGAAATCCTGTCTGAATATGGGGGGACCATCCTCCAAGGCTAAATACTCGTGATCGACCGATAGTGAACCAGTACCGTGAGGGAAAGGCGAAAAGAACCCCGGAAGGGGAGTGAAATAGATCCTGAAACCGCATGCATACAAACAGTAGGAGCACCTTCGGGTGTGACTGCGTACCTTTTGTATAATGGGTCAGCGACTTACATTCAGTGGCAAGCTTAACCGAATAGGGGAGGCGTAGCGAAAGCGAGTCCGAATAGGGCGAATCAGTCGCTGGGTGTAGACCCGAAACCAGGCGATCTATCCATGGTCAGGTTGAAGGCACGGTAACACGTGCTGGAGGACCGAACCCACTAATGTTGAAAAATTAGGGGATGAACTGTGGATTGGAGTGAAAGGCTAAACAAGCCTGGAGATAGCTGGTTCTCTCCGAAAACTATTTAGGTAGTGCCTCGCGTATTACTGTCGGGGGTAGAGCACTGTTATGGCTAGGGGGTCACAGCGACTTACCAACCCATGGCAAACTCCGAATACCGACAAGTACAGCGCGGGAGACAGAGCACCGGGTGCTAACGTCCGGACTCAAGAGGGAAACAACCCAGACCGCCAGCTAAGGTCCCTAAAACGGGCTAAGTGGGAAACGAAGTGGGAAGGCATAGACAGTCAGGAAGTTGGCTTAGAAGCAGCCATCTTTTAAAGAAAGCGTAATAGCTCACTGATCGAGTCGTCCTGCGCGGA
>NZ_JAKGCT010000001.1 GCF_022230885.1 Paenalcaligenes niemegkensis | reverse complement strand
ACAGCGTTGTTGGCAAGTTTGGTTCATGGAAGGAATTGAGACATTGCACGCCTCGGCGTTGGCCGAAAAAAGCGGTGTATGGCTCAGTTCAACGACCAGTATCGTTTTTTTAGACGGTACTGCTCGTTGGGCTGATTAGCTCGATGGTTTTAACTTGTTCTTTAACAATCTGGAAAAAGCACAACGAAGTGTATTCATGATGCATCGCGATAATATATCGGGATGTGTGAATATGCGGGTTGTGATTGCAAAATCAACAATTTTGTTCAAATAGTTCTCAATATAGATAGCGCATTGATTAATCAATGTGGATATTGTGAGTGATGAACGGCACAACGCGAAAACTCATAATCCTATAATTAGCCTAAAGCGTTATAGGATCAAGCGAATAAGTGCATGCGGCGGATGCCTTGGCGATCACAGGCGATGAAGGACGTGGTAGTCTGCGAAAAGCTACGGGGAGCTGACAAACAAGCTTTGATCCGTAGATGTCCGAATGGGGGAACCCACGACAGCGATGTCGTATCCTACACTGAATACATAGGTGTAGCGAAGCTAACCAGGTGAACTGAACCATCTCAGTAGCCTGAGGAAAAGAAATCAACCGAGATTCCGGAAGTAGTGGCGAACGAAACCGGACCAGCCTTAACGTGATAGTCGATTTGATAGTTGAATGATCTGGAAAGGTCAACCGTAGTGGGTGATAGTCCCGTAAGCGAAATCAAATCGGTGGTACTAGGCGTTAGACAAGTAGGGCGGGACACGTGAAATCCTGTCTGAATATGGGGGGACCATCCTCCAAGGCTAAATACTCGTGATCGACCGATAGTGAACCAGTACCGTGAGGGAAAGGCGAAAAGAACCCCGGAAGGGGAGTGAAATAGATCCTGAAACCGCATGCATACAAACAGTAGGAGCACCTTCGGGTGTGACTGCGTACCTTTTGTATAATGGGTCAGCGACTTACATTCAGTGGCAAGCTTAACCGAATAGGGGAGGCGTAGCGAAAGCGAGTCCGAATAGGGCGAATCAGTCGCTGGGTGTAGACCCGAAACCAGGCGATCTATCCATGGTCAGGTTGAAGGCACGGTAACACGTGCTGGAGGACCGAACCCACTAATGTTGAAAAATTAGGGGATGAACTGTGGATTGGAGTGAAAGGCTAAACAAGCCTGGAGATAGCTGGTTCTCTCCGAAAACTATTTAGGTAGTGCCTCGCGTATTACTGTCGGGGGTAGAGCACTGTTATGGCTAGGGGGTCACAGCGACTTACCAACCCATGGCAAACTCCGAATACCGACAAGTACAGCGCGGGAGACAGAGCACCGGGTGCTAACGTCCGGACTCAAGAGGGAAACAACCCAGACCGCCAGCTAAGGTCCCTAAAACGGGCTAAGTGGGAAACGAAGTGGGAAGGCATAGACAGTCAGGAAGTTGGCTTAGAAGCAGCCATCTTTTAAAGAAAGCGTAATAGCTCACTGATCGAGTCGTCCTGCGCGGAAGATGTAACGGGGCTAAGCCGGTTACCGAAGCTGCGGATGTGCACGTTTACGTGCACGTGGTAGGAGAGCGTTCTGTAGGCCTGCGAAGGTAGCTTGTAAAGGCTGCTGGAGGTATCAGAAGTGAGAATGCTGACATGAGTAGCGATAAAGGGGGTGAAAAGCCCCCTCGCCGTAAGTCCAAGGTTTCCTGCGCAACGTTCATCGGCGCAGGGTGAGTCGGCCCCTAAGGCGAGGCAGAGATGCGTAGCTGATGGGAAGCGGGTTAATATTCCCGCACCATTGTAAAGTGCGATGGGGGGA
Organism: Paenalcaligenes niemegkensis; assembly: GCF_022230885.1. Taxonomy (GTDB): domain Bacteria; phylum Pseudomonadota; class Gammaproteobacteria; order Burkholderiales; family Burkholderiaceae_B; genus Paenalcaligenes; species Paenalcaligenes niemegkensis. The sequence goes on along the minus strand of NZ_JAKGCT010000001.1, from coordinate 356,250 downwards.
CGGATCGCGGAAGGTCATCGGAGTGTTGGACGTCTCCGTTGGGGCATCGAAGAAGGCGCTTAGGCAAATCCGGGCGCGTAATTCAAGGGTGTCACTGAATAGGGCTACGGCCCTAAACTGATTGGAAGTGGTTCCAAGAAAAGCCTCTAAGCTTCAGCTTTACAAGACCGTACCGCAAACCGACACAGGTGGACGGGATGAATATTCCAAGGCGCTTGAGAGAACTCAGGAGAAGGAACTCGGCAAATTAATACCGTAACTTCGGGAGAAGGTATGCCCTGGTAGTGTGAGGTGCTTGCGCACTGAGCATGAAGGGGCCGCAGAGAAATGGTGGCTGCGACTGTTTATTAAAAACACAGCACTCTGCAAACACGAAAGTGGACGTATAGGGTGTGACGCCTGCCCGGTGCCGGAAGGTTAAGTGATGGGGTGCAAGCTCTTGATCGAAGCCCCGGTAAACGGCGGCCGTAACTATAACGGTCCTAAGGTAGCGAAATTCCTTGTCGGGTAAGTTCCGACCTGCACGAATGGCGTAACGATGGCCACACTGTCTCCTCCTGAGACTCAGCGAAGTTGACGTGGTTGTGATGATGCAATCTACCCGCGGCTAGACGGAAAGACCCCATGAACCTTTACTGTAGCTTTGCATTGGATTGTGAACCGGCCTGTGTAGGATAGGTGGGAGGCATTGAAGCGTGGACGCTAGTCTGCGTGGAGCCAACCTTGAAATACCACCCTGGTCGTTTTATGGTTCTAACCTAGGTCCGTTATCCGGATCGGGGACCGTGCATGGTGGGCAGTTTGACTGGGGCGGTCTCCTCCTAAAGTGTAACGGAGGAGTTCGAAGGTACGCTAGATACGGTCGGAAATCGTGTCGATAGTGCAATGGCATAAGCGTGCTTAACTGTGAGACTGACACGTCGAACAGGTACGAAAGTAGGACATAGTGATCCGGTGGTTCTGTATGGAAGGGCCATCGCTCAACGGATAAAAGGTACTCTGGGGATAACAGGCTGATACCGCCCAAGAGTTCATATCGACGGCGGTGTTTGGCACCTCGATGTCGACTCATCTCATCCTGGGGCTGTAGCCGGTCCCAAGGGTATGGCTGTTCGCCATTTAAAGAGGTACGTGAGTTGGGTTTAAAACGTCGTGAGACAGTTTGGTCCCTATCTGCCGTGGGCGTTGGATACTTGACGGAGCCTGCTCCTAGTACGAGAGGACCGGAGTGGACGTACCGCTGGTGTATCGGTTGTCATGCCAATGGCATTGCCGAGTAGCTAAGTACGGAAGAGATAACCGCTGAAGGCATCTAAGCGGGAAACTCGTCTGAAGATTAGGTATCCCGGGAGCTTGACTCCCCTGAAGGGTCGTTCGAGACCAGAACGTTGATAGGCTGGGTGTGGAAGTGCAGTAATGCACGTAGCTAACCAGTACTAATTGCCCGTGAGGCTTGATCCTATAACCGTTTAGGTTAGTGGGTTTTCAAGTGTCGTTCAGAAACAAAAAAACGCAATACCACACACGCAAATGACATGAATACATGGTTCAGACAGCCTCACGCCCCCAGGGCGACGCTGTTGACACCGCATTGTGCTTTTTCCCAGATTGGCCTTTTGGGCTCAACGATGCGTTGAGCGCGAGGGGCACGCAAGTTTACGCTTGACGACCATAGCAAGGTGGCACCACCCCTTTTCCATTCCGAACAGGACCGTGAAACGCCTTTGCGCCGATGATAGTGGACGGACGTCTGTGAAAGTAGGTCATCGTCAGGCACTTATACGAAAAACCCCCGCTCGTGATCGAGTGGGGGTTTTTTTACGTCTGCTGCTTTCGCGCCCTGCAGCCCGTGCCGGGCTCTGCGTTTGCCGGGCCAGCCCGGCTCTTGCTAGCCAAACAGACCGTATTCATCCAGTAGCTCATACACGCGGCTACGCTGCCGTTAAGAGAGCGATCTCCCTTGTTGCCATCAAATATCAGCCGCTGAGAACGTATTCTCGTCTGCAGCTGGCTATTACTACTGCCTACCTCGCCCAAGAGGGCAAGGTAATGATCCACAGCAACGTGCAGGGGGTCTTGGCTGTATTTTTGAACTGGTGGGGCATGGTGGCAGGAATGCGGAAACTGTCGCCTGTTCTGATGATGAATTTTTCTTTTTCCAGCCACAGCATCATTTCTCCCTCAAGTACATAGCAGCACTTTTCACCTTCTGAGGTGCGATAGCCTACGCCTGATGACCCTCCTGGGTTTAATGTGATTTCATACACTTCCAGGTTGCTGGGCTCTGGTGGCGTCAGCAATTCCTTGATCACTTTATTATCGGCGAGCGTTAAACGCCGGCGATGTTCGAATCGCACGATATGACGTTCTGCTGATGTCGCAGAAAGATCGTGCTCATCATTAAATAACTCTGCGACTGGTACGTCCAATGCCATGCTTAGAGAGCGTACCGAACGTAAGGAGGGGGTAGATAGGCCACGCTCTATCTGGCTGATCATAGCCGCTGACAGATTTGTCTTTACAGCCATTTGTTTGATCGACATTCCGGATTGCTTGCGTATTCTGCGCAGCGTATTGCCTAGTCGGAGATCGGCTTGGGGATCGGCTTCTTGAGGGGCGATAACTGTGGACGGTTTGACCATGCGTAAATGTGAAAAATTGGTTTAAGCCCCTTGGCCTTTGAAGTGCACCGAATGCATTTCAAAGCAGGCGTTTAAAAGAGTTACACAAATCGGAAAAGGCTGAACCTAATATATCGATAAATTTTGCTAAATTGCTCGGGGTATTCCCTTGTTAAGCCTGTAATTTAGGGTTTGCTTCATTGACGAACAGTCTCACTAAAGAGTAAAAATGTTGATACTCATAGTGAAATTTAAAATTAAAATTCATTGTATCTGAAATTAGGAGCTGGGGAATGACAAAGAAAAACCAAGATGCCTGGTTGTACGAAGGTGGTCGTATTACCCGACGTCAACTGCTTGCACTTGCTGCTGCAACAGGCATGAGCGTGATGTATAACGGAAAAGCCCTGGCGCAACAGCCTGCTGCAGCCACAGCTCCCCCAGCAGCTCCTAAAGGTCAGGTGGTTGTCGGTTTGTCTCAGGAAAGCACAGTATTTAATCCATTGCTATCCTCTATTGAGGTCGATCATGGCGTTTGGTGGAATCTCTATGATCCGTTATGGAACTGCGATGAAACAGGCCAGCTTCATCCGAAGCTGGCGACAGAAATTCCTTCTGTAGAGAATGGAGGCGTTTCTGAGGACGGCTTGAACTGGCGCATTCGTTTGCGAGACGATGTGGTCTGGCATGATGGCACCCCCTTTACCGCTGAAGACGTTAAATTCACTCTTGAGCTGATTAATAATCCTGATTTCAATTCCCGCACCCGTCAAGGCCATGAGCTTGTAAAAAACATTCAAGTTGTCGGCCCGCACGAATTAACGTGGGAAATGGACCGCTTGTATGCTCCTTACTGGTCTCAATTAAGCTCAACCTTTATGGTGCCTGCGCATATCTTGGGCAAAGCTGACGATCCTAATACGGCGCCCTTTAATCAGCAGCCCGTCGGTACTGGGCCATTTAAATGGGGCAGCCGAACCTCGGGCGATCGTCTGGTCCTCGAGGCAAACACCGATTACTTCGGTGATGGACCGTATATAGAGCGTCTGGTCTTTAAATACATACCTGATATGAACGCGCTGTATACCCAGTTTAGAACTGGACAAGTCGATATGGTCGGCATCAACGGTATCTTGAACAACTTTTACGAAGAAGCTAGTCAGCTGCCTGACCTGGTGATCGATGTGAATCAGACAGCAAGTATTGAATCCATCACGCCTAATCATGAACATCCTGCGTTAAAGCATAAAGAGGTCAGACAAGCCCTGTACCAAGGCATAAACAAACAGGCCATTATTGATCTGATCTATTACGGCTTGCCCGCCCCTACCGAGTCTTTTTTACCTAATGAGTCCTGGGCCTATAACGCGGATTTGCCGAAGCAGGTATACGATCTTGATGCAGCGAATGCGATATTGGATGAGGCTGGATGGGTCCGGGGCAGTGGTGGTATACGTGAAAAAGACGGTGTAAAGCTGGCCTTTGACTTATCGACTACCAGCGGCAGCGAATTGCGTGCACAAACTCAGCAGCTAATACAGCAAGACTGGCTCAAGCTAGGCGTTGACATGAAAATCAATAACATGCCAGCAGCAGTCATGTGGGGGATTTCTGGTTTAAATCAGAGTTCGAAAGCACCTTGGTAGCCGTTAATTTCATGACTGGAAGCGATCCTGACGTTAGTTACCGCTTTAACAGCCAGGCGACTCCACGTAAAGGTGGCAGTGGAAGTAATGTTTCCCAGTATGCCGACCCAAAGGTCGACGAACTGCTGCTAAAAGGACAAACCACCATTAATCACGACGAGCGCAAAGCCGTTTACCTTGAGCTTCAAGAGCTGCTTCGGGAAGACCTGCATATCTTGCCGCTCTACCAGATGGCACGTATCGAAGGCTACAAGAAAGGCTTGATGGGGTACAAGAACAACGTCAACGTGTTGTCTAACAGCTGGAATGCCGGCACCTGGTATTGGGCTAGTTAATTATGGCGATTTACCTCGCAAGGAGGCTGTTCTTAGCGATCATAATATTACTTTTGGTCACTATGATCGGCTTCTCTATTTTGCATTTGGCCCCCGGCGGGCCTATGTCTCAATATGCGTTGTCCAGCGATCTGACTCTTGCCGATATGGCCAGAATCGAAGCGCAGCTGGGGCTTGACCGACCCATGTTGATTCAGTATGCCGAGTGGCTATGGCGAATGCTGCAGGGCGACTGGGGGAATTCATATCGAGATCAGAAACCTGTGCTGCAGATTATTGCGACTCATGTAGGGGCTACTTTCGAGCTGATGTTTTCCGCCACTGTTCTGGCTGTTTTGTTGGGCGGCTGGATTGGAGTGATGGGTGCTGTCAAACGTAACTCATTTTTCGATTCGCTATCTACGATAGGATCCATGATCGCAATTTCCATTCCTACCTTTTGGTTTGGACTGGTTGTGATTTATATCTTTTCAGTCGAGTTGCAGTGGCTGCCCTCAGGGAACCGTTTCACCGCGGGCGATGGGTCGTTCCTGAATCATCTGCATCATCTGATTGCTCCGTCGATTGTCCTGGCGCTGGTAAGCACCGCTACCTGGAGCCGTTATATGCGTTCGTCCATGCTTGACGTACTGCATCAAGACTTTGTGCGTACCGCTAAGTCCAAAGGGCTATCTGACCGACGAATTTTGTTTACACATATTTTGCGTAACGCCATGCTTCCCATGATAACGATTGCTGGATTACAGCTTCCTACACTGTTAAGCGGAGCCCTGGTCACAGAAACCGTCTTCGCCTGGCCGGGAATGGGGCGTCTCTTTTTAGATTCCATTAGCTACAGAGATTACCCGACGGTGATGGGCATTCTTATGTTCACTGCCATATTAGTGCTGATCGGCAGCTTGCTGGCTGATATTTCGTATAGCTTGGTCGACCCGCGTATAAGGATGAACGGATGAGTGGCGTCAATGTTTCTGCCGTGGTGGATCCGGCTGTTCTGAGCGCTGATGCTCCGCGTAAATCGAACTCGGGCTGGAGCCGATTTTTACGGCACCGCCTGGCCATGTTCGGTGTGCTTGTCATCACACTGCTGGTGCTAGGCTGTGCTTTTGGGCCGTATTTGCTGACGCATGATGATATGTCCATCAATATTCTTGCCCGGTTTACTCCACCTTTTCAAAGTGAGTACATCTTAGGGACAGACCAGCTAGGACGAGACATGTTGGCCCGGCTCCTGTCGGCGGGACGGATCTCGTTGGCGGTTGGTTTTGGCTCGATGATACTGAGTATGCTGATCGGAGTAACCATAGGCGTGATTGCCGGCTACTACGGTGGTGTTATTGGTGCAACGCTAATGCGTTTTGTGGATGCCGTACTTTGTTTTCCTACCATTTTCCTGTTGCTGGCCTTATCGGCGTTTATTAAGCCAGACGTCTTCACCATCATCTTATTGCTAGCTGCTACGGGCTGGATGGAAGTGGCCCGTATCGTCGAAGCGCAAATTCGTTCACTAAAAGAACGCGACTTTACGATTGCAGCTTTGGCGCTGGGCGCAAGCGATGCACGGATTATGTTCAGAGAGCTGCTACCCAATGCTGTCGCGCCCATTGTGGTCGCGGCCACATTGAATGTGGCCACCGCGATTTTAATGGAATCCTATATCAGCTTTTTAGGCTATGGAATTCAACCGCCAACGCCAAGCTGGGGCAATATGCTGGGCGGAGCACAATCGTATCTGCAGAGTGGCCCCTGGCTGGCAATTTTGCCTGGTTTGATGATCACCCTGGCAGTGACGAGTATTAACTTTATTGGTGATGGCCTGCGTGATGCGCTGGATCCCAGGGCGGAGGCCTAATGTCTACGTTAACGACTGATATGCAGCATGCGACAGATGGACAGAAAGAGCTCACTCCGATTCTGGATGTGCGAAACTTGAGCGTAAAGTTTCGTACGCCAAACGGCATGGTTACAGCGGTAAACGACGTTTCTTTTACGATCAATCAAGGGGAAACCGTTGCCTTGGTGGGCGAGTCGGGCTCCGGAAAGAGCGTAACGAGTCTGGCCATCATGCGCCTGACGCCACCAGCCCCTCGAGCCGTGCTATCTGGCGAAGTCCATTTGCGGGACGCTAATGGAGACAGCTACGAAGCGGTCAGCGCTTCAGAACGACAGATGAGGGCCTTGCGTGGTGGCGTAGTGTCGATGGTGTTTCAAGAGCCAATGACATCCTTCAATCCTCTACATACCATTGGCAATCAAATCTCAGAAGGTGTGCGTCTGCGGCATGGCTTGAGTAAAAAGGCGGCGGCGGATCGTGCTGCAGAGCTATTAGAGCTCGTAGGCATTACCGATCCTTTGCACCGGCTGGCAAACTACCCGCACGAGCTTTCGGGCGGCATGCGCCAGCGAGCAATGATTGCCATGGCGCTCTCAGGTGACCCCGCCTTGCTTATTGCTGACGAGCCTACCACGGCCCTGGACGTCACGATTCAGGCGCAAATCCTGGAGCTGTTGCAGGAGCTGCAGGCTAAGACCAATATGGCGATGCTGTTCATTACCCATAATTTAGGGGTAGTGGCCGAGGTCGCTGACAGGGTCATGGTGATGTATAGCGGTCGCATTGTAGAAAAAGCGGATGTGGTAACTCTTTTAAAAAACCACGCATGCCCTATACCGTGGGTCTATTAAAGTCGGTGCCAAAGCTGAGTGTTTTTGATGGACATCAAAAGCCACTGCCAGCTATCCGGGGAAACGTGCCCAGTCCCTTTAATCTGCCTGCAGGCTGCAGCTTTTCCGAGCGCTGCGACTATAGCCGGGATCCGGTCTGTACGACGAAGGTCCCACCGCTGGAAGCAATTGGCGAACAACACTCAGTGCGCTGCGCGCGTTGGCGTGAACTATCTTGGGAGTGATGGATGTATCAGGATACTGAGGTGTTGCTGGAGGTCGAAGGACTCAGCAAAGAGTTTGTTTTGCAGCGTGATGTTTTGGGCAGGACTGAAAAGTCGTTGAAGGCTGTGGATAACGTTTCTTTTAGTCTGCATAAAAAAGAGGTGCTGGGGCTGGTAGGCGAGTCCGGTTCCGGGAAAACGACGGTGGGCAGAACGTTGTTGAAACTGGTTGAGCCAACCCAGGGTTCTATTCATTTCGAGGGCCGCGATATCAGTAAGCTGTCCAGGCGGGCGATGCGTCCGGTTCGACAGCGTATGCAAATGGTGTTTCAAGATCCTTATGCTTCGTTAAACCCTAAGCATACTGTAGAGCAGATTGTAGGAGCGCCGTTAAAAATACATGGACTTGGTTCCAGTGATGCGGATCGCCGGCAGCAGGTGCACGACATACTGGAAATCGTTGGAATTCGGCCGGAGATGGCTCAGCGCTATGCGCATGAGTTTTCCGGCGGGCAGCGTCAGCGTGTAGGCATTGCCCGTGCCTTGATCTGTAAACCCGATCTGTTGATCGCCGATGAACCAGTTTCGGCCCTGGATGTCTCCATTCAGGCGCAAGTGGTGAATCTGCTGCTAGAGCTCAAGCAGGCCCTGGGGCTAACCGTGCTGTTTATTGCTCACGACTTGTCCGTGGTGGGCCATATTTCTGATCGTGTAGCGGTCATGTATTTAGGACGGATCGTTGAGATTGCCCCTACCAGGCAGTTGTTCATGCATCCCCAGCACCCTTATACCGAAGCCTTGCTGTCGTCGGTGCCTGTGCCAGATCCTACGATCAAAAGGCGTGCCCGGATTATGTTGGAGGGCGACATACCCAGCCCAATCAATCCACCCTCTGGCTGTACGTTCAGGTCGCGCTGCCGGTACGCCATTGATCGGTGCGCCGAGCATGCGCCAATTCTGGAAGAGCAGGCGCCGGGGCACTTCAAAGCTTGCATACGCGATGATCTGAATTTAAGAGCCGCATTTTAGCGTTCAATTGTTGTTACTCTCCAGAGGGAGAAGGTCATGTCTTTAGATGTGTTGTCGGTACCAAGTAGCGAGAAGGTTCCCGCTCGGGCTGATGTAGTAGTTATAGGCGGTGGAATTATTGGTATTGCAACGGCGTATGGCTTGATAAAAAAAGGTTTATCGGTCGTGGTGGTGGAAAAAGGAAGAGTCGCTGCAGAGCAGTCCAGCCGGAACTGGGGCTGGTGCAGGAAGCAGAATCGGGATGAACGGGAACTCCCGCTTATTAAAGCCAGTCTGGATCAGTGGGAGCAAATTCAGCTGGATACAGGACGGGACATGGGTTTTAGGCGCACAGGAATCACCTATGTCTCGGATAGACCTGCCGATATGGCTGCCTGGGAAAGCTGGAATCAAATGGCCCGCGGCTATGATGTTGACAGCCGAATGCTGAGCTCTGTCGAGGCCAAGGCGATGGCCTTGCCCGCCGAAGGCCAGTGGCTGGGCGGGTGCACCAGCTCAAGCGATGGGCGGGCGGAACCCGGCATTGCGGTGCCCACACTGGCGTTGCTTGCGCAAGAGCAGGGCCTGATTATTTTGCAGAACTGTGCAGCCCGGGGTCTGGAGCGATCTGCAGGCAGGGTATCAGGAGTCGTCACAGAGCGGGGCTCGATACAGACCAATGCGGTCGTATGTGCTGCGGGGGCGTGGTCTGCCATGTTTGCGCGGCATCACGGTCTTGCATTACCTCAAGCAGGTGTCTACAGCACCTCTATGCGCACTGAGGTCGCACCTGAGGTCATCAGCGGCGGTTTATCGTTGCCTGGCCTGACAATACGGCGTCGTCTGGATGGCGGCTATACGCTGGGACTGGCCGGACGGGGGCGAGTGGAGCTTAGCCCCCAGGGGATGAAATACGCCAGGGCTTTCTGGCCTACCTATAAAGCTCGCAAGGAAGGCGTAAAAATTCGTGCTGGCAAATCTTTTTTCCGCGGACCCGAAGCTTTCAGGCAGTGGTCCGCACAGCAAGTCAGTCCATTCGAAGAAGTCCGTGTTTTGAATCCTGCGCCTGATCTTAGCCTTGTTCGGGAAGCTGAAGAGACACTCGCAAGGTACGTGCCGGCTTTGGCTGGAGTGCGTGTTATCGAGTCTTGGGGCGGGTTCATCGATAACACCCCGGATGCTATTCCGGTGATTGATGAAATACAAAGTTGCCCTGGCTTCTATTTATCCACAGGCTATAGCGGACACGGCTTTGGCATCGGCCTTGCGGCCGGTCAGCTGACCGCTGACCTGGTTGCAGGTGACCGCCCTATTGTGGACGCCACCGCGTTTCGCTACAGCCGGTTTTTCGACGGTAGCGATTTGGGTAAACCGGGAATGATGTAGCCCTTAGGGTAGTGGGCTGTTGACGGTCAGTAGCCGCGCTTCAGATCGTACTGATTGGGCAGCGATTCCCCACGTCGATGACGCGTGATGCTATCGGCCACATAGCTGACTCTGGCCGCTCTGGAGGGGTTGGCGGCAATATGCGGGGTAACGATAACCTTGGGGTGATTCCAGTATGGCGAGTAGCTGCTCAGGGGTTCTTCGCTAAAGACGTCAAGAATTGCGGCGCCGACGTGCCCCTTATCTAGCGCGTCGAGTAAAGCCTGATCAATAATGTGGTCGCCACGTCCTGCATTGATAATTCCCGCGCCTTCTGGAAGCAGGTTAAGCGTCTCTTCATTTAAAATGCCGGCCGTTTCCGGTGTGCTGGGCAATAGGCAGATCAGGATATCGCAGCAGCTTAAGAAGGGGGCGAGTTCGTCTTTGCCGGCATAGGACGCGACTTGCCCTACCTTTTTACGGCCCCTGGACCAGCCAGAGACTTGAAAGCCCACATTCGCCAGCATCTTGGCGCAGCTTTGTCCTAAGCCTCCTAAACCCATTACTCCTACCCGGCGTTGGGCTGCGGTGCGGGGTATGTCGTAGGTATGCCAGACTTTTCTTTCTTGCTGCTGCAAGGCCTGATCGATGCGCAGATGCAGGCTAAGCACCGCCCAAGTCACGTACTCAGCCATACGCTGCCCGGTTTCTTCGGTGACCATGCGCACGAGGGGAACGGCTGGAGGCAGCGAAGGATCGATCAGTAAGTGGTCGATTCCGGCTCCGCTACTAAATATTATTTCCAGGTTTTTATAGCTTGCCAGCCTTCCTGCTTCGGGTTCCCACACCAGGGCGTATCGGATTTCGTCCGGAATAATGTCCGGATCGTCCCACCACTGTACTTTCAGCTCAGGTAAATGTTGTGCGAACAACTCACGCCATTGCGTGATGCAGGCGGCAGTGCCCGACTTAACAATCAACGACACCCGTGATTCCTTATTTATTATTTGATAAGACCTGATGAGTATAAGTAAAAAAGCTGTTTTTGTTAGACGGGTTTACGATAGCGCAAACAACCGTAGTGGGCTTCTAGCGGAAATCGGATTACTCCGCAAGGACGTATTTCCACAATCGTTCGTGTGAAAGTGAGTCACTACTATATTTATTGCGTTTTACACGCATTACTTATAACGGAGGAGAGACTTATGACCCACCCGACACTGATCCGCATGGCGGTGGTGGCCGCGCTGCTGTCGCCTATGGCAGCCCTGACTGCGGCACCGTCTAAGCAGGGCTGCAAGACGACAGCCGAATGTAATGCCCTTGCGGCCAAGATTGGCACATCTGCTGGCATTCCAAGCGGCCCGCCCACAAGCGAAAATGACAGGCAGGAAGACCAGTTTTATTGGCTTAATAAAATCAACAAAGCCTCGATTGTGATGCTTCAGGAGGAGGGCATCATTACGAAGGACACGGCGCTTACCTTGGCCAAGGGAGTGGACCATACGATCAGGCAGGCCGATGCGGAAGGAGGAAAGAGGCCTTCAGACGTGTTGCAGATCGAAGGCATAATAAGTGAGGCGATCGGGCCGGATGCCTCGCTGGTGCATACTGGGCGCAGCCGCCAGGATATGTATGCAACGTTCCGTATGGCTCAGTTACGCAATCAGATGCTGGACTATTTTGAAGTGCTGACTGTTTTGCGTGCCAATCTGCAGCAACTGGCATCAGAGCATGTGGATACAGTCATGCCTGCCTACACCAATGGGGTGCAGGCCATGCCTATTTCCCTGGCTCATTACTTGCTCGCCTATGATGCTTCTTTTGAACGGGATGCTCAACGCATGGCCGGGCTTTATACCAGGATGAATCTTAGTGCGATGGGAACAGCAGTACTGGCCAACTCCAGTTGGCCCCTGAACCGTGAACGGCTGGCAGAGTTGCTGGGCTTTGACGGCGTTATCGAGAATTCTTTGGATGCGGGCCAGGTCAGCCCTTCTGATGTGTCTCTGGAAGCCATGGCGATTCTGAATTCGGGTGCGATACGGCTGGGCGCTTTCATGAATGACGTTCATACTCAGTACCACCAGACACGGCCATGGATGCTACTGGACGAAAGTGCTACCTATTCAAGCAGCGCTATGCCGCAGAAACGTAATCCGGGGCTGATCATGAGAGCGCGAGAAGCGGCTTCCAATGTCGTTGGATTGACTCATACCGTAACGATTCGCGCCCATAATGTCAGTACGGGCATGACTGACTACAAGAACCCCTGGGCCGAACTGGGCGTGGTCGCCCACGCTGTAAACATGATTCGCAATACGAATCGGGTGTTGGTAGCGCTGAAGGTTGATCCCGAGAGATCGCTTGAGGAACTGGAAGACGATTGGACAACCTCAATGGAACTGGCTGAGGTTTTGCAGAAGGACCATGCGATCCCATTCCGGGTTGGGCATAGTTTTGCGTCGTTGGTTGTTTCCCGCGCACGTGCAGACGGTTTGCGTCCCCGAGACTTTTCCTATAATGTTGCCGCCGAACTGTATAAAAAGGCGCTCGCCAATTACGATTTGCCTGTTTCGGACTTACCCATATCCGAGCAGCGATTCCGTGATGTGCTGTCGGCACGCAAGATGGTCGAGACCCGGCTGGGTACTGGAGGCCCCCAGCCCGCAGAAGTAGAGCGCATGCTTAAGAAGTCCCAGAACGAGCTGGCTCAGTCGCAGGCCTGGTTGGAGGAGAGGCGGGAGGGTTTGGCAAACGCAGATAAAATGTTGAGCGATGCGTTTGACCGGCTGCTGCCTTAGCCGGCATCGACCGCGTCTACCACGCTTTAGCTGTTAAACGCTTTTGTCAAAGTAAAAAAACCTCAACGCTACCCAAGGAGCTTGGCCTTAGAGCGTTGAGGTTCTTCCTTGGGTTTCAGCAACAAGTATAGCCAGCTGCGAGCTTAGGGTTTCTCACGAGAAGCAAAGTGGCGTTGCCAGCGCCATGCGTCATCGCACATTTCCTGTATGCCTTTTTGGGCTTTCCAGCCTAGTGTTTGTTCGGCTAATAACGTATCAGCCCAGCAGGCTGCGATGTCGCCCGGTCGTCTGGGTGCAATTTTGTAGGCGATGCTGGTGTCGCTGGTGCGCTCGAAAGCTTTAACCATTTCAAGCACCGAATAGCCTATACCCGTGCCCAGATTGACGGTCAGCAATTCTGAGGCGCTGTTCAGGCAATGCTTAAGGGCCGCTACGTGTCCATCTGCCAGGTCTTGCACATGAATGTAGTCGCGAACGCCGGTACCATCGGGCGTGTCGTAATCATTCCCGAATACCTGTAGATGTTCGCGTGTGCCCGTGGCCACTTGTGCAACGAAGGGCATGAGGTTATTGGGGATGCCCTGGGGAGCTTCCCCAATCAGGCCGCTGCTATGTGCCCCCACCGGGTTGAAGTAACGGAGGCGGGCGATGCGCCAATAATCTTCACTTTGGTAGAGGTTAGCCAGAATCTCTTCTACCATCAGCTTGCTGTGGCCGTAGGGGTTGGTGCTTGATAAGGGATGGTCTTCAGTCAGCGGCAGGAATTGCGGATCGCCATAGACCGTGGCAGACGAAGAGAAAATGAAAGTGCGTACATTGGCTGTCTGCATGGCGCTAAGCAACTGCAACGAGCCATGCACATTATTGTCGTAATAACGCAAGGGAAACTGTACGGACTCCCCTACGGCTTTTAAGCCTGCAAAGTGCATGACGGCATCAATGCGGTAGTCGCAAAAAACACGGGCAAGCACGGTCGCGTCGCGTATGTCACCCTCAATAAAGTCAGGCCGCTGGCCGCTGATGGCTGCAATGGCATCAAGTACCGAGACGGAGCTGTTGCTTAAGTTATCAAGGATGAGAACTTGATGGCCGGCCTGCTGCAGCGCGACAGTAGTATGGCTTCCTATGTAGCCTGTGCCGCCAGTGACAAGAATGAAAGAGCTCATAGTTTGATTAAATTCGTTTTGAAGTGGGCTGCGCGCTGCTGGTAGTTGCTGGCATTGCTGTGCAGTTTAGCCAGCTCATCATCGCTGAGGGTGCGTACGGCTTTGGCGGGCGAGCCGATAATTAAGGAGCGCTCAGGGAACACTTTGCCCTCGGTAACCAAGGCACCCGCTCCGACCAGACTGTTTCGGCCAATGACAGCTCCGTTTAGCACAACGGCTTGTATGCCTATCAGGGCTCCGTCTTCGATGGTACAGCCGTGCAGCATGGCCTGATGCCCGATAGTGACGTTTTTACCTACCTTAAGGGGGTAGCCAGGGTCAGTGTGCAATACAGCGCCCTCCTGAACGTTGGAGCCTTCTGCGATGTGTATAAGTTCGTTGTCACCACGCAGTACGGCACAGGGCCAAACGCTGGTGCTGGCGTCTAGCTGCACCCGGCCAATGAGTACCGCTTCGTTAGCAACATAGGCGCTCTCGTGAAGAGTAGGGCTGACGTCGTCAAGTTTATATTGTGTCATGCGTATAGGTAGGAGTCGATGTAGGGTAAATCGTAGCATTAGCTGAATTTTTAGAGCGCAGCGGCTGCGTTCAGTGTAAAAGATGCTACAGTTTCCACCAAATACCCTACTTTTTAGCAAGCATCCAGTGTCCTCATCTACGCCTACCTTAGCTCCTTCTCTATCTGATACCTTGTTGGCCAGTTCGCGCCACATTCAGGGCGTTTTATCGGGGAAATCACTCACCGAGTGTCTGGCTGCAACGCCTGATTCCTTGCGAGCCTCGTCACAGTCCGTTAGTTTTCATGCGCTAAGACGCCTGGGGCTCGCCCGGCAGTTACGTCAAATGATGGTGCCGCGCAAACCGCAGAGCGCCTGGTTCGACGCGTTGCTGTTGGTGTCGCTGGCATTGGTGGATACTGCTGCCCAGGCTCAGGATGGGCCTGAGTTTTTTCAGGACCGCCCCGATGTGCCGCTTTACGCAGTGCATACTGTGGTCGATCAGGCCGTTAGCGCCGCTGATTCCCAAATTGCGTTGCGTCCCTATAAGGCCTTGTTAAATGGGACTTTACGCCGCTTCCTCCGAGAGCGGGAAGCGCTTTTGGCGGTGGCGATGAATACGCAGGAAGCCAAATGGAATCACCCGCAATGGTGGATTCGCCGGTTAAAGAAGGCGTATCCGACGCAATTTGAAGAGATTTTGGCTGTGTCCAACGAGCCTGGTCCTTTAACGCTGCGGGTTAATCTGCGTCGCTGCAGTGTTCAACGTATGCTGGCGTTGCTTGAGCAGACGGGAATTCAAGCTTGGTCGCCAGGTGGCGCTGCAGTGATTCTGGCCCAGGCACAACCTGTGACCTCATTGCCGGGGTTTAACGAGGGCTGGTGGTCAGTGCAAGATTACTCGGCGCAGCAAGCTGGCTATTTACTGCCCATTGCCGACGGTATGCGCGTGCTGGATGCCTGCGCGGCTCCTGGTGGCAAAACGGCTCACTTGCTTGAGCAGGCCGATGTCTCGATGCTTGCCCTCGACTCCGATCCACAGCGTCTTACGCGTGTTAACGATACATTACAGCGTTTAGGCCTCTGGTCTGACAATGTGCAGACAGTCGCCGCTGATGCAGTCGATCTGGATTCGTGGTGGGATGGCGAAGGTTTTGATGCGATTCTTGCTGATGTGCCGTGTACGGCCTCTGGTATTGTTCGGCGTCACCCCGATATACGATGGCTGCGTCGCGAGTCAGATATTCTTGCTACGGCTGCGCTGCAGCAGGAAATTACAGATGCTTTGTGGCGTACACTAAAGCCTGGCGGACACATGCTATATGCTACGTGTTCGCTCTTCCCTCAAGAGGGGGCCGTACAGGCCAACGCTTTCGGTTATAGACACCCAGATGCTCAGTGTCTTGAAGCGCCAGGTCAAATTCTGCCTAAGCCCAATCGTGCGGGCCAGAGTTCAGGGGATGGTTTCTTCTATGCGCTATTTCGTAAAGTCACTTAAGTTCTTGCCTGCAGATGTGTAACCCTTCCCCTCTTTTTAAGCTGCTTTTAAGAGTGTTGCTGATGCTGACGATGTTGGCTAGCAGCGCACTTGTCAATGCGCAGGGGCTGCGTGGGCAGATTAGCGGCGAGCAGGGGTTGTTGCCGAATGCCTCAAC
Source organism: Paenalcaligenes niemegkensis (assembly GCF_022230885.1). GTDB lineage: Bacteria > Pseudomonadota > Gammaproteobacteria > Burkholderiales > Burkholderiaceae_B > Paenalcaligenes > Paenalcaligenes niemegkensis. Next base: position 340,265 of record NZ_JAKGCT010000001.1, on the reverse strand, counting down.
CTTAAGCTTGCCTGTCGAAGCAGGCAGAACCGAAGTTTCTGTATATGGTATTGCGCCTCGCTCCGAGAATGCCAACGAACAAGTAACAGGTGTCGAACCTGTTATTCGTGACGGCAAGTTGTATATTGATGCTGATATTGAGTTTGAGCTAAGCCCGGAACTTGAAGATGCCGCCTACAAAGGAGTCCCTTTGCATTTCACGGCCGATGTTGAAATCAAACAGGCCCGCTGGTGGTGGTTTGATAAAAACGTGATAAAAGAAAGCCAGACGTGGCGTGTCATGTACAACGCGCTAACGCGACAGTGGCGCGTGGGTACGGGCGAACTCCTGGTTCCGGAAAGCACCCTCAATGATGCGCTCGCTCCATTGCGCCATATTCGCAGCTGGGCGGTGGCCTATGCTCACGACCTTGATAAAGACGAAGAACTGACCGGGCGAATTCGCCTGCGCCTCGATACGTCGCTATTGGCCCGTCCGTTCCAGGTGGACGCTATTAATAGCCGATCATGGACTCTCGCTACCCCATGGAAAGATTTCAGCTTTTCAATTTCCGACGTCGCGCCCCAGCCTTGATACGTTGGATGCTGCGCGTGGCGTTAATTATTGCCTCAGTCAGCGCGCTGGCGCTGTTGGGGCTGCTGGTGTGGTCCACCGCCAATGCTTCACGTTACGCCCAGCAGTACGATATTCTGTTGCTGCTGAATGGCGTGTTGGCCGTTGCGCTGATGTCATGGGTGCTATTGCTAAGCGCCCGGTTGCTGCGCCAAATCCGTCGCCGTCAGTTTGGCGCGCGTATGACGGCGCGGTTTGCGCTGTATTTCACCCTGATCGGTATTTTGCCTGGCACGCTTATTTATGTGCTGTCGGTGCAGTTCATGTCTAAATCCATCGAATCATGGTTTAACGTTCGGGTTGATTCAGCACTTGAATCCGGTCTGAATCTGGGGCGGGCCGCCCTTGATACCCAGTTGGCAGATTTAAAGCGGCGTAGTCAGAGTCTGGTCAGATCGTTGAATGAATCCGATGCTGAGCCGGGCACACTACTTAACGACCTGCGTGAGCGGGCAGGGGTAGGTGATGTGATGGTCTTTACCAGCTCAGGACGTTTGATTGCCTTTTCCTCAGCCCGCTTTGATGTGACACTGCCTGAAATGCCGCCGCAAAATGTTATGAATCATCTGCGCGTGGCACGAGAGTACTCGTCCGCAGAACTGGACGATGCCGCTACGGCTACGCGTCCGGAGAGCACAGGGCTGCTATTGCGGGTAGTGTTGCCCTTGAGCAGTGGCGAAGCCTATCTCGGACAGTTCGGCCAAAGCGGCGATAAGCGCTGGTTGCAGGTGACTCAGGTCGTGCCGGAAAAACTGGCACGGCATGCTAATCAGGTTCAGCAAGGCTTTAGGGATTACCAGGAGCTCGCGTTATCGCGGGTTGGGCTTCGCAAGCTCTACGGAATCACGCTAACCCTTGCCCTGATCCTTGCTGTATTTGCAGCCATGGCTGCTGCTATTGCTATCTCAAGCCGGCTGGTTCGTCCCTTATTGGCGTTGGCGGCGGGTACACAAGCTGTAGGAGTGGGCGATTATCGTCCCATACCTGAGCCCCCGGCTGAAGACGAAGTGGGCCAGCTTACCCGTTCTTTTAATGCCATGACCCGTCAGCTCGACGATGCTCGCCGTATGGTCGAAAACAATAGCCGGCAACTAGAGCGTTCGAACGTCTATCTTGAGTCGGTACTCAGCAGTTTATCTTCGGGAGTGCTGGTTTTTGATGATGTTTTTCGCGTAACCATGTTTAATCAGGCTGCCCAACGCATCTTGCATGTGGACTTGCGCAGCGTCAAAGGCCGTCCTCTGGAAACAGCGGACGATGCGGTAGATTTTTCGCGTCATTTGCGTAATGCATTTTCGGCTCATTCAGCCGTCGGCTCAGAGCGCCAGTTTTGGCAGCAGCAGTTTGAGCTTAATTTCGGCACTGAGCACGATATGCAGTCCACTACAATTACCTTGCTAGCGCGTGGTACCGAACTGCGCATTGATGAGCATTCAAATGGCTATCTGGTTGTATTTGACGACATTACTGAGGTTATTTCAGCTAACCGACTGGTGGCTTGGGGCGAGGTCGCTCGACGCCTGGCGCATGAAATTAAAAATCCATTAACACCCATCCAGCTTTCTGCCGAGCGTTTGGCGCTAAAATTAGCCAATAAACTGGAGGGAGCAGATGCAGCAATGCTGATGCGCTCTACAAATACGATCGTCAATCAAGTGGGATCATTGAAGCAAATGGTGGATGACTTCCGCGAGTATGCACGTACCCCACCTGCGCAAATGCATGCGCTTGATCTGAATGAACTGGTTTCTGAAGTGCTAACCTTATACGGGTGGGATCCAGTAGAGGGTGTTGTCCGGGACACAACCTCCAGCGTTAATTTGCAAGTAAAGCTCGAACCGGGCTTGCCTTTGGTCGAAGGAGACTCAACCCAACTACGGCAAATTATTCATAATTTGCTCTCTAACGCTACCGATGCCGCGACTCAGGAAAAAGAAATTAATGAAGCCTGCATTTATGTTCAGACTACTTGCATGGTCAATGAAGCCGAGGGGAGCCCACATGCGGTACGATTAGTGGTGTCAGATAATGGGCCAGGTTTTGACGAACAGCTGCTTTCGAGAGTTTTTGAGCCTTACGTCACAACTAAAGCTACGGGTACGGGGCTTGGCCTTGCTATAGTAAAGAAAATTATAGAGGAACACGGCGGTAAAATTGATGTTTCGAATCGTCGTGAAGGGGGCGCACGCATTTCCATCCTCTTAACGCGCCTGGCGAAATCCAGTATTTCACTGGATAAATCTGCCGAAGGCAACGATAATGCGTAAAAAAGCACGTAGGGACGGTTTATGGCCAGAATTCTGGTAGTTGACGATGAAATCGGTATCCGTGAACTCTTGTCCGAAATTTTGTACGACGAGGGACATACGGTAGAAATTGCAGAGAATGCTGCGCAGGCACGCGCGGCGCGTCTGCGCGCACGTCCAGATCTAGTATTGCTCGATATCTGGATGCCCGACACCGACGGGGTAAGCCTGCTAAAAGAATGGGCCTCACAAGGCCTGCTCGATATGCCGGTAGTAATGATGAGCGGGCACGCAACGGTCGATACCGCTCTCGAAGCTACTCGCATCGGAGCAGTAGATTTCCTTGAGAAGCCCATCACCATGCAAAAGTTATTGCACACAGTGGCTTCAGGTCTAGAGCGTACTGTTGTACCAGCTAAAGTCGCAGCACCGCCAGGACGAGGGGCGCCAGTCACAGCTTCAGGTCCTGCCGGCAGCTCTCCTGTTGGTACGGCAGGGTTAGCGGTGGCAGGTGATACAGTCGCTCAGCCAGAACACGATAATTCGTATCTGGGCAGTATCTCGCTTGATTTGCCATTGCGCGAAGCACGTGACGAGTTCGAGCGTATTTATTTTGAATATCATCTGGCACGCGAGAACTACAGCATGACACGTGTGTCCGAGCGCACTGGCCTTGAGCGTACTCACTTGTATCGCAAGCTAAAACAACTGGGTATTGATGCTTCGGCTCGCCGTCGCAACAGTAACCAATAAATAGCTGCCTGTTCGGTGGCCTGCGAACTACCTTGCCTCCAGGCGGGTGCGAACACAGCCGCTGGCATCGGCAGAGCAAATTAAAAGGGGTACGGCTAAACAGCTGTACCCCTTGTTTTTTCAGGCACCTTCCTTGGTGTTTTTTACACCGGGGCGAGTGCCTTTTTTATTTAGTCACGATGATGTGAAATCAATGATTCAGTTTAGCCAGCGGTCTTCTGCTGCATCCAGCACATCACGCTCATCTGCCAGATCCCAAGAGAACTGCATGACGCGCAGATAGTCAGCATCGTCTACAGGCAGCATGAAGCCCAGATAGCTTTTGGGTGTCAGGGGTTCGTCGATGAAGCGGGCAGCGAGCCTGGGGTCTGCCTTGCTGTAATGCAGAGCTTCGTACGTTTCGGTAATCATGACATCACCTTTGCCTTCAGCGATCAGTGCCGGAATTTCAGCATTTTTTTCGTGTGTGCTGACTTGGGCCTGCTTAAGGTTTTCAAGAACGAACATTTCGTTCGTACCGCCAGGGTTTTTGATGACATGCACAGCGGACTGATTCAAATCGTCGACGGAGTTATATTTGGATGCTTCATCTTTGCGTACCAATGCGACCTTGCCAAAGGGGGCGTAGCCAGGCAGCATTTCTACCTTGGCAATGCGTGCAGCAGTGCGTGTAATTCCGCCCACAGCAACATCAAACTTATCGGCCGTCAAATCATCAAGCAAGTCAGGCCACGAGCTTTGTACATACTCAACTTTGACGCCCAGCTGGCTAGCGATGGACTCGATGACGTCGATGTCATGGCCTTCGTAGCCGCCTTGTTCTGTTTTAATGGCAAAAGGACGGTAGTCACCTGGTGTGCCGACGCGGATGACCTTACTTTCCATGATGCGGTCTAGACGGGGGCCGGCCTGGGCCGTCGCGGCAACCGCGAATGCAGCGGCTAAACCTGCACAAATTCGAAGTATGGGTTTCATAGAGATACCTTTCTTATAGTTGTCGTATGCCACCAAGGCGACACGAGATGATGAACGTAAATTGTCTGTGTTTTGAATGGTATCTCAAAGAACCGCCTTATGGGTAGATCATGAGCTTGTCGCCGAAATTGCCCGCGGATCCTCATGTACGCTGCTGCAGGACGGCTTTTCGGAATTGCTTTATGCAGTCCGGATGATAAAAGGCCTATTGCCACCAGAAGTGGCAATAGGCCTTTGTTTATAGGTGAGTTGTAGATTCGCCTTCAGGACCTTTTAGGCCAAGGTCAAGACGTTTTTATACCGCCGCTGTCAGTACGATTTCGATCAGGTAGTCGGGCGACGCCATTAATACTTCGCCAGTGGCACGGGCAGGAAGCCCATGCGGGTCAGCCCAGTTAATCCAGACTTCGTTCATGCCGGCAAAGTCGCGATCAATATTCTTGAGCCAGATCTGGGCGGTTAGCAGACGCGTTTTATCGGTGCCTGCTCTTGCAAGAATTTCATCCAGCTTGCCGAGGACATTTTTAGTTTGTACCTGGATGTCGTCGGACAAGTCGCTGGAGAGCACACCAGACAAATAGGCTATGCCGTTGTAAATGACGGCTTCACTCATGCGGGTATTTCCAGCGGTACGGCTGATATCGCTCATTGTTGAATCCTAAGTGTGATTTTTGATGTGAAGGGGGAATGTTATTAAGAGTTTGTTTTAAAAAATGGTTCGGATTGTAAAAGGGGGCCTATAACGATGAGTACGTTATTGATACATCGCATATTGGCTGCGGTAGCAGGGAGCTTATTCATGCAGGCACTCGTGGCGGACCAAGAAATTTCAGGAGGACGGCTTTCGGGTAATCGACGAGATGGGAATACTGATTTCACCGCTAGCCTGATTGCGCGTCATCGTGGCGCGCCAGGCGTGGCCATAGGCGATCTCCAGGGTTAAGTGGATAGTGCCATCCATGTGCCGCTGGGCATTCAGTGCCTGAATGAGACGGTCACGCCAGGCTTTGGTGGTCAGGGACGAGCGGCGCAAGGTACTGGCATTCCCGCCTAAAATGGCAACCTCTTTAAGCAACTGCTCGGCAGTTTTGTAGGTAAGGGTAATAGTTTCCTGATCCATGACGGGATCAGTAAAACCATTCTGCAGAAGCTGGTCGCCATAATCATGCATGTCTACGAATGACAGGGTCTGAGTTTGGCTATTGGCGCTGCTCAGGGCATTACGCAGCTCTATAAAGGAGCCGGGGCCCAGTGCAGAAAACATAGCAAGTCCATTAGCACGCAATAGGCGACGCCACTCGTTAAAGACGAGCTCCGGATCCGGGTGCCAGTGCAGCGCCATATTAGACCAGACCAAATTCTGACTCTCGGCGCCAAGGCCGGTGTGAGCGAGATCAGCCTGAACAAAAGTGGCTGGCTTGGTGGGCTGATTGCGTAAACGCTCCCAGAGGCTGGGTTTCTTGCCGTATCGCTCGTTTGCAACCCTGAGCAACCCGGGGCTGTGGTCTACGCCTACATAGTCCATGTCGGGATATCGAGAACGCAGCGGATCCAGGGCATGGCCTGCGCCGCACCCTGCATCCAGTATATTCTGGGCATCTATCCGTATGTAGCTAAGGCGAGCCAACATGCGTTGGGCAATTTCACCGTACAAAAACTGTGCGTTATCTAAAGGCGCACGACGATTGAACTGCAGGAGAACGTGTTGCGAATTGATAGGCAGGGATGGGGTATGTGACATAGTGGCGCAGTATATAAGCGCAGTAACGCTTAAACGGGGTTAGATTCAGGCTTTGATTTCCATTGAGTAACTATTATGGCGTATCGAAAGCAGCTAAGCGAATTTTTGGGCCGATTACGGCGTTTAGATATATCGATCACGAATGCGTGTCCATTATGTTCGACGCCTGCTCATAATGGGGCTTTGTGCGGCCATTGCCAGGCAGAACTCCAAGAACAAAGGCAGCGGGGGAGACGGTGCGCGTGCTGCGCCCTGCAGCTGACTGCGCAAGGGGAATGTATTGATTGTCTGGGCCGTCAGCCAGCTTATGAGCGTGTCCATGTTGCTTTCGACTATACGTCGCCAGCCGACCTGCTGCTACATTTATATAAGCGTAAACGACGCCTCGCCCTTGCAGGTGTGCTGGGTGAAGCCATCTACGAACAGGTGCATCAGAACTGGCAGCCAGTGCCTGCCAAGCTGTGGGTGCTAAGCATTCCTTCGCGTCAAACGGCACTAAGAGACAGGGGCTTCAACCCTGCGGGCGAGCTGGCCCGGTATCTTGGCAAGCGTCTAGACCGGCCTTACAAAGCGAGCCAGCTTTACTGGCGAGGGAATCAATCAGCAGAGGCACAAAAACATCGCGGTCGCGAGGCTCGTCTGGAGGCAGACTTCGGCGCATGGGCATGCAAAGCGATTAAGCCAGGCACACATGTTTTAGTGGTTGACGATGTACTCACTACTGGCAGTACACTTCATCACGCCTCTTTACTCTGTTTGGCAGCGGGTGCTGCATCGGTTCAGGGGCAGTAGCGGCTCGGACCCCATGGCGAGAGCTGTCCTCAACAGCCTCTTAGGTTTTTCATGTTTCACATTGTTTTAGTCTCTCCAGAAATTCCGCCCAATACCGGAAATGTCATACGTCTGGCCGCCAACACCGGTTCCTATTTGCATTTGGTAAAGCCGTTGGGCTTTAAACTTGAAGACAGCAAGCTCAAACGGGCCGGGCTTGATTATCACGAATGGGCAAGGGTAGAGGTGCATGATGATTTGCCCACGGCTTTAGCCGTCATAGGGGCGGCCAGCGAGCGATGTTTCGCCATGACAACCAAAGGAAGCTCCAGGCTGGGAAAGGCGTCATTCAAGGCCGGTGATGTGTTTGTGTTTGGCTGTGAAACGGCAGGGCTTAAGCCTGAACAAGTGGCGCTGTTCGAGCCCTCACAGCGTATACGTCTGCCCATGATGCCCGATCAGCGTAGTTTGAATCTATCTAATGCGGTAGCGGTTACGGTGTTCGAGGCATGGCGTCAAAACGATTACCTGGGTTCGGTATAAGTTGAGAACATTTTCAGTTCAGTGGGGTTGAGACAGGAATACCATTCCTTGTGGTCTTGAACTCATGGAGGCGTGAAGTGAACGTTGAAATTACGGATTTATATGTGTACCCCATCAAATCCTGTGCGGGTTTGTCCCTTCAAAGTAGCCCGATCAGTTCGCGGGGGCTTAAATGGGACAGAGAGTGGGTGATTGTGAACAGTTCGGGGCAAATGGTGACTCAGCGCACTTTGCCACGTCTGGCGCTGGTTGCGCCCACTGTCAGCGAGACGCACCTGCATCTAGTGGCGCCGGGCATGGCGCCTTTTATGCTTAGCCTGGATGCTGCTGTTTCACCCACCATTGCAGTCACAGTTTGGTCAGCCCAGACTCTGGGCTATGACGAAGGCGATGCCGTAGCTGCGTGGTTAAGCACTTATTTAAGTGTGGATGGGGAGTCTTACCGCCTATTGCGCACTCATCCGCAGGCGAAGCGCCGTATCGGAGAGCGTTGGCTAGAGGCATGGCAGAAACAAAGCCAGTATGAAAGTGAACTTCTTAATCAAACAGCTTTTGCCTTCGCAGACGGCTTTCCGTTCTTGATCTGTAATCGAGCTTCGCTTGACGAGTTAAATGCCGAAATTCAGAAGCAGGGGGATGCTCCCATCGCTATGGAACGTTTCCGGCCAAATATCGTGTTATCCGGCCTCGACGCTTACGAAGAGGACTACCTGCTAACTCTTCAGGGCGGGGGCAACGCCTTTGCAAAGCTCAAAGATTGCACGCGTTGTTTACTGCCCAATGTAGAGCCCCTGACCGCTGAGGTGGGGCACCAGCCGTGGAACGCACTGTCCGATACCCGTCAATTTGAAGCAGGTGTGTTGTTTGGGGTGAATGCAGGGCTGAGTGATGTGAGCCCGGAGGGCGTTATTCGTGTCGGCCAACGTTTAGATGTGGCCTTCAACTTTTAATCAGGTGCGCTCGCAGCGAGATTCACGGGCCAGTAAACCGCTGACGGCTTGTCTGGGATGCAGTCCTTCAAGCAAGACTTGATAGACAGCTTCGGTGATGGGGGCATCAACCTGATGCCTTTGTGCGATTTCCCTTGCTGCTTTCGCGCAGCGAACCCCTTCTGCCGTCAGGCCACTGGCCATGATGCTGTCGATGCTTTCGCCCTGTCCTATCGCCAGGCCTACACGGCGATTACGAGAAAGATCACCTGTGGCGGTTAATACTAAATCGCCCAAGCCGCTAAGCCCAATAAAGGTTTCTGCCTGTCCACCCAGGGCCATGCCTAGATGTTGTATTTCAGAAAGGCCGCGTGTGATTAGCGCTGCACGTGCATTTGAACCCAAGCCCAGACCGTCGCCTATGCCGCAGGCAATGGCAATGATGTTCTTTAAAGCTCCGCCGACTTCAACGCCAATAACGTCATCGCTTGCATAAATGCGAGCCTGGGTGCCGTGCATGGCGCTGACGCAAGCAGATGGCAAGGCGGGGTTTTGACTGGCTGCCGTCAGGGCAACGGGCAGACCTTGAGCAACTTCAAGGGCAAAAGACGGCCCTGACAGGACACCGTGGCTTAGCCATGGGCGAGCTGCCAGATGCATCTGGGTAACATGGCTGGGAAGTTCACCCGTTTTTGCGTCGAAGCCTTTACAGACCCGCACGACATAGACCGGATGTTGCCGATGCAGGGGGAGGTGTTCAGAGAGCGCCTGGCAGGTTTCTGCAAGGGCAGCCATGGGCACGCCCAGGATGAGCAGGGCAGGCCCCTCATCAGCGCCGCAAGCATGCTGCACAGCATCTTGTAAAGAGTTGGTGGCTGTCAGTGACGCTGGCAGGCTGATGCCCGTCAGGTAACGTTCAAGTGTGTGGTGATGGTTGATTTCTTCGACCACGCCGGGATCACGAGCCCAAAGCATAGTCGAGGCACGGGCGCTGCAAAGAGAGGCCAGAGCCGTCCCGTAACTGCCAGCGCCCAAAACGCTGACCCGGAGAGTGTCGGGGGCGAGTTCAGTCATTCGTTATTGAATAGGCTGATTCTGTGCTTCAGCGGTGGCTTCTTTTTGTGCTTCTGCCAGGCGTTGCTCGTACATCTGCTGGAAATTAACTTCGGTTAAATGCAGGGGCGGCAACGACGTGCGAGTAATGGCGTCAGCAATAGTGGCGCGCAGGTATGGGTACAACATGGTTGGACACACAATGCCGAGCAGGGGATCGAGCTGTTCGGCAGGAATATTCGACGCTTCAAAAATGCCGGCTTGTGTAGCTTCTACCAAATACAGGACCTTATCGTTGATGCGGGTGGTAACTGTAGAGGTTACTGTGGTTTCGAACACGCTTTCGGCCAGGCGCTGAGCACTGACTTTCAACTCAACCTCGACGGCTGGCGCTTCTTGTTCGAGAAAAATTTGTGGGGCATGCGGCATTTCTATAGATAGGTCTTTAACGTAAGTGCGCTGCAAGCTGAAATTAGGCTGAGCCTGTTGGGCGTCTTGCTGAGCACCAGCGTTTTGGTTATTTTCTTCGGCCATGAGGGCTCCTGGATAGTAAATTGGCGTGGTTAAATGGGTAAGAGCTTAAGCTGACAGCAGCGGTACCAGACCGCCTTCGCGGTCCAGTGCGGCCAGGTCGTCGTAACCGCCTACGTGTTTTTCGCCAATGTAAATTTGTGGCACGGTACGGCGTCCGGTGCGTTCCATCATGATGTCACGCTGCGCAGGGTCGCGATCAATGAAGATTTTTTCTATTTCTTCAACGCCACGCTGTTTCAAAAGCATTTCAGCACGTGTGCAAAATGGGCATACGGTAGTGCTGTACATAATAACTTTAGTCATTTAATTTTCACCTTAAACGAATAGGGTCACGATTTCTTTACGGGTAGCCCTGCCTGAACCCAGCCTTGTTGGCCGCCTTCCAGACTGAACACCTGCTCAAACCCTAGTTTACGCAAACTGGCCACGGCTTTGGGAGCATTGCGGCCATGCTCGCAAACAACGACAATAGCTTTGTCTTTGGCGAAACTTGCTGTTTTGCTTTCCAGATCAGTGAGGCTGATGTTCTGTGCCTGGGCAATATGCGCAGCCTTGAACTGGTCGGCCGAGCGGATATCGATCAGTACGGCGCCGTCCTGGTTCATTTTCTGAACAGCTTCGTCTGTAGGAATCGACCTGCCTGTGCGACCTTTTGTAAAGGCTGGCAACAACAACATGATGCCGGAAGCGACAGCAACGACTAGAATAAGAATATTGTTTTGACTAGATAAAAAGTCCACGATGAATCCTGAGTAAAGCCTTTGTAAGTGGGCGACGTCGGTTGATTATAAAATGGACAAAAAATTTTCAACCTAGAGGCTGTTTTTACCATGTATAAACTCGTACTTATGCGTCACGGCGAAAGCCAATGGAACCGAGAAAATCGATTCACTGGCTGGACAGACGTTGATCTTACCGAAGTTGGCCGCGAACAGGCGCGACAGGCCGGGGAACTCTTAAAGTCTAAAGGCTACGAGTTCGATATTGCTTTCTCTTCGGTTCTAAAGCGTGCAATACGTACGCTTTGGATCGTTCTGGACACCATGGACGCTATGCACACACCCATCGGCATGAGTTGGCGTCTTAACGAGCGTCATTATGGCGCGTTACAGGGGCTAAATAAAGCCGAAACAGCAGAAAAGTTTGGCGAAGAGCAGGTTCATACCTGGAGACGGGCCTATTCAATAGGTCCTGACCCTGTTTCTGAAGACGATCCGCGTCATCCACGCTTTGATCCACGCTACCAGCGACTCAAGCCCGAACAGCTACCTGCTACCGAATGCCTGGAGACCACCGTTGAGCGAGTGGTGCCATTCTGGAACGACTCGATCGCTCCGGCGATTCGTGCGGGCCGCAATGTGTTGGTTACGGCCCACGGTAATAGTTTACGCGCTTTAATCAAGCATTTGGACTCTATTTCGGAAGAGGATATTGTCCATCTTAATCTGCCGACAGGGCAGCCGCTTGTTTATGAGCTAGACGAAAACCTTAAGCCTATTCGCCATTATTTTTTGGGTGACCAGGCAGAAATTGATGCGCAGGTGAAAGCCGTTGCGCAGCAAGCTAAAGCGGGTCAGTAATATGCGTCGTGCGAGCCTGTGTTTAATGCTGGCGCTGGTTGCCAGTACCTCGTGGGGTGCTGATATTACCTTGCAGTCTAAACAGCAGCAGGCTCGCCAGCAGCAGGCCGAGTTACGTGAACGTATACAAGGCCTGCAGAAGAAAATCGAGAGTACCGAGGCGTCGCGTAGCGATGCTTCTGTTGCGCTCAAAGAGTCAGAAAACGCTATTTCAGTTAGTGATCGGCGTTTAGCCGAATTAGAGCAGCGATCTGCACGGGTAAAGGCGCACATCAACGAACTCAATGCCCAAATCAAAGAGCAGGATGCGCTGCGCGAACAGCGTCAGCATGAACTGGCTGAACAATTGAGGGCCCTTCATTCAAGCGGTCTATCGCCATGGGCGGCATTATTGTCCGGCGACAACCCTCAGGCAATTCAGCGTGAACTGGGCTATTTGTCTTATGTATCCAAGGCGCAAGCCGAGAAAGTGCGCGCCTTGCGCCGCTCTTTAGAAAAGCTTGCTGCCTTGCAGGCGGACGCTAATGCCAGTCGGGACGAGCTCGTGCAGCTGGCATCTGAGACCAAAGAGAAAAAAGCTGAATTGCTTAAACAACAGGCGAAGCGGGTCCAGGTTCTTGCCGAGGTCGAAGACGAGCTTAAAAAGCAGCGTTCCCAAGCTTCAGGTCTGGAAAGCAATGAAAGTCGTCTATCGCAATTAATTACCGGTCTTGATGTCGAGATCGCTCGCCAGGCCGAATTGGCGCGGCAAGCGGAAATCCGCCGTCAGGCAGAGGCCAAGCGGCGCGCCGAGGAAGCCCGTCTGGCTGAAATAGCACGGCGTGAGCGTGAGGCTCAGCAGGTGGCTGAAGCCAGGCGTGTAGCCGAACAGCAGCGACAGCAGGCTGAAATGGCCGCTGCCCAACAAACGCAGCTTGAGCGAGACAAAGCGCTGGCCGCTCAGCGTGCAGAGGCCAGACGACTGGAAATTCTTGCTCATTCTCCTGCCATTGAAGAAGATTCTTCTACTCCGGCGACTGCGGCCAAAGCGCCTGACGCTCCTCCAGCCGCGCCCAAAGCCGTTGCAGTGGCACCTCCTGCACCTCGCTCCGCTCCGCCAGAGCCCATACGCCTTGAGCCAGAAGGCGGTTTTAAAGGATTGCAACGTGGTCTGGCGATGCCTGTACGCGGAGAAGTGCAAGGCCGATTTGGGGCTGACCGTCCCGAGGGCGGAAAGTGGCGGGGTATCGTTATTCGCGCCAGTGAAGGCACAGTGGTCAACAGCGTGGCAGCGGGCAGGGTGGTGTATGCCAGTTGGCTAAGAGGCTTCGGCAATCTGGTGATTGTTGACCATGGGGGCGGCCATCTTACTGTTTATGGATATAACCAGAGCCTGCTCAAGCAGGTGGGCGACGTCGTTACTCAAGGTGAGGCTATTGCACGAGTGGGCGCTACCGGCGGACAAGTGGAGCCGGGTCTGTATTTTGAAATCCGTCACAACGGCCAGCCCATCAATCCGCAGCTATGGCTCAGAGGGTAGTGGGGCTGCTGTTTCGATCAAGCTCGAATATCTTGTGCTCAAGTAACCGCGCTTTTAGCCATTGAGTACCGGGTTGCATCTGAGCTTCTTTTGCCCACAGCAAATCAATTCCCAGCACCCAGTCAGTATGTGGATAAGCTTCCAGAGGAAGCTCTATTAATTCACCGCTGTCTATTTCTTGTTTAATCAGTTGGCGTGGAAGGGTGGCCCAGCCTAAGTTAGCCTTTACTAACTCCAATAGAGCCAAATAGCTTTCTGCCTGCCAGATTTGGTTCGCATTAAGGTATTCGGTCGTAGGCAACTGGTTTTTATGTGCACTAAAGGTTAGGCGCCTGTGCTTTTTTAACTCCAGGAAGCTGATCTTGGTATTGCCTGCCAGTGGATGCTCGCGATGGGCGACGTGCGTCAAAATTAGCTTTCCCAGCTGACTAAACTGTATGTGACGTGGATACGAGGACTGAGCAAAGCTAATTGCCAGATCCACATCACGGCTGAGCAGTAATTCAGTTACGCGCCCCCGGTCAGGCGTGCGTATCGTAATGTCTATGTGCGGAAAACTCTCAGAAAACAACCTCAATGGTTCGATGACAGCGTTGTAAGGGATTTCAATGGCGATTGTCATTGAGGTCTGACTCACAGCAGCAAGCCGATGAGCGTGGCTTTCTAATTCCAGGCACTGATCAAGAATGAGTTCCGCTGATTTTAAAATTTGGGCGCCCGCCTCGGTAAGAGTGGGGAGTTTGGCTTCGCGGCTAAATAAGGCAAAGCCCAGGTCAATTTCAAGGTTGGCAATCGCGCTGCTAACTGATGACTGTGCTTTTCCCAGATGACGGGCAGCGGCTGAGAACGAACCGCGTTGAGCGACGGCGCTGAGCATTTCCAGTTGTTCTATCGAATAACGAAGGGACATTCTGACTCCTGTCATCTATCGGTTTTGGCTATGGATCCTAACTTTATTCCGTATTGATTCTGTTGGATGATTCAATAAATCGCAAGTCGATTCAAAGAAGTTATATCACTTCACGGAGGAGGTTAATGATGGAACGTCAAAACGAAACGAGCAGTTATAGCTCGGCAGGCGTACACCCAGTTGATGAGATTCTGCCTGTGCGGCAACTGGCCAGCTACGGCTTGCAGCATGTACTGGTCATGTATGCGGGAGCTGTCGCGGTGCCGCTGATTTTGGGAAGTGCGCTTGGGCTAAGTACCGCTCAGATGATCACTCTTATTAATGCTAATTTACTTACCTCAGGTGTGGCGACGCTGATTCAGACAATTGGGTTCTGGCGGTTTGGGGCGCGGCTGCCACTGATTCAAGGGTGCTCGTTCATTGCTATTGCTCCCATGATCATGGTGGGGCAGCAGTACGGGCTTAGCTATGTGTTCGGCGGCGTTATCGCAGCTGGCGCATTGACGATAGTGGTCGCTCCGCTATTTAGCCGTCTTTTAAAACTCTTTCCCCCGTTGTCATTGGCAGCTTGATTACCGTTATTGGCGTGTCATTGATGCCTGCCGCGGCAATTTGGCTAGGCGGGGAAACCCAGATGCCAGCGATTTCGGATCTATGCCTAATTTGGCTCTAGGCCTGTTTACCATCATCGTCACGCTTTTTGTTTATGCCAAATTTCGAGGTTTTCTCGGAAATTTATCGGTCTTGATTGGCCTGATTGTGGGTACGGTGGTGGCGGTGGCCTTTGGTTACTCCAACTTCTCGGGAGTATCAGAGGCCGCCTGGTTTGAAATCAGCCCTCCCTTTGCCTTTGGTATACCCAAATTTGCATTGGCGCCAACGCTTGTCATCATGCTGGCCATGTTGGTGATAATGGCCGAAACCACCGGAAACGTATTGGCTATTGGAAAAATCACTGGCAAACCAGCCTCACAGACTACCCTGGGGGATGCGTTTCGTGCTGATGGTCTGTCAACCATGCTCGGTGGCGTCTTCAACAGCTTTCCTTATAACGCCTTCACGCAAAACACGGGATTAATCGCCATGTCGAATGTGCGTAGCCGGTATGTTGTTGCATCGGCGGGCGTGATCATGATCCTGATGGGGTTATTCCCCAAACTAGGAGCGCTTATTGCCACCATTCCACGCCCTGTGCTGGGCGGCTGCGCGATTGTGATGTTCGGGATGACCACGGTTGCTGGTATTCAAGAGCTTAGCCGGGTCAGGTTTGAAGGTACGAAAAACGGCATTATTGTTGCCGTATCGGTCAGCGTTGGTGTATTGCCGATGTCATTTCCATCGTTGTTCGCTCAGGTCGAGGGGCCTTTAAAGCTAATTCTGGAGAGCGGGATTTTCCTGGCAGCGGTTACTGCGGTTGTATTGAATCTACTTCTTAATGGGCTGCCATCGGAGTCCATCCAGGTAGACAGCATCGACAACAAGCCGGACGTAGAGCCTTCTTATTAACGCTACTTACATTTAAATAAAGGTATAGGTATGAGCACTGAAATCACTGACGAAACGATTTCGTTAACCGAGTTAGATCGAAAATTGCTGCGTTTGGCTATTGAGTTATCTGAGGAGTCCAAGGCCCGGGGGCGTCATCCTTTTGCAGCGCTTGTGGCAGATGAGGACGGTACGGTGATTAGTACCGCTGGCAATAACTCCATGCCTCCGGAAGGAGATCCCACCCAGCACGCCGAATTGGTAGCCGTGGCCAAGGCGGCAAAGAAGCTCAGTCCTGACCAGCTTGCCCGCTGTACGCTGTATACCAGTGCCGAGCCTTGCTGCATGTGTTCAGGTGCTGTTTACTGGTGCAATATAGGAAGGGTGGTGTATGCATTGTCAGAGACCACATTGCTTGAGCTGACTGGCGCACATCCGGAGAACCCGACCTTTTCCTTGCCGTGCCGTGAAGTACTGGCCCGTGGGCAGCGCGAAGTTGAAATTGTAGGGCCAGCCTTGCAAGATGAAGCCGCACAGGCACATATTGGTTTTTGGAAATAGTGGCCACCTCTTGATTCACGCATAGCCCGCCATATATTGAAGTGACCCCAAAAAGATGGATGCTTATCCAGTTTTTTGGGGTTTTTACAAGCCCAGGGCTTGTACAGTGAGTTTATAGGCATCTTTTACCCAAGGGAGTACGGCAAGATGCGACTGTGCCGCTTCGAAACGTCGCTTAATTTTCTGTTTTTTCAAAAAAAGCTTCTTAACATTGTGTACGGCGAGTGGTTACGCCTATGATGCACAAACAGACCTTGTGGTCTGGGGTACTTCTCAGGGTAATGGCTATCACATTCTGATGTTGTCCCCGTCTATAATAGGATTGTTGTGCTGCTTAGCGTTAAGTGGCGGTTTTCTGACTTAATTCGATAGGACTTACATGAGCACTCGCAGGCTTCGCGGAATTGGTTTAGTTGGTTTGGGTGCGTTGGGCGGCGTCTTGCTTAGCCTTGCGCTCACTGCAACTGCGCAGCGTGGCGAACCATTGCCTTTGCGTGAACTACAGCAGTTTGCCAATGTATTTTCCGCTATTAAAAGTAGTTACGTAGAGCCAGTCACTGATCAGTCTCTTGTGAACGACGCGATTAAGGGTATGTTTAACGACCTTGATCCGCACTCCGCTTACTTAGACGCTGATGCGTTTAAAGAAATGGAAAACATGACGCAAGGCGGCTTTGGCGGGCTAGGTATAGAGATTGGCAGCGAGGAAGGCCGGCCCAAGGTGATTTCGCCTATCGAAGACACCCCCGCTGCGAAAGCAGGCGTGATGTCGGGCGATATCATTTCGCATATCGATGGTAAAGCGACCAAAGATATGTCGTTAAACGACGCTATTAAATTAATGCGTGGCGAGCCCCAAACGTCTGTCACCTTAACGATTTTACGTGCTGGCCGCGACAAACCTCTGGAAATCACTATCGTTCGTGACCACATCAAGGTAAAAAGTGTACGCGGCAAAAATCTGGATAACGAGATCGTCTATGTGCGCATTTCCCAGTTCCAGGAACGGACAGCGGCCGACTTGGTGCGTCAGTTGCGCACCCTGAGTGCGGGTATCAGCCCACGTGGCCTGGTGCTTGATTTGCGTAATGATCCCGGTGGCTTGCTTGAAAGCGCTATTGGTGTGACATCGGCCTTTGTCGAGCCTGGTCAGTTGGTGGTTTCTACCAAGGGCCGTATCCCGTCGTCAAACCGTGAGTATTTTTCCAAATCCATGACATCGGTGCTCAGTGAGCTTAATGGCGATAACGATGGGTTGACCTCGCTAGAGTGGCTCAGGAAAGTACCGGTAGTTGTATTGGTCAATGCCGGCTCTGCCTCCGCATCTGAAATTGTAGCTGGGGCGCTCCAGGATCACGAGCGCGCCACTATCATGGGTAACCGAACCTTCGGCAAGGGCTCCGTGCAAAGTGTGCTGCCCTTGGGTGAAGACTCAGGCATCAAGTTAACGACGGCGCTCTACTACACTCCTAATGGTCGTAGCATTCAGGTAACAGGTGTTGATCCCGACATTGTCGTCGATGATACGGCCCAAGGTAATATGTTCCGTATCCCGCGTGAGGCGGATCTGCAGCGTCACTTGCACAATGCGGGACTCGAAGACGAGTCATTGCAAAGCGACGAGTCCGAGTACGTAGAAGAGCTCAAAATGTTTGAGTTCGGCGGCGATGACGACTTCCAGTTGTTGCAGGCAGTCAACTTCATCGAAGGACGTCCTGTTAAAAAGTCTGATCCTACCCTGGCAAAAGCAGAGGAACCCACTACAGATACCGCTACTGTAGACGCTGCTAAACCAGTTGATGCTCAAAAAAAGCCCGGTAATTAAGGGCAAGGTCGAGCGCTATAAAGTTACACCCGAGGGTCTGGTGCCTGTGGATGCACAGCCCTAGGATGTGGCCGTATCATGAATGATCAGCACTTAATGCGCTATGCGCGTCACTTGTTACTCAACGAGTTCGGAATCGAAGCTCAAGAAAAAATAGTGGCGTCGCATGCCCTGATTGTCGGCGCTGGCGGCCTGGGGTCGCCAGCAGCCTTTTATCTGGCATCCTCTGGGGTGGGTACCCTTAGCATCGTCGATGACGATGTGGTTGAGCTAAGCAACCTTCAGCGCCAGATATTGCACACCACTGATCGGGTAGGCCTGCCTAAGGCAATATCGGCTAAAGACAGCTTGAATCAGCTTAATCCTCTGGTTACCGTACACCCTATTACCGAACGTCTCGACGATGCCGGCCTGCGTCCCTTGGTCGAGGCGGCCGATATCGTGCTGGATTGCACGGATAATTTCGCTACGCGTCATGCGATCAACCGTATCTGCGTAGAGCTCGCCAAGCCGCTGGTGTCGGGGGCAGGTATACAGTTTGCGGGACAAATCAGCGTTTACGATTTACGTGATCGGGAAGCCCCATGCTATAGCTGCTTGTTCCCTGAGGCTGATGACGTAGAAGAACTACGTTGCGCCACTACTGGAGTCTTCGCCCCTCTCGTGGGGGTGATTGGCTGCATGCAGGCGGCAGAGGCTCTGAAATTGCTGGGTGGATTTGGCGAATCGCTGGTAGGCCGCCTGTTGAGCTTCGACGCGCTCAACTCAAACTGGCATACCGTGCGCTTTCGTAAAGACCCGGGCTGTGAGGTTTGTGGCGTCGCCGTTTAGTTGTCCACAAGCGACAACTGACCGACTTGTTGAGCCAGCTCCTGGATACTGTCTACTCGCAGGTCTACATACAGGTTGCGGCCCCGATGGATGGCCGAGTAAGGGGTACCTGCATTAAAGATATGCACGGTGCGCATACCTAGCTGCTTGGCTGCCTTGAGATTGCGCAAGGTGTCTTCTACCAGCACTACCTGCCGCGCAGGAACTTGCAGTGCAGCCAATACCTGACGCATCAGTCCTAATGATGGTTTGGGACGATAGTGGCCTTGCAGCCGCATGTGGTCAATAGCCCAGACTCCGTCAAAGTTACGATGCATACCCGCAAGCCTGATTACGCGTGAAGCATAGTCACTGGGCGCATTGGTCAATACGATTTTGCGCCCTGGCAGGCGCTTGAGCTGCTGATTAAGCCCAGTTTCCACGCTAAGAAGCGGGGCAATATCGAAGTCGTGGCTGCGGTGCAGAAATGCATGCGGACTAACATTGTGGTGGCGATGCAAGCCGATCATGGTGGCACCATAACGCTGCCAGTATTTTAACCGCAGTGTGTCGGCGATTTGTGCGTCTACATCCAGCATTTCGGCCACGGCCAGCGCCATGCGCGAATCAATGGCCGCAAAAATGCCATGAGACGCGTTGTGAAGAGTGTTGTCCAGGTCAAAGAGCCAGACGGTCTCTGGCGTTCGGCCGGACGATTTAGGCAGCCGCAGCCCTTCGTTATGGCAGCGGCCAAGCACACGCATTTAGTGTGAGCTAATCATGGTGCCTACACCACGATCCGTCAGAATTTCAAGCAGCAGGCAGTGTGGAACACGTCCGTCGATAACGTGAACCGAATTTACTCCGTTACGGGCGGCTTCAAGGGCGGAAGAGATTTTTGGCAGCATTCCGCCTGAAATTGTTCCATCTTTAAATAGCTCGTCTATGGTTTGAGCAGACAGCTTGCGTAGCAAGTGTCCGTTTTTATCAAGTACGCCAGGCGTGTTGGTAAGCATGACCAGTTTTTCGGCACCCAGGACTTCTGCAATCTTTCCGGCCACGACATCTGCGTTGATGTTGTAGGCTTGTCCGTCTGCGCCATAGCCGATGGATGAAATGATGGGGATGAATTCGTCGTCTTGTAATGCCTTAACCACAGCGGGCTCAATACGCTTGATATCGCCGACAAAGCCGATATCAAGCATTTTTCCAGGATTTTCAGCATCTGCTAACAGCTTTTTCTCGACCTGGATCAAGCAGCCGTCTTTGCCCGTCAGGCCTACCGCTTTGCCGCCTGCCTCATTGACCATCATGACGATGTCTTGCTGCACCTGGCCACCCAGTACCCATTCGACCACTTCCATGGTTTCTGCATCGGTGACGCGCATGCCTTGAATGAAGGTGCCTTCTTTACCAATTCGGCGTAGAGCATGGTTAATCTGTGGACCACCCCCATGGACGACAACGGGTTTAAGCCCGACCAGTTTAAGCAATACTACGTCGTGAGCAAAACTGCGTTGCAGAGCCTCTTCAGTCATGGCATTACCGCCGTACTTGATCACTACCGTCTTGCCGTGAAAACGTCGGATATATGGCAGTGCTTCGGAGAGCACTTCGGCTTTGACAGTGGGAGAGTCGCTGGGATTGTCGCTGGAAGTAGTCATGGCGTAGTGGTCGGTAGTGATTAAACAAAACCCGGGGCTGTTGGGCTCCCGGGGTTAGGTTTTAGTTACGTAAAGGCTTAAGTTAACCGGCGAGTGCTTTTTCTAGGGTATTGATGAAAGTTTGCTTATCGTAGTTACCCACATATCGTCGCACTATATGGCCTTGTCTGTCGATAAGGAAAGCAGTGGGCGTCAGGCGGACATCATCAAAGGCCTTGGCAACCGAGCCGTCGGAATCAAGCGCAACCGTAAAAGGCAACTGGCGTGATTCGGTGAAATTGCGTACATAGTTAACGGGGTCGTGTTTCATGGCGACAGCGATTACTGACAGGCCTTTATCGGCATAGTCAGTGTGATATTGCGCGGTGTCGGGCATTTGAGCTACGCAGGTAGTGCAGTCGGTTGCCCAGAACTTAAGAAATACAACATTGCCTTTTAACGACTGCAGCGTGATGTCATCGCCGTCAAGCGTATGAAAGCTGACGTCCGGGGCTTTAGAGCTGCTGTTGCATGCGGCCAGCAGGCCGACTACGCCAACAAAAATAAATTTTATAAGTGTGTTCATTGTACAGGTATAGCCTGAGGGCCATCATCCAGCGTTGTCGCGCTTTGCTCGGGTGATGAAGATGGAGTGCTGCTGCCTTCTTTGACCGCAGCTGCTTCACGACGTTCTATAAGGCTTTCCGGGCTGACATAATGGAATAATTTTACGACTTCGTTAACGCCCTGGATACCTGCTACAGCTTTTGCTGCGCGCTGGCCTTCATCCTGGGTTACCCGGCCTTGCAAATACACCACACCACGTTCGGTGGTGACCGAAATGGTGCGGCTTGGCACATCTTTGGTGTTGACGAGCGTAGACATGACTTTTGTAGAGAGCCAGCTGTCATTGCTGCGTACGCTGAGTTCGGTTGGCGCTCCGACGCGGAGCCGATTAACCACGGATTTCACTTTTTCCACACGTGAAACACGATCGTTGGCCTGCTGTTTCTCTTGTTCGGTAGGAACATCGCCTGTCAGTAATACTTGACCGCCGTATGACTCTACATTGATTCGGCCTTGCTTGCCTTCAAGAACTTGGCGGGTTTCGCTGCCTGCTTTGAGAATAATGGCTTTGTCCTCAACCTGTTCGCCTGTGGTGCGGCGATCGGTAGCTACCACCGCGGTAGTGGCGGCTGTGCCGCCCACGACAACAGCAGCGCACCCAGACAGCGCTGTCAAGCCAGCCAAGGCGAGTGCAGCCACCGCGTGGCGATGAGGGAAAAGGGTAAAGCTCATAGGGTGTCTCCGAGTAGCAAAGCATCTATACCATCACACATGGCGTGCAACATAACGATATGAACCTCTTGAATGCGCATGGTTCGATCGTGGGGCACACAAAGGTGGATGTCTGTGTCAGCCAGCACCTTGGCGATTTCGCCACCACCTTTGCCTGTTAGTGCGATCACTACCATGTCGCGATCGTGTGCAACCTGAATGGCACGTATGACGTTGGCCGAGTTACCACTGGTGGATATAGCGACCAGAATATCGCCTGTTTGCCCCAGAGCACTGATTTGTCGTTCGAAAATGGCATCAAAACCGTAATCGTTGCCTACAGCAGTAAGAATCGAAGTGTCGGTGTTCAGGGCAATACCGGCCAGGGGAAGGCGGTCGCGTTCAAAGCGGCCCACGAGCTCAGCAATAAAGTGCTGGGCATCTGCCGCCGAGCCGCCGTTGCCGCAAGCGAGAATTTTTCCATTATTGGCGAGCGTGGCAAACAGAAGCTCGACCGAAGCGGTAAGGGGCTCGGCAAGTTCACGTGCGCTGGCTTTTAAGGCATCGACAGAGTCGTCGAAGTGCGTTGTCATGTGGGCGATTAGATCCATAGCCTTGATTATCGCATGTTCAAATTAACAGTGGTTAGCGCAAGCGCTGGAAGCTTACCGATTTTTGCATTACAGCAAAATGTAAGCGGAGCATTTGTATGACCGCCTCGGTGCGAGAGGGTTCAATCATAAACTTGACGCCCGGCGATGTACACCGGAATACGCTTACTCGCCAAATGCATTCGTAATCCAATGCATCTTAAGGTCGTCGATAGCGATCACATCAAAACGGTAAGGCGGCGTTTTTCCGCTGAAATACCGCCTGCCCAGCATCGGCAGCAGGCTTTGCGCCGAGCGTATTATTCGCCATTGCTTAGAGCGGTTTACACTAGCCAAGGCACCGCCGTAGCGGTGATTGGCACGGTAACGTACTTCTACAAATATCAGGTACAGTCCGTTCTGTGGCAATCAGGTCGATTTCACCGACCTGAGTACGTGCGTTGCGTTGTAGTATATGCAACCCATGGTCTTGCAGGTAAATGGCGGCTCTGGCTTCGTACTTGAAACCCACGTCTTGCGACGGGGAAGTCTGGGGAGCCGGGTGCATATGGCTGGTACCTGATGAGCTCTTAGCACGAGTGCGCCTGCCTAGCGTCTTGATTTGCGCTAAGCGTGCTAATTGATGGGGGCTGGGTGGGGCCGGCATCGCATTCCATAATATAAACAGGATAAATGCAGTATGAACGAGCTTAGTGCAGAATTACAGGGCGAGGCGACATGGAAACGTCTCACCGAGCGTGTTGGTGGACAGTCCTGGCCGGCTGCCACCTTGTACGTAGTGGCGACACCGATTGGCAACCTCGCTGATCTTGGATTGCGAGCCTGGCAAACCTTGTTGCGCTGTGATGTTATTGCCGCAGAAGATACACGTTCTACGCGTCCACTGCTGCAGGCCTGGGGAGTAGATACACCTCTTATTGCTGCTCACCGTCATAACGAGGCCAAAGCGGCTCAGGCGATTGTTGAGCGCTTGGCGAAAGGCGAGCGTGTTGCATTGGTGTCCGATGCGGGGGCTCCTGCCGTCAGCGACCCGGGTGCGCGAGTGGTCCGTGCTGTGCGCGAGGCCGGTTTTAGGGTGGTGCCCATTCCGGGCGCTTCGGCCGTCATTGCAGCCCTGATGGCAACCGGCGTAACTACTGACGAAAATCCTGCTTTTGCCTTTGCCGGATTTTTGCCACCCAAGCATACAGCCCGTGTTAAATGGTTGCGCTCCTGGTCACAGTTCAAGGGTCCTGTTCTGATGTTCGAAGGGCCGCATCGCCTGAGGGCCAGCCTGGCAGATCTGCTGGAAGTGTGTGGCCCAGACCGCACAATCAGTATCGCGCGCGAGCTGAGCAAGCGCTTTGAGCAGGTTCATACCGTTTCCTTGGGCGATGCGTTGAACTGGCTGGATGCTGATAGTCATCATGGCCAAGGCGAGTTTGTATTGATTTTGCACTCAGAAGAACAGGTAGAGGCTGAGCAAAGTGACGAGATAGACGAGGCTACGCAAGCCTGGATGAGGGTCATGCTGGAAACGCTTTCGGTGCGTGACGCGACGAAGATTGCCGTTAAAGCGACGGGTTTAGGACGCGATGTTTTATATAGTTATGCATTGAGCTTGAAAGGCTGATTGCCCTCGTCCACTGCACTGTCGGCAGGTCTACGGTCAGACAGGCCATGCTGGCTGGTTTTTAACGTACGGCCAGGCTAGCCTGCAGGCCAGTTTCCTGTTCAATGCGCAAGGCTGCGTTAATGGCTTCAGTACGTGTTTCGTAGGGGCCAATTTGAACTCTGAACAGGTCATTGGCAGGCTCGATGTAGGCGTCTCGGTACTCGACCTCTCGGGTTTGGCGGTTGATGCGCTCGACGAGGGCGGTGGCGCTCTGAGAAGCGCTGAAGGCCCCAAACTGCAAATAGACTCTGGGCACGCCACTACCGGAAATAGGTTTCAGCACGCTGGCCGGGGAGCCGGTCCGATTTCTTCAACTACCAGGCGCTGGCTATCGGCGTCGCTGCTCCATGAGGGAGTGTCGTTCATGGCGTTCTCTAGCTGGGTTTTAGCCAGCATTTCCAGCGCGTCAGGCACCTCTTCAGGCGCAGCCTGACCAGGGCCCGACCGGGGCGGT
The DNA here is from genome assembly GCF_022230885.1 of Paenalcaligenes niemegkensis. Taxonomy (GTDB): domain Bacteria; phylum Pseudomonadota; class Gammaproteobacteria; order Burkholderiales; family Burkholderiaceae_B; genus Paenalcaligenes; species Paenalcaligenes niemegkensis. The sequence goes on along the minus strand of NZ_JAKGCT010000001.1, from coordinate 315,777 downwards.
TCGACATCAACGACAGCTGCGCTGGCGCTATCCTGGAAGCGGCCACTGCGTATGTCTTCGTTGGTGATGGCCTCTACCACCACAGAGCCCTTTCCTGAGTTGATCAGCCCCAGTTTTGCCGCCGCGACGTAGGATAAATCGATGATTCGCGCCCTATGGAAGGGGCCTCGGTCATTGATGCGGACCACGACGGATTGCCCTGTGCCTGGCCGGGTAACCTTGGCATAGCTAGGAAGAGGCAGAGTGGGGTGTGCTGCCGTCATGGCGTACATATCGTAGATTTCACCATTTGCGGTCTTGCGGCCATGGAATTTTTTCCATACCATGATGCTGTGCCGGTTTGCCTGAATGACTGTTCGCCTGCCTGGGGGACGTACCGCTTCCCAAGTACGGTGTAGGGCCGCATGTTGGCGGGAGCATGTTTTTCAATTCGGGGGCTGGCATTGGGAATGGCGTGTAAATCGCCTGGGGGCTCATCCCAGGACCGTCGTCTTTATAGTATCCGCCATCGGCCGATGAGGTGCTGCTTTGGGGAGGGGCTGTACAAGCTGCGAGAATGGCGAGGATTGCCAATAGCAGCAATAAACCCCCGTTTTTACGACAAATCATGCAGGCATATCCACAGGTGGTTGGTTTCGGTGACGTACGAGTAATGGCGAGTGGCTCGCAAATCGTAAAGCCAGTTGCTCGACTACATAAACAGAGCGGTGTTTACCGCCTGTGCAGCCAACGGCTACAGTGAGATAGTTTCGAGTGTCTTGCATGTATAAGGGCAACCAGCGATTAACAAACCCGGCGATATCGTCGATCATAGTTTCTACACTGCCGAACTGCGATAGCCATTTGGCAACCGGCTCATCACGGCCGGTCATGGGACGAAGCTCGGCATCATAGTGAGGGTTTGGCAGACAGCGCACATCAAACATGATATCGGCGTCACCGGGGACGCCTCGTTTATAAGCAAAAGACTCAAAGGTGAGGACGACTGGGGCTCGGTCTGCCTGTACCAGATCTCGCACCCAGGCTCGTAGCTGACCTGGGGTAAGGTCGGAGGTGTCGATGACGTGCTCTTGTTCGCGCAATGCGGAAAGCATTTCCCGCTCGGCATCTATACATGCCTGCAGGGACGGCGATACGCCGTCTAAGCGTAAGCGGTCGGTAAGCGGGTGGCGGCGGCGAGACTCGGAGTAGCGCTGCCGTAACGTGTGATCATTGGCATCCAGGAAGATCACCCGCAGGGCGATACCGCTTTCACGAACTTGGGAAATGGCTTCGGGCAGGGTGTTAAGGTCGCCAGGGGCGCGTACATCAATGGCGATGGCAACGCGTTCGATGCCTGTATCGATAGAACGATTTACAAAATCCGCTAAAAACTGTACAGGTAGATTATCAACACAGGTATAACCAGTGTCTTCGAGTAAACGTAAGGCTACCGATTTTCCTGAGCCTGATATACCGGTGATAAGGACTACTTTTAGCATTGTTACAGTGATTCCACTTGATGATGGGACCGCTCAAGCATAACAGGGGAATATTACTCGTTAGCTTGACGGGTGCTTTCCATAATTGCCAAGGCTTGTCGCTCGATGAATTCACCCATGGTGTCGATGCCACGAATGTTCAGGATGGTATTACGCACTGCGGCTTCGACCAGAACCGCCAGGTTGCGTCCAGCCGCGACTTGCAGCATAACCTGCAGTATATCCACACCTAAAATTGATTCGGTACGGTCTTGCACGGGCAAACGTTCGAAATTGTCGGGATTGGCTCGCACCAGGTGAACGATAAGCTTCAGGTTCATTTTACGCCGTACTGAGGTTTCGCCAAAAATGGTACGAATATCGAGCAAGCCCAAGCCCCGGACTTCAAGTAAATTTTGCAACAGCGGAGGGCACTGACCTTCGATTACGTTAGGGGACGTGCGTGAAACCTCGACTGCATCATCAGCAACCAACCCATGACCGCGTGAGATGAGCTCGAGCGCCAGTTCGCTTTTTCCGAGTCCAGACTCGCCGGTAATTAATACGCCTAAGCCCAAGACATCCAGAAAGACGCCGTGCAAAATGGTTTTTGGTGCAAGGCGCTTATTTAAATAGATGCGTAGCTGGTCTATAAGTTCAGCGGCATCAAGCGGTGTTGCCAGCAGCGGTACATGATGCTGGGCGCAAAAAGAGACGAGGTCTGGGGGCGCGTCGGCACCACTGGCAACGATGATGGCGGGAACGCCACCCAAGGCAAGGTCGTCAAGATGGTGTTGGCGCCGCTTGATGTCAAAGCGTGTGTAGTACGAGAGCTCTTCAAGGCCGAAAACCTGAATACGTGCAGGGTGTATCAGGTTTAAGTGACCGACCAGGTCGGCTGAGGCCATACCTGGATCAAGAATAATGTGGGTGGCAGCCTGTTCTCCGGCAAGCCATTTAAAAGTGACTCGATCGGTGTTGTCGCTAACCAGCTCTTGTATCGTTAACATCGTTTTTAGCCTCGGCCGTTCCGGTCAACAGGCGGTGTACCACAGCTGGATCGGTTTCGGTGTTAAGTGCATGACGAAGATCGGGGTTAGACATGAGGCGTGCGATCTCAGCCAGTAAGTCCAGGTGTACCTGGGTGGCGGTTTCGGGCACGAGCAGGACGAAGAGCAAGCTGGCTGTGCGGCCATCGCAGGCGTCAAAGCGCACTGGGTCAGCCAGGCGAATAAACGCAGCTACCGGCTCTTTGAGATCTTTGATACGCCCATGAGGAACCGCGACCTCGTGGCCCAGGGCGGTAGAGCCCAAACGCTCTCGAGAGATCAGGCTTTGAAAAACCACGGTACGTGCAATGCCGTGATGGTTTTCAAAGAGTAAGCCTGCTTGTTCAAAAGCCCGCTTTTTGCTGGTTGCGACCAGATCTAGCACCACATTAGTGGATGGCAGAATACGCGACAATAGATTCATAGTGACTATTATAGGGCGAATGCATGAGTGCTGGTTAAGCGCCATTACATACGAAACGAGACAATTAATAAAGCCCCGCATAAAGACGGGGCTAATCAGTATGTCTAGTGTAGCAGTAGAACGCTAGACAAATCTGCATCTTGGCAGCTAGAGGGTGGCTTCTTCCATGCGCTTATGGGGGGCATGAGCATGATTAAATGCTTTGGATTTCGTCTTGACGATCTGTCGTTCGACCTTGTCGGACAGCAAATCGATAGCGGCGTACATGGATTCTTCGGTGGCGGCACAATGTATATCTTTGCCCGCGACCCGAAGGGTGATTTCAGCAGTATGCCTGACCCGCTCGACTGAGAGTATGACCTGGATGCCGACTACGCTATCAAAATGTCTGGCGATACGGCCAATTTTGCTTTCGACATAATCACGCATTGCAGCGGTGACTTCTAGATTGTGACCAGTGATGCTCAGGTTCATAAGAAGGCTCTCCTGTGAGAACAAGATGCGCAATTATGCGCAGAGATTAACGGTATAAAACGTTGATGCCCTCCCTGCAGTTTGTACACATCCAGTATACCCAAGACCCGGCTTTTGGGAATGACTTGCGTCAATTAAACTTGCCTTGCTTTCTACATTTTGAAGTTTTTGCCCAGGTACACTTTACGCACGGCTTCGTTGTTAATAATTTCGTTCGGATGTCCGCTGGTTAATACAGTGCCTTCGCTGATGATATAGGCGCGATCACAAATGCCCAGGGTTTCACGTACGTTATGGTCAGTAATGAGCACGCCGATATTGCGAGATTTCAGAAACTGCACAATACGTTGAATTTCGATGACTGCAATCGGGTCAACGCCGGCAAAAGGCTCATCAAGCAAAATAAAGCGCGGCTGAGTCGCCAGTGCCCGGGCTATTTCGACGCGACGGCGTTCGCCGCCAGACAGTGACAGGGCGGTGCTGCTACGAATGTGAGCAATTTGCAGCTCGTCAATTAATTGTTCCAGGTGCTGAGCAATTTTGGCGGAGTCGAAGCGCTTGCCGTTTTCGTCGTATTGCAGTTCAAGCACTGCACGAATGTTTTGCTCGACGGTAAGGCGCCTGAACACCGAGGCGTCCTGAGGCAAATACGATAGGCCCAGCTGGGCACGCTTGTGCATGGGAAGGCCGGCAATAGGGGTGCCGTCGATCTCTATGCGGCCCGAATCTGCGTGGATAATGCCCACAATCATGTAGAAACTGGTGGTTTTTCCAGCGCCGTTAGGTCCTAGAAGGCCCACTACTTCGCCACTGTCGACCGCGATCGAAACGTCTTTTACGACGGTGCGTTTACCGTAGGTTTTACTTAGGCCTACAGCACGAAGACTGCCAGATTGAGTGCGGTGGGGAGAGTGAGAGTTGGTGGTCATGGGTGATGCTTATGGTTGTGCAGAAGAGGCGGCTTGCCCCGATTTGTTTTCACACTCGGCTAAGGCGGCGTCGGCTTTGGCACGTGGCCGAGCCACGGATCTGACCCGCTGGTTTGCAGCGGCTGACTGGGCACCGCCAAACGCTTCGTAGGTGTCAGTGTCTTGATGATAAATGACCCGATCGCCCTGGATGTTGTCAAAGGGCTTGCCACATACATAACGAGTAATAATGGCTTGGCCGATCATGATGAGCTCGTCAGTTTTGCTGTTGTATTCTGCCCTTAAGCCTTCAGCTTTAACAACCTCATGTTTTTCGGGTTTTTCCTGGCGCACGCGCACGCGGTCAGTTTTGCTGACGGTAGCCGTGCCGTACTGAAAGCCTTCTGCGTCTTCTCGCATGGTGAGGTGATCGGAATTCAAGATAAGCATGCCACGGGTCATGATGACGTTGCCTTCAAACACGCTTTCTTTTTTGACATCGTCGTAGTGCAGCGTATCGGACAAAATCAAGGTGTCGGGCTCGACTTCGGGCTCTGTGGATTGTGCACTTAGCCCCGCACAGCTAAGGCCCAGGGCCAGGACTACGCAAAGCTTTGACCAGCCTGAGCGAGGCAGTCGTGACGTAAGAGTCGATAGAGATGGCGCGAGGTTCATGGCAGTTGGCTTAATTATTAGAGGAGTTGGCTCGTCGTTCTTGACGGTCCTGGCCGGATATTTTAACGTCTGAGGCCGAGAAAACTTCAAGTTGGCGGGTATTGTTGTCGTAGCGCATGCCTTTGCCGCGCATGGTCGAATTTCCGTTTACCACAACGGCAGGAATATCGGTGTAGACCACATCTTCGTCCGGCAACACGATCAGTATCTCGCTATTAACGTCCAGAGCCTTGCGTTCTGCATCGGGCAGGCGATGTACGTGGGCGTTTCCCTGCATTGTGATACGGGCGCCATCCTGATCCATGACGGCTGTGTCCGAGGTGGCAACAGTGATAGGTGAGTTTGCCCGATTGCCTACAGCGCGAGCGACAGTGATTTCGTAGGAGTCGTCGTCGGGATAGTGCAGCATGTAATCGCCTTCCAGCCGGTTAATCGCGATACCGAGCTCATTGCTGCGTACCAGCGTGAAGTGCTGTGCCCATGAGTCGGGTTCGTGAGTGGCACGACGCGCCGGGTCTACTTCAATAGCGCGCTGGGTGTAATCGGCAGCCCACCATGTTCCTCCCACCAATACAATTAGCAGCAGAATCGAGACGAGGGCGGGAAGGCGTTCGCGCATGAGAGGCTCTATTGAATGGCACCAGTAGTGCTTAGCGGTTTTGCGTTCAGGAAGGCGCCCAGCTTATGCTGGCTGGCCAGGATCAGGTCACAGCATTCACGCGCAGCCCCAGAACCGCCAGGCTTGCTGGAGACCCAATGGGTGATTTGAGAGATGTAGGTAGGGGCGTTGGGCACACTGGCAGCAAAGCCCACGCGCTGCATGGCGGTGATATCGATAATATCGTCGCCCATATAGCCGATTTCCGAAAAGCCCAGTCCCAGACGTTGCGCCATGTCGTGGAGTACATCGGCTTTATTGCGTACGCCCTGATGAACTTCCGCAATACCGAGTTCGGCTGCCCGACGAGCCACAATAGGGCCTTCGCGTCCGGTAATCAAGGCAACGCGTATGCCGCTTTCGTCAAGCAGCCGCAGGCCATGCCCATCGAGGGCGTGAAACGATTTAAAGACTTCGCCGTGTTCGTTATACCAGAGCCTGCCGTCGGTGAGCACACCGTCTACGTCAAAAACCATTAAACGTATATCGCGGAGCCGGTTCTGGACGTCGGAACTGATTTTCGCTAATAGCAGCGCTTCGGCCGGGTGTTGTGGTGTCAGTGTATTACTCATTTATATTACCTTCGCCGCGAGTAGATCGTGCATGTGCAGGGCCCCCTGCAGCTGGCCATCTTCGCCAACTACGAGCATTTGGTTGATGCGGTTCGCATCCATGGTGCCCGCTGCCTCGATGGCGAGGGAATGGGCTGATATATGCCTGGGGTTGGGGGTCATGCCTTCATGTATTTCTACGTTGCGGATGTCTCCTTCTCGACGGATAAGACGACGTAGATCGCCGTCAGTAAAGATGCCTATAGGCCGCTGCTTCTGGTCTACGACGATAGCCATGCCCATGCCTTTGGCTGACATTTCGGCGAGAGCTTCAGGTACCAGTGTGTGCTCATTCACAAGGGGTAAAGCATTGCCTTTACGCATAATATCGCGCACATAGGTAAGAAGCTGCCGTCCGAGGGCCCCGCCAGGGTGAGAGCGTGCGAAGTCTTCCTGGCTAAAGCCGCGAGCTTCCAGACAAGCAACTGCGATGGCATCCCCTAATACAAGTGACGCCGTGGTGCTGGCGGTAGGAGCGAGGTTTAGCGGGCAGGCCTCATATTCGACCTGTGCGTTCAGGTGCAAGTCTGCGTTTTGCGCCAATTCTGAATCAGGGTGACCAGTAATGGCGATAAGCCGTGCCCCCATGCGTTTTATTACATTCAGGATGGTTACCAGTTCTTGAGCTTTGCCCGAATAAGAAATAGCGATGACGATATCTTGACCAGTGATCATGCCCAGATCACCGTGCAGGGCTTCTGCTGCGTGCATGAAGAAAGCAGGGGTACCGGTTGACGCCAGCGTAGACGCTATCTTCCGAGCTATATGCCCGGATTTTCCGATACCGGTAACCACCACTCTGCCCTGGCAGTTCAGTAGCATTTCCACGACATCGACGAAATCGTGGTCGAGGCGATTTTTCAGAGCATTCAGGGCGCTGATTTCAGTCTGAAAGGTGCGTGCTGCCGAGGCGAGCGCTTCGTGGGTGGTGTGGGCTTGCGGTTTCATGATTCGATTGTAGTCGGGATGGTTTATTTTAGCTGGTCTTTGGGAGATTGAGTGGGCGATACAAGACGTATATGGCTATGGGTGTTTCTTGTCTAAAACATTCAGTAGCGTTATGATTTGTTTTTTACTGTTATTTCAGTAATTACTGAAACAAAAGAAGGCTGTGATGAATCTTGATCCGCAGGCAGAGCGCTTCGTCTTGCATTTTGGCGAAATGGGAGGGCGCTGGGGCGTCAATCGTACGGTGGGCCAAATATACGCATTGCTCTTTTTATCGCCTGATCCATTAAATGCCGAGCATATTGCTGATAGCCTGAAAATTTCACGTTCCAATGTCAGCATGAGTCTGAAGGAGCTGCAGTCCTGGCGTTTGGTGCAAATGGTGCATAAGGTCGGGGACAGGCGTGAGTATTTTGAGTCACCCAAAGATGTTTGGGAAATTTTTCATATTCTGGTTGAAGAAAAGCGTAAACGAGAGATTGACCCCACGCTGACTCTATTACGCAGTATCCTCATGGAAAAACCTGAGGGCGAGCGGGAGGCCTACGAGCAACAGCGCATTAGTGATATGTTGGCGCTCATTGAATTAGCCACGGATTGGTTTGACGAAATCCATGACTTGCCTCCAGAAACGTTGCAGAGCTTGATGAAACTGGGCACTAAAGTACAAAAGGTATTGGGTTTAGTCGGTAAAGTCCGCAAAAACGTTGGTTCCGGAGGCCAGTCATGATCGATATGGATGTCGTCACGCTTTCTCGATTGCAATTCGCTTTTACAGCGATGTTTCATTTCTTGTTTGTCCCGCTCACTTTAGGCCTGGCTGCGTTGATAGCCATTATGGAGAGCGTGTATGTCATGACCGGTCACGAAGTGTGGCGTCGGATGACCGTATTCTGGGGCAAGCTGTTCGGGGTCAACTTTGCATTGGGTGTCGCTACGGGTGTCGTGATGGAGTTTCAGTTCGGCATGAACTGGGCCTATTACAGCCATTATGTAGGTGATATCTTCGGTGCGCCTCTGGCCATTGAAGGTTTAATGGCTTTCTTCCTTGAGGCTACCTTTGTCGGGCTGTTCTTTTTTGGCTGGGACCGGTTGTCTAAAGTGGGCCATTTGATAGTCACCTGGCTGGTTGCTATTGGCACGAACTTTTCAGCGTTGTGGATTCTTATTGCAAATGGCTGGATGCAAAATCCGGTGGGGGCCTATTTCAACCCCGAAACGATGCGTATGGAACTCAACGATTTTGTTGCCGTTATTTTCAATCCGGTGGCTCAAGCCAAGTTTGTACATACTGTTAGTGCGGGTTATGTTCTGGGCGCTGTCTTTGTAATGGGTATTAGCGCCTGGTATGTTCTGCGTGGCCGTCACATCGAGATTGCCCGGCGTTCCATGGTGGTGGCAGCTAGCTTTGGCTTGGCTTCAGCACTGTCGGTTGTCGTATTGGGAGACGAGAGTGGTTATTTGACCACCGAGCACCAACAAATGAAAATTGCGTCGCTGGAAGCTATGTGGGAAACCGAGCCGGCGCCTGCCAGCTTCAATGCGTTCGCGATTCCCAATCAGGCTTCGCGCAGCAATAGTCTGGCAGTGGAAATCCCATGGGTGATGGGCATAATAGGCACCCGTTCATTAACCACGCCGATGCTGGGTATTAGCGATCTGGTAGATCATGCGAAAGTTCGCATCCGCAATGGGTTAGTGGCTTATGAGGCGTTGCAGGAAGTGCGCGCAGATACGTCTAATGACGAGGCACGGGCTGTGTTTGACGAGCATTGGCGCGACTTAGGCTATGCATTACTGCTTAAAAAGCACCTTAGTGATATAGGCCAGGCCACCGATGCCGACATCGACAAAGCCGCTTGGGACACCGTGCCGCAAGTTGCCCCCTTATTCTGGACCTTCAGGGTCATGGTGGGCTTAGGTATGTACTTTATTGCCTTCTTCATTGTGGCTTTCTTCTTGGCGACAACGGATCGTATTACTTACTCCAGACGTTTCCTGAAGGTCGCCGTCTGGACGCTACCGCTTCCCTGGGTGGCCATTGAGTGCGGCTGGTTTGTGGCCGAGTTCGGTCGTCAGCCCTGGATTATCGAAGGCGTTCTGCCTACGTATTACGCGGCCTCTGGCTTGAGCATTACAGACCTGGCGATAAGTTTGACAATTTTCCTGGCACTTTATGCGGCATTGGCCGTGGTGGGTGTGAAAGTCATGCTGCATTCCATTCGTAGCGGTCCCGAAGATAGCGACGCTGAGGCGCCAGCTGTTCCATTAACACCTTCAGCCCGCCTTTTGGGTGCCGAATAAGGAAAACTCATGGACGCTTTAATTCTTCTCGATTACGACACGCTCAGGGTGGTCTGGTGGCTGCTATTGGGTGTGCTGTTGGCGGCATTTGCGGTAATGGACGGGGCCGATTTAGGTATTGCCATGTTATTGCCGGTTGTGACCAACGATGACCGTGAGCGGCGGGTGCTATTTAATGTCATTGGTCCGGTTTGGGAAGGCAACCAGGTCTGGCTGATTGTGGCCGGTGCACTGGTGTTTGCTGCCTGGCCTTTGCTTTATGCGATGGCTTTTTCGGGTTTTTACCTGGCCATGATGCTTCTGCTGGTGGCCTTGATCTTAAGGCCTGTTGCCATTAAGTATCGAAGCAAAATGACATCGGCTGTTTGGCGTTCACGCTGGGACTCAATCTGGTGTGCTACAGGCATTGTTGCGGCTTTGGTTTTTGGGGTTGCAGTTGGCAACGTGATTGTCGGCGCCCCCTTCGGCTTTGAACAGAGTACGTTGCGCCCTATGTATGATGGCAGCTTTTTTGCTTTGTTTATGCCGTTTCCACTGTTGTGTGGTGTCATCAGCGTGCTGTTGCTGGCCTTTCAGGGAGCGGTGGTACTTAGCTGGAAAACAGAGGGTTCAATCGCCAGGAAATCTAAACGATGGGCTATCTATACAGGATTGCTGAGCATGGCATTGTTCGTACTCGCAGGCTGGTGGATAGCAACTTCGATACCGGGCTATACCATTGAGAACGCCGCTTTGGTGCACAGCTTTTCTAATCCTCTGGCGAAGACGGTAACCGTTAGCGCCGGTGGGTGGATGTCAAATTATGACAGTTATGCGTGGATGTGGGCGGCACCTGTTACCGCTGTCGCAGGTATGTTGCTGGCGATTGTCCTGGTAGGCCGGCGCAGTGGATTGCTAGCCGTGTTCTGCTCGTCGGCTTCCGTTGTCGGCGTCGTGCTTACCTTTGGGTTTTCGTTGTTCCCGTTCTTGCTTCCTTCGTCAACCCAGCCCAATTCCAGCTTAACTATCTATGACGCCTCGGCCAGCCATTTTTCCTTGTGGATAATGCTGCTGATTTCAGCCTTCTTTCTTCCTATTATCGTGATGTATACATCATGGGTATATAAGGTAATGGGCGGGAAAGTAACACCAGAGTCAGTCGAGGACTCTTCCCACTCTTATTAACGACCGAGGTTTAGCAATGTGGTATTTTTCGTGGATATTAGGGTTGGGCCTGGCGTGTGCATTCTCTATCCTGAATGCAATGTGGTTCGAACTCCGCGTTGTACGCGCTCAACAAGACAATCAGCTGGCGACCTCCGAAATTTCGGCTGCCGATGAGTAATACAACGGATGAGTTCTCGCGTTTGCCTGCTTCGGCAGCAAACGCTCGTCCGCCTGGGGGAAGCATGGCTGCGTCAAACTTGGCGTGAGGCACCGCTGCGTGCAGCGTGGGCGCTGTTGGCACCGCTTTTGGCAGGCTTGCTGTTTATTCCCCAAGCTTGGTATTTGGCTCAAACCTTGCAGCTTGCCATTGTCAGCAAAGCATCGCTTGACGTCTTGCTGAACTCGATTTTGCTTATTGCCGCAATTCTGGTTTTGCGTGCGCTGGTCGTATGGTCGGGCGAGCGCTGTGCAAGCTCCGTAGCTGAAACGGTCAAGCACCGGCTACGCAGTTCGCTATTGCATGAATTACTCCATCGTGGCCCTGCCTGGACGAAACGCTATCCCTCGGGGGAATTAGCAACGGCAGTCATGGATCATGTCGAGGCCCTGGATGGTTACTTGCAGCGCTATATGGCTGCCGCCTTGGCAGCCGTTTTTTTACCCTTGCTGCTGTCTCTTGCGGTATTTGGTGTTGACTGGGTGGTTGCATTGTTGCTGCTGGTCACAGCGCCTCTTATCCCTTTGTTTATGGCGTTGGTGGGCTGGGGGGCGGAAGCAGCAAACCAAAAGCACCAGCGGGCGCTGCTGCGATTATCCGGGGTATTTGGCGATCGTATCAAAGGCTTGTTTACCTTAACGCTATTCGGGCAGGCCGGCGCTGAGGTGGCTTCTGTCCGGCGCGCCAGTGTCGAGCTCGGGCAGACCACAATGAAAGTCTTGCGTATCGCTTTTCTCTCGTCGGCTGTGCTGGAGCTGTTTGCTGCTTTAGGAGTGGCGGGCGTGGCTGTTTACATGGGATTAAGCTACCTTGGGATGCTAGGCGCGGGCTTTAGCGGTTTTACCCTGCAGCATGGCTTGTTCTGTTTGTTCATTGCCCCCGAGGTGTATCAGCCTTTACGTCAGCTGGCGGCTAGCTATCATGACCGGGCTCAAGCTAAAGCCGCAGTGCAAGGCTTAGAGCAGCTATTTGTGACTCTTCCCGTCGTTGCCGATAGCCATACCACCCAGCCGTCTGTTTCCAGTGTCATGCCGCTTAATCAGCAAGTCTCCGTGGAAGCGCCGTGTGGTCTGGACTTTTCACGTTCAGGCTTGATGCCCACCGTGCTGAAGGCTGATGACTTGAGCCTGAGCACTCCGGGTGGTTTTAGCACCTTGCTGGAAAGCACATCGTTAACATTACGGCGAGGCGATTCGGTAGCTATAGTGGGCGCCAGCGGAAGTGGTAAAACAACCTTGCTGGAAAGCCTGGTTGGCTTACGTCCACGTACCAGCGGAGAAATCACGCTCTACACCTCAGGCAAGCCGACTCCTTCTGTCCAGTCCTTGCATTTACCTGGCGTTTGTCTAATTGGTCCTTCGCCATTCCTGGCTCTGGGCACAGTTGCCGACTCGTTGCGGCTGGCAGCGCCGTCTGCAACTGATGAGCAGCTGTGGTGGGCTTTAGAGCGTGTGCAAATGGCAGATCTGTTACGTTCGACTCCTGATGGTTTACAGAGCTTGATAGGTAATCGCGGTTTTGGCTTCTCTGGCGGACAAATTCATCGCATTGCTTTGGCGAGGCTATTTCTTTCTAACGCTTCTCTGGTGTTGCTGGATGAGCCTACTGCGCACTTGGATTGGCAGACTCGGGATCAGGTGCTCGATGCGATTTTGGCTTTTTGTGACAATCGGGCGCTGGTCATTGCGACCCACGATCCGGTCGTCGCTGGAAAAATGACGTCGCGATGGCATCTGGAAGGCGCGGTATTACACGGAGTGGGGCCATGAAACTATGGTGGCAATTATGTGCGCCCTGGCTGCGGCAACATAAAGGACGTGTTGTCATCAGTGGTTTCGTGGCGCTCAGCACCGTATTTGCGGGTGTAGGCCTGCTGACTGTGGCCGGATGGTTTTTGACGGGTGCCTTTCTTGCCGGCTCATTTTCGTTATTTAATTTGTTTGCTCCTTCAGCCTTGGTCCGCGGACTTTCAATGTGGCGTATAGCCTCGCGTTATGTCGAGCGTATAACGGGTCATACAGTTACATTGGATCTACAGGCTGAGATCCGCTCGCAAACTTTTGAGCAGTTGTCCCTTTTACCTCCCGCTGAACTCGCCCGCTACAGAGACGGAGATCTGGTGGCACGCTTGATCAACGATGTCGAGCGGCTGGATTCCGTGTTCCTGTTACTGGTAGTGCCTGCGTTTACGGCTCTTATGGGTGGGATGATCTATGCGGCCCTGGTGGGTAGCTATATTCCGTGGGCCGGTGTGGCAGTGCTTGCCTGTGTATTGATGGGGGCATTGCTTATTCCCTTTGGGGTAGCACGCCACGCATCCTCTGCGGGGCAGCAGATTACTGGTGCTGCATCCGAGTTAAGAGCTTTGCTGCATGATGCCATGGTTGCACACGTGGATATCGTGGTGTTCAACAGTTTTACAGCTGTGCAAGATAACTTTGAGGCACAAAGTGCCGCGCTATCGGCGCAGCAGTCGCGTATGTCAGCAGTGGCGAGTCTGGGCAATCTGGCTCAGCAGGTATGTATGGGGCTGCTGGTGATTGCGATGCTCGTAATAGGCATTCACGTGTATAGCGAACATGAGCTCAGCGCAGCTATATGGGTAGGGCTGTTATTGGGTGCCATGGCCTTGTTTGAAATTATGGCCCCTTTAATGCGCGGGGCGGCCAGTCTGGGGGTTGCCAGCTCAGCAGCAGCACGCCTTCGCGCCATACGGGGCCAAGACAGCGAGTCGGAGTCAGGTCCTTGCGATATGGCGACCTCAGGTAGCCTGACGCTGAATAAGGTTTATATAGGACACGATGGCAATGAGCCTCTTGTGGGCGCTATCGATTTGGTTTTGGAGCAGGGGGAACGGTTGCTTATCCGTGGCTTAAGCGGCTCCGGAAAAACCACCTTGCTGCACTCGTTAATCGGCGTTATTGCTCCGTTGCAGGGCGACATATACTACGGCGGAACCAGTCTGGCGAGGGTTCCTTCCGAGCAGCGCTTTAAGCAATTTGCGTTATTGTCCCAGCATTCTACGGTATTCATGGGCACCATAAGGCATAACCTGTGCCTGGCCAAGCCCGACGCTACCGATAAAGAACTGTGGGCCGTATTAGAGCGAGTGCGTCTGGCGAGCTTCGTCGAGACCTTGGCTAAAGGTCTTGACAGCTGGGTAGGAGAGGGGGTAACACCTTGTCCACAGGGCAAGCCCGCCGTTTATGCCTGGCGCGTATTTTGTTGACGTCGGCATCGCTTTGGCTGCTTGATGAACCAACCAGTGGTTTGGATGAAGCCACGGCCAATGCTTTGTTGCATGATCTTTTGCATTTCGCCGAGAACCGCACCGTTATTATGGTAAGCCATGAGCCTGTGCCGCCAATGCTATTTCAGCGAGAAATGCAGATCATTGGCGAGCAATTGATTGAGGAGCCTGTTCAGCGTTCTTTTTAAGACACGACCGTCACTATACAGGGTGAGATTGTGTACACTTCATGCGTGCCGATGGTGCATAGTGCACTCTGGTTATTTTTGTGGTTATTTAAGTCAACATGCATACCGATCCCGCCGAATATATTCGCAACACGATTCGCAGCGTACCGGATTGGCCTAAACCCGATGTTATCTTCCGTGACATCACTCCGGTTCTACAAGATCCCCAGGCTTTTCGTGTTCTCATCGATTTGTTCGTTTACCGCTACATGCGTCAACGTCTAGATTTAGTGGCCGGGATTGATGCTCGCGGTTTTATCGTTGGTTCAGTTCTGGCTTATGAACTAAATCTGGGCTTTGTTCCGGTGCGAAAAAAGGCAAGCTGCCTTTTCAAACGGTGGCAGAAGAATACTCCCTTGAATATGGCAATGCCACCGTCGAAATGCACACCGATTCAGTACGCCCGGGGCAGCGTGTGCTGCTTATTGATGATCTTATTGCCACGGGTGGCACCATGGTGGCAGCGTCACGGTTATTGCAGCGTCTGGGCGCCAATGTCGTCGAAGCAGCCGCCATTATCGATCTGCCTGACCTAGGTGGCTCTAAAGCGGTTACTGACACGGGCTTGCCGGTGTATACGGTCTGTGAGTTCGGTCATTCGCTACCAGATCCGGGGGCCATGCAGGGCCAGTGACGGTCAGTGTAAAAGCCCTGTCTCCAGTTCATATGGCTGAAGACAGGGCTTTTTTTATCGATGACCTTCAGTCCGTCTTCTCTATACTCTTTGTTTAGAAAGCGCCCGTGTTAAAACATTGAAAATCTGATCGTTCATAGATTGTGCGACATTGAAGCGCAAGTAGTCGCTTGCGCTTAATGATTGACTGAAAGCATTACCTGGAGCCAGCACTACGTCGTCTTCCAGGCATGAACGGGCAATGGTGGTTGCATCGATGCCTTCGGGCAGCCTGCACCAGAGAAACATGCCAGCCCGAGGAACGAGCCACGGTTTCACGCCAATCGCCTCAAGCCGGGGGATAGTTTTCTCCATGGCTTCGGCTAACCGAAACCTTATTGCCTCCATATGCTTACGATATCCGCTGTCGGTTAGCGCCTTCAGCACAATGTCGGCCGCCAGTCGACCACCTCCAAAGCTAGTCGCGAGTTTCAGGTCGATCAGACTTTCGATCCAATCAGGGCGTGCCGCAATGTAACCACATCGCAGCGAAGCCGAAACCGTCTTGGAGAAGCTGCTGATCTGGATCACGCGTGTGAAGCCGTCGAAAGCAGCGAGCCTGGGGGCGGGATCAATTTCGAAGTCAGCAAAGATGTCATCCTCGACGATCACAAGATCTGCAGTGTCGGCAAGTTTCAATAGCCGATGCGCAATGACGGGGGAGAGCACGGCGCCTGTAGGGTTGTGGACGCCAGAGTTAGTGATGTAGATTCTTGGCGAATGCTCCTTCAGGGCAGCGCCGAATGCTTCTATATCCGGCCCGTGTGGCGTGTAGGGCACACCTACCGCCCGCACGCGATGTGCCTTGAGCAAGGCATGGAAATTAAAATAACAAGGATCGTCTACCAGCACGGTGTCGCCTGGCTCCAGAAAGAAACGGCAGATCAGGTCGATCGCCTGTGTTCCTGACTCTGTAAGCATGATTTGTTCGGGAACCGCGTCAATGCCGATAGCCGCCATTCGGCGTACGAGAAACTGACGCAACGCCGGATGCCCCAGTGGAGTGGAGTACTCGGTTAGCTCCGCTGTGCTAGCCCTGGCCAGTGCGCGCAGGGCCCGGCGCATTCCTGCTTCGTACATCCATGAGGCAGGAAGCCATCCGCAGCCAGGCTTGAGTACGCTGACGCCTGTTTCCAGCGATTGGCGGGAAATCCATAGCGGATCGATTTCTCTGTCGAGCTTGGGGCCGACCTCTGCCAGTGCAAGCGGGGCAACAGGTCCGTTCACATAGAAGCCAGACCCTGGACGAGAGCTAATGATGCCTTCGGCGGCCAGGCGTTCATAAGCTTCAACCACCGTTGAAACTGAAAGTTTCATGGCCTGTGCCTGTGCACGGACGGAAGGTAAGCGAGCCCCTGGCAGGTACATGCGAGATGTGATCCGCGACAGAATGACTGACATTACGGTGCTGATTCGCGTGGTGTTTTGCTTCACGTTGTTGACTCCACTGTATTGTTATTGTTCGCATAACAGTTATTTATAATTGTACTGGACTGTTCCTTGCTGCTCTATCTTTCTAATGCTCTACTGGCGGTTAGCAATAAGGACTTAACAATGAGAAAAACAACAAACGGTTGGCTGAATGGCTTCATTGGAATGGCTATTTTTGCAGGGTCGCTTCCGGCGACACGTGCAGCAGTCGCTGATTTTGATCCGACGTTCCTGACCAGCGCGAGAGCGACTATCGCCGGTTTGCTGGGCTTGGTGCTTCTGATCTTGCTTCGACAGCGCCGCCCGGAACTTGCGGATCTTCCTTCTCTCATTCTTACTGCCCTGGGTGTTGTGGTTGGCTTTCCGCTACTGACTGCACTGGCCCTGCAACATATCACTTCTGCGCATTCACTGGTCTTCCTGGGTTTGCTGCCTCTGTGCACCGCCATTTTCGCCGTGTTGCGCGACGGAGAGCGCCCTCAGGCTGCTTTTTGGCTGTTCTCTGTACTTGGAAGTGCCTTTGTTGTCGGCTACGCGGCACTGAGCGGCATCGAGGCGTCCTTACGTGGCAACGTGCTGATGCTGGCTGCTATCGTCGTGTGCGGACTGGGATACGCGGAAGGCGCGCGGCTTTCGCGCAAGCTGGGAGGCTGGCAAGTCATTAGCTGGGCGTTGCTGTTGTCGCTGCCGATCATGTTGCCGATCGTGCTGCTGACTTTGCCAGCATCATTCGAACATGTAGGTGCCCCGGCATGGATCGGCTTTGCCTATGTTTCGCTTTTCAGTATGTTTATCGGTTTTATGTTCTGGTATCGGGGCTTGGCACAGGGCGGTACCGCGGCTGTAGGGCAGCTCCAGCTGCTTCAGCCTTTCATGGGGCTCGGACTGGCATCGCTGTTTCTCCACGAAACAGTGAGCTGGACGATGCTGGGGGTAACGCTGGCTGCGGTGATCTGCGTTGCCGGGGCAAAAAAGTTCTCTGGCTGATATTCTGCATGGAATCGTCACTGCCGCTGTGAGTCATCAGGAAACTGCAAGGAGCGCTAGCAGCGCTACGGCCTGTGCGCATCATAGAATCTTATTGGTAGTGATCGAATACTTGTCGCAAATAGGCAATGAAGGTTTCGTCGTCGCACATGGTTTTACCGGGCGAGTCAGACAGTTTGGCGGTTGAAGCGCCATTGCAGCTCACGAGTTTCATTACGATGTTGAGCGCCTGCACGCCCATGTCGTTGGTCAGGCTGGTACCTATCCCAAAGCCAACTTGGATACGGCTGCCAAAATACCGATAGAGCTCTATTGCGCTATCTACAGTAAGGCCGTCAGAAAACACCAGCCGTTTTGTAGTGGGGTCGATACGCAGCTTTTTATAGTGGTCAATGGCGAGTTCTCCCCATTCAAAGGGGTCGCCAGAGTCGTGGCGAAGGCCATCAAAGAGCTTGGCAAAATACAGGTCGAAATCACGTAAAAAGGCTTTCATGCCAATGGTGTCGGTCAAGGCAATACCCAGATCGCCCCTATACTCTTGAACCCAGTCTTCGAGCGCAGCTTTCTGAAAGTCGCGTAATCGCACTGACCCGAAAGCCTGGAATGACTGAAAGTATTCGTGGGCCATCGTGCCTATAGGCACCAGGTTGTGCTTGCGTGCCAAATGTACGTTCGAGGTTCCTTTGAAAAACTCGGGCACTTGCCTGGCCAGCGTTTCAATGACCTCGTCATGCCATGCAGCTGAGTAGCGCCGCCTTAAACCGAAGTCGGAAATATCGAAACTGAAGTCTTCTTGAGGCGTAGCACCAAATTGCTTGAGGTGGTCGATTTTATGCTTCAAGCGTCTGCGGCCTTCCTCGACAAGCGTTGTAGCATCGTAGTGTCTGAAATACAGTTCGTTGACGATGGCCAATACGAAAATTTCAAAGCCCATTACATGGACCTGTGGACCCTCTGTAATAATTCGCAGCGCTGAACCTTCGGTTTGCACCTTGATGAAACGTCGCTGGTATCGAAAAAGAGATAAATAATCAATGAAATCTGACTTGATATAGCGCAGGCTGGCCAGGTAGTCGAGTTCGTCTTGGCTAAAGCTGAGACTGCATAAGTGATCCAGTTGCCGTTCGACCTCGGGAGCCAGCTCCGCCAATGGATATTCAGCATCATTACGGCATAAAAACTCGTACCGTGCTTGCGCCGCCGGATGGCGATGCAGCATGGCCTGCCACATGGTGAATTTATAAAGATCCGTTTCGAGCAGGGAAGTAATGACGGGAATAAAAGGCTGGCTCATTGTTGTCGCTGTAGTGGTTACGCTGATTCGTCTGCGTACAGTCTACCCGGTTTTAGCTATCGTAATATCCGGGAAGGAAGAGCAACTCCCCGGCATGACCCGCAGAGAGGCCCGGGCCGGGGAGTACATACAAACGTGCTTAGACTAATACGCGTTCAATACCGCCAGCGTTAGCTGTTTTTACGTAGTCAGCCATCCAGTTTTCTCCCAGGA
This sequence comes from Paenalcaligenes niemegkensis, assembly GCF_022230885.1. GTDB lineage: Bacteria > Pseudomonadota > Gammaproteobacteria > Burkholderiales > Burkholderiaceae_B > Paenalcaligenes > Paenalcaligenes niemegkensis. The sequence goes on along the minus strand of NZ_JAKGCT010000001.1, from coordinate 296,828 downwards.
TGTGTTTTGCCATCTCGACAACAATGTAATCGGCTTTAACGCCAGTGTCGCCTTCGTAGCGTGACAGGCCCTGCAAACAGGAGGGACAGGAAGTGAGCATTTTCACTTCGCCCTGGAAACCGTCAGCAGAAATGGTTTCCTGGTTTTTAAGCAGTTCTTCTTGTTTACGAAAACGGATTTGCGTTGAGATATCTGGACGTGATACAGCCAGCGTACCCGATTCGCCACAGCAGCGATCACTTTTTACCGATTCATCACCCACCAAGGCTTTTACTGTTTTCATAGGATCCTGCAGCTTCATGGGGGTATGGCAAGGATCGTGATACATGTACCTGACGCCCTCTACACCATCAAGCTTGATGTCTTTTTCAAGCAGGAACTCGTGAATATCAATCAGGCGACAACCCGGGAAGATTTTCTCAAATTCGTACATGGCAAGCTGGTCATAGCAGGTGCCACAGCTGACAACTACCGTTTTAATATCGAGGTAATTAAGCGTTGTAGCCATGCGATGAAACAGCACGCGGTTATCGGTGATCATCTGGTCCGCTTTTTCTTTCTGCCCGCTGCCACGTTGCGGATAGCCGCAACAGAGGTAGCCCGGGGGCAAAACCGTTTGTACGCCAGCGTGCCAAAGCATGGCCTGTGTAGCCAGGCCCACCTGAGAGAACAAGCGTTCTGAACCACATCCAGGGAAATAAAACACGGCTTCACTGTCGGGAGCGGTGTTTTTGGGGTTGCGAATAATTGGTACGTAATCGGCGTCTTCAATGTCCAGCAGTTTACGCACCGGCTGCTTGGGTAAGCCGCCAGGCATTTTCTTGTTGATGAAGTGTATGACCTGTTCACGTATAGGGGCTTTGCCCACCGTCGCAGGTGGTGCCGCTGTTTGTTTTCGGGCCGGAGCTGCCAGCACTTCGTGAGCGAGACGTTGGGCTTTATATCCCACATCCAGTACCTTGCGGGTGGTGTTTATAACCCGGGGGTCTTTGGCATTCAGGAAGAACATGGCCGTGGCGGCACCCGGGTTCCTGGATTTTTTCCCCATACGGCTTAGCAAAGCACGCATTTCCATAGACACGTCGCCAAAATCAATGTCGACGGGACAGGGGTTAAAGCACTTATGGCAGAGCGTACAGTGGTCTGCTACATCTTCAAACTCTTCCCAATGCTTCAGGCTCACGCCACGCCGGGTTTGCTCTTCATACAGAAAAGCTTCGATCAGTAGCGAGGTAGCCAAAATTTTATTACGGGGTGAATAAAGTAAATTTGCACGAGGCACATGCGTGGCACAAACCGGCTTACATTTACCACAGCGCAAACAGTCTTTAATGGCATGCGAAATAGAACCAATTTCGCTACGCTGCATAATTAGGGACTCATGGCCCAGCAGATTGAAGCTGGGGGTCCAGGCTGCACTTAAGTCAGCGCCCGGCATCAGTTTTCCTGCATTAAAATGATCGCCAGGATCAATGCGGCGCTTGTAGTCTTGAAACGGCTGCAGCTCTTCCTGTGTCAGATACTGATACTTGGTGAGACCAATACCGTGCTCGCCTGAAATTACTCCGTTAAGCCCACGCGCAATCTGCATGATTCGGCTTACGGTTTCGTTGGCCTCTTGCAGCATTCCGTAGTCGTCAGAGTTGACCGGCAGGTTGGTGTGTACGTTGCCGTCGCCAGCATGCATATGCAAGGCCACGAATACGCGGCTTTTAAGGACGCGGTCGTGAACGGCCTGCAGTTCGGCTAGCACGGCGGCGCAGTCGGCCCCTGGAAAGTGCTCTTCAAGCCTGGCACGCACTTCGGTCTTCCACGAGGTGCGCAAGGTATGGTCTTGCAGTAATTCAATGATCTTGGTTTCGGGCAACGAAGCAACCCGTTCGCGCAAGGCTTCGGTATGTTCACCTAAACCTAGCTGGTTCAATGCATCCAGGCTGTCGGCCACCTTGGCGTCCAGGTTGTTCAGCAGCCAGCTCCAGCGATTGCGTACGGTTGATATCGTAGCAATGGCGTCATGACGGCGCTCTTCGAGCACTTCTTCGCGAGTGTGCTCTGCGTCAGTGTGATCCGCTGACTTACCGACGGGTAAGTCGCCGTGCAGAAAGTGCTCAAGCTCGTCGAGCAGGCGCAGTTTATTGCGGGTGGAAAGCTCGATGTTGATACGTTCGATCTCGTCGGTGTATTCGCCCATGCGGTCTAGCGGAATAACGACGTCTTCGTTAATTTTAAAGGCGTTGGTGTGACGGGCAATAGCAGCGGTGCGAGCGCGATCCAGCCAGAAGCGCTTACGGGCTTCGGCGCTGACGGCTACGAAGCCCTCACCGTGACGCGTGTTGGCAATGCGTACAACCTCGCTGGCTGCTATGGCGACTGCATCGGCGTCGTCGCCCATAATATCGCCAATGAGCACCATTTTAGGCAGGCCACTACGTTTGCTTTTTGTGGCGTAGCCCACTGCACGCAAATAACGCTCATCCAGGTGTTCAAGGCCAGCCAGCAGTGCCCCGTTGGCGCGGCCTTCGGTGTCCAGGTAATTCTTGACTTCAACGATAGAGGGTACGGCATTGCGAGCGCTGCCAAAAAACTCAAGGCATACGGTGCGGGTATGGTCTGGCAGACGATGCAAGATCCAGCGAGCCGCGGTAATCAGTCCGTCGCAGCCTTCTTTTTGTACACCAGGCAGCCCTGAAAGAAACTTATCTGTGACATCTTTACCCAGACCTTCCTTGCGGAATTTCTTCCCTTCGATGCTAAGGGTTTCGCTACGCAGCAAACGCGCGCCGGGCTGTAGCTCACCGTCGTACCAGTGGAGGTCGAAAACAGCCAGATCGACCTCGTGAATCTTGCCTAAATTATGATTGACCCGCGTTACTTCAAGCCAGTTTCCATCCGGGTCGACCATACGCCACCAGGCGAGATTATCAAGCGCAGTGCCCCAGAGCACCGCTTTTTTGCCACCTGCGTTCATGGCCACATTTCCGCCAATACAGGAGGCGTCGGCCGAGGTAGGGTCAACGGCGAATACTCGGCCAGCAGCTTCGGCGGCGTCTGCCACCCGACGGGTTACAACCCCTGCGCCGCTAAGAATGGTGTGTACAGGCTCTTCAACACCGGGCAGATGGATCACCTCAACCGAACCCAGGCCATCGAGCTTTTCGGTATTAATAACAACCGAACGAGAGCTGAGAGGAATAGCACCACCTGTGTAGCCTGTACCACCCCTCTAGGGATTATCGTGAGCTTGAGCTCGATACAGGCTCGTACCAAGGCGGCCATCTCGCCCTCGTTATCGGGAGTGAGTACAACGAAGGGGTATTCGACACGCCAGTCGGTGGCGTCTGTTACGTGGGAAACTCGTGACAAGCCGTCGAACTTAATATTGTCTTTTGCGGTTATGCGCTGCAGGCGCTTTACTACACGCTGGCGCAATTCGCGCGTGGTGTTGAACTCGTTTTCAAAGTCTGAGACAGCAGCTTCACCAGCCTGTAATAGGCGAATGACTTTTTGATCGCGTTCGGGAACATCGACATCGCGGCGATTATCAATTTCGCTGAGGCGATGGCGCAATGCCTCGATTAGCTGGCGCTGGCGCTTTGGGTTATCGAGCAAATCATCAAGCAGGTAGGGGTTTCGTCGGACCACCCAGATATCGCCCAGTACTTCGAAAAGCATACGTGCGGAGCGTCCGGTGCGACGCTCGGAGCGAAGCTCGGAAAGCTTGTTCCACGCTTCTTCGCCTAAGAGACGCAATACTATTTCCCGATCGGAATAGGAAGTGTAGTTATAAGGAATCTCACGCAGACGTGAAGTGAACACCGCGGGTGAGCGGGCGGCGAGATACTGGCTGGCGACTGGGGCATTCATAAGGTCAGACTAAAGCCACTGAAGAGAGAAATTAAGCGTTAAACAACACAATAGTTTAATTCATTCGGTGACAAGACGTTTGCTTACACATGCAATGCGTGGGTTGTTTGCAAATAAATCAAGTAAAACAGTTAATTGCCGGGTTGCCTGATGAGCTTAAGTAAAGCATCAGGATAGCCCCCAGCCCACGTAGGGGAAAAACCAGAGTAAAAGGATGGTCATCAGGGCATAGCGCAGGAACTTGCCGATAGCCATGTAGACAGCGCAGGGCCCCAACGGAAGCCGTAACCAGCCAGCGACGCCGCACAGTGGGTCCCCTATTATGGGAAGCCATGAAAAAAGCAGTGCTGAAGGCCCCATTTTATGTAGCCACATCTGCACCGTCTTATGCCAGCGTCCTGTGGATTTTTTAGGGTGGCGATGAAGACTCTCAAGGCCATCGGGGTGTGCATCCCGCCATTTTTGATAAGCGCGCTGTGCACCCGAGCCCATCAGAAAGCTCACAACTCCGCCCAAGGTGTTTCCTGTCGTGGCAATAACAATGGCTGGCCACAACATATGCGGAGAAACGGTCACATAGGCAAAGACCGCAGGCTCAGAGCCGAGTGGCAATAAGGTTGCTGATACGAAACTTACTACAAATATTGCTGTGAGACCGACTTCAGGCAGTGCAAGCGCTTGTAATAACCAGGCAATTGAGGTGTGTAGCCATGCTTCCATAAAAAATGTGGCTAAGCCACCCTAAAATAGTTTTATAACCCTGGCCGGGGCTCATGCAGTGTCCTTGAGTTAGAGGACAGGTTGAGGGGAGGAGACTGTGGTATTCTTTTTTCTTTATTTGTTTACCCTTACCGCGGCCTTCTTGGGCCGTTATTGTCATCTTTATGTCCAACGACTATCTTAAACGCATTCTGACTTCTAAAGTCTATGATGTGGTGCGTGAAACAGCGCTTGAGTTTGCCCCCTGATTTCAGCTCGATTAAATAATCGAATTTTGCTTAAGCGCGAAGATCAGTTGGAGGTATTTAGTTTTAAATTGCGTGGCGCCTATAATCGCATGGCGAATTTAAGCCAGGCCGAATTAAAGCGCGGAGTGATTGCCGCCTCGGCAGGCAATCACGCTCAGGGCGTGGCTTATTCTGCCAAGCGCTTAGGCACACGAGCGGTGATTGTAATGCCCGAAACCACGCCTCAGGTGAAAATTGAAGGGGTACGTCGCAATGGCGGCGAAGTGGTCTTGTTTGGGGAAAGCTTCTCCGATGCTTATGCGCATGCAGTAGAACTGGAAAAAGAAGAAAAGCTCACATTTGTTCATCCTTTCGATGATCCCGATGTTATTGCCGGTCAAGGCACTATCGGAATGGAAATTCTTCACCAGCATCCTGGTCCCATACATGCTATTTTTGTTCCCATAGGCGGGGGCGGCCTGATCGCCGGGGTAGCGGCCTACATCAAGCAGCTGCGGCCCGAGATCAAGGTTATAGGCGTGCAAACCGAAGACTCTGCGGCTATGGTACGCAGTGTCAAAGCGAATCGAAGATTAAACCTGAACGATGTGGGGCTGTTCTCGGACGGCACTGCAGTTAAGCAAGTCGGCAGTGAAACATTCAAGCTTACGCGTCAGTACGTAGACGATTATGTGCTGGTCGATACTGATGCAATTTGTGCTGCGATCAAAGACGTGTTTCAGGATACGCGTAGCGTGCTGGAACCTGCCGGGGCTTTGGCGATGGCCGGTGCGAAACGATATGCACAGCAACATAAGCTCAAAAACAAGACTCTGATAGCCATTACCTCTGGCGCAAACATGAATTTCGATCGCCTGCGTTTTGTGGCCGAGCGTGCTGAGGTAGGCCTGGCCCGAGAGGCAGTCCTGGCTATCAGTTTGCCCGAGCAGCGAGGCAGCTTTTTGCGTCTCATTGAGGCGTTGGGCAATCGTTCGGTAACCGAATTTAATTACCGCATTTCGGATGCCGATCAGGCGCATGTTTTTCTGGGCTTGCAGGTGCAGTCCGAGAGCGAAATCGAAAAGCTTGAAACGCATTTTGTTCGTAAAGGTTTTCCTACCCTTAACCTGACGAATAACGAAATGGCTAAAACGCACTTGCGTTATATGGTGGGTGGCCGTTCACCTTTGGCCGAACACGAGCAGTTGTATCGCTTTGAGTTTCCAGAGCGCCCTGGTGCCTTACGCCGTTTTCTTAGTGCCATGAACCCTGAGTGGAATATCAGCCTGTTTCACTATCGCAACCAGGGCGACGATTACGGTCGTATTCTGGTGGGCTTGCAGGTGCCGCCTACCGATAAAAAGGTATTCAGTACGTTTCTTGAGAACCTGGGTTACCCATACTGGGACGAGAGCGGGAACCCGGCATATAAGTTGTTTTTATAATTGTTTTGCCGAAGACATGCGATAACTGCGGTTGATACAGTGATGCCTAAAGCTGCGGCGTTTATACACAGATAGGCGCCACGGCTTTAGGGGCTTGGGTTTTAAACGGCAAAAAGAGAGCTTAAATCGCGAAAGGCCTTGAACTCAAGTGCGTTACCCGAGGGGTCTAGAAAAAACAGCGTGGCCTGTTCGCCTGGCTGACCCTCAAAGCGTATGTGCGGCTCGATAATAAACTGGGTGTTGGCATTACCCAGCTTTTCAGCAAGAATTCGCCAATTGTCCATATCCAGCACCACCCCAAAATGCCGTACCGGCACCTGATGTGCTTCGACCTGGCTGGTTTGTGGGGGCGTGCACTCGTCGGGCGCCAGATGAGCAACAATCTGGTGACCATAGAAATCGAAATCTATCCAATGCTCAGAGGAGCGTCCTTCAGGACATCCGAGCACACCACCATAGAAATGACGTGCGGCAGCTAAGTCATGTACAGGGAAAGCCAAATGGAAAGGGCGTAACGAGGCTTGGTTGCTCACGGTGAACTCCGAATGATTTTCAGCATAAAGCTTAAGATTAGCGCAGATTTCAATTCTTGAGTATTAAGTGTGCCAGCGACGACGCACTGTTGACCGAGGGGCTTAAAGGTTGGGTTCTTCGATTTGACGTACACGCAGTGGAGCGAAGCGCAGCATGAACAGGCTACCCGATCCAAAACGGCTTTGGATGCTGAGTTCTGCGTTATGGCGCACTGCTACATGCCTGGTGATGGCTAAGCCCAGGCCCGTGCCGCCTGTGGCGCGTGATCGCCCTTTATCTGCCCGATAGAAGCGTTCGGTCAGGCGAGGAATGTCCTGGGGTGCAATACCTATACCGGTATCTTCAACCGAATAGATGGCTCCGCCGTCTTCAGTTGGAAACCAGCTGACGGTGATTGTGCCATCTTTAGGGGTGTAGCGAATGGCGTTGGTCAGCAGGTTGGAAATCGCCGACGTCAGTTCGTTTTCAGAGCCGACAATACAAAGACTGGAGTCTATGTTTTCGATGAAAATATGCTCGCCATCAGATAGCACCTTGGCCTGTTCAAGTGCCTGGTTAATGATTTGGCTCATGCGGACGGGACGGCCTTCGGTAGGCAGCGATGACTCGAGCGTAGAGAGAGTGAGCAGATCAGCCACAATGGCTTGCATGTGCTGAGCCTGCTCAAGCATCATTTGCTCGTATCGGTCACGTTGCTCGTCGCTGATGCTTTCAACGGGCAGCTCGCGTAACGTTTCCAGAAAACCCAAAAGAACGGTCAGCGGTGTACGTAGCTCGTGAGACACGTTAGCTACGAAGTCTTTGCGAGTGGTTTCAAGCTTTTCAACTTGCGTGACATCGCGCGTGACCAATAAGAACTGGCCGAATCCATAGCGGGTGAGCTGCACGGACAGTGATTTGTCTATGCCCTCTTTTTCAAGATGAAGCAAAAGGGGACCTTCCCACTCGCGCTGCTGAGCGTAATGAGCGAACTCAGGGGCCCGGAGAATATTAAAAATACTGTGGTGGCGATCGGTGGCCAGGTTCAGGCCAATATGCTCAGAGGCAGTTTGATTGCACCATTGGAGCTCCATGCCTTCGCTTAAGGTAATTGCGCCGTCGGGTAACGCTTCGGCAGCCATCATAATGGCATCAACGTTTCGGCTTAAGTCGGTGATCTCTTCACGATTGGCCTTGAGCTGGCGATATACGGGAGCAAGAATTTCGTCCCACGGACCAACTGAAGCGGGGGAGGCAAGTCGAGGTTATGAACCCAGCGACGAATTTTTTGTAGCTGTGCGCCGCTAACGATGACCATAAGCAGCAGCCCTAATGCAAAGGTTGCCCAGCCAAAGCTGTAGCCTAGCCACCCTCCGATTACTAAGCCCAAAAGGGCCCAAGCAACAACTGAGCTTAGTGTTTTATTCATGATTTTTCGGATCTTGATCGCTCGGGTAGTACGGCAGCAAAACGATAGCCCGCACCCCGTATGGTTTCTATATGGGCATCGTGGCCGCTGGGCTCCAGGGCTTTGCGTAAACGCCTGATGTGTACATCAACGGTGCGCTCTTCGACAAAAACATGATCGCCCCAGACTTGGTCAAGCAACTGTGTTCGGGTAAAGACGCGTTCTGTATGAGTCATGAAAAAGTGCAATAACCGAAATTCGGTGGGACCTACCGTTAGCGAAATGTCGGCGCCTGTGACTCGATGTGTAGCGGGATCAAGCTGCAGAGTGCCAATTTGTATTACGTCGTCGGTAAGTTGGGGCGCACGACGCCTTAGTACCGCCTTGATGCGGGCCAATAGCTCTTTGGGCGAAAAGGGTTTGGTGATGTAGTCGTCGGCACCTGCCTCGAGCCCTTCAACCTTATCGACTTCCGCCCCTTTTGCGGTAAGCATAATAACAGGCACCAGGCTTGTGCGCTCGTCTGAGCGCAACTTGCGTGCCAGGGCAATGCCGGAGGCACCCGGAAGCATCCAGTCGAGCAGGATCAAATCCGGAAGTTCGGCCCGGATTAGGATCTGGGCCTGCTCGGCATCAGAGGCACGTAATACTTTATGCCCTGCAAACGCCAGATTGACTGCAATAAGCTCTTGGATTGCAGGCTCGTCTTCAATGACTAGTATGGTTGTGGTCATGCGTATGTAAATCGTTAAAACCGCTGGGAAAAAGCGATGATTTAGGGATAATACGGATCATCATATGGCTTTAATGTTTCAGGTTTGTGAAAACTTTGAAGTAGCTAGCTTATCTATTTCTTGATGGGGCGTATCGAAATAACGGTAATTTGCGGTACGATTAGACCATCATGGAAAAAAGCATACCGATTCCTCTACCCCTTCGCCGGAAACTACCACGCATTTTGGTTTCCAGACCGTGCGCGAAGCCGAAAAAGCCGCTCGCGTCGCTGATGTTTTCCACTCGGTGGCAGCAAAGTACGACATCATGAATGACTTGATGTCGGCTGGCTTACACCGCATCTGGAAGTCCTTTACTATCGGGCGTGCTGATGTGCGGCCAGGCATGAAAGTGCTGGATATTGCGGGCGGTACGGGCGATCTGGCCAAAGCCTTTGCACGTAAAGCCGGCGTTTCGGGCGAAGTATGGCTGACTGACATTAACAGCTCCATGCTTGGCGTCGGGCGTGACCGTCTGCTTGATCGTGGAGTTCTCACGCCGGTGTCGGTCTGTGATGCCGAGCATCTGCCTTTTCCTTCCGAATATTTTGATCGTGTGACTGTAGCCTTCGGGTTGCGCAACATGACTCATAAAGATCAGGCTTTGGCCGAAATGCGCCGCGTTCTAAAGCCTGGTGGTAAATTGCTGGTGCTTGAGTTCTCACGTATCACCAAGCCTCTAGAGGCAGCCTACGATTGGTATTCGTTTAATGTGCTGCCTAAAATCGGCAAGGTGGTGGCAAACGATGAAGAAAGCTACCGTTATTTGGCTGAATCTATCCGCATGCATCCCGATCAGGAAAATCTGGCCGAGATTATGCGCACGGTAGGCTTTGAGCGTGTTAAGTATTTTAATTTGTCCGCCGGGATTGCGGCCTTGCACGAGGGGATACGGCTAGAGTAAACCTGATGTAATCCCTGGCCATTCTGCTGCAAAAGGGTTGTTTCCAGTGAAACAGCCCTTTTTTGTGCGTAGCCAGAACCACGCCAACAAGAAAAAGTAGTAATAAATAGCCAGATTGTGCTAATGTTCAGCTTTCCGTAAGCTTTTCTTAAGTGTCTCTGTTTTTGACACTGTAGAGCACGATATTTGCGTAACATCCGTTTTGCGCAGCAGGAGTCAACTCATGATCTCACAACGTTTTTCCCGATTTATGGCCGCCGCCCTGATCGCTGTGTCTGCAGCCGGTATGCTGGTGGTTTCCTTCGATGCAGAGGCTCGCCGTTTTGGTGGCGGTAAAAGCTTTGGTCGACAGTCTTCTAACGTAATGCAGCAGCGCCAGGCCGTTACGCCTCCAGCAGCAGCGGCTACACCCCGTGCGGCTGCTCCGGCAGCCGGTGCGGCAGCGAGTCGTGCTGGTGCAGCCGCTCCTAAAACAGGCATGTCGCGTTTCTTGGGGCCGCTGGCTGGTATTGCAGCCGGTCTGGGTATTGCTGCACTGCTGTCCAGTATGGGCTTAGGCGGAGCCTTGCTTGAGTTCCTGTCCAGTGCCATTCTTATTGGCGCGGTCATCTTTGCTGTCATGTTCCTGGTACGTCGTTTCCGCGCAGGCTCGGCTCGTCCTGCCACGCAAGCAGCTGGTAACACGGGCTCGGGTAACAACCACTTGCGTCAGGTCAATCCGGCCTCCAGCAGTCAGCCCGAGTGGCCTGCATCTGCCAGCCAATCTGGCGCTGCAGCACCTGCCGCGGTAATGGCTGCACCTGCTGCTGATCCGGTAGACCAAAGCTGGTTCATTCCTGCTGACTTCGACACACCCAGCTTTTTGGCAAATGCAAAAACAAGCTTTACCGAAATTCAGGCTCTGTGGGATAAGGGCGACCCAGCCGCACTGCGAGAGTATCTGACCGACGACCTCCTGAAAGAAGCTACACCGCAAATTCTTGAGCGCGAAGGCGAAAACGTCACTGAAGTGGTGCTGTTAAATGCAGAGCTTCTGGGTATTGAAAAAGTAGCTGAAGGTTATTTGGCCAGTGTCCGCTACTCGGGCATGTTGCGCGAAGGCAAGGATGCCGAAGCGTTCCGCTTCGAGGAAGTCTGGAATCTTTACAAGCAAGATAACGCGGGCTGGTTAGTGGCTGGCATTCAGCAGATGCCGGTCAGCGACGAATAACACTGTTATTTGTTTTAGTTCCCAAGCCGAACGCCGTATCCAACAAGTAGGGTACGGCGTTCAGTCTGTATTATATCCAGGCTGAGCGCTCCCTGAATGAAGCCGGCGGGTTAAACTAGGTCTTTATCCAAAGAACTCGCGGGTTAAATGTGTCTAACGCTACATTAATGTCTGTCGTCCCAGCTTTTCTGCATCCAGCCACGGTAGGTATGCGCATTGCCAATACCCTCCTGGCTCGCGATGAATGGGTGCGCAAGCGTTTGGCCGAGTTTCCCGGTCGTACTATACGCATTGTGGCTGGCCCTGTTTCTGCCCAAGCGTCGATATCCGTCATCGGTGAGCTCGTTCCAACTGCATCGGCAGTGGTGCCTGATGTGATCCTCACCCTTCCTACCGATAAACTTTCTTTACTTCCCCAGGCCTTGCGCGAAGGCGACTCGGCTGCTATTGCCCGTCTCCTGCATGTGCAAGGGGATGCTGGCCTGGCTAATCTGGTTTCTGAAGTTGCCCAGTCTGTCCAGGTTGACGTCGAAGGTGGTTTGGCTAGAGTCGTAGGCGACATTGCTGCCGTCCGCATTGTGGGTGGTGTAAAAAGTCTGGTTAACGCTAGCCGGCGTTCGGTTTCTCATGTTTCCGGTAATATCAGCGAGTATCTGGGTGAGGAAAGTGATTTTCTCGTCAGTCGCAGTCGATATTGGCTATGGGAAGACAAGCTGGCAGCTTTGACCGAGGCTCTGGCTCGCGTTGAGAACTCGGTAGGCCGGCTTGAACAGCAGCTTCCCGCAGCCAGGAAGGGGCACTAATGTTAAGTTTGTGTCGCTTTTTCCATATTTTATATGTGGCGTTCAAGTTCAGGCTCGACGAACTGGTGCTGTCCGGAATCCGGCATCCTTATGCCTATCGCCTGCTTTATATCGTTCGCCTGGGGCGTGCGCCCAAAATGACTCGTGGCGAGCGATTGCGCTTGGCTCTTGAGTCTCTCGGGCCGGTTTTTGTGAAGTTTGGTCAGGTTTTGTCCACTCGTCGCGACCTAATCCCCATCGATATTGCCGAACAGCTAGCCCTGCTGCAAGATCAGGTGCCGCCATTCGACTCTACTCTTTCTGCGCAAATGGTAGAGGCGGCCTTGGGTACCTCGCCGCATGTGCTGTTCAAGCACTTTGAGACCGACCCCATCGCTTCTGCTTCAATTGCGCAGGTACATTTTGCAGTACTTCATGACGGGCGAGAAGCTGCGGTGAAAGTATTGCGACCCGGCATGCGCGAGATCATTGATAAAGATTTAGCGTTGATGCGGGTCATGGCCAACCTGGTAGAAAAACTGATATCAGACGGACGGCGCCTGCGTCCTCGTGAAGTCGTGGGCGAGTTCGAAAAATATCTTCATGACGAGCTTGATTTAATTCGTGAGGCGTCCAATTGCAGCCAGCTACGCCGTAACTTTTCCCAGAATTCCGGCCGTGGCGAACTGTTGATGGTACCAGAGGTCTATTGGGACTACTGCGCAAACAATGTGTTCACTATGGAGCGCATGCGTGGAATTCCGATTAATCAAATTCAGCGGCTTACTGATGCTGGTATTGACCTTAAAGATATAGCTCGCAAGGGGGTAGAGATATTCTTTACCCAGGTTTTTTCCGATGGTTTTTTCATGCGGATATGCACCCGGGCAATATTCGTGTCTCAGATGATCCCGAAACCTTTGGCCGCTACATCGCCCTGGATTTCGGTATAGTGGGCTCACTGTCTGAATTCGATAAAAATTACCTGGCACAAAACTTTCTCGCGTTTTTTCAGCGCGATTATCGTCGTGTGGCACAACTTCATATCGAATCAGGCTGGGTACCAGCTACTACCCGGGAAGAAGAGCTTGAAGGCGCGGTTCGTGCTGTATGCGAACCGTATTTTGATCGTCCGCTTTCGCAGATTTCCTTGGGACAGGTGCTGTTGCGCCTGTTTCAGACGTCCAGGCGCTTTAATGTCGAGATTCAACCCCAATTGGTTTTGCTGCAAAAAACCTTATTGAACGTCGAAGGTATGGGGCGAGACCTGGATCCGGAGCTGGATTTGTGGGATACCGCTAAACCGTATCTCGAAAAATGGATGTATCAGCGGGTGGGTCCCACAGGATTCGCCCAGCGTATGCGGCTAGAGGCCGGGCAATGGGCGCAGATTCTGCCCCAATTGCCACGTTTGGTTTTTGATAGCCTAAGCAGGCCTGATAATACCGGTCAGCTGGCCGTCGAGCTTAAACAGTTACGCAAAGCTCATGAACAAAATAATCGCTTGCTGTTAGCGGTTTGTGCCGTGTTGGCTGTCGCAATTGCCGTAGCAATATGGGCGATTGTGCGGTTTTGATACAGCAATGTGTATTAATAGTCGGTCAAACCACGACTGACATAATTTTGATAACTAAAGATTCTATGATGTGTTGGCATTGCCGCCACAAGTCCCGTTCAGGTATGGCTACGCCCACTGAAGGCATTGCGCGTCTGTAGCGGGGACTGAATCTTAGCGATAGCGCCTCGCTGATTTGCTTGACAGTCAGGATGTACTATCGATTTATCCTTAAGGATTGCTAATGTTATACCCCGAGTTGTTTAAATCTATGGAAGCCGTTCGCTGGAATATGTCGCATGACATTCCCTGGGACGACTTTGACGGCTCCAAGCTTAGCGACGAGCAAGCTTACACCATTAAAATGAACGCTATCACCGAGTGGGCAGCCTTGCCTGCCACCGAGATGTTCTTGCGTGACAACCGAGATGACAGTGACTTTTGTGCCTTTATGTCAGTCTGGTTCTTCGAAGAGCAGAAGCATTCGCTAGTGCTTATCGAGTATCTGCGACGTTTCCGTCCCGAGCTTGTGCCTACGGAAGAAGAGCTGCATAACGTACGTTTCGAGTTTGATCCTGCGCCGGCAATGGAAACGCTGATGCTGCATTTTTGTGGTGAAATCCGTTTGAATCACTGGTACAGGCGTGCAGCCGACTGGCATACAGAACCGGTAATTCAGGCCATCTATAAAATAGTGGCTCAAGACGAGGCGCGTCATGCAGGAGCCTACTTGCGCTACATGCGCCGTGCCCTTGGCAATGCCAACGAAGCAGCTGGCCTGGAAGCCCGTGTGGCTTTTGCCAAAATTGGCGTGCTGATGTCTTCGGCAAACCGTACTGCTCAGGCCCTGCATCCCACGAATTTGCACGTTAATAAAGAAATGTATCCTCTTGATACTGTGCAGTCCAAGCTGCCTTCACCCGATTGGCTAGATCATTGGCTTGATGAACAAATCCGCTTCGACAAAGAATGGGAAGGTAAGGTGTCCACACGAATCCTCCACAATATGTCGTTGCTGATGGGGCAAGATTTCAACTCGGCCCAGGAACTCAATCGCTACCGTCGTGACTTGAACAAGCTCATTGTTCCTGCGTAGTTTATGTTGCCCACTTTTGAACAAAAAGTTCGTAGCCCTCAGGAACTCGCCGCTGCTATCGGGCGCGGCGAGGTATCCAGGCCGCTGATCTTTACAAACGGCGTTTTCGACATTTTGCATCGGGGGCACGTAAGTTATTTAGATGCGGCGGCACAATTGGGCCCTACCCTGGTGGTGGCCGTCAATACTGACGACTCTGTGCGCCGGTTGGGCAAAGGCGATGACCGGCCGCTAAATACAACCGAGGATCGGGCTGCCTTGTTGGCTGCGCTCGCCTCTACTTCCTTCATCACTTACTTCGCGGAAGATACCCCTGAAGCAATTATTGAATTGCTTAAGCCTGATCTTATCGTGAAGGGCGGCGATTACGATATGGAAACCCTTCCCGAAACGGCCTTGGTACGTAGCTGGGGCGGAGACGCTGTAGCCATTCCGTTTGCGTTTAATCGCTCCACGACTGCACTCGTTCGCAAAATTCGCCTGGATTAGGCGCGCAGCCGGGCCTGTAGGCATTGCATTGCTGCAAGCATAAGTCAGGCTATATATGCCTGACTGTGTGCTTGGCTGAAGTTACGGTTGTGGCTGAGCCGAAGGGGTAGGGCTAAGCAGCTGGTTCAATGCTGACAGATCGTCGACGCTTAAGCTGCCTGCAGCTTCTTTCAGACGCAGGCTGTTTACCAGAGTGTCATAGCGCGCTTTGGAAAGGGCCCGCTGTGTTTCGTATAGCTGCTGCTGAGCGTTCAATACATCGATATTGATGCGTACACCTACTTCGTAGGCCAGTTCATTGGCATCCAGGGCGGCCTGGCTGGATTTCTCGGCTGCTGCCAGGGCATTGATTTGCAATAGGCCGGAGCTAACCCCGCCAAAGTATCGTTGCGTGGCCTCAATTGCCAGGCGCCTGGCGTTCTCGCGTTCGTATTGATATTGTTGCAGACGAGAGCTTTGCTCGCGTACACGAGACGATATTTCGCCGCCAGAATACAAGGGAATCTCGAGTTCCAGTCCGATGCTGTTGTCCATCAGCCTGGGCGAAGTGTTGGGCCCGTATATCCCCATGTTGCTGGCACTGCCCGAGCGCGCCTGAATGGACAGGGTAGGGCTGTGTTCGCGTTTGTTGGCATCCAATAGTGACTGGGTTGCCTGCACTGCGAGATCAGAGTGCAGTACATTTAAATTGCTGCTTGCTGCCTGAGCTGTCCAGACATCGACTTGAGCGGGCACCGGAGCCGGGAGCTGTGTGCTTTGCAAAGGGTTTAGTGCCGGAGCAGGCTGCGCGATAATTGCCTGAAGACGCTGGCGTTGGGTTTGCAAGGCGTTTTCTGCGACAACAATATTAGCCTGGAGCAAGTCTAGTCTTGCGCGAGCTTCGTGTGCGTCGGTAATGGTGGCACCGCCCAGTTCGAATGAGCGTTGTGCAGCCTGGAGCTGGTGTGACACAGCGCGTTGCTGGGCTTGGAGAGAGCGCAGGCTATCTTGCTCGGCCAGTACATCAAAGTAGGCCTGTGAGACCCGCAGCATTAAGTCTTGACGCGCCTGTTCTTCGGCGATGACAGCCATGCCAGCTTGTTGCTGAGAGCGCTCATAGAGCTTGTAGGCGCTAAGATTAATAATAGGCTGTCTTAATACGACAGCCCACTGGTTAATGTTGCTGCTGCGATAGTGCTGTAAATTACCAGCCTGGCGTTCGTTGGCATTGGACAGCCCGGCTGTTGCGCTGATATGGGGCAGCAAGCTTGCCCTTGCCTGGTTGACCCATTCACTGTCGGCAACGGTGGCTGAGCGGGCCGCTGCATAGACCGGATCGTTTTGTAAGGCCAGGTTCCAGATTTCAAGCAGGTCGGCAGAGCTTGCTGTATTGCTTACCAACCCCAGCGTTAGCGTCGTTAGCCAAATACGTATACGACGGGACGCTAAAGCCATGTTAGAACTTGAAATGAGAAACGGCAGTACCATGCAACGGTTTGATGATGGTATCGAATAATGGTTCGGTTTCGAAGCTGGCAGCGCTGGTGCGGGTGATACGGGTTGCTACCATAACAGGAGCTTGCCCAACCACGGCTACCAGACGCCCGCCGATTGCCAATTGATATTTCAAGGCGTCGGGGACTGTAGGCACTGAGCCCGTCAAGAGGATAGCGTCGTATTCGGTGGTCCCCCAGCCTGCATGCGCGTCGCCGGTTTCTACAGTCACGTTATTGACGTTATTGCGTTGCAGGTTGTCTTTGGCAAAGGCAGCAAGCGTGCTGTTGACTTCAATAGTGGTGACATGCTGGCACAGGCTGGCCAGTAGCGCCGCCTGATAGCCCGAGCCTGTGCCGATTTCCAGAACACCATCGGTAGGCTTTAACTGCAGCTCTTGTGCAAGGCGGGCCTCGACTACCGGTGAAAGCATGGTTTCGTTGGTGTCGATCGAGTTAACAATCAGCGGGATTTCGGTGTCGGAGAAGGCCACGCCTTCCATGGATGGCGGAACGAAGCGTTCACGCTTAACGTCTAGTAACGACTGAAGGACGTTTTCATCGTACAAATGCCATGGGCGAATTTGCTGCTCGACCATGTAGTAGCGGGCGAGTTCGAGTTCTGACAGCGCGTGAATGTTCATAACTTCCAAAAACTAAGGCTCTTCGATTTTCCAGTATTTCGATTATAGGTCAGGATAGCCGAAGGTGCGTCTAAAAGTATCCGCGTAAACCATTTTAATGCGTAGACAGGTTTAGCACGAGGGAATCATATGGCGTAGCAATATGCTTGAGTTTTCGACAGCAATGGGCATGAACTGTTCAAAATCCATGTGTGCGCCATTGTTAGCGTTATCTGATATAGAGCGAATGCAAACAAAGGGCAGTTGATTCAGATAGCAGACGTGCGCGATGCTGGCGCTTTCCATTTCGCAGGCGAGGGCAGAAAATTCTTTTTGCAGCCACTGGCTTTTTTCGGGACAGGCAATGAATTGATCACCGCTTACGATTCGTCCAGTGTAGCTGTTGTGCGCGGTAATATGCGCAGAGGCCGCTTGCGCCAGGCCAAGCAATAACGGATCGCTCTTGAAATCGAAAGTGTTAAGCCTGAATATTTGACCGGGTGCCAGACCCAGGGCCGTTACATCCATATCGTGCTGAACCAAAGAGTCGCCGATGACAATATCGCCAGGCAGAATACCCGGGCCTAAACCCCCGGCAATGCCGATGTTGATGATCTGCGTGACACGGAAATCAGAGATCAGCAACTGCGTGCAGGCCGCAGCGTTAACTTTTCCTACGCCACATATCACGGCAACCACAGGCTTACCGGCAAACAGGCCCACGTGAAAGTGCATGCCGGCGCGTTCTACTGTCTGAGGCTGTTCAAGCTGCTGAAGAATGATTTCCAGTTCTTCTTGCATGGCAACAATAATGCCAGTGAGCGTTGATTTCATAGTGTGATCAGGTTTAAGACAAGCGTAGCTGCCTTAACTGTCTAAGGTTAAAGCAAGCATGCTTATTTTGAGAGCGGCTTCCACCATTGATGAAAGTGATGGACGGGGCCATGGCCACTGCCAATATCCAGTTCGTGAGAGCGGGCGATGGCTTTGTAAAGGTATTGCTTTGCCGCTTTGGCTGCTTCAACCGGATCTGCTGTTTGTGGCAAGAGGGCTGCCAGCGCCGCCGAAAGAGTGCATCCTGTACCGTGCGTGTTTTTGGTGTCTATACGCAGAGCAGGCATTTCGATCATGCGATCACCATTGTAGAGCAGGTCAGTACACTCTTTGCCGGGTAAGTGTCCACCTTTCAGAAATACCCAGCGCTCGTCATTGTGATCAAACAAACGGTGCAGCTTCTCGGCGGTACCGTACATTTCCTTGACGGTTTCAGCTGGCCGGCGCTCAATCAGCACGCCGGCTTCGGGCAGGTTGGGGGTCATCATGGTTGATTGTGGCAGCAGCGACTCACGCATTTCGTTGATAGCTGCTTTTTCGAGCAGATGATCTCCGCTTTTCGCCACCATCACCGGGTCTAATACAATATGTTTGGGTTTCCAGTGGGCAAGGCTGTCGCTGACCACACGAATGACGGGCTGCTGGCCGAGCATCCCTATTTTGACGGCATCAATACGCACATCGTTGAACAGGGTGTCAATTTGCAGCTTGATAAAATCGGGGTCTACAGGCGATATACCTGTCAGCCCCTGAGTATTCTGGGCAGTCAGTGCTGCAATAACAGCATTGGCGTAGGCGCCAAGTGCGCTCATGGCTTTGACATCAGCCAGCACGCCAGCGCCACCTGAGGGGTCTACGCCGGCAATGGTCAGAGTGCTTGGGATCATGTGTGCTTAGTTAAGAAGAACGGGAGTGGATTAAGCCTTCGGTGGGAGAGCTGGGATCTGCATCGTAATATTTACGAGGAACACGGCCAGCCAGATAGGCATTACGACCAGCCAGTACGGCCTGGTTCATTGCTGTAGCCATAAGTATCGGGTTTGTTGCTCCGGCGATGGCGGTATTCATCAGCACACCATCGCAGCCGAGTTCCATGGCAATAGTTGCGTCAGAGGCTGTGCCTACGCCTGCATCCACCAGAATTGGAATGTTGGCCTGGTCGATAATCAAGCGCAGGTTCCAGGGGTTGATGATTCCCATGCCTGAGCCAATCAACGAAGCTAATGGCATAACGGCAACACAGCCGATATCTTCCAGCATTTTGCATTGAATGGGATCATCGGTGCAGTAAACCATTACGTCAAAGCCATCGTCGACCAAGGTTTTTGCGGCCTTTAAGGTTTCAGGCATGTTCGGGAACAGGTTGTCGGCGTCGCCGAGCACCTCTAGCTTTACCAGGTTGCGGCCATCAAGCAGTTCGCGCGCCAGTCGCAAGGTACGCACGGCATCATCGGCGGTGAAGCAGCCTGCAGTGTTGGGCAGCAAGGTGTATTTTGAGGGTGGCAGGTAGTCAAGCAGACTAGGCTGATCAGGATCTTGCCCTATATTTGTACGACGGATGGCAACGGTAATGATTTCGGCGCCACTGGCCTCAATGGCAAGGCGTGTCTCATCAAAGTCTTTGTACTTTCCCGTCCCGACAAGGAGGCGTGAGTTATAGCTTTTACCAGCGATGACGAAGGGGTCTGACGGTGTCTGGAGGGTCATGATATGTGCTGCGCGGCAATAAGCACGCCAGGGCTTTTACCCAGCGCGCGATAAATAATACGAAAACCCTTAAAGGATAATCTATTTAGCTTGTAGACGCATTGTTTGTGCAATGGAAAACATGCGCTTACGGCTTTTAAAGCGATGAAACGATAGAGGCTTCAGCGCCAGCGCTAAGGGCGCGCAACACGAAAGGCATCTACAAGCTCGCAGATATGTTCGGCAGCATCCACCAGTCGAGGGCCTGGCCGGTACAGCGCATCAGGATCAATGGCATGAAAATGCTGATTCAGCGCGGCTGGTAACTGAAGGCGCTGCCAATAGGCTAACCGTTCGCTTTGAGCCTTGGGGTTGTCCAGGGTAGTGAAAACCAGGGCTGGATTTTTTTGCAACAGATCTTCGGCATTGACTTGCGGCGCGGCAACCTGGCTGCTGCCATACACGTTCACGGCACCACACACAGCCAATACATCGTTGAAAAGAGCATCGTTTCCAATCGTGTAGATCGGGTTGCTTCCCACCTCGAGGAACACGCTAACAGGCTGTGCGTCCTGATGGCTTTGGCTAAGCCTTTGTATCCGCCTGTCCATTGCCTCCGCCTTGGCATTGGCAATGGCTTCAGTGCCAAAAAGATGTCCAAAGCGTCTCACCTCCGAAGGAATTTCGGCAAGGCGTTTGGGCTGAGAGAACAGCAGCTCAATCTCAAGGGTGCCGAGGCTTGGGGTCAAGGTCAGCGACGCCTGTGAAGGCTGCCAGGCAATTACTACATCAGGGTTCAGGTTGATTAAGTGCTCGTTGTTCAGCGTAATGCCTGAACCCACGCGCGGCAGGTGCTTGGCTGCTTCAGGGAAGTCGCTGCTGGACACAGTGGCGATGATGTAATCGCCCGCGCCGGCAGCATATAGCAGCTCGGTTACGTGGGGGGCCAGGGTGACGGCGCGTTTATAGTGCGGTGCAGCACTCGCTTTGGAAGGAGCCAAAGCGAGTACGTTATGAGCAAAAACGCAGCAAAGCAGAAAAACGAGTTGTCGCACAACCAGAATGAACTCCGATGCCTTTATTTTAGAGACGCCATGCCAAGTTCACGAACACGGTTGAACCTGGGGTGTTGTAACCATTGGCGAGTTCGTAGTCTTTGTTGAATACGTTGTTCCAGCGAACTTGGGCCGTCATTGACTTGGTAAGCGGATACTCTGCAGTCAGGTTAAGCAGACTGTAGCTGCCTAGTGTTACTTCACCGAAGTCGCTGCGTTTTCCTGCCCAAGAATACTCTGCGCCTACCAGCAACTGCTGATATTGATAGTCGGCACCCAGCTTGTAGTTTTGGGCAGCCCGGCGCAGCAGACGCTCGTCAGTTTCCCGGTTACGCGGGTTAGTAAAGTCGGCACTGCCCCAAAAGTTCAGGTTATTGAAGCGCTGATCCATAGTCAGGGAGACCCCTCGCATGCGGGCCTTGTCTATGTTTTCGTATGTCCAGCCCGTACCCTCTGTGCTGTTTATCAGGTTCTTAACGCGGTTTTCGTATGCAACAAGGCTGATTTTTCCGCTCTCATGTCTATAAGTGATGCGTGCTTCGGCGTTCTTCGACGTTTCTGGCTTGAGGTCCGTGTTGGACCCCCAAGGGCCATACAAGGCTGTGAAGTCCGGCACCTTGAAGCCAGTATTGTAAGAACCTCCCACGCTCCAGGCATTATTTATATCAAAGTCATAGCCAACGCCTCCGGTGGTGCGTTTGATGTCTTTGGACATGTGATCATGACGGACGCTAACTTGTGCGTGATGGGGACCAGTGTGCAGGCTGTAGATCAATGCGGCAGAGTTGGTGCTGCGCTTATCCACAGGTAAGCCTTGTTCGTTTTTGACACGCTCGTTAGTGTGTTCGACCAACGCAGTGAGCTGCTGGGCATCGCTGAGCTGGAAATCGTTTTGCCAAGCGTAATTTCTTAGCGTGCTTTGGTAGCGGCTAAAAGGAGTCGACGCGTTAGGGGCCCGCGTTTCAACGGACTCACGAGACTCGTCAATGCGTAGCCTGCTGGTCCAGTTTTCCGTCAGTTTGTGGGTGCTTCCAATGCCATAGGCCTGCTGATGTGTAATGATATGGTCGTTTATGGCGGGGTCACCACCCGTGTCAAAGTCGCCGTCTATTTGTGAGCTAAACAGATGCGTATCGATACGATGGTTTTCATTGATGGCGTATCCGAGGTTCGCAACAACGCTATGGCTATCGTAGCCGTCGGTATCGCCATTGTAGGTGAAGCTATCGGCATTCCTGTTGGTGGCGTTAAAGCCATCGCTGTTTGCCAACGAGCCACTTAAGCTGTAATTGAAGCCGTTAGCGGCTCCTGATATGCCTGCGCTGGACTTAAAGGTATCGTGGCTGCCCAGGCCCATGTTTGCCCATAACGACGCAGGTTTGTCGGTAGCGCCTTTTTTGGTGATGATGTTGACAACTCCACCAATGGCTTCTGCGCCGTATAGGCTGCTGCCAGCCCCGCGCACAATTTCGATTTGCTCTATTTGTGAGGGATCGATAGCATTTAGGTTAACAGAGCCTTGCACACTGCTATTGATACGTACACCGTCTACCAGTACCAAAGTGTGTTTGCTTTCGTTACCTCGAATGAATATACCGGTCTGAGCCTGTGGGCCGCCGGTATTAGAAATCTCAATACCATGTTCCCTTGACAACAGGTCAGCCACGCTGCTTTGGCCCGCACGCTGAATGGTCGCTGCGTCTATAACGCTTACGTCACCAATGACCGCGCTTTCGAGCTGCGCCGTACGGCTGGCAGTCACGATGACGTTCTCAAGCTGGCTGACAGAGGGAAGGCTTTGGGCAGAAACAGCCCAGGGCAGGAAACAGGCCAAAACAGCGGCTGTTTGCCGATTTAGAATAAAAGACATGATGAACCCTGTGTGGCGCGCGTCCCCGCACGCCGTTAATTAAACATCGCATCCAAACCAGGGGTGGATTGGTGGATCGGCCAGGTGGCAAAAAGGCTCGGTGTCGGGCTTGCATGTGTGTACATGAGTACCGTTGCGGGGGCAGCACGATTAGAGCTGTGGAGCGAGTTCACAGCTTTACGTTTCCCGATGAATTTGTGGTGTTAAGGCTAAAACCAGCAAAAAGATCGTACAAATAGTAATGATGCACCTTGTTGCGCATAGGAAATGTAGCATGGGCGGGGCGCGAGGTTACAATATAATGTTTTGATTGTGGTTTCTCGATCTCGATTTATTGTCGCTCTTTGAGAAAATCAGTCGCTGATTCAGAATGTTTACATTTATTGCCCCGTATTTTTGCGATCTCTAGGATTACTACGTGTCTTATCCCGCTATTCCTTATCCTGTCTCTTCGTATACCCGTGCCGGTGAGTTTGTACGCTTGCTGTCAGAACGCATTGTCATCCTCGATGGTGCGATGGGCACGATGATTCAGCGCTATAAGCTTAGCGAAAGCGATTTTCGCGGAGAGCGTTTTAAAGATCACCAAAAAGACGTGCGTGGCGACAATGAATTGCTGTCCATTGTTCGCCCGGACATCATTGCTGAAATACATCGCCAATACCTCGATGCAGGTGCCGATGTCATCTGTACCAATACTTTTGGTGCCACCGAAGTTGCACAAGGCGATTACGAGCTGTTTGGTATCTCGTACGAGCTGAATCTCGAGTCAGCCAGAATTGCTCGTCAAGTCTGTGATGAGTTTGAAAGCTCGGGCAGCAAGCGTTATGTAGCAGGCGTATTGGGGCCACAGCCTAAAACAGCCTCTATTTCGCCAGATGTGAATGACCCCTCCGTGCGTAACGTCAACTTTGAACAGCTGCGGGATGCTTATACCGAGCAGCTGAACGGCCTGATCGATGGCGAGGTCGACATTATTCTGATTGAAACTATCTTCGATACCCTGAATGCGAAAGCGGCTATCTTCGCCGTTGAGAGCGTATTTGAAGAGCGCGGTATTCGTCTGCCGGTTATGGTGTCAGGCACTGTGACGGACGCCTCCGGCCGCATTCTGTCAGGTCAGACTGTAGAGGCTTTCTGGAACTCTGTCCGACATGCACGCCCGGTCACGATAGGTCTTAATTGCGCCTTAGGGGCCGCCCTGATGCGCCCTTATGTCGCCGAGCTTTCAAAAATATGCGATACCTACCTGTGCGTCTACCCTAATGCGGGTTTGCCTAACCCGATGGCCGAAACCGGCTTCGACGAAACGCCTGCCGATACCTCCAGTTTGCTGGAAGAGTTCGCGCGTTCAGGGCTGGTCAACATGGTGGGCGGATGCTGCGGCACTACCCCCGAGCATATTGCAGCCATCGTCAAGCAGGTTAAAGAGCTTCCTTTACGAGTTGTACCCAAGGTTCCTGTCAAAACTCGCCTCTCAGGCCTGGAAGCGTTAAACATTGACGAGGAAAGCCTCTTTGTAAACGTTGGTGAGCGCACAAACGTCACCGGTAGCAAAGCCTTTTTACGCCTGATTCGCGAAGAGAAGTTCGAGGAAGCCCTGTCGGTTGCGCGCCAGCAGGTCGAGAGCGGTGCACAAGTGATCGATATCAACATGGACGAAGCCATGCTGGATTCGGTGGCTAATATGCGTAAATTTTTGAACCTTATCGCCTCTGAACCCGATATATCTCGTGTGCCGATCATGATCGACAGTTCGAAGTGGGAGGTTATAGAAGCCGGGCTGCGCTGTGTTCAAGGCAAGGCCATCGTTAACTCGATTTCCATGAAGGAAGGGGAGGCCGAGTTCCTGGCTCATGCGCGACTGTGTCGACAGTACGGCGCTGCTGCTGTCGTGATGGCCTTCGACGAGCAGGGGCAGGCTGATAACTACGAACGTCGCATACAGATTTGTCAGCGGGCCTATGATCTGTTGGTTAACGAGGTGGGCTTTCCGCCCGAAGATATTATTTTTGATGCCAACGTCTTTGCGATCGCGACGGGCATCGAAGAGCATAATAATTACGCTGTGGATTTTATTAACAGCGTGCGCTGGATACGAGAAAACTTGCCGCATGCACGTTTGTCTGGCGGTATTTCCAACGTCAGTTTTTCGTTCCGTGGCAATGAGGCCATGCGCGAGGCCATTCATACCGTATTCTTGTACTACACGATTCGCGAAGGCCTCACGATGGGTATTGTGAATGCCGGTCAGCTAGGCGTGTATGCCGATATCGACCCAGTCTTGCGAGACATGGTCGAAGATGTAGTCCTGAATCGTGAAAATCCGGTAGCTAAAACCGATCCGGCTGACGACAGCACGTCGACTGAGCGTCTGGTAGAGCTGGCAGAAAGAGTCAAAGGCTCCGGTGCCAAGCGCGAAGAAGATCTGAGCTGGCGCGAGAATTCGGTAGAAGAGCGCTTGATTCATGCACTGGTTAACGGCATCACCACCTTTATTGTGGAAGATACGGAAGAAGTGCGCCAGAAAATAGCCGATGGTGGCGGCAGACCCATTCAAGTCATCGAGGGTCCTCTCATGGATGGCATGAATGTGGTGGGTGACTTGTTTGGTGCCGGGAAAATGTTCTTGCCGCAGGTTGTGAAATCGGCGCGTGTAATGAAGCAAGCCGTGACCCATCTTGTACCCTTCATTGAAGAAGAAAAACGCCAGATTTCAGCAGCAGGCGGTGATGTACGCTCCAAAGGGAAAATAGTCATTGCTACCGTAAAAGGCGATGTGCACGACATTGGCAAAAACATCGTTACGGTGGTGCTGCAATGCAATAACTTTGAAGTGGTTAATATGGGCGTCATGGTGCCCTGTGCCCAGATTCTGCAGAAGGCCAAAGACGAAGGCGCTGATATGGTGGGCCTGTCGGGCCTGATCACGCCCAGCCTGGAGGAAATGAGCTATGTGGCCTCCGAGATGCAGCGCGACGAGTATTTCCGCGATAAGCAGATCCCGCTGCTGATCGGTGGCGCCACCACCAGTCGTGTTCACACCGCGGTAAAGGTTGCGCCTAACTACGAAGGACCGGTTATTTATGTACCTGACGCCAGTCGCTCGGTGGGCGTAGCCACCCATTTAATGTCGGATGCACGTGATGTGTATCTGAAAGAGCTGGCAGATGAATACGACCTGGTGCGTACTCGGCACGCCAATCGCAAAGAGACGCCTTTGGTCGATCTTGCCCAGGCCCGGGCAGATGCACCCAAAATAGACTGGTCAGCTTATGTCCCGCCACGGCCCAAGTTCGTGGGCCGTCGCACCTTTATTAATTATGATTTGTCTGAGATCGCCAAGTACATAGACTGGACGCCGTTTTTTCAGACCTGGAGCCTGTTCGGCCGTTATCCGCGCATTCTTGAAGATAAGGTGGTGGGCGAACAAGCCAAAGAGCTTTTTGCCGAAGGACAGGCCATGCTTAAGAAAATCATTGACGGCCGCTGGTTACAGGCGAATGGTGTAATTGCCTTTTATCCCGCCAATACGGTCAATGGCGAAGATATCGAGATCTACAGTGACGAGACCCGATCCAAAGTGTTGTTTACCTGGCGTAATTTACGTCAGCAAACAGTGAAACGTGAAGGCGTCGATAGCAAAAGCCTGGCCGACTATATCGCTCCCAAAGAAACGGGTATCGTCGATTACATCGGTATGTTTGCCGTTACGGGTGGTCTGAATATAGAAAAACACTCAGAGCGCTTTGCCGCGGCGGGCGATGATTATTCTGACATCATGCTTAAAGCCCTGGCTGATCGATTTGCCGAAGGCTTTGCCGAGTGTTTGCATGCACGCGTGCGCACTGACTTGTGGGGCTACGTGCCGCATGAAGATCTCGATAGCGAGGCGCTAATCGATGAGAAGTATCAGGGCATACGACCCGCTCCAGGCTATCCTGCCTGCCCCGAGCACGTGGTTAAGGCTGACATGTTCGAGGTCATGCAATGCGAGGACATCAATATGCAGCTAACCGATGGTTATGCAATGTTCCCGGCATCCAGTGTGTCTGGGTTCTACTTCAGCCATCCACAGTCGCAATATTTTAATGTGGGCAATATTGGTGAAGATCAACTGCAGGATTACATTGAGCGCTCAGGACGTGAAGAGGACGATGTTCGGCGTTCTTTAGCAAGCGTTTTGCGGAGCTAATGCTCATGCCCAGTGCGAAGTCTACGTCGCAAGGCATAGATTCAGCGTCCTCCAGGCGCAGGGCACTGGGCGATTTTCTGCGCAGCGCCCGAGAAAGGATTACCCCGCAAAGCCTGGGTTTGCCCGTGGGGGTTCGGCGTCGAACACCGGGATTGCGCCGCGAAGAGGTCGCGCAGTTATGCGACATCAGTGTCACTTGGTATACCTGGATCGAGCAGGGCAGGGAGATCTCGATTTCCGCTACCGTCTGTGCGCGGCTGGCAACGACATTGCGGCTGGGGCGTGCCGAGCGTCATTACTTATTTGAGTTAGCCGAAGCGACAGATCCGGATCACGACGAAGTCGCTGCCCAGTTGCCGCCAGGGCTTTCTGATTGTGTGCAGAGCATTGCGGCTCCTGCTTATATTTTGGATCGTACCTGGAATGTGTTGGCGAGGAACGCTGCTTTATTGCGTTTATTCGATGGCTGGCCGGATCGTTCAGCAGAACCTAACCTATTACGCTATATTTTTCTGGATCCCGCTGCACGCTCGCTGGTCATGGATTGGGAGCAGAGGGCAACTCGGGTGGTCAGTGAGTTTCGTGCTGATGTAGGAGCTCATGCCGATGAGCCCGAGCTTAGCGCTTTACTCGATGAGCTGCTGGAAGAAAGTCGCGTCTTCGAACAATGGTGGGGACGCCAGACAGTGGTCGAACGCGAGGGTGGCTTGCGTAGTTTTAACCACCCTCAAGATGGAATTTTGCATTTTCAGCAATTTACATTCAGGCTTGCAGTGCGGCCAGACTGCAAGCTGGTTATGCTTATACCCGGTCAGTCTTAGCTTTTTTTCAAGAACTCGGCTTTTAACTCATAACTGATACCATCGATTTTGCAGCTGATTTCGTGATCTCCTGGCACAATACGGATTCCGCGAGCTTTAGCCCCCTTCTTAAGCGTTGTTGACGAACCCTTTACGCGTAAATCTTTAATAAGGTAGACATCGTCGCCGTCTGCTAATGGGTTTCCGTTGGCATCACGGATTTCGGGTGTGTCATCTTGCTCTTCAAGCTGGGCAGCTACCATCGGCCATTCGTGAGCGCAATCAGGACAAATATAGTGTTCCCCATCTTGGTAGGTATGTTCAAGCTTACAGACTGGACAGGCTGGTGGCGTAGGCATAAAGACTCCTGATAAATACGCTTTTACTTGGTTTTAAGATTGTTTTGCGGTCTTTTGTACGTAATTGGTGGCAAAACACCGCAAATGCTATCACGCCATAGGCTGCGGTGTCTTGTTCTCAGGGACGTCGACGCTATTTTTTCCGGGCTGCAGTGAAGCGCCGGCATCCGCCTTCAAGCGTAGAAACGAGAGGCTTGATACTGCGGTAAGAATGCCAATGACCATAAAGCCCCAGAATAAATCGGTGGTATTTACCGCGGTGTCCCCGCGCCAATGCATACTGAGATTTAAGGTAACAGCAGCACAAGCTACACCGATACTGATGCCTAGCTGCTGGGCCATCGAGGCAAAGGTGCTGGCGCGACTCATGCCTACAGCATCAATATCAGCATAGGTTAGTGTATTGACGGCAGTGAATTGCAGCGACCTGAAGATACCCCCTATACCCAGGATTACGGACATCCACCAAAGAGGGGTGTCGGTGTCAAACCAGGCGCACAAGGCGATAAACAATCCGGTCAGCAAGGCGTTATAACTAAGCACTTTTCTATAACCCAGACGCCGGATAATAAAAGGGGCGACGGGCTTCATGACCAGTGCTCCTATGGCGCTGGTAAAGGTGACCATACCTGCGGCGAAGGCTGTCATTCCGAAACCCACTTGCAGCAAGATCGCAAGCATAAAAGGCACCGCACCCAATGAGAAGCGGCAAAGGTTGCCACCGAGTACGGAAATCGCAAAGCTACGGATGCGTAGCAGGGACAGATCGATAATTGGAGCAGCTGCACGGCGTGCATACCAGATGTAGGTGAGCCCACTGCTTAGTCCGATAACCAGAAGGGTGGCCAGCAAGCGGCTGGACATTTCCTGATGCCCTATGGATTCAAAGCTGATCACCAAAGTCGACAAGGCAACACTGCTTAGCAGGAAGCCAACCCAGTCAAGGCGCTGAGCCTCTATGGGGTAGTCGTCCCGAATAAACTTCAGGACTAGTGCAACCCCAAGAATGCCCACCGGTATATTCATCAAAAATATCCAGTGCCACGAAGTGTAGGTGACCAGAAATCCTCCTACGGGGGCCCCAGGATGGGACCGAACAAGGCGGGAAGGGTAAGCACCGACATGGCACGGAGCAGTTCTGTCTTTGGGACACGACGTAGTAATATGATGCGGCCCACCGGAACCATCATGGCACCCGCAATGCCCTGTAGCACCCTTGCTGCCACCAGTTGTTCCAGGGTTTGCGAGGCAGCGCAGGCAACAGAACTTGCAGTAAAGATTATAATAGCGGTCAGAAAGATACGCCGAGCGCCAAACCGGTCGGCCGCCCATCCGCTGATCGGTACAAACACCGCAACGGCAAGCAGATAACTGGTAATAATGGAATTCATGCGTATGACGCTGGTGTTTAAGTCTGTCGCCATGGTGGGCAGTGCGGTTGCCACTACGGTTGCGTCCAGCATCTGCATGAATAAGGCGCACCCTACAATGTAGGGGATCATTTTGATGGCGCGTTGTTCGGTTTTGGAAGGGAGAGGTGCTGCAGCTACGGTGTCGGGCTTATCCTCAGTTTGCATGCCTTGCTCTTTTTATGGGTCGGTTTGAAGTACACTTGAAGCTTGGTTGTTTAAACCCGTTATTTACCTTTATAGACATTATGGCAAAAAATTACGAGTCCGAGATCACGCAGTTTCTCAATAGCTATAAAAAACAAAACCCGGAAACTGAAGTGCGTCAGCGTGAAGGCCGTGGCCGGCTGTGGGATAAGCATATTGATCCTGAACTGCAGGAAGGGTATCGCGCGAGCCGCATCCCTCAGCCTCCCTATGTCTACTACGAAAACAAATAAGCTTGCTTAATGTCTGAAACGACGGCGGAAGGCTTGGCCTGTAGCTCCGGGGCTACAGCGCAAGACATCCACGAGGTCGATAACGTTGCATTGGCTCGCCTATATGGCGAGCCTTTGTTCGCTATTCCTCAAGATCTGTACATACCGCCTGATGCGCTTGAGGTGTTTCTTGAAGCTTTCGAGGGGCCGCTTGATTTATTGCTCTACCTGATTCGTAAGCAAAATTTTAATGTGCTGGATATTCCGATGGCCCAGGTCACCGGTCAGTATCTGGCGTATGTAGACGAGATCCGCCGTACCAATTTAGAACTGGCCGGCGAGTACTTGCTCATGGCTGCACTGCTCATAGAGATTAAGTCTCGAATGCTGTTGCCAGTGAAGAAAACTGATTCAGGTGAAGAGGTCGAAGACCCTCGCGCAGAGCTGGTTCGTCGCCTGCTCGAGTACGAAAAAATGAAGCTGGCAGCCCAGAGGCTGGACAGCCTTCCCCAGCTAGGGCGTGATTTTAAGCGTGCACAGGCACATCTGGATCTGCATGTCGAGCAGCTGCTTCCAGATGTCTCTCCAGATGATCTGCGCGATGCATGGCGTGAAATCATTCGTCGGGCACAGCTAAACCGCAGCCACACGATTACACGCGAACAGCTTTCAGTACGCGATCACATGAGTCAGATTCTTCGTCGGCTTAGCCATGTCCAGTTTTTAGAGTTCGGTGAATTGTTTTCCGAGCGGGTTTCTGAGGGCGACACAGTGGCCATCATTGTGGTGCATTTTCTAGCCATGCTTGAGCTGGCCAAGGAATCGTTGCTTGAGGTGACGCAGGCAGAGCCATATGCCCCAATTTATGTACGACTTGCCTTTATTCGCATTACCGGCGATACAGTTTGAGTCCTGATTTAGGTATCGGAGTTTTTTGTGAAAGTTGTCCACACCATTCAAGAGTTACGTGATCATTTGCAGGGCCAAACGCGAGTTTCGTTTGTGCCGACCATGGGTAATCTCCACGAGGGACACCTTTCGCTAATGCGTTTGGCACGGCAGCATGGTGATCCGGTGGTTGCCAGCATCTTCGTGAACCGGCTGCAATTTGGTCCCAACGAAGATTTTGACCTTTATCCGCGCACGCTTCAGCGGGACATTGAAAAACTTGAAGCTGCACGCGATGTCTATGTGCTGTTTGCACCTTCTGAAAAAGAGATGTATCCAGAGCCGCAAAGCTTCAGAATACAACCGCCCGATGATTTGGGCGATATTTTGGAGGGCGAGTTTCGTCCCGGCTTTTTTGATGGCGTCAGCACCGTAGTGTTAAAGCTTTTTTCATGTGTGCAGCCACGCGTAGCGGTCTTTGGTAAAAAGGACTATCAACAGCTGATGGTGGTGCGAAATATGTGCCGACAGTTTCAGCTACCCGTAGAAATACTGGCGCATGAAACAGTCCGGGAAACCAGTGGCCTGGCGCTGTCTTCACGCAATCGATATCTGAGTGATGCTGAGCGGGCGCAAGCGCCGCAGCTTTATGCTTGTTTGAACGCGGTTAAGCAGCAGGTGGCAGCCGGTGCAAATGATCTGAGCGAGATTGAGCAACAGGCCATACAGCTTTTGCAGCAGCAAGGCTGGGATGTTGATTATCTGGCGTTGCGACGTCAGCGCGACTTGCTTAAACCCAGCTCCGAAGAAATCGCCTCCGGTGAACCCTTGGTAGCCTTGGGGGCGGCCAGGTTAGGCAGCACCCGACTTATAGATAATCTGGAGCTATAAAGAATCGCCCTCTTATGACGATTAGGCTGGAAAGCAGGCATGGATAAGTCAATCCTGTCAGAATTGACAGGTAGACGTATCTAAAAGTATCAGGAAGAATACGGTCATCTTAATTGGAGAACCGTATGAAATATCTTTCTGCAGAGTCAATGGCGCTTGCTCTTAAGTCTCTGACCAGTCGCGAGCATGAAGTAAAAAATCTAGTCGTTCAAGGGTTAGCTAATAAGGTTATTGCTGCTGAGCTAGGCATTTCACAACGCACTATAGAGGCTCATCGCGCCCGGGTATTCAGCAAGCTGCAGGTGCGTAACGCGGTAGAGCTGGCCCATGTATTGCTGGTGCAAAGGCTGGCCGAGCCAACGACACCATTCCAGGATAATCCCCTTTGCCGTCCCCAACTAAAAAAGACCCTAAGTAAGGGTCTTTTTGTTGTGTGCCTTGTACAGGTTACTAGAAGCTAGTGCAGACCGGAGCAGGGGCGTTATCAAGCTCGGGTATAGGGTCTATGTCGGCTTGACGACTTAGCAGTGTTTCGAGGGTAGGCCGTACTTGGTTGAAGGTGTTGACACGCATCTGTCTGTCGTTCAGGAAGCTGAGTTCTGCCACGGTTACATCGTCACGAGTTTGCAGAATGATGCGTGTGGGTTCAGTGCCTACGGGATGCCAGCATCCAGCGGCATGTTGCACCTCAGCCGAGCCGCCAACCGGTTCGATTTTCATGCGCCATATGCCCGACGGGGCGGTTGTTAGCGTGGTTCGCAAGGGTACGCAATGCACATTGGAATCCGAGCAGGCGATAGTGCCCAGGAAGGTACGGGCTTCAAGCAGTTCACGTACTTGTCTTGACTCAATGACAGCGCGATCTACCGTACGCTCATGTTCGGCTTTGGCGTTTTCGCCAAAACCGACTTGAACTTGAGAAGAAGCCAAAGTCTGATCGCGTCCGCGAGCCTTGTTTTGTGCGTCGGTAATCGTGCTGTCGCGTGCGGCATTAGGACTAGGGGCGACAGGTTGTTGGGCGCATCCGGCTACCAGTACACCCAGAATCAATGTGGTCACAGCCGTAATCGAGCGGTGTTTTTTTAATGTAGCGATGGGCATCGTGTTTTCCTAAGCTAAGTGGGCAGATGCGTTGCTGTTAGCCGCGCATTGTAGTGAAAGTGAATTATAGGCGCTTAACGATAAAGGTAGCGTAACTATGCTTTATATGCTGTGTTTGGCCTACGTTTGCGGGTTGCTTTTGCTGGGTCATCGATGCTCCTGCTGGTATCAGCAGCTTCTGCTGCGCGGTCAGGTGCCTGATAGACACCTGTTATTAAGAGCCTTGCGCAAGGCTGTAACATGCGCCAATCCTGCTCCCTGCCTGGTGACGGTGGCCAGTTCCGCCTACCAGCGTGGTTTGCTCCGCCTGGGAATTTGTCTGACCGTCATTTTGCTTAGCCTGCATCTGCACGGTTTTACCGAAGCTTATACCGGCATATCTTTAGTGCCGAATGCATCACTGTATTGGCGAAGCTGGGTGCTTTCAATATTGGTATTAATGTCTTGTATCGATTTTAAAACACGATTATTACCCGATGCCTTGTGCTTTCCACTGTTGATTTCAGCGCTGGTGATGAGCGCGTTATGGCCTGCGGCGATTTCTCTGAACTCTGGGTCAACGGTTATTGCTGTGGCTGCAATCGCTTGCGGAACTTATGTTCTGGGCCATTATTTTATGGGTGCTCAGGCGATTGGATTGGGTGATGTGAAATTGTATATCACGCTGGCGGCGTGCCTTCCTTCTACTGAAGCGGTGTTATACGCTTATCTGTATGCCTGTCTGGCATGCTGGCTCATGCAGGCCTTGTGGCAACGCCGATGGTTGCCACGTGGTGCCTGTGCTTTCGGACCCTACTTATGCGTGGGATATCTGGTCGCCAATCTCCCCATGCCTGCGTTACAGTAAGAGTTTCCATCTAACAAACGTGACAGCGCACCCACATGCTTAAAATTGGCTTAACAGGCGGTATTGGTTCAGGTAAAACCCGGGTCGCAGACTATTTCGCAAGCTGGGGGGCGACATTGGTGGATACGGATCTTATCGCCCATTCGCTGACCATGCCGCAAGGCGACGCTATTGAGGCGTTACGACACGAGTTCGGCACCGAGTTTATTACTGACGAAGGCGCAATGGATCGCGTTAAAATGCGCGAATATGTGTTTGCCGAGCCAGAGCGGCGAAACAGGCTTGAGCGTATTCTTCATCCTTTGATTCGTGATGTTACAAATCGCCAAATACTTCAGGCGCGGGGGTGTTATGTTGTGGTGGTTGTGCCTTTGCTGATCGAAAGCGGGCAATGGCATGAACGAGTTGACCGCGTCTGCGTGGTTGATTGCGATCCAGCTACCCAAATTCAACGAGTACGCGCACGTAGCGGGCTGACGGCACAGGCTATTGAGCGTATTATGAGTGTACAAGCCACGCGTGAACAACGCTTGGCAGTTGCCGACGACGTTATTCTTAACGATGCTGCTACCTCTTTGCCCACATTGGAGGCTCGGGCGCGGCAACTACACCTGCTCTGGATGAGGCTGGCGACAGGCGCATCGTAAGCCACATTGTTTATATAGCTATTCGACAAATTAAGGTTTATATCGCGTGATTCTCTACGAATACCCATGCAATGAACGCGTACGAGCCTTTCTGCGGGTCGAGCATTTATTTGATCGTTTATTTTATTTTTCAGAAGGTAGCGATCCTTTATTGCATCAGGTCGCAGTGGCGACGCTTTTTGAAATGCTCGAAATTTGTGAGCGTTCCGACATCCGCGGAATGGTTCTACAGGATATAGAACGCCAGCGAGTGGCGCTAGCCGCTTTGCGTGAGCACCCCGGAGTGGCAGGAGAGCGTCTGGATGCCATGCTGGCTGAGCTTCGCAACGTGGCTGCTAATCTGGCGTCCCAGGGCCGCATTGGACAAACGCTGCGTGATAACGAATGGCTTGCCAGCCTAAGGGGGCGCGTGGCCGTGCCTGGCGGCAGCTCGCAAGTCGATATGCCTTCGTACTTTACCTGGCAGCTTAAGCCGGAACAGGCCCGTAAAGCCGATATCCAGCAGTGGATGAAGGCGTTTATGCCTTTGCATCAGGCCTTAAGCCTTATTTTGCGCTTGCTGCGCGATGCAGGCGATGTGGTTGATCACGTTGCCTACGAAGGTAGCTATCAAGAAATGCTCAGTGGGAAGTCATTCCAGCTGCTCAGGGTTTGGGTCGATGCCAGTGCAGGAGTGTTCCCCGAAATGAGTGCTAATAAATATGTGATTTGGGTGCGATTTGCGGTGCAAGACAACGAAAACAAGCCTCTCTCAGTATCCAGGGATATTCCTTTTAAGCTTGCGCGATGCAATATTGGCTAAAGGGAACTTTTGTTTACGCTTTATGTCCGAGTGTGAGTTCGCTCCTGAGCTTAGAACACGGCGTTAATCATAAGCGTGTCTTTGGCACAAGCCAGTTCTAACGATCCAATAACAAATTTCAATGCCCTCATTTGTCTGATGGGCATCTTTATATCGCTGGAGAGCATCGCATGTCCGTATCCAAGCCTCGCGCAAGGTTGAAGTCTAAGAGAACCTTGTGGTGGTTAGTCGTTTTGCTAGTACTGGGTATTGGGTATTGGTGGTTTTCTGGCGAGAACACTACTGCTCCCGGGTCAAAGAATACAAATGTCAGTGGCCGCATGGGCGGGATGGCCGGCCTAAAAACGCCAGTACGCGCCGAAGCCGCAGTGGCTGGCAGTGTGCCGCAGCGTATTCATGCCATCGGCACAGTACAGGCCTTTAATACAGTCACGGTTCGGAGTCGTGTTGAAGGTGAGCTGGTAAGCATTGAGTTCGAAGAAGGCCAGCTGGTCAAGGCCGGAGACCTATTGGCCCAGATT
Organism: Paenalcaligenes niemegkensis; assembly: GCF_022230885.1. GTDB lineage: Bacteria > Pseudomonadota > Gammaproteobacteria > Burkholderiales > Burkholderiaceae_B > Paenalcaligenes > Paenalcaligenes niemegkensis. The sequence goes on along the minus strand of NZ_JAKGCT010000001.1, from coordinate 261,423 downwards.
GATCCACGTGCCTATCAGGTAAGGCTTGATCAGGCCTCAGGGCAGCTTAAGCAAACCGAAGCGCAACTGAAAACCGCTCAGGCAGACTTGCAGCGCTACCGTCGTTTAGGTCAGCAAAATTCGATCGCCGTACAACAGGTAGAAGCTCAGGAATCCATGGTCGAGCAGCTCAAGGGCAGCGTACAGACAAATAAGGCCGCTGTGGATGACGCCAGGCTGCAACTGGACTACACCAAGATTACCGCGCCTATTACCGGGCGTCTGGGGTTAAGAAATCTTGATGTGGGTAATCTGGTTTCGGCTTCCAACACCGAAGGTCTGGTCGTAATTACACAGACACAGCCTATTGCCGTCGGCTTTTCATTGCCGCAGCATGATTTGCAAAGTGTGTTCGAACGTATGCTGACTGAAGGTACGCTGTCAGTTAGTGTTAGTGACCGTGAAGGCCAGTCCATCGCCGCAGGCGAGCTGCTGGCGGTCGACAACCAAATTGACGTCAACACCGGAACAGTGCGGATGAAGGCCAGCTTTCCCAACTCCAATAATCGTCTCTTTCCTAATCAGTTTGTGAGCGTGAGTGTATTGCTGGGTAACCAAGAGGGTGTGGTGGTGCCTGCCCAGGCAGTACAGACTGGCTCTATCGGAACCTATGTGTATGTGGTGAACGAGCGCCAGCAGGTATCTATACGAGCGGTTGAAGCTGGCATTACTACCGGTCCGTCTACCGTGATCGTTGCGGGTCTGGCCGAGGGCGAACTGGTCGTTACCGATGGTACTGATCGCTTGCGCGAAGGCGCGCCGGTCGAAGTGTTGCCTGATCCTGTTTCCGACGCCGTGATATCTTCGTCTCGCGATGCGGAAACAATCGCGACTGCATCCGAAAAAGTGCGCCGTGAAGCCAGGCAATCCAGCGAGCAGGGTAGGCGGTCCACGACGACCTCACCTTAAGGGGTCAAGGTGAATTTTTCCCGGATTTTTATTCTTCGACCCGTGGCCACTACGCTGGCCATGGTGGCGTTATTGATTTCTGGACTGCTGGGTTACAAATGGTTGCCGGTGGCTGCATTGCCCCAGGTCGATTACCCAACGATTCAGGTAGTTACCTTGTATCCGGGCGCCAGCCCAGAGGTTATGGCGGCTTTGGTTACGTCGCCCCTTGAGCGGCAATTTGGGCAGATGTCAGGGCTGGCACAAATGAGCTCCTCCAGTTCGGGCGGAGCATCACGGATCACGCTGCAATTTGATTTGGGACTGCCCCTTGATGTGGCTGAGCAAGAGGTTCAGGCGGCGATTAGTGCTGCCTCTACGATGTTGCCCTCTGATCTGCCTTCACCACCACTCTATAACAAGGTCAATCCGGCCGATACTCCCGTTATCAGTTTGGCGATTACTTCGCCTACCTTGCCGCTTACCGAAGTTCGTGACCTGATTGACTTGCGTGTCGCGCAAAAGCTGTCACAGATTAATGGGGTGGGTTTAGTCAGCATTTCCGGGGGCAGCGCCCTGCAGTGCGTATTCAGGCCAATCCCGACATGCTGGCCTCCCATCGGTTAAGCATGGCGGATATTCGCCAGGCCGTCGTGTCGGCGAACGTAAATCAGCCTAAAGGGAATCTGGACGGCCCCTTGCGTTCTACAACTATCAGTGCCAATGAGCAATTGCGGTCTGTGGCCGATTACGAACAGCTGATTATTCGCTACAGCGATGATGCTGCTTTACGTTTAGGGCATGTCGCTACAGTGGTACACGACGCCGAGGACATCAGGCAGTCGGCATGGTTTGGCGGAGAGCCCGCTATTTTGCTTAATGTACAGCGCCAGCCCGGTGCTAACGTCATTGCCGTAGTCGATCGAATTACCGAAGAGCTTCCCGCATTGCGGCAATCGTTGCCAACGGGTGTGGATATCGTGGTGGCAACTGACCGTACGCACACGATTCGCGACTCCGTCAATCACGTTCAAAAAGAAATGCTCATCGCCATAGGGCTCGTGGTGCTCGTCACATTTGTGTTCTTGCGCACCTGGACGGCGACATTTATTCCCAGCGTGGTAGTGCCACTTTCGCTGGCAGGTACCTTCGGGATCATGTTCCTCCTGGGTTTCAGCATTAACAACCTGACCTTGATGGCGCTGACTATTGCTACCGGTTTCGTCGTGGATGACGCTATCGTCATGATCGAGAACATCGCGCGTCACATAGAGAAGGGCGAAAAGCCATTTGTTGCGGCGTTAAAGGGGGCCTCTCAAATAGGGTTCACCTTGATTTCTCTTACGCTGTCATTGATTGCGGTGTTAATACCTTTGCTCTTTATGAGTGACGTAATTGGACGCCTGTTCCGCGAGTTTGCTGTGACTCTGGCGGTGGCTATTTTGCTGTCCCTGTTCATTTCCTTAACGTTGACACCCATGATGTGCGCCCGATTATTGAGGGCGCCTGAAGAAGGGGGACGATGCGCTGCCAGCAACAGGTATAGCTGGATGGCAGCATCGCTTTACGGGCTTAATGGATCGGTGGATGCAAAAGCTGACCCAAGGTTATGACTCGGGTTTGCATTGGGTACTAAGCCGGCAAACGCTGACGTTGCTGATAGCAGTGGGAACCCTGGTGCTGACCGCACTGCTTTATGTGGTCGTGCCCAAAGGCTTTTTTCCACCGCAAGATACAGGCATCATTCAGGCGATTACAGAAGGGCCTCAACGAGCCTCGTTTGCCGCCATGAGCCGCCTGCAAGAGCAAGCTGCAGAACAGATTCTGCAAGACCCGGATGTAGAAAGCGTAAGCGCCTTTATCGGTGTGGACGGTAGCAACCCCACGTTGAACACTGGCCGCATACAGGTGGCGCTGGTGGCGCAAAGCAGCCGAAGCCGTAGCGCTCAGGAAATTATTGATGACTTGCAGTCTGCGGTGCATCCTATTCCCGGTCTATCCGTCTACTTTCAATCGGTACAAGAGTTAACCGTTGATGATCAAATCAGTCGCTATCCCTACCAGATAGCCCTGTCAGACCCGGATCCGGTCAGCCTTCTGACATGGCTGCCCAAATGGGTAGAAGCCTTGCAATCGCTGCCTGCGGTCGATGGCGTGGTGTCAGATCTGCAGCAAGACGGGCAGCAACTGGTTCTAGATATTGATCGCGACACCGCAGCCCGGTTAGGCATCAGCAAAGCAGGCATTGACGACGTGCTGTACGACGCATTTGGTCAACGCCAGATTTCTACCATTTATACCCAGTCCGCCCAGTACAGGGTAGTGCTTGAGGTGGGCCAGCGTTTTAGGGCGGACCCCGAAAGTGTAGGCCAATTGCACGTGACTACCAGCTCTGGTGACACCATAGCGCTGGAAGGCATTGCACGCATCAGAACTCAGCCGATGGCATTATCCATCGATAGGCTAGACCAGTTTCCTGCAGCGAATGTGTCGTTCAGCCTGGCGCCAGGTGCGTCCTTATCGGATGCGATTGAGCAAATCCAGGCCACGCGGGCTGATATTGGTATGCCAGAATCTATTGAGCTGCGATTTCTGGGTGCTGCCCATGCTTTCGAAGCGTCTCTGTCCAGTACTTTGTGGCTGATGCTGGCTGCTGTGCTGACGATGTACATTGTGCTAGGCATCTTGTACGAAAGCTATGTGCACCCCATCACGATTCTCTCTACGCTGCCTTCGGCGACAATCGGTGCCTTGGCCGCCTTGCTGCTCATGGGCTGGGATCTCGACATGGTGGGTGTCATCGGTATTATCTTATTGATAGGTATCGTCAAAAAGAACGCCATCATGATGATTGACTTTGCCTTGGTGGCTCAGCGTGAGCAAGGTGTTGATGCGCAGAAGGCAATTCATGATGCGGCCTTGCTGCGTTTTCGTCCCATACTGATGACCACTTTTGCAGCGATGTTCAGCGCTGTACCACTGATGCTCGCCACGGGTTCCGGAGCTGAAATGCGTCAGCCATTGGGTCTGGTCATGGTCGGGGGCTTACTGTGCAGTCAGGTGCTGACGCTGTTCACCACACCCGTGATTTACCTGTATTTTGATCGCTTGGCACGGCGCTGGAGCCGGCAGCATGCAGTAGGTACGGACGAGGCTGTGCCATGAGGTGGCTGACTGCATTTATTGTGCGGCCAGTCGCTACCACGCTGATATGCATAGCGATGGTCGGTGCGGGTGTCCTGGCTATGTTTTTCTTGCCCGTCGCCCCGTTGCCACAAATGGATTTCCCCATGATTTCCGTTAGTGCGAGCTTGCCCGGTGCTAGCCCCGAGACCATGGCGTCGAGTGTGGCAACCCCTCTCGAGCAGGCTCTAGGGGCTATTTCCGGGGTCACGGAAATGACGTCCCGCAGTTCAGAGGGCTCAACTCGCATCAGCCTGATGTTTGATTTCAGCCGTGATGTCAACAGTGCAGCCCGGGATGTACAGGCCGCCATCAATCAGGCCCGTCCCATGCTGCCGTCGGGGATGCGTAACGTGCCTTCTTACCATAAGGTGAATCCGTCTTCTTCACCTGTCATGGTGCTTGCAATGACCTCACCGACGGCTACACAGGCCCAGCTTTACGACCTTGCTACGACGATTGTGGCGCAAAAGCTTGCTCAGGTGAAAGGAGTGGGAGAGGTCACGGTTGGTGGGGGATCCTTGCCTGCCGTACGGATCAATCTCAATCCGCAGGCTCTTGCCAATGCGGGGGTGTCGCTGGATGAAGTGCGCAACGCCCTGACGCGCGAAAACTCGATCGGGCCAAACGGTTATATAGAAAACTCGCAGCATCAGTGGTATTTGAGTTCCGGCCGTCAAATGAATACGGCAGCGCAGTTCAGGCCCTTGATTGTCGCATGGCGCAATGACAGCCCCATACGTTTGCAAGATGTGGGTACGGTAGAGGATGCGTCTGAAGACAAGTTCAATGTGGGTTACCTGAATGACCAGCAGGGCATCCTGTTGCTGATACGGCGCCAGGCTGATGCCAATATTATCGAAACAGTGGATGCCATACGAGATCGTATGCAAGCCTTCGAGGCAATGATGCCGGCTGATGTACGTCTGTCTGTAGCGCAAGACCGTACGCCAAGCATACGGGCGTCGATGCATGAAGCACAAAACACATTGTTTATTGCTGTGGCACTGGTAGTGTTGGTGGTACTGGCTTTTTTGCGCGACTGGCGCGCTGCACTCATCCCTGCGGTGGCGGTACCCGCCTCGTTGCTTAGTTCCTTCACCCTGATGTATTTCTTTGGCTTTACGCTTAACACCATTTCTTTGATGGCGTTGATTGTTGCGACAGGCTTCGTCGTGGATGATGCCATCGTGGTCCTGGAAAGCGTGATGCGCCATATAGAGAAAGGCCTGTCTCCGCATCGTGCAGCCATTCGCGGGGTACGTGAGGTTGGCTTTCACCGTGACCGCCATGAGCCTGTCGCTGGTGGCGGTGTTTATACCGATGTGGCTGGTAGGCGGGCTGGTAGGGCGCTTGTTTAAAGAGTTTGCCGTGACGCTGTCAGTGGCGGTGATGTTTTCATTGCTGATTTCTATTATGCTGACGCCGATGATGGCGTCAAAACTGTTACGAAGGAGAAGCTCCAGGCCCACGCCGCCACGTGGCATATTTGCCCTTTTGGGCTGGATAGGGCACCACTCGGCAACGGCGTACAAGCGCAGCTTGAGGGTCGCGCTTAAATACAAACGGCTCACCTTGTTGTCCCTGTTCATTACCATAGGCCTGAACGGCTATTTGTATACCATCGTGCCTAAAGGGCTGTTCCCACAACAAGATACGGGCCAGCTCATGGGGTTTTTTCGTGTGGACCGGGGTACGTCATTTCATGCCATGCAGCCCAAGCTTGATAAATTTCGCCATGTCTTGCTGGCCGACCCGGCGGTGCAAAGTGTGGCGGTATTTGCCGGCGGGCGTGGCGGCAGTAATTCGTCAATGATTCTGGTTGAGCTGGCACCATTGGACGAACGCCAAGTCGGAGCAACCGAAGTGGTGAATCGACTGCGTGAGCAATTGCAGTCGGAGCCTGGAGCGCGTTTGTTTTTAACACCGCAGCAAGATATTTTCGTAGGCGGAGGCTTGGGCAGGGCCGGGTCTTATCAGTACAGTCTGCTGGGCAGTGATCTTGAACTGCTCAAGGAGTGGCTGCCCAAGGTGCGTCGGGCAATGGCTGATCTGCCTGAGCTGACCGACGTGGACGCAGACTCCGATGATCCGGGAAGCCGTGTCGAATTGCGTATAGACCGTGATAAGGCAACTCGCCTGGGTGTGGACATGGCCCTCGTGGCCTCAACCTTGAATAGCTCCTTCAGCCAGAGACAAGTCTCGGTGGTGTATGGACGTTTGAATCAATACAACGTGGTGCTGGGCGTTGAAGACCGTTTCGCCCAAGATATAGAGTCGTTGCGGCAAGTCGAGGTTATCAGTCGCGACGGTAACCGGGTTCCGTTGTCGGCCTTTACCGAGTTCGTGTCTGGAACAGCTCCTTTGAGTGTGAGTCACCAGGGGCTCTTTGTGGCCGAGAGCGTGTCTTTTTCTTTAGCTGAGGGCGTTTCCCTTGAGCAGGCGACAGCGGCTATCGAGGAGTCGCTGGCTCGAATCAGCTTGCCTACGCATCAGATACAGGCGGGCTTTGAAGGTTCTGCCAGACTGATGCAAGATGCACTAACCCAGCAGCCCTGGCTGATTCTTGCCGCATTGCTGACGATGTACATTGTGTTGGGAATGCTCTATGAAAGCTATGTGCATCCCATTACGATTTTATCGACCCTGCCGTCGGCAGGGATCGGCGCCTTGATCGCTTTGATGGCGGTAGGTGAAGAGTTTTCCATCATTGCCATGATTGGTGTGTTTTTACTGATAGGTATAGTCAAGAAGAACGCCATTATGATGGTTGATTACGCGCTTATTGCCGAGCGTAGAGACGGCCTTGCCCCTACGGACGCTATTTATCAGGCTTGTGTCGTACGCTTCAGGCCCATCATGATGACGACTATTTCGGCGATTCTGGGCGCCTTGCCTTTACTGCTCGCAACGGGGCCTGGCGTAGAGATGCGCCAGCCGCTCGGGCTTACGATTGTTGGTGGGTTGGTGGTGAGCCAGGTTCTGACGCTCTATACCACCCCTGTGGTTTACCTTTATCTGGATGGTTTTCGCCAGCGTTATCTTGCTTCACGCTCGGCGAGCCGCTTAAAGCATGAGTCTTAATTGTTTAGCGTCCTGTGCAGTGGCCTGGGGGCATGCGTTGCCTGACAACTGGCGCCGTTCGTTAACGGTAACCTTGCTGAGCGGTGTATTGGCAGGGTGCGCAGTAGGCCCTGATTATCAACGTCCTGTATTCAACGTAGGAGACCACTACCTGAATGCGGACGAAGAGCTGATCAGCAATGACGGGTGGTTTCAGGCTAATCCGGTTGACTCAATTGGGGCAGGCCAATGGTGGCTATTGTTTGACGATGCGCTGCTAGGCCGACTAATCGCTGATTTACATGCCCATAACGCCGACCTGGCTCAGGCAGAGGCCCGATATCGTCAGGCTACTGCCGCCCTGGGTGGGGCGCGAGCTGCTTTTTCCCTACTTTAGACGCTGATGCAGGGGCAACTCGCGGCGGTTCAGGCACAACGTCGCCGGCAACTACCTACAACCTCGGATTAAGTGCAGGGTGGGAGCCCGATGTGTGGGGCCGGGTTCGACGCAGCAACGAAGCTGCCGAGGCTAACGTAGAAGCCAGTCAGGCCGACTTTGCAGCAACACGCTTGAGTCTGGAATCCACCCTTGCCAAAACCTATTTTCAGGCTAAAAATGGCTATGCTTCCCAGCAGTTGCTGGACGAAACCATTCGAACTTACGAACAAGTTCTTGCTATCACCGAGAATCGCCTGGCGGTAGGGATGGCGGCGCAAAGTGATGTGGCGGCCGCGCGCGCGCAGCTTGAGAACACCCGTACCCAGCGCTTGGCTCTGAATCGCCAGCAGGCCCAGTTGCATAACGCCCTGGCTGTGTTGGTGGGTCTGCCACCGGCTGAGCTTCAGGCTTTGGCTCTGGATGGTTGGCCTACCTTGCCCAAAGTTCCATCGACATTGCCGGCCCAGCTACTAGAGCGGCGTCCCGATGTTGCCAGCGCTGAGCGCAGGGCTATGGCTGCCAACGCTCAAATCGGCGTAGCCAGGGCGGCCTGGTTTCCAAATTTGAATTTAAGTGCACAGGGCGGCTACAGGGCAGGCGAATGGGCACAGTGGTTAAGCGCACCGGCTCGTTTCTGGAGCTTAGGCCCTTCCTTGGCTTTACGCATTTTTGACGGTGGCGCGCGCACAGCACAGGTTAACGAGGCTATAGCAAGTTATGACTTGCAGGCCAACGGATATAAACAGGCTGTCCTGGTCGCCTTGCGCGAGGTTGAAGACAGCCTGGCCCAGTGGTACGGCATTGCGGCAGAGACAGTGACTCAAGACCGTGCCTTGGCTGCAGCGAGGGAGTCACTGCAGCTGATGCGTAATCAATACGAAGCAGGCCTGGTTGATTTTTTAAGTTTGGCTCAGGTTGCCACGACTACATTGAACGCTGAACGGTCGGCTATTTCTTTATTGTCCGAACAGTACATTGCTGCGGTAAGCTTAATTACCGGCCTGGGGGCGGATGGGATGCCTCGACCGGACTGGCGCCCGAGAACGCGCCCGAACGACCCGCTTCGGACCGTTTAATGCCAAGTGACGATTAACAGTAGCAGGTATTGGCACTTACTCTTGTTCCATCCACGCATATAGCCCGTCTACCCAGTTTCTTGCGGGCAGGCCGTAGTTTTTAGCGATCTCCAGGGCTTTGTCGTAGAGATCATCGAAGTCTACTTGCGGGGCGGCTTTGAAGGCGATCGCAACGATATTGCCATCGTGCGATTCGGGCAGCCACGCCACGGCGGCAAAGCAAGACTGCAAATGATGCAAGTTGGTAGCGTGTACCAGCTCGTTGCCTAGAAGGTTAACCGTCAAGACACCATTCTTGCCAAGACTGCGAGCGCATGCTTCGTAGAACCCGGCGCTTTGCAGAGCCGGAGCATGCGATTCCGCGTTGTATAAATCGACCTGCAGCACCTCAATGCTTTCTGGCTGAACATGAGCAAGATAGTGCTCTGCGCACTCTATGGTTACATTGAGCCGCTCATTGTTGGGCGGTAAATGAAATAAGACGTGGCAGGCACGTACGACCGCCGGGTTGAGCTCGACGGTCGTAACCCGGCTTTCAGGGAAGTTATCGTAGCAAAAACGAGTTAAAGAGCCAGCGCCCAAGCCTAGCTGAACTATATGTTTGGGGGCGGGGTTGAATAAGCTCCACATCATCATTTGCTGAACGTACTCGAGCTCAAGGTGTTGTGGAGCGCTGATGCGCATCGCGCCTTGCACCCAGGGAGAACCTAAATGCAGATAGCGCACGCCTTCGTGTTCGGAGATAGTCACTTGTCCGCTCATGAGCTCGGCACCAATTGACGGATACCGGCAATGCCGTGGGCAGACGCTTGCTGCGCCCGCCTCAGGGTTCGGTCTGACTGACCGCCAATAGCATAGGCCGGGCGGCCGGCTGCTTGAGCCAGCTCGGTAAATCGCTCCCAGCCCAAGGGAGGCTGTTCGGGATGTGACGGGGTAGGGAGTACATGTCCGATCACGACAAAGCTGGCATTCAAGGCAATCGCTGCATCAATATCGCTTTGATCATGAGCTGAAACAGCAACCAGGGCAGTCTTGCTGACGCCGACGATCGGGTCCGCATGCGGCGTATCGGCAAGCAAAGGTGCATGTACTTGGGAGGCCAGGTGTTTCGCATCGGCCGCACGCAAGTGCACGCCGTCAGCAAGAGGCCACCAGCTTGACGAATGCACACTGTTGATCAGACATTTCGCCTTGTGTTTATGACACAGCGCAACAGTTTGCTGCAGGGCTGCTTTCAGCGCCTGTTTTTCGTGATCGTTGCTCGCAGCCGCTTCCCAGGCCGGTTCACGAAACTGTACCAAAGCTATACCTGAGCGTAGTGCAGCATCCAGGCGGGTTAACCAGGGTGTCAGATTGGCAGAATCTCCGATTTGGCTGATTAAATAACGTGAAGGCAGCTGCAGCCAACGCAGGGGCGGCTCTGTTGCGGGTAGTACTGGGCCCACCGAAATAGGAGCATGGGGGTTTATCCAGGCGAGCTTCTGACCTTCACGGCCACTTTCTTCACCTTGCCATCGCGTAACTTTGCAAAATGAAAGGCGCACAAAGTTTTTTGGATACTCGTGCAGGTAGTCGACCCACGGAGCTGCCTGAGTGATAGTAATGCCCAGCTCTTCATTCAGCTCACGAGTCAGCGCCTCTAGCACGGTTTCTCCGGCTTCTATTTTCCCGCCAGGCAGCTCCCACCATCCTGCCCAGGGTTTATCGTCGGGCCGATTGCCCAGCAGCAACTGGCCGTCGGGCCGCAGAATCATGCCGACGGCCACGTGAATGGTGGGTTTTTCAGTCATATCTGGCCGCCCAGTCTCTAGCAAATTGGCGTGCTACCCGGCCAGAGCGGGAGCCGCGGTGCAGAGCCCATTGTAAGGCTTCGGTGCGTGAGTTTTTTATGTGCTCGTCATCGCAGCCCGCCTGACGCAGCCAGTGGTAGACGATATCCAGATACTTGTCCTGGCTGAAGGGGTAGAACGACAGCCATAAGCCAAAGCGCTCTGATAGGGACACTTTTTCTTCAACTGCCTCGCCAGGATGAATTTCGCCATCGCTATGGGGCCTTGCCGCCAGGTTCTCGCTATGATATTCAGGCATCAGATGGCGGCGATTAGAAGTAGCGTAGATCAGCACATTGTCGCCAGGTGAAGCCACCGAGCCATCAAGCACTGACTTAAGCGCTTTGTATCCGGGCTCCCCGTCTTCGAATGACAAGTCATCGCAGAAAACAATAAAGCGCTCAGGTCTGCCGCTAATGAGTTCAATGATGTCGCCTAGATCGCCCATGTCGTCTTTGTCGACTTCAATTAGGCGCAGCCCCCGGTCGCTTAGACTGGCAAGCATGGCTTTGACCAGTGAGCTTTTTCCGGTGCCGCGTGCTCCTGTCATGAGCACATTGTTTGCAGGCTTGCCGGCTAAAAACTGTAGCGTATTGCGCTCGATGGTTTCTTTTTGTTGCTCGATGTGTTTAAGATCATCAGGGTGGATAGTTGCAATGTGTTTTACAGCATCAAGCCAGCCTTGAGAGCCACGGCGTCGCCATCTAAAGGCTTGTGCATCCCAGTCAGTCTTGGGTGGTGCAGGCGGAAGCCAAGCTTCAAGCTGAATTAAGACGCGTTCGGCGCGTTCAATTAAGGTGCTGAGGTCGGGCGAGGTCAACGGCTTTCTCCACTAATTACTCTAAAAAGTCTATTATCGCTAATTTGACGTGACTGCTGATGATATATGTACACAACGCTTGCCTGTACAGTTCGGCTAATAGCGTACAAAAACGTATAATTACCTTCTTGTGCTGGGTGCGCTAGTTACCCATAACCTTTTAGTCCGGAAATTGTTTTGAATCTCCCAGATCTGATGAACCCCATAGCCGATGATATGCGCGAGCTTGATGCCGTTATAAGGGGACGCCTTAACTCTGAAGTTGTCTTAATTCGCACTATTGGAGAATACATTGTGGGGGCTGGCGGTAAGCGTATGCGCCCCGCTATGGTGTTGGCTGTGGCTAAAGCCTTAGGTTATGAAGGTACCAATCACCATGTTATGGCTGCGGTAGTCGAATTCATTCACACATCAACGTTACTGCATGACGATGTGGTTGACGAGTCCGACCTGCGCCGTGGCCGCAGCACGGCCAATGCCGTCTTTGGAAATGCAGCCAGCATATTGGTGGGCGACTATTTGTACTCACGTTCCTTCGAGATGATGGTGGAATGCAATTCTATGCGCGCAATGACAGTGCTGTCAGGCGCGACTACCATCATCGCCGAGGGCGAAGTCTTGCAATTGCTGAATGTGCACGACCCTGACGTGTCTCGCGAGCGTTATCTGCAGGTGGTTCGCTATAAAACCGCTAAGCTTTTCGAAGCTGCGGCTCAGGTAGGGGCTATTTTGGCCGAGGCGTCTACCGAGCTGGAGCAGGCCGCAGCAGCATACGGCCGTCATCTGGGTACGGCTTTTCAGCTGATTGACGATGTACTGGATTACAGTGGCGACGCTGAAGCGCTGGGCAAAAATGTGGGCGACGATCTGCGCGAAGGTAAGCCAACACTGCCGTTGATACGGGTAATGGAAGTGGGCACACCCGCCGAGCAGCAACTGATCAAAACAGCTATTGAAACCGGTGACGCCGATTTTACGGCGGTAGCTCAGGCTATTTACAACACCGATGCGCTAACTTATACGCGTGATGCGGCTGATGCCGAGATTCAGATTGCCTTAGAGGCTGTCAGCGTATTTCCTGAGTCGCCATTTAAACAGACATTAATCGAGTTCTGTCAGTTCTCTCTTAAGCGCGATCGTTAAGTTAATCATCGTAGGTTGATCGGACGTCCCAAGTTGCGGACGTCCGGCCAACTCTTCTTTGCTGCAGGCTTGTGAGGCCAGGTCGAGGGGTGGCAAGGCATAGCTATTATGCATTCAGTGTTTATTCGATTCTTCGCTTACGAGGTATGCAATGCAGCAGGTTTTTGGGGTGATTGGTAAGTCGGGCAGCGGTAAGACCACGTTAATCGAAGCAATGTTGCCATGGTTTGCGCAACGGAAATTACAAACAGCTGTGATAAAGCACAGTCATCATCAGCTTAGCTTTGAGCCTCCACACAAAGATAGCGCTCGCTTCAGAGCGGCGGGTGCGCGAGAGGTCATTGTGGCGTCGCCCTATCAATACGCTGTATTTCACTCATTGCACGAGCAGCCTGAGCCCTCTTTATTTGAACTGGTGGGCAGGCTGTCGCCCGTTGATCTTGTTTTGGTCGAAGGCTACCGCCAGGCAGATGTTCCACGCATCGAGGTGCATCGCCCCTCCAGAGGAATAGACCCCGTCTATAAAGAAAACCAAGGCGTGATTGCCATTGTTACCGACGATGAGGTTATTGATTGCCCTTTGCCCCAGCTGGATCTGAATTCACCCGATTCCGTTGCTGAATTTATTGCGGTTCACTTACAGTTAAAGCTGTAAATAGCAGTGATTCCATAGGGTTAAGACAGCAGTTAAGAAGCAGGAGGTGTAAGGTTGCCGATTTTGTCCAAAAGTCGATCAGAAGCAAATAAAGGTATTTGCGCTAATACCGTTTCTTGATTCGACTTATGAGAAACCGCATTGCTTGACAGTTGACGACCACTGACGCCGTCATGTTTTTTTAGAGTAGATTATTGTCGAGCTATCCTGTTGATAGCTCTTTCAAAAAAGGATTAGTCGTGACCATTATCGAACTCGATATTGCTCAAACAGTTGGGGTAGCAGCCGTTTTTTTAGTGCTCGGTGAATTTATTAAAAAACGGGTTGACATCTTATCGCGCTATTTTATTCCCGGTCCTATTATCGGCGGCCTGCTATTTTCAATTATTGCGTTAATCGGCCACCAGACCGGTGGGTTCGGTTTTGTGATGTCCGACGATATCCGCAACTTTTTATTGCTGGTGTTTTTCACCACTATCGGTTTTTCTGCCAGTTTCGAGCTGCTGAAGAAGGGCGGGGTGGCGGTAGGCATATTCTTGACCGCAGCCGTTACTCTGGTCATTTTGCAGAACCTGATGGGGGTCAGCCTGGCTACCCTGCTGGGTGCCAATCCATTGATCGGTTTGGCAGCCGGTTCCATATCAATGACGGGGGACACGGCACCTCGGCTGCCTTTGGTCCGTTACTTGAGCAACGGGGCGCTGTAGGCGCCTTGCCAGCTGCTATTGCTGCTTCTACCTGGGGGTTGGTGGTAGGTTGCCTGATCGGGGGCCTGTGGGCCGGCGTTTGATGCAGCGCTACAAAATAGGCAGACCTGCCCCTACCGTAGCCAGTCCAGTTGAAAGTCCTGCCCAATACACGACTGACGAGCCACATCAGCCACTGTCTGCCGACTCGGCACAGCAGGCCATACAAGAAGATGGTAGCTTTGACATGACGATGTATGCTGTTGTGCTGCTGGCTGTCGCAATTGGTTTCGGCACCGTTATTATTGATGTGCTGGCCGATTATGGCATAACTTTTCCGGCGTATCTCGGAGCAATGATAGTTGCCGCGGTAATTAGAAACACGATCGACTGGCGCGGTTTTCGTTTGCCTGAGAAAGAGTTTTCTGTCATGGGGAATGTATCGCTGGCTTTCTTTTTGGTCATGGCATTGATGGCCATGAAACTTTGGGAATTAGCCGAGGTGGCCGGCCCCTTGCTTGTTATTCTTATTGCCCAAACCGTTCTGATGTTCCTGTTTGCCAGTTATGTCACGTTTAAAGTGATGGGTTCTGATTACGATGCCGTGGTAATTGCAACAGGGCACTGTGGTTTTGGTATGGGTGCTACGCCTAACGCCATGGCGAATATGCAGTCTTTCACTGCCCAGAATGGTTATTCCACCAAAGCTTTTTTGTCATACCCCTGGTAGGCTCATTGTTTATCGATTTCTTTAATGCTGTGGTAATTACCGCATTTCTTAACTTCCTGGGATAAGTGCAGAAATATCACCGTTAAGATAGAAATAAGAAAGGGCATAAAGCGATTAGTTTGCTTTATGCCCTTTTCGCTAATTCGCTGAACGTTAAAAACCTACGCTTTGTAAAGAGCTTTAAGCGCTAGCGGGTGAAACTGCTGCGGTTGGGGATGTTAGCGTCCATTCGTAATCAACGGTTAACGGGGCATGATCGCTAAAACGTTCGTCTTTATAAACATGGGCCGACCTTGCTGTAGCCGCGATTCCTGGCGTGGCAATTTGATAGTCAATGCGCCACCCCACATTGTTCGCCCAAGCTTGCCCGCGGTTGCTCCACCATGTGTAGCATTCGGCAGTGGTATCCGGGTGCAAGCTGCGATAGACATCCACCCATCCCATCTCATTTAATACTTTGGTCATCCAGGCACGTTCTTCGGGCAGAAAGCCTGAGTTTTTCAAATTGCCTTTCCAGTTTTTTAAATCGATTTCCTGGTGCGCGATATTCCAGTCACCGCAGATGATAAACTCACGCCCGGTGTCGCGATGCTCTTGCATTAACGCGTCCATCCATTGCTCATAATGCGCAAGAAAGCGATATTTGGCGTCTTGGCGCGGATCGCCACTGGAGCCAGAAGGCAAGTAGGCACTGACGATGCTTAGCTGGTCGTAGTCAGCGCGAATAATACGGCCTTCAGGATCAAATTCGCTGCAGCCCATACCTGGGTTTACAGTGTGCGCATCGTTTGATAAATAAAAACCGACGCCGCTATAGCCTTTGCGCTCTGCCAGGTTGAAGTGCCCGGTGTAGCCTTCCGGATGGCGCATGGCATCGGTCAGGTCGCTGTCTTGAATACGAACTTCTTGCATCGCCACTATGTGTGGACCATAGCTGCTAAGCCAGGGCTGGAGGCCTTTGCGAAAGGCCGCACGAATTCCATTAACATTTAAGCTGGTTACTTTTAACAAGGTGATTTCTCCGTCATTACGCAGAGCACTTTACTCTATTCACCTTATTGTTGCAGCGCCAGCCCTGAGGAAGCAACTACGTAATGACCTTCGCCCTTGCGCAAGAAAGCCTGGCCACTGTATTTTGAGGCCAGGACTTCTATAGTTTGAGTGTACATACAAAACAAATACTAATTACTTTTTTCAGCAGAGCCACGGCGCAGGGCATCTATACTCCAGGGGCCTCCGCCGGCTGCGCTGATGTATAAAAAACTGAAGCAAAATAAAATAGCTGCATCGCCCCCGTTAAGCACCGGCAGCAAAAAGGTGGCTGCGCTGGCATGGCCAATAAAATAGGCGAATGCGCACAGACCCGAAGCAATAAAAGCAGCGGGGCGGGTGAATAGACCTAAAATCAGCAAGGCTCCAAACACAAGTTCGATAAGGCCGGCAATGCCGGATAGTGAGCCAATCTGAACGTTGGCAAACATTTCGACAACAGGTGTTTTTAGAATTTTAGCGGTGCCGTGTAAAAAAAGCAGATAGCCACTAACAATTCTAAGCACACTTAATAAGCGGGGCGACCAAATTGCGCAAGCTGTGGGATTCATAATTGTTCCTTAACAGTAAAATAGCAGCGATAAAGACGGGCAACGGTCGTGATAATTACGCCTTACTCAGATTTTTCCAGGCAACGCGTACTGGTATCGTAGCGCCTGATAATAAAGCCCCCAAGGCCATCATAACGATAAAAGAACAATTAGTTGTTTTCAGGTGAGTCTTCGCATTTGCTTTCCATGGACAGAAGATGCTTGGGCATGGGGCTCTTTACTATGAAATAATAAAGCTTTTCTTTCTTCTGGTGTTTAAGGTAATCATGGGGCATACATCTTCTCAGCGTAGCGAATTTGTTCGGTTCGCTTTAGATCAAGGCGTGTTGCGCTTTGGAGAGTTCAAGGTAAAGTCCGGACGCTTAAGCCCGTATTTTTTTAATGCGGGATTGTTCAACAGTGGGGCGTCTGTGGGTAAGCTGGCTCAATTCTATGCACAGGCTCTCGTTGATTCCGGTCTTGACTTCGACATGTTGTTTGGGCCTGCCTATAAAGGTATCCCGTTATCGACGGCCACCGCTTGCGCATTGGTCAATCATCCGGGACTTCACGGACGCGATGTTCCATTCGCCTTCAATCGTAAAGAAGCCAAAGCACATGGAGAGGGCGGAACGCTCGTGGGTGCGCCACTGGAAGGCAAGGTGGTGATTATTGACGACGTAATTACTGCTGGTACATCTGTAGGCGAGTCAGTTGAGATCATCCGTGCGGCTGGCGCCGAACCAGCTGCGGTTCTTATTGCCCTGGATCGCATGGAGCGGGCTGGCGCGGATGATGCCCTGTCGGGGCATTCGGCTGTGCAGGAAGTCGAGCAGCGTTATGGCATACCTGTGGTCAGCATCGCTACGCTTGGCGATATTATGGCTTTTTTGGAAGATAATGCGACGTTTGCGGAGCATCAGCGTACTGTCTCGGCATATCGCGCTCGCTATGGTGTGTAAATCACGCCCTGTGGATAAGTTTCCAGAAACTTATCCACAGAGGTGTTTTTATCATTTGCAGCGGCTCAAGCTAATCCCGAAAGAACTAACGTTCGGCGCCAGCACGACGCTTTTGCAACTCAATGGCTCCAAGCACGGCAATGCCGCGAAGAGGCTCAGGGGGTAGCCATGTGGGTTTATCAAGGGTCAGGACATCTTCGAGCTCGGGCGATGTCTGTCCCATCACCAGCTCGGCAAGCAACTTGCCATAGATTGACCCTTTCAGCACTCCAGCCCCATTGCAGCCCACAGAGGTGTATAAATTGGGTTTTAGCTCACCAAAATAACTTGCACCGTTACGCGTCAGGGCGGTGGCACCTCCCCAGACGTATTCCAGCTCATGTTTAGCTACAGAAGGGTAGCGGCGACGATAGCAATCGAGCAGCATGGCTTTGACAGAGGCGTCAGCTTGCGGATGTTCGTACGAATACGCGCTGCGCACCATAAAGCGGCCTTCTTTGGTTTTTCTTAAGGTGGAGCCTAAGCGATTGGCCGGAATCAGACCCCATTGCTCATCATGGCCGAACCATTGCTGTTCTGTCTCTGTTAACTGCGCTGTGAAGCCAGCGTATGTATAAATGGTAATAAGCCGGTCTTTCAGATAGCCTAATTTCTTGGCAAAACCGTTATTGGTCAGCAAGAGCTTAGAGGTACGGATGTGTGCATTGTTGACATGGAGGCTAAAGTGTCCGCCTTGCTCTTCCACTTCCTGCACGGGTGAGTTCTCGGCCAGCACGACATTTTCGGGCAGTGTGTCAGCCAGCCCTCGCACCAGGGCAGCTGGCTGCACAAAGACATTATTTTGCGTCTGCAGGGCATAGTGGTAGTAACGAGTACCAATGTTGTGTACCAGTTCTTCCTGGGTCAGGGCGCGGCAGCTTATGCCCCAGTCTTGATACTGAGCCAGCATGCTCTGCAGGCTTTCTTTGCCTTTTTCGGTGGCTGCCCCATGGTACTTGCCTACTGCAGCCCAGCCGCAGTCAATACCGTTTCTTATCACGATATCGTGCAGCCATGAAAGCCCCGAATTGTATACCCGGATTTGTTTAAGGGCGGTTTCGCGCGGACTATGGTGGCCGCCAATTTTGGTGTTGTGCGGCAGACTAATTAAAAACCCTGAATTGCGGGCTGATGAACCCTCACCCAGGGTGGTGGCCTCAAGCAGCAAAACCTGTTTCTCAGGATTCAGCTCGGCAATACGTCGGGCCGCAGCTAAACCAGTAAAGCCAGCTCCGATTACGATGAAGTCATACTCGGCTGCAAGCTTTACGGCTTTGGCGGGCTGACGCGTTGGCAGGAGTGCGTTCCAGCCCGACTTGTTGGTGTAATGGGGGTAGGTGTCAGCGATTGACACGATGATGCTCCTTGAGGATGCTGAAAGATTAGCTTTTACTTTCCAGGCTCTTCATCACTTCTTCCTGGACTACGTCCCAGATATCGGCTTTGAGTTTGGTGTAATGGCTTGATAGCTGCACGCTGGCGTTGCGCGGGTGCGGAAGGTCGTTGCGTATATCGGTGACGATTCGCCCCGGCTTGGCACCCAGAATAATGATCCGGGTGGCTAGCAGCAGCGCTTCGTCAATAGAGTGCGTGATAAACACAATGGTTTTACCGCTTTTCTCGTAAATTTCCACCAGTTGTTCTTGTAAAACCTGACGCGTCATGGCGTCCAGGGCAGCAAAAGGCTCGTCCAGCAGAATGACATCGGTATCGTTAGCCAAGACTCGTGCAATGGCTACGCGCTGACGCATGCCCCCGGACAATGCCTTGGGGTAGGCATCGGCAAATGATGTGAGCCCCACCATGTCGACATATTTCTTTGCCTGCTCGTGGCGTTCCTTTTTGTTCATGCCCCGAAGCTTTAAACCAAAGGCCACGTTGTCGATGACACTCAGCCATGGAAATAATGCGTATTGTTGAAAGACCATGCCGCTTTGGGGGTCTACATCGGTGACAGGCTTTCCATTGACGGCGACCTCACCTTCAGTGGCTTGCTCAAAGCCTGCAATGAGGTTGAGCAAAGTGGATTTTCCACAACCCGAGGCGCCTAACAACACAACGAATTCGCCTTTGTCGATTTCGAGATCGATGTCATGCAGAACTGTTAAGTCACCGAATTTTTTGCTTAGCCCTTTAATTGAAATCATGCTTAGTCTCCACTTAACGTTGCCACGCCAATACTTTGTTTTCGATACGACGCAAGATGACGTCAATGATGAGCACGGTGACACTGATCATTACCATTCCGAGCACCACGGTGTCGGTCTGGAAAAACTCTTTGCCGTTCATGATCATGAAGCCCAGGCCTTCCTTTGCGGCAATCAGTTCGGCGGAAATGACGCAGGTCCAGGCCAGGCCCAGAATAATTTTGAAGCCGCTGATGATTTGTGCCAGGCTGGCCGGTAAAATAACTTCACGCATAACTTGAATTCGGGATGCGCCCATGTTGCGGGCGGCCAGAATCAAGACCTTGTCAACGTTGCGCGTGGCTTCGATTACATAGAGCAGGGCAGGCGCGATGGTACCCATGAACACAATGCTATATTTTTGTGTTTCCGTGATGCCGAACCACAGCAAGGACAAGGGGATCCAGCTCATGGAGGGGAGTGGTCGCAGCAGCGAAATAAGCGGATCAAAGATGGCGCAGGCGCGTCTAGATGTGCCCAGAACCAGACCAAGCGGAATTGAGACCGCGACAGCCATGAAGAAACCGATCATCACGCGGCGTGTTGAAGCCAGCACGTTGGCGATAAGCGTGCCGTTATTCAAGGTGGTATAGGCGCGGGCAAGCACTTCCGATGGCGCAGGCAAGAAGATAGGGTCAACAAGTCCGGTGCGGCAGGCTGTTTCCCATATAGCGACAAAAACAATTACGGATAGCGTGCTGATCAACAGAAGAGATCGCTGCTTTGGTGTATTACTAGACATAGTATGGCTCAAGAGATTGGCAATGCAGACGGTCATGCTGGCATGAGCCGTCTGTAGAGCACAATTAAATACGTGTCCCCGAGGGCGAGGCCTAGACGAAGTCGGCTTTGACCCAACGAGCGACCTCAGGCGATTTATCGATCTGCCCGAATTCCACAAGCATATCGGCCAGCTTTTGTAAGCCTTCGATAAATTTCGAATCTTTTTCCAGCATGGATTTCTGGGTAGCCAGGTCGTACCAGTCGGCGTCTTTGATGGTCTGTAGCTGCTCGTCGGCACTTAGCTGAGTTAGCTCGGTCAGTATGTCGACAGCCTTTTCAGGCTCGGAACCCAGCAGGGCGCATGTTTCAAAGTAGGCGACAGCGAATGCTTTGACAAGGTCTGGGTTTTTGTCGGCAAAAGACTTGCTAACAACCAGCACGTCGGGACCGGGCGTCACGCCAAACTCTTTGTACAGACTGAACTCGGTGTCATCAGCCAAAAGCTTAATGCCCGGCATATTTGAGATCTGGTTGAAGTAAGGTGTCCAGGTAGCGCATGCATCAATTTGCTTGGACTGCAGGGCGGCTGGCAGCTCCGGGGCAGGCACATTAACGACATTGACGTCGGTATCGACTTTCAGGTTGTTTTGCGCCAGCAGATCCAGCACTAGCATATGGCTGCTTGAGGCAAAGGTAGTGCCTATGGTTTTACCGCGCAGGTCGTTGACGGAGTTGACATCTTCCTGGGTAAATAAACCTTCAACCCGCCCGAAGTTTTCAGGCACGCCAATCAGATAGAATCGCTCAACGTTGCGAGCCATTAAGGCGATGGCGGAAACCACACCTGTTCCGGCGATATCAATATTGCCTGCCATGAGCGCACTCATACGCCCGGATGAGGTGCCAAAAGACTCCCATCCCAATTTGATCTTGTTGGTTTCGAAAGTGCCATTTTGCATGCCAACATAAGCAGGGTAGTGGCCCAGCCACTGAGAACCACCGTAATTGACGGTTTGATTTTGCTGGGCAAGGGCCAGACGGCTGCTTAAGGGAAGGGCTGCCAGGAGGCCGGCCCCTATGGTCATGCTTTTGACAAAGTTTCGTCGATTGAGTGTAGACATCTTGTCTCCTTGTTTTAATGGTGAACGTTTACAGTTTTATTCAAGCCAGGGTATTTTTTTCTTCAATACCGGAAGTACATGTTCATCAAGTGCTTTTTGACAGCTTTTGTAAATATCTGCTCTGACGTCTTCGTTTTCCCCGCTGCGTGAGATCAGATAGATGGTGCGTGAAAAGCCCGGGCCAGGCAGAGGGAGAACCGAAAGTTTCTCCCAGTAGCCAATTCCTTGCAGGACACACAATGGCGAAGCGATGGCCCATCCAAGACGGGATGCAACCATAGCCAGTACAACATCAGCAGTATCTATTTCAAGGTAGTGGGGGATAGCGACATTGCGACGCCGCAAATGACGCTCCACCACCGCCCCGTAATGAGACCGCTCGCTAAAGCGAATGAACGGTGCAAGCTGCGCACAGTCCGGCAAATCCTTGTCTTTGAACTTCGACTCCATACCTTTGGGAACGACTAATAAAAATGGTTCTCGGTAGAGCGGAGTTCGTACCAAACCGTCTGCCTCTTCACAGGGATCAGAAGAAATAATCAGATCCAGCTGGCGGTTTAATAAACCATTGGCATGTACAGTCGCCAGCCCCGACCATGCAAGAATGCGACTTGCATTTTGCAGAGTCGTATTTAAAACATGGGGCCCTACCGTAGCCGAGAATGAATCAATCATTCCGAGACGAACTTCACCCCGGCTTAGCTGAGCGGCTTCACGAGTTTGGGCAATGAGCTTATCCATTTCCAAGACCAGATGCCGTGCGCCACGATTTAATGAAATACCCGCTGCGGTCAGCTTTAAGGGCCGTTTACTGCGGTCAAGCATAGGTACGCCGATTATCGTTTCAATCTGAGCAATGACCTGCGACACCGCTGATTGTGTTAATCCGAGCTCGTTGGCCGCTTGGGTCAGGCTTCCGGTTGCAGCCACGGTGACAAAAATTCGTAAGGCCCGGATATCTAGAGCCTTGTTCGCTTTCATATGTCTCTCCAACTATTAGCAAGACTATCATCGTAACAATAATAAGGTATCAATTTAGCCACATCATAAGAAAAACTAATGATGACCCTGATTTGAGCTTATGAGTTGGGTTGCCAAAGAGACTATATGGCTGTGCTTGTGAAAAAAAACCGCAGCACCAGGGGCTGCGGTTTGTGACAAGAGCTAAGGTCTTTATCCAAGCTTTTCTTTAAGCAGGT
Source organism: Paenalcaligenes niemegkensis (assembly GCF_022230885.1). Taxonomy (GTDB): domain Bacteria; phylum Pseudomonadota; class Gammaproteobacteria; order Burkholderiales; family Burkholderiaceae_B; genus Paenalcaligenes; species Paenalcaligenes niemegkensis. Next base: position 239,062 of record NZ_JAKGCT010000001.1, on the reverse strand, counting down.
CGGTAACCTGCTGCGGGTTGGCCTTGCCGCGAGCGGCTTTCATGACTTGCCCCACCAACGAGTTGAATGCCTTGTCCCGGCCGCCACGATACTCTTCTACGGTTGCGGGGTTGGCAGCAATAACCTCGTCGACCATGGCTGAAATGGCGCCTACATCGTTGATTTGCTTCAAGCCTTTGCTTTCAATGATGGCATCGGCATTACCGTTTTCCTGACCTTCCCACATAGCCTGGAAAACATCACGCGCGATCTTGTTTGAGATGGTGCCATCAGCAATACGCGCAATGAGTTTTGCCAATTGTTCAGGCGTGATTTTGGCGTCGGCCAGTTCGCGCTCTTCACGGTTAAGGGTGGCTGCGAGCTCACCCAGTATCCAGTTGGCGCTAAGCTTGGCCTGCGCATTGCTCAAGGCCGCATTGGTTTGTTCAAAGAACTCTGCTGTGCTGCGGCTAAGTGTTAACTGAGCGGCATCATAGGCGCTCAGGCCGAAGTCATCCTGGTAGCGCTGGCGTTTGGCTGCGGGCAGCTCGGGCATCTGGCTACGCACCGTTTCAATTCTTTCAGCAGAGATCAGCAACGGTGGCAGGTCTGGGTCGGGGAAGTAGCGGTAGTCGTTGGCATCGCCTTTGGTACGCATGCTGCGCGTTTCATCCAGCTCGGCGTCGTAGAGGCGTGTTTGCTGGATAATTTTGCCACCATCTTCGAGCACTTCAATCTGACGTCGGGCCTCATAGTTGATGGCGCGCTCAAGAAAGCGGAAAGAGTTGATATTCTTGAGTTCGCAGCGGGTGCCCAGTTCAGCTTGCCCCTTGGGACGTACAGATACGTTGGCGTCAACGCGAAATGACCCCTCTTGCATGTTGCCATCACAAATGCCCAGCCAGACGACCAGACTGTGCATGGCACGAGCATAGCCCACGGCCTCTGCCGCTGAACGCATTTCTGGTTCTGAAACGATTTCGAGCAATGGTGTGCCGGCGCGGTTCAAGTCAATTCCGGTTGAGGACTCACCATGCGGACCTGTGAAGTTTTCGTGCAGTGATTTGCCGGCATCTTCTTCCAGGTGAGCTCGCGTTAAATTAATTGTGCGTTCTTCTTCGCCGACAAAAAAACTGATTTTTCCACCTTCTACAACCGGATGCTCGAATTGGCTGATCTGGTAGTTTTTAGGCAGATCAGGGTAGAAGTAGTTTTTACGGGCAAACACTGATCGGGGCGCGACATGGCCGTCGACCGCCAGGCCAAAACTGATGGCCTTGTCGACGGCGCCCGCATTAAACACCGGCAAGGTGCCTGGCAGCGCCATATCGACAGCACTGGCTTGCGTGTTTGGTGCGGCACCAAAGCGGGTGCTGCTGTCAGAGAATATTTTAGAGTCGGTCGAGAGTTGGGTGTGTGTCTCTAACCCAATAACAATTTCCCATTCCATTATTTTGTTTCCGGTTTACGTTGATGCCAGTCAGTGTCTTCTTGGTAACGGTCAGCCAAGGCAAGCAGTTGCCCTTCATTGAAGTAGTTACCAATCAGTTGCAGGCCTATAGGCAAAGGCTGGGCATCGTTACTGAAGCCGCAGGGTATAGACATGGCGGGAAGCCCGGCAAGACTGACGCCAAGGGTGTAGATGTCGGCCAGCCAGTCAGTAGTAGGGTCATCAGAGTGCTTGCCCAGAGGCCGGGCCAGGGTAGGTGTAACCGGCCCCATCATCAGGTCGCACGATGCAAATGCCTTTTGGAAGTCGTCGACAATCATTCGGCGCACACGCTGGGCTTGCAGGTAATAAGCATCGTAGTAGCCTTCTGACAATACATAGGTACCCACCAGAATACGACGTATGACTTCATCACCAAAGGCTTCAGTGCGTGATCGGCTGATCATTTCTTCGAGGTTGCTGTACTGCTCTGCGCGATGGCCGAAGCGTACGCCGTCGAAGCGGGAAAGATTGCTGGACGCTTCAGCAGGACTGATGACGTAATAGGCAGGAATGGCTTCGCGCGTAAGTGGCAGCGAAACGTCTACACGTGTTGCACCCAGTTTTTCGAAATGGGCAATGGCTGTTTCAACGCTGGCCGCAATCGCATTAGCGAGCTCGCCTTCAAAGTATTCTTTAGGTACACCGATGCGCAGGCCAGCTAAAGGCTGAGCAGGGTTTTGAGCCAGGCGCTGCTGCCACTGCTTAAAGTCGTTGCGCACGCGATCGCCTGTGTTCTTCTGACCCTGGCAGTAATCCAGGCTGGTAGGGTCGCGTTCGTCAAAGCCACTGATTGTGCTTAGCACTTCGAGCAGGTCTTTGGCGCTTCGGGCGATGGGGCCTGCCTGATCCAGGCTGGAGCCATAGGCGATCATGCCAAAACGCGAGACTGTGCCATAGGTGGGCTTGATGCCGCTAACGCCACACAGTGCTGATGGCTGGCGAATGGAGCCCCCCGTGTCAGTACCTGTAGCTGCAAGTACCAGGCCTGCCGCTACGGCGGCGGCTGAGCCGCCTGAGGAGCCTCCAGGGGTATTGGCCGTATTCCAGGGGTTGTGGGCTGCACCAAAATATGAGCTTTGGTTATCAGAACCCATGGCGAACTCGTCGCAATTAAGTTTACCCAGTGAAACTGCGCCTGCTGTGCTTAGCTGCTCGACAACGCTGGCATCAAAGGGGCTCACGTAGTGCTGGAGCATTTTGCTGCCCGCTGTGGTGCGCCAGTTTCTGGTCACGAAGATATCTTTGTGAGCAATGGGTATGCCGGTCAGGGCTCCGCCCTGATTGGTGGCGATTAAAGCGTCGGCAGCGTCAGCCTGCTTTAGCGTGAACTCGGGGTCCACATGTATAAAGGCGTTTAAGCCGTTATGGGCCGCAACAGCGTCTAAGGCTTGCTGAGCGAGTTCGCGCGCACTGAATTTCTTTTCGCGTAATGCAGAGCTTAGAGCGTGAATGGACGTGTATTCGTTTAATAGTGACATAGTGGGTGTTACTCGATGACAGTGGGCACAAGGAACAAGCCTTCGTCTTGTGCCGGAGCGTTGGCCATCAGGGCCTGTCGCTGTTCTTCGGTAGCCGTGGGGGCAGCTTGATCGGGACGCAAGCGCAACGAGATCTCTTGTATTGCCGCCAGCGGATGGGCCATAGGTTCTACACCACTGGTGTCCACCGATTGCAGGGCCTGGATGAGACCAATAATACGGCCGAAGTCTTGCTCGGCCTGTGCGGTTTGCTCCGGCGAAAGTTCAATGTGTGCCAGTTGTGCAATGCGTGCAACATCTTGCTGTGAAATTGCCATAAATAATTCCGGAGTTTCTATAAATGATTTTAAATGCCCGAGCGGCGGAATGCCGGGAAACAGGCCTTTTCCTGAAAATAGGGTTACAGGGTTTAACCAGACGCTAATTCTGTCTTATGAGATACAAATTATAAGTTATCATTGACCCTTTATTTCTCAGGTGTTTTGTGTGTTCGCTGGTAAATAGGCTTTTATAACCTATTGCACTGATGGCGATGGCGTCGAACATACCTATTTTCCCATCAATTTATCTATATTGCGCGCCCATGTTCGGATTCCTACGCAGTTATTTCTCCAGCGATATGGCGATCGATCTCGGTACGGCCAATACCCTTATTTACGTTCGGGGCAAGGGGATTGTGCTGGATGAGCCCTCCGTTGTTGCGATTCGCCATGATGGCGGACCTAACGGAAAAAAATCATTCAAGCGGTTGGTCGTGAAGCCAAGCAAATGCTAGGACGTGTTCCCGGCAATATCGAAGCGATACGTCCCATGAAAGACGGTGTTATTGCCGATTTCACGGTGACTGAGCAAATGCTCAAGCAGTTTATACGCATGGTGCATCCCCGCAGCATGTTTGCCCCCAGCCCGCGAATAATCGTTTGCGTTCCCTGCGGCTCTACGCAGGTCGAGCGTCGTGCTATTCGTGAATCCGCTCTGGGTGCTGGTGCCAGCCAGGTTTATTTAATTGAAGAGCCTATGGCTGCAGCCATAGGGGCGGGCCTTGCGGTTTCCGATGCCAGTGGTTCAATGGTGGTTGATATCGGGGGTGGTACTACCGAGGTGGCCGTTATTTCTTTAGGCGGCATGGTTTACAAAGGGTCGGTACGAGTCGGGGGCGACAAGTTCGACGAGGCCATTATCAATTATATCCGTCGTAACTACGGCATGCTCATTGGCGAGCCTACAGCCGAACGCATCAAAAAGAAATCGGTTCAGCCTTTCCGGGTACGGAAATTCGTGAGATCGAAGTTAAAGGGCGCAACCTGTCCGAAGGCGTTCCGCGCAGTTTTACGGTCTCTTCTAACGAAATTCTCGAGTCCCTGACCGACCCCTTGAATCAAATCGTTTCAGCCGTTAAAACAGGGCTGGAGCAAACACCTCCAGAACTGGGTGCCGATATTACCGAAAAAGGCATTGCACTTACCGGGGGCGGTGCCTTGGTACATGATCTCGATCGCTTGCTTCAGGAAGAAACCGGCCTGCCTGTTGTCGTTGCCGACGATCCTCTCACTTGCGTTGTTCGAGGTTGTGGCGAGGCCCTGGAGCATCTTGAGAAGCTCGGGGCTGTATTTATCTACGATTAATCAGGTCGACCACAGGTTTGGCGGTTTAAGCGAAACCGTCGAATCTTTATTGGTTTATTCATGCAAGAACAAAGCACAATCCGGCTTTTTAAGCGCGGGCCCTCTGCCGAGGTTCGTTTAGCGGTCTTTGTGGCTTTAGCAATTGTTTTATTGGTAGTTGATGCTCGAAGCAAAATGCTAGAGCCTGCGCGTCAAGCGATTTCTGTAGTGGTGTATCCTTTTCAGCGTGTCGCGATGGCACCGGGGGATCTTGCCGCCTATCTAAGCAGCTGGACTGATTCTGCTGCTGTTGTACGCTCCGAGAAAGAAGCCCTGCAACGACAGCGGGTCGAATTGGCCCAGCTGTCCACCCATGCAGCGCAGTTGTCAGCCGAAAACGAACAATTGCGCCGCTTGCTGCAGGTTGCCGATACGGTCACTCAGCCTTCGGTAGCGGTCGAGGTTTTTTACGAGCCTCCTAATGCCTTTAATCGTCGTCTTGTCTTTAACAAAGGTTCGACTCACGGCATACGTGCAGGTATGCCTGTTATCGATGACGGTGGGGTAGTGGGGCAAGTGGTTCGTGTTACACCCTACACATCCGAAGCGGCCCTGATTACCGATGATAAGGTGTCCATCCCCGTTCAGGTATTACGTAATGGTCTGCGGCTGATTGCGTTCGGTGGGGCTGTGGGGTCCAAAGTTGAAGCACGCTACCTGACTTCTGATGTTGATCTTGAGGTGGGCGACACCTTGATCACCAGTGGCATTGGCGGGCTGTTTCCTGCAGGTTTGCCCGTGGCACGTATTGATAGTGTAGAGCGCGACAGCTCTACTGGCTTTGCCGTGGCCGTCGGGTCGCCCCTGTCCTTTCCCGAACGTTATCGGCATTTTCTGATTCTGTTGGTTCCAGAACCCGTACTCAATGTTGACGACGAGGACATGACAAATGAGCAATAAACCGGAACGCGCAGCTTTGCCGGTGAAACGCTCGTCTTCGTTAAGCTCGCTGCAGCCCATCGATTCCTCACCTTTTAAAAACGCCTCCAGTCAGTGGATAGTCTGGGGTTCTGTTTTCATAATGTGGCTAATGTCGCTGCTCCCATGGCGTCACTGGACACCCGCTCCGGACCTGCTGATGCTGGTCATTGCTTTCTGGGTATTGCATGAACCCAGACGCATGAATATGCTGTGGGCGTTTTCTCTAGGTATTTTGATTGATGTGCATGATGGCAGCTTTTTCGGCGAACATGCGCTCAGTTATGTGCTGGCGGCTTACGGAGCCATTGTGCTGACACGACGTCTGTTGCTGTTCGAACCTCTTATTCAGCTTATACACTTACTGCCGGTATTTCTGGTAGCAAATGCTGTTCCTCGCTTTTTGCATGCCTGGCTGGCCGGCGAATGGGGCGGATGGGGCTGGGTGTTATCCGCTGCGCTAACGGCTATGCTCTGGCCTTTGGTGGATTTCTTGCTGTTTCTCCCCCACCGTCGCTTAGATGATGCCGACGACGGTTCGGCATAATGATGCCCTAGCCCATGTTTGAGTTTAAGAAAACCTCTCATTTGCATCGCCGTCGCACGCTCATTCGGGCTTGGGTGGCTGGCATTGTCGCAGTGGTGTTTCTATCCTTGCTTGGTGGCAGGCTTTGGTATCTGCAGGTGGCGCGTTACGAAGGTCTGGCCGCACGGGCCGACCGCAACCGTATTGCGGTTGTTCCGATTGCCCCGCGGCGCGGCGAGGTAACCGACCGCGAAGGTGTGGTGCTGGCGCGCAATTATCGCGACTACACCTTAAATGTTGTGCCTGCTCAGGTCGAGGGGAGTATTGATGACTTACTCGATTCGTTGAGCGAGCTTGTGTATTTAAGTCCGCGAGACCGCCGTCGCTTTAAACAGGCGTTGGGACAAAACAGCCGATATTCAGAGGTCCTGTTACGCAACAGCCTGAACGAAGTCGAGGCGTCGTGGTTCGCCGCCCATTCTTTTAAATACCCTGGGGTGAGCCTGCAGGCACGCTGGGTGCGCGAATACCCACAAGGTGAGGCCGCTGCCCACGTCATTGGTTATGTAGGGCGTATATCGGAAGCCGACGAAGAAAGCCTTGAAAAGCAAGAGCTATTGGGCAACTATCGGGGCACGTCGATTATTGGCAAAAAGGGTGTGGAAAAAACTTGGGAGAGTACCCTGCATGGCCAAACCGGGGTGGAAGAGCGCGAAGTCACCGCTTCAGGCAGACCCGTACGGGTTCTAAGCCGCATTGACCCCATCCCTGGTTCCGACTTGAAGTTGTCTATCGACATCGGCTTGCAGAAACTGGCTGAAGAGCAGTTTGCCGGACGGCGCGGTGCGCTGGTTGCTATTGAACCTAAAACAGGGGAGATTCTGGCCTTTGTCTCTGCTCCGTCCTTCGATCCCAATCTATTTGTCGACGGTATTGACGTCGAGAACTGGCGCAAGCTCAACGAGTCGCCCGATCATCCCCTGATCAACCGGCCCTTGTATGGTACTTATCCTATTGGCTCGACTTATAAGCCATTTGTAGCCCTGGCAGCACTGGAGCTGGGCAAGCGAGACGCCAAAGATCGCATCTCAGATCCGGGTTACTATGAGTTCGGTGGACAACGCTTCCGGAATGCTGGCAACGTTGCCTACGGCTCTACAGACCTGCATAAGGCTTTGATGGTTTCTTCGGATACGTATTTTTATTCCCTAGGTCCCGAAATAGGCGTCGATGCATTGCACGACTTCAGCAAGCAGTTTGGGTTCGGCCAGGTTACGGGTATTGATCTTGATGGCGAGCGGCGTGGTATTCTGCCTTCGCGTGAATGGAAACGCCAGGCTTTCAAGCAGCCATCGCAGCAGCGGTGGTACGCAGGTGAAACAATTTCTGTAGTAGTAGGCCAAGGCTATAATTCCTTCACCCTTTTGCAACTGGCGCAAGCCACCTCTGTACTGGCAAATAACGGTGTCTATATGCAGCCGCATTTGGTAAGTCATATTATTGACCCGCAGACTCAAGCTCCTAAGCCCACAGTCACGCGCCCCTCCCACACGATTCCGCTCAAGCCCGAAAACATAGAGGCTGTTAAAAATGCCTTGATCGACGTTACGCGTTCAGGTACGGCCAGGCGAGCGTTTGCCGATGCGCCTTATCAGGCCGCAGGTAAAACCGGGACTGCTCAGGTTTTTAGCTTGCGAGGTACTAAGTACGATGCTTCTGCGATTGATGAGCGCCTTCGGGACCATGCGCTGTTTATGTCCTATGCACCGGCCTCAGAACCAGAAATTGCCATTGCCTTGCTGGTGGAGAATGGTGGCTGGGGCAGCTCTATAGCCGCACCTATAGCACGTACCTTATACGATTATTGGCTTGTAGACAGGCGGAAAAAACCATGAAGCGCGTTTGGCAATGGGGGCTGAAAGCGCTGACCGCCTTCGATTGGCCCTTACTCATCTTGTTGTTGATTATGGCGGGCTGCGGTCTGGTAGTAATGCATTCGGCCGTGGGCAGTACCGATTGGCGTTTTGCCGATCAGTCACGACATTTCATGGTGGCCTTTCTGGTAATGTGGGCCGTGGCATTGGTCCCACCGCCCTGGATTATGCGCTTTGCTCCATATGTCTATGCGTTCTCGGTGCTGATGCTGTTGGGTGTAGAGTTTTATGGAGAGTCCAGCAAAGGGGCCACACGCTGGCTAAACTTTGGCGTGGCCCGTATTCAGCCTTCAGAAATGCTGAAAATCTCCGTCCCGCTGATGCTGGCATGGTATTTTCATCGCAATCAGGGCTCCGGCCTTCGTATTGTGGATTTTCTTGCTGCAGGACTTTTGCTGGCGATCCCGTTTTTGCTTATTGTGAGGCAGCCTGACTTGGGCACAGCACTACTGGTGTTCGCGGCAGGCCTTAGCGTCATCTATTTTGCGGGACTTTCTTTTAAGCTGCTTGTGCCTGTTACCGTTTTGCTGGCTGTAGCTTTGGGCGTGGTGCTTTATTACGAAGACCAGCTTTGCGCGCCGGCTTTCGACTGGGTGGTGCTGCGCGACTATCAGAAGCATCGTGTATGTACTTTGCTTAATCCCGGAATTGATCCACTGGGCCGCGGCTTCCACACCATTCAATCAATGATTGCCGTTGGTTCAGGAGGCTTGTACGGCAAGGGCTATATGCTGGGAACCCAGACGCATCTGGACTTTATTCCAGAACGCACTACCGACTTTATTTTTGCTGTGTTTGCCGAAGAGTTCGGCCTATACGGCGGAATCATGCTCCTGGTGCTTTACGCCCTGATCATCCTGCGTAGCCTTGCCATTACGGTGATTGCGCCGACCCAGTTCACGCGTCTTGTAGCGGGTTCGATGTCGATGATGCTGTTCGTGTATGTATTCGTCAATATCGGGATGGTAACTGGCATTTTGCCTGTCGTTGGCGTTCCTTTGCCATTTATGAGCTATGGCGGTACGGCGCTGCTTACCCTGGGAGTCGCCTGCGGGCTGTTGATGGGCGTGTACCGTTATCGGCCGGATCGTGTCTAAAGCGTTAGACAGCTTGCCCGGCCCCAGGGCTGGCGGTCAAAACAGCCAATTACACTTCTGCCCATTCTAGCTGCTGCTGCTCGCCATAAAGACCCTCAACGATTTTTTTGACAGGAGAGGGCAGGCCTACCGAGCCAAGGTCAGTGATAGCAACCCACTCCTGATTAGCTTGGGGTTCCGCCAGAATAGGGGCGGACTGCTTTACATGCCAGGGATTGATATGCAGCTTGAAATGACTGAACACATGAAGCAGGGCGCTCATTTTTTGCTCAGGGGTCAACTGTATACCCATGGCGACACAGGCACGATACAGCTCGTCGCTGTTTTCGTATTGAGGAAAGGCCCAGAGTCCTCCCCAAATGCCGGAGTCCGGTCGCTGTTCCAATAGAATTGCACCATTTGATTCCAGAATCAGCATTTCACAATATCGCTGAGGCTGTACGGTTTTGGGTTTCGGCGTTGGCAGCTCGTGGGTTAGCTGATTGGCATAGGCAAAACAGGTGTTTTTTAGAGGGCATTTAAGACAGTCTGGTTTGCCCCGGGTGCAAAGCATGGAGCCCAGATCCATTTGCCCCTGTGTATAAGCCGCCATATTCAGGTCGGCAGGGCTGCTATCAACCACTTGGCTGGCTAAAGCCCATAGTTCTAGGTCAACTGCACGTTTTTGTGGATGACCATAGACACCAAAGTAACGAGTAAAAACCCGCCTCACATTACCGTCCATGATTGGCGAACGCTCGCCAAAGCAGAATGCGGCGATGGCGGCTGCTGTAGAAGGGCCGATTCCCGGCAATGTGGCCAATAACTGGCTGGAGTCAGGAAAACTCCCGTCAAAATTACTGCAGACGACCTGCGCACAGCGATGCAGATTTCGAGCGCGGGCGTAATAGCCCAAGCCCGCCCAGTACGGCATGACCTCGTCTTGCTCAGCCTCGGCTAAAGACTTTACAGTAGGAAAGCGGGCCAGAAATCGCTCGTAGTATCCCAATACTGTCGATACCTGCGTCTGTTGCAGCATGATTTCCGAAAGCCAGACTTTATAGGGATCAGTATGGTGCTGCCAGGGAAGGTGCTGGCGTCCGTGCTCCCGCTGCCAGTCAACAACAGTCTGGGCGAAAGAGGATATATCCGATTTTTGCGTACTCATGAGCTTTAAAAACGTGTGCTGCGTGTTACCGACCATCGCGCCGCAAGAGCGGCAACGAGAGCGATAAGAAAGGTAGCTAAAAGCAGGCTTACCGTGTCTGGCATATGTAAAAGAATCTGTAATTCGTAGGTGGCTGCCAAACGGTTCAGTGCGTCATTCAAGGGAAGCAAGGCCAATAGCGATAAAGCTACGGCAACGCCGCTGGCGATCAGGCCCGTTAAAGCTCCCTGATATAAAAAAGGACGGCGTACGAAGCTCTCCGTTGCACCGACCAGTCGTGCAACCGCAATTTCTTCACGCTGGCTAAGCGCCTGAAGACGTACAGTGTTAAAGACCGTTGCGACCACAATGACCACTACGCTGAAGCTAAGTAATAACAGTGCGATTTGGGCGAAATGCAGCAAGGCTTCTAGTCGTCTTACCCAGTCGCTGTCGAGCTGAACACGTTCTACACCGGGTTGCTGCTTTAGCTGTTCGGCTATGCGCAGGGCAATAGCAGCCTGTTCTGGCGAATCAGCGAGGCTAAGGATAAGGGTGTGCGGCAGGGGGTTGGACCCCAGGGTGCTCAGCGCATCGGCCCAGATGGGGTTGCCTTTAAGTTCGTCGTAGGCGCTTTCCCGGGTGATGACCCGGGCAGATGCCAGTTCGTCAGAGTATTGTTCACGCAGTGTTGTAGCGAGTTGTCCGGCGGCAGACTCGTCACTTTCTGTGGTCAGGTAAAGCGTAATCTCCGGATTGACAGGCAACTGTGTGGCCAGTGGCTGAGCCGAAGCAAGAATGGCCCAGCTAATGATAGGTACAGCCAAGGTCAATGCGATCACAAAGATATTTGAAAGCGATGAGAATGGCTGCCCGCTTAAGCGGCTTAAGGCCACGCTAAAGGCATAACGGTGTTGCCGTAACCAACGGTTCATTGACTAACCCCTGCTGAGTCGGAGAAGCGCCCGTCATTGATCAGCATCGTACGCCGGGCATATCTGGCCATTAGCTGATGATCATGAGAGGCAATTAAGGTGGTGACCCCCACGCGATTAAAATCCAGGAACACATCCATGATCCGGGCTGCGCTTGCTGCATCGAGGTTCGCGGTAGGTTCATCAGCGATCACGATAGCCGGACGATTCACAATGGCGCGGGCAATGGCGAGCCGCTGTTGCTCGCCGCCGGACATTTCTACCGGGTTGAAGTCTTCTTTGCCGGCCAACCCCACTTTCTCCATAGCTGCGCGTGCTCGTTTAACAGCCACGCTACGCTCCAGCCCCAGGACCTCCAGTGGCAGCAGCACATTATGGATCGCATTGCGATCGTAGAGCAGATGGGTGTCCTGAAGTATTACACCAACGGCGCGACGCAAATATGGATGGGCCCGAGCGCTTAGTTTATCTACGCGCTGGTCTTTAACAATGACCGAACCACGACTGGGGGCTTCGAGGCCTCCTATTAACTTCAATAAGGTGGATTTACCTGCGCCGGAAGGGCCTGAAACAAAAATGAATTCGCCTGAGTCAATATTGAAGTTGATGTCTGCAAGAATATTTTTGCCGCGGCCGTACGATTTAAACACATGCTTAAATTTGATCATAGTTGAAGAATCAAAAGCAGTTATGAGGCACTGTCGTGAGGAAGGCGTCAACAGAGACGCTAATGGCCCTTATTTTATCGCTAAAGGGAAAGCACTGATGTTTTAAAGGTAGGGCTGCATTTACGATCATACTGACATAACAAAAGTTGATTGTAAGCTGCATCCATTTACCAAAAGTAAACAGGGAGTGACAATTCATGAAAGTAATAAAAACGATTGCTTTAGGCACGGCAGCACTAACGATGAGCATCAGTTCTGCTTTTGCAGGCGAGACTTTTGAATCTGTTCGTGGGAAAGGCTTTGTGCAGTGTGGTGTCTCTACAGGTATTCCAGGCTTCTCGTTAGCAGACAGTAAGGGTGAGTGGACGGGTATCGACGTTGATTTGTGTAAAGGTATTGCTGCAGCGGTTTTCGGCGACGCCACGAAATTTAAAATGACGCCGCTAACCACCCAGCAGCGATTTACGGCGCTGCAGTCTGGAGAAATTGATGTCCTGACGCGAAACACAACAGCCACCCTGACACGAGACACCACAGTAGGTTTAATCAGCGCCGGGGTCAACTACTACGACAGTCAGGGAGTCATGGTCAAGAAAGACCTGGGGGTGAGCAGCGCTAAAGAGCTTGATGGGGCCGCTATTTGTGTGCAACCTGGTACCACGACAGAGTTGAACCTGGCTGACTGGTTCAGGGCGCAAAATATTCAGTTCAATCCTGTGGTAATTAATAACCCGGAAGAAGCCATGCGTTCGTTTACGGCTGAACGCTGCGACGGCTTTACCACTGACAAGTCCGGCCTGGCGTCTATGCGCGCCACTCAGGGCAATCCCGACGACTTTGTGATTCTGCCGGAAGACTTTTCCAAAGAGCCGCTAGGGCCGATGGTGCGTCAGGGTGACGAAGAGTGGTTCCTGATGGTGCGGTGGGTATTGAACGCCATGAATGAAGCCGAAGAGTATGGAATCGATTCTAAAAATGTTGATGAAATGCTTGAAAGCGACAATCCCAATATACAGCGTATTCTCGGTGTATCCGGAGAAATGGGCAAGGGCCTGAAAATCGACAACAAATGGGCTTACAACATCATCAAGCAGGTTGGAAACTACGGCGAGACTTTTGAGCGCAATCTGGGCGAGTCTACGCCACTTAAGCTGGAGCGAGGTCTAAACGCGACATGGAATAACGGTGGTTTAATGTACGGCTGGCCGATCCGTTAATTTTCTGTTGTTCAGTGGTTCATGCATCAAGGGGCGGTACACATTGCCGCCCCGGCCTCTATGAGGTGAACCTTTGCTTGCTTAGGTAAACATATGGCTCAAGATAAAGCGTCCCAACCGCCAAAGCGTCAGCTCTCCTGGAATGACCCTTTTACGCGGGGTGTGATTTATCAGCTTGTGATTGTTGGTCTGGTTGCGACCGCAGTGTGGTATCTCGTTAGTAACACACTGCATAATCTTTCTGTTCGCAATATATCTACAGGTTTCGCATTTTTAAACCGCGAGGCCGGCTTTGCCATTGGGGAGTCCGACATTGCCTACTCACCCTCCGATACGTATGGGCGCGCGATTCTGGCGGGGATCGTCAACACCTTAAAAGTATCGGTGATTGGTGTTATTGCAGCCACTTTCCTGGGCACGATCCTGGGTATTGCACGTCTCTCGTCAAACTGGCTGGTTTCGAAGGTGGCCTCTGCCTACGTAGAAGTCATGCGAAATGTGCCGCTTTTGCTTCAGCTGTTTTTTTGGTATGCGCTGATTACCGAAACCATGCCGCGGCCACGAGATGCATACCATCCCTTGCCGGGCGTGTTTATTTCGAATCGCGGCTTGAAAATCCCCCGTTTTGAAGGCGATGCTTTTACCTGGATTATCGGGGGCTAGCCTTGGCGATTGTATTGATCGTCATTCTTTCACACTGGGCCAGGCGCCGGCAGGAACGCACCGGGAAAATGCCGCCGATTATTCGCATTGCCGCTGCCCTGTTAATAGCCATGCCCGTGCTGATGCTTGTATTAAGTGGCAGCTCGCTGGCGCTTAATTTACCTGAGTTACGGGGTTTCAATTTTGTGGGGGCAGCACGTTGACGCCCGAGTTTGCTGCGCTGGTAGCGGGGCTGATAATTTACACTTCTGCCTTCATCGCCGAAGTCGTGCGCTCAGGTATTCAGGCGGTCAGCAAGGGCCAGTGGGAAGCATCTTCGGCCATTGGCCTGTCACGTGCGCATACTTTGCGGTTGGTCGTATTGCCTCAGGCGCTGCGGATTATTATTCCGCCCATGACGAGCCAATATCTCAACCTTACTAAAAACAGCTCGCTGGCTGTTGCCATCGGCTATCCCGATATTGTGTCAGTGGTTAATACGACGCTTAACCAGACAGGCCAGGCTATTGAAGGAATTCTGATCATCATGGCAGCCTACCTCACGGTAAGCCTGTCTATTTCCATCTTTATGAATTGGTACAACAAGCGTATTGCTTTGGTGGAGCGCTAGCATGAATGACAATCCACAACTTGCCATGGCTCCACCCCGTACCCATGTCGGAGTGCCTGGATGGCTGCGTCAAAATCTATTCGCCACTCCAGCTAATACTGTTTTAACGATTTTGGTTATATGGCTGTTATTAATGGCCATTCCCGCTCTCATTGAATGGGGCTTGATAAAGGCAAACTTCACGGCAGACAGCGCACAGGAATGTAGGGAAACCGGCGGAGCCTGCTGGGCATTTATTGTAGAAAAGCACCGCCTGATTCTGTTTGGCATTTATCCATACGACGAACAATGGCGGCCTCTGGTAGCATCGCTTATCTTAATTGCTCTTATCTACATGAGCTGTCTGAGACGGTTCTGGAAGCCTTCGCTGGCGCTGGTGTGGACAGTAGGCCTGGTCGCCTTCTGGATCTTGATGCGGGGCGGGGTATTCGGCCTGAGCCTTGTTGAAAACAGCCGCTGGGGCGGTTTGCCTTTAACGCTCATGCTGTCCACCTTTGGCCTGGCCTTTGCTTTCCCCTTTGGGGTGCTTCTGGCGCTGGGGCGTCGCTCTGAGCTGCCTGCGGTAAAGGCCATTTGCGTGGTGTACATCGAGCTTATACGAGGGGTTCCCCTTATTAGCCTGTTGTTTATGTCGTCGGTGATGCTGCCGTTATTTATGCCTGAAGGCTTCAGCATCGACAAGCTATTGAGGGCCCAGATCGCTATTATTATGTTCGCCGCCGCGTACATTGCTGAAACGGTACGGGGCGGCCTCCAGGCTATCCCCAAAGGGCAGTACGAAGGAGCCGAATCTATAGGCTTAAGCTATTGGCAGACGATGCGCAAGATCGTGCTGCCGCAGGCACTAAAGGTTGTCATACCTCCATTGGTGAGCATTTTTATTTCTTTGTTCAAAGACACATCTCTGGTGGTTATTATTGGCATCTTCGATCTGACCCAGGCAGCCAAGGCGGCATTGGCCGACGCTGCTTGGCGAGGCTTTAGTACAGAGGCCTACCTGTTTATTGCGGCTATCTATTTTGTGTTTTGCTACAGCATCTCAAGGTATAGCCAGTCATTAGAAAAAAGCTTGAATCGCGATTATCGAACCTAAGTCGCCAAGTATCCCGCACGCTAACTACTCGTGCCAAAGGAGTGGAATTATGTCAGAGGCAATTATTCGCCTGGAAGACGTCAATAAATGGTATGACCAATTTCATGTGCTGCACAATATCAATTTGAATGTAGCCAAGGGCGAACGTATTGTTATTTGTGGTCCATCGGGTTCGGGCAAATCTACCCTGATACGCTGCATTAATCGGCTGGAAGAGCACCAGTCCGGGCAGATCGTTGTGGATGGGGTAGAGATCACCAATAACTTAAAGCATATCGAAGCAATTCGACGTGAGGTAGGGATGGTGTTTCAGCACTTTAATCTGTTCCCCCACCTGACTGTGCTCGAAAACCTCACACTGGGGCCGATGTGGGTATTGAAGCATCCTAAAGCCCAGGCAGAAGCCACGGCGATGGAGTACCTTGAGCGCGTACGTATTCCGGAGCAGGCCGGAAAGTATCCAGGCCAGCTTTCTGGCGGACAGCAGCAACGGGTCGCCATTGCACGCTCACTTTGTATGAAGCCCAAGATCATGCTGTTTGACGAGCCGACCTCGGCACTTGATCCGGAAATGGTAAAAGAGGTGCTGGATGTCATGATGGGACTGGCTGAAACTGGCATGACCATGCTTTGTGTTACGCATGAAATGGGTTTTGCGCGTAAAGCAGCCAATAGGGTGATATTCATGGACAAGGGGGAAATTATCGAAGAAAACACGCCAGAAGAGTTTTTTGATAATCCTGTCAGCCCGCGTACGCGTGAGTTTTTAAGTCAAATTCTTCATTAATTAACAGGCTATAGCTACGTGCCGCGCCAGCTTATGCCAAAATATCAGCTATTTTGCTTGTCATCATGTGGTTTGAATAAAGGTATTAGTATGAAGTTATCGTTTTTAGGTCGTTTGTTGGGTAGCTGCGCCTTAGGTGTGGCTGCGATAGCGTCGGGCGCTGCTCTGGCAGCAGACAGTCAGTATCCCAATAAAACCATTCAGTTTATCGTGCCATACCCACCGGGCGGTCCGCTCGACACCATGGCTCGCTTGCTGGCCGAAAAAGCCAAAGACGACTTAGGTACGATCGTGGTCGAGAACAAACCTGGTGCAGGTGGCAATATTGGCGCTGGCCTGGCTGCCAAGGCAAAGCCTGATGGCTACACATTGGTAATGGGAGCCGTCGCCATCAATGCGATCAATCCGTGGTTATATTCTTCGCTGCCCTTTGATCCCATAGAAAGTTTCGAGCCGGTGACACTCGTGGCGTCGGTGCCAAATGTGTTGATCGTCAATGCCGACTTTGCCGAGAAAAATGAAATTGCTACGGTCAGCGATTTGGTTTCATATGCCAAGGCCAATCCCAATACACTTAACTTTGCTTCGGGCGGAAACGGCAGCGCAGGCCATCTGGCAGGTGAACTGCTGAATTCCAGGGTCGAGATCGAGACAGTTCATGTTCCCTACGGCGGCGCAGCACCCGCGAAAACCTCACTACTTGGCGGGGAGGTTCACTTTATGTTCGACAACCTGGCATCAGCGTTGCCCCTGATACAGTCGAATCGGGTGGTACCGCTTGCAGTAACAACTGCGGAGCGCTCCTCTTTTCTAAAAGACACACCCACAATGCAAGAGGCCGGGGTCGAGAATTTCGACCTGGGTACCTGGTTTGGGGTGTTTGCAACCGGTGGCACACCCGAATCAATCGTAGAAACATTGAATGCGGCTTACGTCAAGGCGCTGAATGATCCGGAGATTCGTAAATCGCTTGAACTCATGGGGTCTGACTCCAAGCCCACTAGTGTGGAAGAGTTCAAGGCTATGGTTGAGTCCGACCTTGCTAAATACAAGGAAATTGTCGAGGCATCAGGCGCACAATTGTTCTAGATAATGATGTTTGCATGGGCATGAAGGCTCTCTGTTTCGTGCCCATGCTGCAGTGTATTGTGTAAAGATTAGTCAAATAATAGCGATCAGAACCAATCTGTAACACTCGGAGCCTCGAACCCTTGCTAGCATAGCTTCACTCAACGATCGGTTGGGGTGTCGATAGGACAAGGAGAAGAATATGAATATGTCGCTAAAAATAAGTCGCATTGCTGCGTGCGTGGGTGTAGCAGCCATAATGGCAGGATGCGCTGACATGGGTACAGGCGGCCGTACAGCCACTGGTGCAGGCGCTGGCGCAGCATTAGGGGCAGGGCTTGGGGTACTGCTGGGAGATAGCAGTAAAGCTGCGGCAATTGGCGCAGGCGTCGGTGCTGTAGCAGGCGGTATTGCTGGCTACAACTGGTCTGGCATTAAAAATGATGTTCAGGAGTCTGGCGCCAGCAGCTTAGGCGTAGATGTCACTGAAATGCCGGATGGCACACTGCGCGTCAATATTCCAAGCCATGTCTCCTTTGATACTGGTAAGTATGCCCTGAAGTCCGAGTTGCTTCCTGTTCTTGACAGCGTTGCCCGCGCTTTAATTCAGCATCCAGAGCTTCGGGCCAAAGCGATTGGCCATACCGATAGCACGGGCACTTTGCAGCTGAACCAGACGTTGTCGGTCAATCGTGCTACTGCTGTTACCAATTATCTGCGTCAACAAGGTGTTGCCGATGCGATGTTGATGTCTGAAGGTCGTGGTCCCAATCAGCCTGTTGCCGATAACGGTACTGCTGAAGGTCGTGCCATGAACCGCCGCGTCGAATTATATCTTTACGCAGTACAGAATTGAATTTCACGCTCCGTGTGAATATTGGGTAGATAACCCAAGGTAGTCTTGACCTCGCCTAAGTGATTAGGCGAGGTTTTTTCGTTTGAGGGCAGGTCTTTTTGATTGCGATGCAGACCTTGTCCATTATGAGATGGTGATTCCAGCTGCAGGAGGGCAATATCCTGGCGGGATAAACTAATTGGAATCAGCGGATTGGCAATTGGCTGCTGCCAGTTTTGGAGAGTCGGCTGGCATACGGGTTAGCGATAATAAGGGAGCCAGAATCTGAGCCAGGAACAGCATGGCCAATGTCATGGCTAAACTGAAGAATAACTTAGATGCGCTTAGACTTGTAAACCAGCCTAAATCAAAACTTTTGTTGGCAGCCCATGCCAGAACCACCAGCAGCATGGCGACGCCGACTCCGTACAAAGACACATTAAGTATGCGTTTCAACATAATAGCCTCCTGGTAACAACTGCCAGACATCAGCAAAAAATTGTTGATGCCTAAGTGAGGTTGGAGTCGTTAAGAGTCGTAAGGTTCAAGCAGGTACAGGCAAACCCTGAGCTGGAGAGCCACTTTGCGAGCTTGCGGCCAGGAAGTCTATGACGAATTAGCCGCGCGGGTGGAGCTCCACTAACGACTGCACTAAGTCTTCGACTATTTTACGTTCGGCTTCGCTTAATTGATAGTAGGACAAAGGGCTTACGCTAGTAAAAGGCCAGTCGAATTCGAAAGGAACCGAGCATCCATCCAGTGGCAAAGGCTCTGCTATGGTCTTCACTGCGTTGCTTTTCTTCGTATTGCCCGATCGTCCGGCCAGCCATTGAGGAGACACCTTCAGAGCCTCGGCGAGGCGCAATATATCGCGGGCAGCATGTCTTTCTCCGCGCTCGTAGCTGGAGATAGCTGCTTGGGAGAGCTGAGTCATATCGGCTAGCTGCTGCTGCGATAGTCCCAGGGCCAGACGCGCTTGACGAAGGTTTTTGCCAAAAGTGTTCACAAACACTATTGAACGACGTATTGATATTACGTTGGTGCTAGCTGCTTACTCTATTTGTGATATAAGATGTAGCAACTTGTTATAGTTTGAGCCTGGTTCATTAAGGAATAAGTCATGTCTACAGATTACGCTGCCGTTATTTATTGGTATGTGGCCCAGTCGTTACTAGAACAAAGTCCGAAAGTCACACAATTTTCGTACGCATTGCGTGATCATGGTTACGAGTTGTCTCATGAAGGCGATCTCGATAAGCTCTGCCAGCAAGCGACAAGCATTGCGAACGCGCCCCAGCACAGTATGTTTATTTTGTCAGGAGAGCCGGCAGACATTATCGTAGCCACCGTACGTTTACGTACAACCAGTGGGCAATTCGGCATTTTACCGTTGATGTCGTCCCACGACGAAGCTGCAGTCACGCAAGCATTGCTGTGTGGCGCTGATAATCATGTGGATCCTGACGCCAGCAGCTCGCTGTTTCTCGCAAGCGTAGGCAGTGTTTTGCGTCGTATACGCGAGGGGGCAGGGTTAAAGCCCGAAGCTAATAAGTGGACGTTGCTTGATGAGGCCTGGTCAGTATTAAGTCCAGATGGCGCTCGGGTTAGCCTGACCACCATAGAGCGGGCTTTTTCCAGGCGCTGGCGGACGCTCCCGACTATAAGGTGTCACACCTCGATTTATTACTTTTCCTGAGCCTCGAAGGTGAGCGTGAGCAAAGCATTAAAATCAACAGGCTAGGGGTTATTGTGAGCCGTCTTCGGCGCAAGTTCGAGGCCGCAGGCCTGCACCTACCCTTAAAGTCGGTGCATAACTGGGGATACATGTTTGCAGCCCCGCTGCAGCGTCGCTAAGGCTTTTGATATCGCGCTACCGACAAATCGTCTGCACGTATTTCGGGTGTGTTTCCGCTGATAATGTCGGAAATTAGTTGTGCACTACCGCAAGACATTGTCCATCCCAAGGTACCATGACCTGTATTCAGGTACAGGTTTGAGCACGAGGTTTTACCAACAATAGGGGTGCTGTCAGGTGTTTTAGGCCGAAGGCCAGTCCAAAACGAAACATCAGGCTGCTTCACGTAGCTACCAGGAAACAGGTTATCCAGCACCATCAGCAGGGTGGCTTTACGCTTTGGATTCAGGGTCTTATCAAAACCCGCTACTTCGGCCATCCCCCCACTCGAATCCGTTGTTCAAAGCGGGTCAATGCAATTTTATAGCTTTCGTCCAGCAGCGTAGATTGCGGAGCTCGTGTCTCGTCGGCGATATTCACAGTAATTGAATAGCCTTTAAGGGGGTAAACCGGAATGGGTGCAATATTTTTAAGAAACTGGGTTGACCACGAGCCCAGGCAAACCAAATAGGCATCGGCCGTTAGCAGCTGATTATTGCTCTGTATGCCAGTAACCTCGTTAGCGGTCACGTGTATTTTTTGTATGGATTCACTGAATTTAAACTCTACCCCCAGAGCTTGCGCTTTTTCAGCCAGGCGTGTCGTAAAGAGCTGGCAGTCGCCCGTTTCATCGTCGGGCAGGTGCAGACCGCCTGCTAACTGATTTTCTACGTGGGCAAGAGCGGGCTCGACAGTATGTAGCTGGGCTGCAGTCAGTAGCGCATAGTTAACACCCATTTCTTCAAGCACCTGCATATCGGCCGAAGCGGCATCGACTTGCTCAGGCTTGCGAAACACTTGGAGAGTACCTTTTTGGCGGGCCTCGTACTGAATACCCGTTTCATCGCGTAGCTTCTGTAAACATAGGCGGCTGTAATCAGCGAGTCGAACCATTCGCTCTTTGTTGACCTTGTAGTTGTGGTCTGTGCAGTTAGCCCACATTTGCAACATCCAGCGTAGCTGAAAGAGGGTGCCATCAGGCCTGAAGCTAAATGGAGGGTGTTTGGACAACATCCATTTCATGGCTTTTAAAGGTATGCCTGGAGCAGCCCAAGGGGAGGCGTAGCCAAACGATACCTGCCCTGCATTGCCGTAGCTTGTTTCCAGAGCGGGTCCGCCGAGACGATCAACAACAGTGACGCTATGCCCTTGCTTAGCCAGATAATAGGCGCTGGTAACGCCTTCAACGCCGGCGCCGAGAATAAGAACTTTCATTGAATGCTCCGAAAAAAATCGGCTTCAGGCCGTGGAAGGAGGGGCACAAGGCTTAGTCTGTACGACTAAACACCATATTGTCACGGTGCATGAGCTCAGAGTCTGACATGCTACCCAACACCTCTTCAATTTTCTGGCTGGGCAGGCCCATAATGCGTTGAGTATCGGTGCTGGAATAGTTAATCAACCCACGCCCGTATTCAACCCCATGAGCGTCTACGCAGGCCACTACGTCGCCGCGGCCAAAGTGTCCTTCAACCCGGGTCACGCCGATGGCCAGCAAACTTTTATGACCTGCGGTCAGCGCCTTGACAGCACCATCGTCAAGCGTAACGCGTCCGCGTACCCGCAGATGACTGGCCAGCCAGCGCTGACGGGCCGACTGTACGGGAATTACTGCACGTAATTCGGTACCGATACGTTCGCCCTGTGCAAGGCGTACCAACACCTGAGGCTCACGGCCCGACGCAATTACCGTGTGCCCACCGCTATTGGCAGCCCGTTTGGCAGCAAGAATTTTCGTGATCATGCCCCCCGTGCCTACCGTGGAGCCAGCCCCCCGCCATGTCTTCAAGAGTAGGATCACCAGCCTGTGCCACTGAAATGAATTCGGCATCGGAGTTGGAGCGCGGGTCAGCGCTGTACAGACCTTTTTGATCAGTCAGAATAATCAAGGACTCTGCTTCAATCAGGTTAGTGACTAAAGCGCCCAGGGTGTCGTTATCGCCCAGACGGATTTCATCGGTGACCACGGTGTCGTTTTCATTGACGATGGGCACTACGCCCAAACCCAGCAGAGTGTAAATTGTGCTGCGGGCATTCAGGTAGCGGTGCCTGTTAGCCAGGTCTTCGTGAGTCAATAAAATTTGTGCAGTACGTATGCCATGGCGCGCAAAGGCGACCTCATAGGCCTGTATCAGGCCCATTTGTCCTACTGCAGCAGCAGCCTGCAGTTCGTGCATGGCATTGGGTCTGCGCGGCCATCCCAAGCGGGCAATACCTTCGGCAATAGCGCCACTGGAAACCAGCACTATCTGTTTGCCCTGTTTATGCAGATCGGCGATTTGCTGCGACCACTCGGCTACGGCCTGGGCGTCTATGCCCCGGCCTTCGTTGGTGACCAGTGAGGACCCCACCTTCACCACAATGCGCTGAGCGGTCGAGACTACAGATTGAGTTTCAGGAAATGCGGACATTTTAGTCTTCGTCGATGTTTTGACGTCCTTCATCAAAGCGAGGGTCATTTTCTATATAGGTTCCCGCTGCCTTTTCCTGCTCTTCAAGTTCGATGCGACGTTCTTCATCGAGCCAGCTTTGAATTTTTAGCGTGAGCTCTTTGGTGCCGGCTCCCGTCAGGGCGGAAATGGCAAAAACAGGGCCTGTCCAGTTTAGGCGCTTTATGATTGCGTCACGCAACGCCTCAGAGCCATCGACCATATCCAGTTTGTTAAGCACCAGCCAGCGCGGTTTTTCATTGAGATCGGGGCTGTATAAGCGTAACTCTTCGGTAATGGTGTGGATCTCTTCTATAGCGGCTTCGACGTGATCAATCTCGGGGTCGAGTGTACTGACATCGACGATGTGCAAAAGCAGACGTGTACGAGAGAGATGACGCAAAAACAAATGCCCCAAGCCCGCGCCTTCCGAGGCTCCCGAGATTAAGCCGGGTAAGTCGGCAACGACGAAACTGTGTGCCGGTGAGGTGCGAACCACACCCAGGTTTGGGTGCAATGTGGTAAAGGGATAATCGGCAATACGTGGCCTTGCATTGGACACCTTGCTGATAAAGGTGGATTTACCCGCGTTGGGCAAACCTAGCAGGCCAACATCAGCGAGCACTTTTAGTTCGAGTTTAAGCCGCCGCTGCTCGCCTGCCTTGCCTTCGGTAAACTGACGAGGGGCGCGGTTAATGCTGCTTTTAAAGTGCAGGTTGCCCAAGCCACCCGGGCCACCCTCAGCCAGGGTGATTTGCTGGTTGTGGTGATCGAGGTCGAATAGCAGTTCGCCGGTTTCAGCATCGCTAATGGTCGTGCCCACGGGCATGCGAAGCACAATGTCCTCGCCAAAAGCACCGTATTGGTCAGAGCCACGGCCGTTTTCGCCGTTGCGGGCGCGGTGCATGCGCGAGAAGCGGTAGTCGACCAGTGTGTTGACATTACTGTCAGCTATTGCAAATACACTGCCGCCACGTCCGCCATCACCGCCATCGGGGCCGCCCCTGGGAACGAACTTTTCGCGGCGAAAGCTTGCTGCGCCATTGCCGCCTTTACCACCGATTACGTCGATGGTTGCTTCGTCTACGAATTTCATATGATTGTCCGGTTGTAGATTTACGGTCGGTTAATTTTATTGCTTAGCGTAGTGACCGACATTGCATAGCGAGACTAGTTTAAAACAAAAAGCCCTGCCTAATTAAGGGCAGGGCTTCTCAAGACAAGTTGAACTGAGTTTTACTCAGCAGCGATCACCGAAACGGTGCGCTTGTTCAATGCGCCTTGGATACTGAACTTAACATGGCCATTGACCAGTGAGTACAGCGTATGATCCTTGCCCATACCAACGTTTGTGCCGGGGTGGAACTCTGTACCACGCTGGCGAACGATGATGGAACCTGCATTGATGGATTGACCACCATAGATTTTGACGCCAAGGCGTTTAGCCTGTGAGTCGCGTCCGTTTCGCGTAGAGCCGCCGCCTTTCTTCTGTGCCATGTTGAACTCCTGATATGGAATTACCCAAAGTTATAGAGGTTGTAGCTTGATAAACGCAAATTACGCGTTAACAGCCTCGATAAGAACTTCGGTGTAGTTTTGACGATGACCTTGGGTTTTGCGGTAGCCCTTGCGACGGCGCATTTTGAAGATCTTGATTTTTGGGTGGCGGCCTTGTGCAAGAACAGTAGCTGTAACCACGGCACCATCAACGAGAGGCGTACCCACTTTAAGGGATTCGCCTTCGCCCACGGATAAAACCTGGTCGAGCGAGATTTCTTGTCCAATGTCAGCCGGTATCTGTTCTATTTTTAATTTCTGGCCGGCGCTAACACGATACTGTTTGCCACCGGTTTTTATAACCGCGTACATAGGGAAATTCCTAAAAAACTATATGAAATATAGCCAACCGAAGTCAGCTAAGCCAGTCATTGTATGAAAAAGTACGTAAAGAGGCAATAAAAACAATGCATTGGAGCTAGGGATTATAACTCGCTCATACTGAGTGTAACCAAGGTGACGTGAAACGACGGTGCGTTTCCGGTGTCTGGACTGATCAAAGGCGGCGATCGCCAGCCACCTCAGCTATGGATTGTTACATTTGCTCCCAAACTTAAGCGTTGTATATGTGCGAAAGCAGCTAAATTAGTAAATACCAACTGTTCCTGAATTTTGGTGACTGATTCTTCTTTTTTGGAGCTAGATCATGAACAAAGATATTATTGAAGGACAATGGAAACAACTGAAAGGCAAGGTGCGCGAGAAGTGGGGCGACTTGACTGACGATGAGGTTGACATGGTCAAGGGCGATGCGCAGCGTCTGGCCGGTTTAGTACAAGAGCGCTATGGGCGCACTCGCGAGCAAGCCGAAAAAGAGGTCAACGATTTTTATGACCAGTACCGTGAGTAAGGGTTGTTGACATTACTCACGCATCAGTTGTAACGCGTAGTATTGTCTTGAATGCATGAAGCTAAAAACAGGGAGGTCAAACATGCTGCATTATGCTCTGGTTTTTTCATCGTCGCGATTATTGCCGCTGTACTTGGTTTTGGTGGCTTAGCCGCCGGTGCTGCGTCAATTGCAAAGATTCTATTTTTTGTCTTTCTCGTTCTGGCTGTACTTAGCCTGCTGCGAGGCCTCATAAAGTAGCGGCGCGAATGGTTGATACTGGCGTGATGCCTGGATGGTAAGCGCGTAGACACTACCGTCTTAAACCTGGATAGATTCGGTCTCAACAAAAACCCTCTGCTTTCCGGCAGAGGGTTTTTGCCATTAAGAATGACAAGCTGCTATCGGGTGTTCAGCCAAAGGATAGCCTTTCAGGCAAGCCAGCGCTTGCGTCTGCGATAGTGTTTTACCTCGTGATAGTTCACGCGTTCACTACCGCCCAGGTAGAAATCCTGCACATCCGGATTGGATTTCAGCGTAGCCGCTGCACCGCTCATGACTACGTGACCATTTTCAATTAAATAAGCGTGGTCAACCACCTCCAGGGCCGCCGCTGCGTTTTGTTCGACCAAGAGTACGCTCATGTTGGTTTCGCGGTTGATGTCCCGGATGATGGCAAAAATCTCTTGCACGAGTATGGGGGATAAGCCGAGGCTGGGTTCATCAAGCATCAGCAGCCTGGGCTCGGTCATCAATGCGCGGCCAATCGCCAGCATTTGCTGTTCTCCCCCGATAAATAACCGGCTTTGGTATTTCCGAATTTTGTGAGACGCGGAAAATAGGCATAGACCATTTCTCGCAGCTCGTTTAGCCGGGCAGTAGAGCCACCGCTTTTGAATGCGGCGACTAGGTTATCGTCCGGGCTGAGGTGCCCGAAGATTCGTCGTCCCTCCATGACATGAACCAGGCCCATGCCAACGCGCTTGGCCGCGCCGTAAGGCAAGACGTCTTCACCCATGAACTCAATGCTGCCGCGGGTCACATAGCCTCGCTCTGGCGCAAGCAAGCCGCTAATGGCTTTTAGCGTTGTGCTTTTCCCTGCGCCATTAGAACCGAGCAGCGCGATCATGCCGCCTTCATCGAGCTTGAGCGAAACGCCTCGTATCGCCAGAAAAACGCGATCGTAAACCACTTCGACGTTACTCAAGTTCAGCATGGTTATTGGCCTTCTTTAAATTTAGCGGCGTCTTTATTGATTTCCTCCCACACCACATCTTGATAGGCGTGGTGCCAATCGCTTAGAGGCTCCCATTTTTCGCCTGTCCAGTGCGAGACCCGGCCATAGCCTCCGCCCTGATGGTCTTCGGCGCTGAAGCTAAGGGCAGGAATAAGGCCTTGGGCATCATAGTTCTTAACAAGCTCAAACCCCTGGCGCAGTTTGTCGCCTGTGAGTGGAGGGCCAAACTCTTTCATTGCAAGGCGCGCAGCTTCAACAGAAATAGCCATGGTGGCAACCCCAACGTTGTAGTAGGTTCGTCCTACGTTTTCTTTAGGCCCTGCGCCTTTTCCAGCATCAATGACCTTGCTTTGAATCTCTTGAATAATAGGTGTGTCAGTGCCACTTGCCGCCGCTTCGTATTTACGTACGCCTTTTGCCGTTTCTGCGCCAACCGTGCTCATATCGGCTTCGGCCAGCCAAACGACAGAGTGCACCTGCTCGGGCTTAATGCCGTTTCTAATTGCTTCGCGAACCGAGACTGCCTGGCTGCCGCCTGCCCCCAGATAATGACCTGGTCTGGACGAAAACGCCGCACTTCGGACCAGGTCGAGCTTTGCTCGTTCCGGGACTGGCGTAAGGGAAAGTACGCAAGGTGAAATCCAGTTTCTTGGCTAAGGCTTCCAGAACAGGGATGGGCTCGCGTCCAAAAGGAGAGTCAATGTAGACATGTGCAACTTTTTTACCTTTCAGGCCGCCTTCCTCCTTGTCCATGTAGTCCACTAATATGGCGGCTTGTGACCAATAGGTGGCCATCAACGGAAAAACATAGGGGAAAGTCTTTCCGTCGCTGGCATCTCCTCGTCCATGTAGCGCAGTAATCATGACGATTTCGTCCTCAAGTACGCGGTTCACCATGGCCCTGGCTACCGGGGTGCTCAAGAAGTCCACCAGGATTGCCCCATCACGCTTGGCACGGTTGTACGCTTCAATGCCCCGTTGTGGCTGGTTCCCCGTATCGGAGACACTCAATTCGATGAGATGCCCGTCAATGCCTCCCTGTTCGTTGATCAGCGTAAGGTAGTCTTTTTGTCCTTCGTTATATTCATTGGTTAAAAAGGTGTAGACGGCCGTAAAGTCGAGCGGTGCAGCAAATTTGATGGGGGCTTTCTGGGCGTGGGCGCCGAGGCTAAGTAAGGCTGAGCCTAAAATCGCATAGCTAAGCAGTCGTTTAACAGGGTGTCTCATGTTTATTTCCTCCAAGGCAGAGCTGGATGATTATTTTGGGTGCCGCTTAAAGTTTGGTTTGACGGAAAGGCCAGACCAAAAGGTATTTACGCAGGTTGTCGTAAATTTTTGCTAGCCCTAAGGGCTCAAACAGTAAAAAACCGATAATTAATGCGCCGTAAATCATGAGAGGAATGTGGGCAACCAGGTTTGTTGACACATTGAGCCAGCCCAGCCCTGCTAAATACACCACGATATTGGTTAGTAAAATTGGGGTAAGCAAGACGAAACCAGCTCCCAGATAAGAGCCCAGAACGCTGCCTAGTCCGCCTACCAGGACCATGGCTACCAGCTGCACCGACACGTTGAAGTTGAACTGTTCCGGAGTTACCGCCTGGTAATAGCAGAATGCCAATATGGCTCCGGTTACGCCGCCTAGAAAGGAGCTGGCAAAGAAAGCCACAAGCTTAAAGCGAACCACGTCAATGCCGATAACGGCTGCCGCATAGTCTTTGTCACGTACAGCAACCAAGGCCCGGCCGATGCTGCTGCGCTTGATGTTCAGGATCAGCAGGGTGACGAAGACTGTCCATAGCAGCGCGAGGTAATAATGTGCCATATCCGACTGTAAGGAAAACCATAAGAAAGTGCTTCTTGGGGTTTGCAGCGTTGCTTGTGCGCCGCCGCTGATGGCAGGAATATTAACGATGGTCCAGTCGACAAGGTATTGCATAGCCAGGGTGGCCATGACTAGATACAGCCCCTTGACGCGCAATGCAGCGGCACCGAAAACGCTGCCGATCAGAGCAGAAGCAAGGCCAGCGCCCACCAACGCGAATTCCAGAGGCACGCCAGCCCGATTTAGGTGAATACTGGTGTAGGCGCCAATCGCCATCACTGAGGCAAAGCCGAAGTGCAGCTGGCCTGCGACACCCATTAAAAGGGTCAGCGACAATGCCGCGCCGCTGAGAATTATCCACGGCAGCAAGTAGCTGCTAAGAACGAAGTTGCTGAACAGGAAAGGAGCTGCCACGCCCAGTACAAGCAGAAACAGTACCTGCCGTCGGTCAGCAGGAATGGGAAATAGCGCCCGCGCTGTTTTATAGCGTGTGTGGTAGATGCCTGAAAGACGATAAAACATAGCCGTTATACCCTCTCGATATCTTCACGACCAAAGATTCCGTAAGGACGGAACATAATCGTAAAAAGAATGATTAAGGAGGTGACTACGTCACGCGTGCCCCCGCCAGCATATTCGTCGATGTAGCCAGGGATGACGCTGCCTAGAATTCCTACAATCAGGCCTCCGATCAGCACGCCCAGAATGCTATCCAGGCCACCTAGAATAACCACCGCGATGGCAGGGAATAGTAAGGCTGAAAGCGTCCAGTCCACCCCTTGTACCGAACCCCACACTACACCGGCGGCTATAGCCGACAGGCCGGCCAGCCCCCATGAAATGCCGATAGCCCGCTCTACCGAGATACCCACCGACCAGCTCGAGATATGATCGTCGGATACT
The DNA here is from genome assembly GCF_022230885.1 of Paenalcaligenes niemegkensis. GTDB lineage: Bacteria > Pseudomonadota > Gammaproteobacteria > Burkholderiales > Burkholderiaceae_B > Paenalcaligenes > Paenalcaligenes niemegkensis. The sequence goes on along the minus strand of NZ_JAKGCT010000001.1, from coordinate 210,298 downwards.
GCACGCAGCTTTGTGCCCAGCCGGGTTTTGAAGAAGAGAGAAGAAGCGGCAATTAAGGCCAGGGCGATCACCCCGCCAGCCAAATACACTTTATTGATGAAAACGTCGCCTACGATGATCGGGCTAAGCGAAAGTCCGATATCAATCGTCTTTGGTGAAGCGCCCAGGAAACCAGGTCCGAAGCCGCGCAGAAAAATCTCCAGGCCCAAGGTCAGCATCACGATCATGATGATGGGCTGGCCCACCATTTTTCGTAAAAGAAAGCGTTCTGCCAGCATACCGAAGGCAAACATCAGCAGCAGTCCGCCTGCGATGGCTACGTAAACAGGCAAGCCGTAGCTGGTCAGAAGCCAGACCAGATAGGCTGCAGACATGACCATCGCGCCCTGGGCCAGGTTAGGCACTCCTGAAGACTTATAGATCAGCACAACCCCCAGAGCTACCAGGCTATACATCAGGCCCGTCAGGGCACCGTTTACTACCAGCTCGATAAAATACGCGAATTCCATTATTGGCTCCCTAGCGGTGCAATGTCGCGAATAGTCAGCTCACGCTTCAGAACCCCCGTGTCGCCGGTTTCATAGACGATGGGCGCCTCGAACTCAATCTCGTTTGCCCCGCTGTACAGGGCGTCGATAATGACCTTGTAATTCTTGTTGATAACGCTACGACGCAGTTTGCGGGTGCGGGTGACTTCGCCATCGTTTGCATCGAATTCCTTGTGCAGATTAATGAAGCGATGAATACGTAAAGCATCCGGCAATAATTGATTGCTGCGCTGGATAAGTGATTCGATCAGATCATAGACGGCGGGGTGTTGCGATAATTCTGCGTACGATGAATAAGACACATTGTTTTCGCCAGCCCAATGGCCAACCGCCTGGAAATCAATGCAGATGATGCTGCTTAAATAATCGCGTTCTTCGCCCAAAACGCAAGCGTCACGAATGTACTGGCTAAACTGCAGGCGGTTCTCTATATAGGTGGGAATAAAGCGCTCTTTCTGCGCAGTATGTACCACTTCTGAAACGCGGCCCAGCACCACTAATTGCCCGTCCTCTTCGAAAAAGCCGGCATCCCCGGTATGTAGCCACCCATTTTTCAAGGTTTTGGCGGTGTCTTCGGGCTGGTCGTAATAACCATCAAAGACGTTGTCACCACGCATAAGGATTTCGCCAGAGTCATCAATTTTTATTTCGACGCCCGGAAAAGGTCGTCCGACGGTGTGTAGTTGTACTTCGTCGGGTGATTGGGCGGCTGCGAGAGCACAGTTTTCGGTTTGACCGTAAAACTGCCGCAGATTTAATCCCAGAGCCCTGAAGAACAAGAAAACCTCTTCGCCTATGGCTTCTCCCGCGGTATAGGGACGTGTGACCCTGGATAAACCTAGGTGATCTTTAATGGGACCATAGATAAGCACATTGCCTGCCCTCAACCAAAGTTTTTGTAAGAAACCAGGTGATTTGCCCTCCAGCCGCTTACGCTCCACACCAATGGCGAAGCTCATGAAGTGGTTGTAGAGGCGGCGCTTGAAGGGCGTGGACTCGTCCATACCTACCTGTATGCGTGTCAGCATATTCGACCAGGCTCGTGGCGAGCAAAAATACAGGGTAGGGGCTATTTCGCGCAAATCGTGCTGTGAGGTCTCCTGGCGCTCGGGTACGTTCACAATGAAGCGCAAGGCCAGCGCAGCTCCAATAGAGAAAATGAAATCTCCTACCCACGCAATAGGCAGGTAGGCCATGTGTATCTCACCTTCACGAAAATACCCGGCCTGTGCTGCACTTCTGACTCCGTGCAGAATATGCCCATGCTTTAGCGGTATGCCTTTGGGAGCGCCGGTGGTGCCGGAGGAATGCAGCAGAGCCGCAATATCTTCAGCCTGGGAGCGGGTGCTTAGCGATTGGGCCAGGGACGCGTTGCGCTCTAGTCGCTCGCGTCCTGCTTTTAAGACGTCGTCGTAAGAAACCAGGTTGGTATCAGAGGCATACTGCAGCCCGCGTACATCGTCATAAATTATTTTTGTCATGCGCAGTACCGGGTTTATCGTAGCGACATGCGTAAGTTTATCTACCTGCTCCTGATCTTCAGCAATCGCAAAGCGAATTTTTTCCCGTTCGATCTGGCCGGCGAGTTCGTCAGGGGTGGTATCCGGATAAGCGGGTGAGGGGATGGCTCGTAATGCAATGGCCGCCAGCATCCCGAAATAAAGTGCAGGCCGGTTATCGCCCAGCACCAGAACGATATCGCCTTGCCTAAGGCCGTCTTCCTCAAGTTTTGCTGCAAAGGCGAGTACATGTTCCTGGTATTGGGACCAGGTGAACTCCCTCCATATCCCATGATCTCTTTCGCGCATGGCGATATCGCTGCCATGGTGAGTGGCGTTGTCATTCAGGATCGTCAGTAGATGATCGTCCGGATTCCAGCGGGGCGAATGGGCTTGGCGGGCATCATCAGGCTGGAGCATGGTCTACCCTCCCGATGTAGGCAGCCACCACGGCCGGGTCGCTGATGGTAAGCATAGGCTCGCCTTCTTTGATTTTCTCGCCGTTATTCAACACCACCAAGCGGTCACAAATCGCTGTGACTACGTCCATATGATGTTCGATCAGCAATATCGTCAGCCCCAATGACTGCTTGGCATCCAGAATAAAACGCACCATATACTCTTTTTCTTCCTGATTCATGCCAGCCATGGGCTCATCAAGTATCAGGAAGCGGGGTTCGGCGCATAGCGCGCGGGCCAGCTCTACTCGCTTTTGTATACCCAGGGGGATCACGTCTACCAGTTCATCACGAACGTCTTCTAACTGCAGCAGATCAATAATGCTTTCAACACTGCTGCGGTTCTGTATTTCTTCATTTTGAGCCCACCACCAATAAAACATGGCACCCAAAATACTGGGACGCATGAAGTTATGCCGGCCCAGCAAAATGTTTTCCAGTACCGTCATGCCTTTGAAGAGCGCGACATTCTGGAAAGTGCGTGCTATGTTCAGTTGAGCTACCTGGTGGGGGCGCAGGCGGTGAATGGCTTTTCCCTCATAAAGAATCTGTCCTTTCTGTGGAGGAAAAAACCGGTGATCGCATTTACGATGGTGGTTTTTCCGGATCCGTTTGGTCCCACCAGGCCCAGGACTTCTCCTTTCCTGATTTCAAGATTTACATTTTTAACGGCTTGCAGGCCGCCAAACCAGCGACTGATGTTGTTGCAGCTTAGAACCAGCTCAGGGCTCTCATTTTTTAGCGCACGACCCATACCGCATTCCTTTGCTAGTTGGCACTGACGCGCATGCACGCCTGGCCTCAGAATAGAAACAGTGTTGTCTTAATGCTTAGCGAAGTCGTCAGCTAGCTGTTGCCTGATCTGAGTGGTATCGCCCTCGGGAAAAACGTCATAAATACGCAGATGGCGCGGGATTTTGTAGTGAGCGATTTGATCCTGGCAGAAATGACGCAACTCTGCTTCTGTCAGTGAGTGGCCCGGGCGCAGCAGTACGCAGGCGCAAAGCTCTTCGCCCATACGGGAGTCTGGCACGCCGATAAGGTGCAGCTTGTCGATGGCAGGGTGGCGGTTTAGGTATGTCGCGACTTCGGCGAGGTAAATATTTTCACCACCTCGGATAATCATGTCTTTGGCATTTCCGACAATGCGGCAAAAGCCCTGCTCGTCGAATACCGCGAGGTCACCCGTGTGCAGCCAACCTTGCTCGTCGATTACAGCAGCAGTGAGCTCCGGCCGTTCCCAGTAACCTTGCATCAGATGGTAGCCCCGCACGCAAAGCTCACCCGACTCTCCCAATGGTGCAGTCAAGCCGTTGCCAGTTATCACCTTGGCCTCGACGTGAGGCATGACAGTTCCTACCGTGGAGACTCGGCGCTCGATTGGCGTGGCGGGATCGCTCATAAACGAGACGGGCGACGATTCGGTCATGCCATAGGCGATGACCACTTCGTGCATGTGCATGTTGTCAATGACTTGCTGCATGACATGGCTGGGGCAAGGGGCACCGGCCATAATCCCTGTGCGCAAGGAGTCAAGTTTGAACTCTGCAAAGCCGGGTTGCTCCAGCATGCCAATAAACATGGCTGGCACGCCGTAAACGCCAGTGCAGTGTTCTTTCTGTATCACTTCCAGGGTGGCGAGGGGGTCGAACGACGCAGCTGGGTATACCATTGTGCTGCCATGGCTGATGCATGCGAGGTTTCCCATTACCATACCAAAGCAATGGAATAGGGGCACGGGCAGGCAGATCTTGTCATTGCGGGTGAGCTTGATCGTTTCGCCAATGAAAAAGCCGTTGTTGAGAATATTATGATGGCTTAGGGTAACGGGCGCCGCTTCGGTTCCTGCGGCACTGCTGAACTGAATATTGCAGGGCTCGCTAGCCTGGATATCGTTAGCAAAAACCCCCAGGACCATCTGTTCGGCACTTGCTCCTTTATCGATGATCGAATTTATTTCGATAACGGCTTGAGGGTAGGCAGTTGCATCAGCGGAGTGCCGGGCTGTAGGACCAAGTACCATTACGTGCCGTAATGAAGGAATTTGTTCGCCTTGTAGTGTGCCGCTATCTTGTACCAGTATTTCTGGCAGAATCTGTGCAACCATATCGACGTAATGGCTGCTTTTAAAGCGATGCTGAAGAATCAGTGCTGTCGCTGAGACCGCGTTAAGCTGGTCTTTAAGCTCGCTGCTACGGCTCGCCGGATTGATGTTCACCAATATCAGGCCAGCTTTGGCACTAGCCAGCTGTACCACCAGCCATTCTGCGCGATTCGGCGCCCACAGGGCCAGTCGATCGCCTTTTTGCAGGCCGGTGCTTAATAATCCTATAGCCAGGTGGTCTACCCTGCTTTGCAGTTCAGCCCAGGTATAGCGCACATTTTCTTCATGACAAATGACGGCGATGTTATCGGGATGCCTTTCGACAATCGTATCGAAATAATTGCCGATGGTGTTTTCTAGTAATGCCGTTTCGGTGCTGCCTTGAACATAGCTTTGATGTTGCCTCATGAGCCGACTCCCGCTACTTCTACTACAGATTTCTACGATACTAAACGCGTGCTGGTAACTGGTTTAGCAGTGAAGTGTTTGCTTTTATACGCTAACCCCATTTTTGTTAAAGGCGCTGTAAGGCGCCTTTTTTAGCTATCCGTATAGATATTAGGGTAAGAGAATTAGCATTGCGAGTATTAGAGGGCTGTTACGGGGTAACTACTTAGAAATTAAGCGGCGACTATGAGCGGTAATCGGCGTTAATGGTTACATACTCGTGAGAAAAGTCGCAGGTGTAGACCGTGTCGCTATGGGTGCCGCGACCCAGCGCAATACGCACGACGATTTCTGCCTCTTGCATGACGCGCTGGCCATCGGCCTCTTGGTAGGCAGGATTGCGTCCGCCATCGACGGATACCAGTACATCACCTAGCCACATTCGTAACGTGGAGGTATCCAGATCGGCGATGCCCGCATAGCCTACGGCGCACAGAATGCGGCCCAGATTAGGGTCTGAAGCATAAAACGCGGTTTTGACCAGCGGCGATTGTGCGACGGCGTAAGCGACTTTTACTGCCTCGGCATTGGTTGCCGCTTCTTCTACCTGTACGGTAATGAATTTAGTCGCACCTTCGGCATCGCGAACAATTTTTTGGGCGAGATCGCGGGCAGCGCTGGCAAGCGCATCGTAAAGTACCGGGTAATGCGGACTGGCAACCGAGTCAATGTACACACCGTTTTGGCCGGTTGCCATAATGATGAAAGAGTCGTTGGTGGAGGTATCGCCATCGACCGTAATGCGGTTAAACGACAGATTTGCGATAGATCGCGTCATTTCCTTGAGCAGCTCTGGGGCGACGCCCGCATCGGTGGCCACATAGCCCAGCATGGTTGCCATGTTGGGTTTAATCATGCCTGCACCTTTACTGATGCCGGTAATGGTGGTGACTGTAGAGCCCAGCTTGAACTGGTGTGAGTGAATTTTGGGCTGTGTATCAGTAGTCATGATGCTGTGCGCCGCTGCAAACCAGTTGTTTGACCCCAGGTTTTCAACGGCGGCTGGCAGGCTGTTAACCAGCTTTTCTACAGGAAGCGGTTCAAGAATGACGCCAGTTGAAAATGGCAAAACTTGTGAGGGGCGCAAATCAAGTAGTTTGGCGAGTTCGTTACAGGAGAGACGCGCAGCAAGTATGCCTGGCTCGCCGGTGGCGGCATTTGCATTGCCGGTATTCACGACCAGAGCACGAGTTTCAGTGTCGGAGCTTAAGTTTGCCTCGCAGACCTGCACCGGAGCCGCTCGAAAACGGTTGGTGGTAAACACCCCGGCCACCGCCGTGTTTTTGGCCAGGTAGAACACCGTGAGGTCGGGGTGATTCGCCTTGCGAATACCAGCAGAGGTAATTCCAATTTCTACACCAGCCACCGGAAAAACCTCGGATTCGGCGGGGATTTGCAGATTAACAGCCATAGCACACCTGTGAATGCGGAAAGAATCAAAATAAGCATTAATAATACCTGCTTTGATGATGTCATTGGGCAATGACATGCATGCTCTGATTTTTCGTTTTCAATAAGGTGGTGAAGCGGGATGGGCTTTTTTAGAGTGCCGCTGTGGACTTAAACAGCCGAGCCATTAGCTTGAGTTCGCCCAGGCTGTCGAATAGCTGCTGACGTGATGAGTCAGATACCGGGGCAAACAGGGATTGTATCCAGGACTCGTGCGCGGTTGCCATTTTCTTGTAATGACGCCTGCCTTTTGGCGTTAGGCGGATGAGAGAGCTTCGGCGATCAGAAGCGACCTTGACACGTTCGACCAGGCCGTCTTTTTCAAGCTGGTCAGTAATGCCGGTGATATTGCCATTGGTGACCATCATGTGGCGAGACAGCTCGCTCATTTTCATTCCGCCCTTGGCACGCTGTAATTGGGCCAGCAGATCAAAGCGAGGCAGTGTGGTTTGAAACTCGGTGCGTAATCGGCTGCGGATTTCGTTTTGGATCAGGTTGCTGCAACTAAGTAGACGGAGCCAGAGATGTAGATCGTGGTGGTCGGCTGGACCCACACGGCTTTCGAGATCGGGTAGATCACGAAGCTCAGTGGCGAGGGGGATATCGTGCATGTTCATTGGACGCCCAAAATTTATGTACCGTGAAAATTTAAACCTTAACCGTATGGGCTCAGGCTCTGCATACATTAGCTTTATAAAGTAATTCTATTATAGATAGCGACATTTATACATTGCGAATTATCAAGTTAAATTGAATTCGCCTTATTGGTTTTATTTATTTGTTTGTTTTTATATTAGAAATAACAATATGAATTCTATTGTTATTGTATGCAGGCAATGTCTGTATGAAGGAAAGGGCCGTGCTTTCTCTTTGTGGCATTGGCACTGGGATAAGAATACTTAGGCTGTGTTTTTTAAAGTTGTTCTGGACCTTGTCTCGCCTTTTGTTGCTGGACGATATCCTCGGTCTTTTAAACGTATAAGACTTTAGTAGTAGGCAATATGCTTAAGTCAGATAATAAGTTTTTAATAAAAGGCTTTTTTATAGCGGGGACTTTCTTAACTTCAATATTGCTGATTAGGTTGATCAGGGCGAACTGAAGGGTAATTTAACAAGACCCCCACACTTGTTAAGCGTGGGTGGTCAGCAAGGGGAGACCTATAGTGTTTTGAACACGCGTTCAGCCGCGTCCAGGGTTTGGCTTATGGTTTTATCGTCGTGGGCGATAGAAACAAAGCTTGCCTCGTAGGCAGAGGGGGCAAAGTAGACGCCCTCGTTAAGCATGCCATGAAAGAAGCGATTGAATTTTTCGGTATCGCTGTTGCCAACTTCTGTAAACGATGTGGGTACGGTATCCCGGAAGTAAAAGCCGAACATGCCCCCGACGCTGTCGCTGCTGAATTGGTGTCCGGCTGCTTTTGCCCGCTCTTCTAGCCCTGCCGCCAGATTGGCGGTTTGCTTGCTGAGCTTTTCGTACAGTTCAGGCTCCTGAAGCAGTTTCAGGGTACACAAGCCAGCGGCTACGGCCACGGGATTACCTGATAAGGTTCCTGCCTGGTAGACGCTGCCTAAAGGCGCGATCTTGTCCATGATGTCAGCGCGCCCCCAAAAGCGCCTACCGGCATCCCACCGCCTATGACTTTGGCCAGGGTGGTCAGATCAGGCCGAATGCCACTGAGGCCTTGTACACCTTTTGGCCCGGCACGAAAGCCGGTCATCACTTCATCAAAAATCAGAACTGACCCGTGTTTTGTACATTCTTCACGCAAGGTTTCCAGGAAGCCAGCTACGGGTTTGATTAAGTTCATATTGCCGGCGATAGGCTCAACAATGACGCAGGCGATCTCGTCGGCATGTTCAGCAAAGGCGGCTTTAACACCAGCGATGTCGTTGAAATTCAAGACTAGCGTATGCTGAATAAACTCGGCAGGAACGCCCGCTGAAGTGGGGTTTCCGAAAGTCAGCAATCCGGAGCCGGCTTTAACCAGCAGGCTATCAGCATGGCCGTGATAGCAACCCTCGAATTTGATGATTTTGTTGCGGCCTGTGTACCCTCGCGCCAGTCGAATAGCGCTCATTGTGGCTTCGGTGCCAGAGCTGACAAGCCGGACTTTCTCGATAGAAGGCAGAAGAGAACAGATTAACTCGGCTAATTCGACTTCACCTGCAGTAGGGGCGCCAAATGACAAGCCGTTGACCGCACTGTCTTGCACTGCCTTAACGACATCAGGGTGGGCGTGCCCCAGAATGGCAGGACCCCAGGAGCCCACATAGTCGATGTATTGAGTGTCCTCGGCATCCCAGACCCAAGGGCCCTGGGCACGCTGAATGAACTTGGGCACGCCGCCGACCGAACCAAAGGCGCGTACGGGAGAATTTACACCACCGGGGATATGGCGGCAGGCACGATCAAATAATTCAGAGTTGCTAGTCATGAAAATAAAAATCCAGAAAAAGATAAGTCGATAGGCAAGTTGTCAGAAACTGCCGTAGTCGCGACGATGTTTTAGTGTGCCGCCGTAAACAAGCGGTTGAATTGCCGGGCTCGCTCGTAAATGTCAGGCGCTTCAAACAAGCTGCTGATCACGGCAATGCTGTCAGCGCCTGCCTGAATGACCTCTAGGGCATTTTCAGGCGTTATGCCTCCAATGGCCACCACAGCGGCACGCCTGTTGTCATGAGCGAAAGCCTGGCATAGCGCACGGCCTTGCTGCAAGTGCTCGGGCAGCGCGCGAACGGCATCGGGTTTCACGCTAGAGCTGAACATCGCGCCAAAAGCCACATAATCTACGTTCTTTTCCAGGGCGAGTCGCGCCAGCTCTGGCTGGTCGTAGCAAGAGGCACCCACATACCTGGGCGGACTTAAGACTGCACGGGCCTCGGCAAGGTCACCGTCATCACGCCCCAGGTGAGCGCCATCAGCAGCTACCGCGAGAGCCACCTTCCACCCGTCATTAATGAGCAGCGGCAAAGAAAGTTCGCGGCACAAGGCGAGCAGCTCGTTCAACTGCGCTGTTGCCAGCGCGGGCGCGGCTAACTTGCGCCGCCATTGCAACACCGTCATGCCGCCGCGATGAGCCTCGGATACTGCTTTTAACAGGCGGTCAGTATCATCCCATTCAGGAGTGATGCCATATAGGCCGGAAGGAAACCGTAAGGTAGTGGTCATGATTTACTTTGATTGAGTATACGTAGGCCCATTCCAGCCTGGAAGTTACGTTGGGCACTTTGTTCTGTGAAAACAATAGCTTGCTCTATTGCTTCAGGCAAGCTCAGTTGCCTGGCCATCAGGGCGGCGACCGCGCAGCTAAGAGTTGCCTTCGTGTCATGCAAGCGATGGGGAAGGGTAGAGGCGGGCCACTGCTGGCGTGAACCGTCTTGTCCTAGCAACACATATTGGGCGGGCTGGCCGTCGGCGGCCAGTTCTGCACTAAGGACCCAGTTGGCACCGAAATTCAGAATAGATTGATACACGTCAAGATCCTCGTCAAGGTAAGTCTCGGCTTTCCATCGTTCGAGCAAGGTGCGATCAACTACAACCAGGTCTGATTGCGGCAATACCAGCTGACATAGCGCATCGATGACGTCCTCAGGATCAATTTCAGCGCTGATGAGCTCGTCATCAGGCAGCGATTGCAACTGTAGTACAAGTGGTACTGTAATATAATCTGCCGCAACCTGTGCCAAGACGCTAGCTGATTCTGCGGTATAAAGGGGACCCGCCTTGATAGCGCTGACATGCATATCCTCAAGCAGGCAACGCGTTTGATCGTGCATATGTTCCGGCGAAACCAGATTGATGTGCTCGACAGCGGTGGTATCTTGGGTATGTATGGCAGTGGTAACGCCTAAAGCGTGGGTGCCTAAACGGGCACAGCTAACCGCATCGGCTAGCATGTGCGAGGCACCGGTCGGGTCAAGTGGGCCAAAAATAAGCACCATTGGTGGTGTAGAACTCAGCAAATCATCGGCCATTTTGTCAAAAAGAAGTGAAACTTCGATAAAAGGCGCCAGATTGGCGCAGGGTTTAGTAATATTGACCCCATTTTAATGGATTGCCTACTTCTAGGGGATCCTGTGTATTTTTAGTGTGAGTATTAGAGTTATGCGTACATGGATGTGTCTTATCTGTGGTTGGATATATGATGAAGAGACAGGCTTGCCTGAAGAGGGGATTGCTCCCGGTACCTTATGGGAAGATGTCCCTCCTAACTGGGTTTGCCCCGAATGTGGCGCTCGTAAAGAAGACTTCGAGCTGATCGAGGTTTAATTGCCGACGAAACTAATTTCGTCAGGACTCACGGAGAACATGACATGACTAATCAAGATAATCTGTCTGGAGCGCCGGTACGAGTCGATTTTTCAAGACAGCTTTTAGTAGCAATGCCAGGCATGGTGTCTGGCAGTCTTGCTGATACCGTTATCTATATTTGCGAGCACAACGAGAACGGTGCCCTGGGGGTGGTCATTAATCGGCCTACTGACCTTACTGTGGGTGGCTTGCTTGAACGTATCGAGCTCGAGTTATCGCTTGAGATTGGTGTGCGTCAAAAAGAGGCTGTTTTTTTGGCGGACCCGTGCAAACCGATCGGGGCTTTGTTTTGCATGCACCCGTTGGACAATACAATTCAAGCATCGGCCTTGGAGACGTAGCGCTGACGACTTCACGCGATGTCTTGCAAGAGGTCGCAGCAGGAGCAGGTCCAGAGCAACTGCTTATTACATTGGGCTATGCGGGTTGGGGGGCGGGTCAGCTCGAAGAAGAGATGGCGCAAAACGCGTGGCTGCATGTAGAGTCCAATAACGATATCTTGTTTAGCGTACCAGCCTCCGAGCGATATCAGGCGGCCTTGGCGCAATTGGGTATTGATCCTATCATGCTCACTGGTTCGGCAGGGCATGCCTGAGTTAACCCTTTTAGCCTTTGATTACGGCTTGAAAAAGATTGGCGTGGCTATAGGCAATACCCTGACCTGTCACGCCCGTCCCTTATGTATTCTCAAGCCCGTAACCAGACAGCAGCGTTTTGAGGCGATTTCACTTTTGATCCACGAGTGGCAGCCCGATAAAATTATTGTAGGCCTGCCGCTTACCACCGAAGGCGGCGAACAGTACGCTTCAATGCGGTGCAGGCGCTTTGCCAATCAATTGTATGGGCGCTACGGGCTCGATGTTGAGCTGGTGGATGAACGCGGCTCCAGTATTGAAGCGCAGGACATTCTGGCTAATAACGATGACGACGATGCTGTAGCGGCAGCCGTGATATTACAGCGTTGGCTGGATACGCAGGCGGACTTGCCAACACCTTAATAAAAAATAAAACATGGCGAGTAAGTCTTGAGCATATTACGTTTTTGCTGGCGTGCGATCTGGATGCTGTTGTGGCTGCTGGTTGGCCTTTTTTCGGTTGCTTGCCTGCTACCTCTCATGGGGCCGAAGGCGAGGCAATGGATGGTGAGGCATTGCTCTTCATTGCTAATGCTGCTGTGCGGTGTGCAAACCCGCGTGATCGGCGAGCCTGCGAGGGTAGGGGCGGTGCTTTGGGTAGCTAACCATATTTCCTGGCTGGATATATTTGTGCTGAATCGGGTTCGTGCGACCTGCTTTGTCGCAAAAAGCGATATTCGTCACTGGCCGGTCATTGGCTGGCTGGTGGCTGGTGCCGGGACCGTGTTCATTGAACGGTCTCAGCGTCACGCCATAAAAGGGGTAAGCCAGCAGATGGACCAGCGTTTCAGACGGGGCGAAGCCGTTGGGCTCTTCCCTGAAAGCACGACTTCAGAGGGGCTTAATGTACGACCCTTTCATGCAGGCCTGTTTGAAGCAGCCATTGCAGGCAATGTTGATATTCAGCCTGTAGCCCTGCGTTTTTATCAGCATGGCGAACGCACTGTGCGTTTTGCTTTTGTTGGCGATCAGAGCTTGATGGGAAACCTGTGGACTTTGCTGTCCAGTCGCGGCGTCAGTGTTGAGTGCGAGTTTCTGGATCGTATTCCTGCAGGGCAATGTGCAGCAATTGGCCGCAGTAATTGTGCAGATCTTGCCTATCAGGCTGTGCGTCAAGCGGTAGAGCAGCCTTAGCCCATGGTTTTTTTGCGCCTGGAGTCAGTGGCGCAGGTTCCTGACTATTGACTTGCACAATACGGCGGTCGGGCAGTCGCATGGCACTGAGCTGACCACCCCACACGCAGCCAGTATCAAGGCAGACCGCGTCCTCGCTGACAAACAATCCCAGCGTAGACCAGTGTCCGAATACGACCGGAAGGGTGGGTTGTCGTTGCGGCATGTCGTACCAGGCGGTGTGTCCTTCCAGGCCATCAGGAGCGCCCTTGTGGGCGAAGTTCATGCGGCCATCGCTGTAGCAGGCGCGCATGCGGGTGAGGGCGTTGATAACGGCTCTGTGGCGGTCTGCGCCCTTGAGATCATCGCTCCATCGATCCGGTAAATTGCCAAAGAGCTCGCCTACCTGATGTTTCCAGTTGGCCCCTTGCAGAATGCTTTCAACTTCCGACGAGAGTTCAAGGCAGCGCTGTGTTGTCCATTCGGGAGCGACCCCGGCGTGCACAATAAGATGCTCATGCAAGACAGTACTTAGGGGGCGATGCCGCAGCCATTCAATAAGCTCATCACGATCAGGAGCGTTCAGTATTTCCTGGGCTGTATCTGACTTCCCGAGCTTGCGCACACCAGCGGCCAGGCCCAATAAATGAATGTCATGATTACCCAACAGGCTGATGGCCTTATCGCCCAGGCTTTTTATGTGACGCAAGCAAGCTAATGACTCAGGGCCTCGGTTGATAAGGTCGCCGGCAAAGCAAAATTTGGCGCTTGGGTCTTGCGTCAGTTCGGGGTGTTCCAGCAATGCCTTTAGACTATCGAAGCAGCCTTGCACATCTCCAATTACCCACACTGGAGCGTGTTTCTGTGTGTATGTCATTCAGGTCGCCGAAATTCTGGTTTGCCTACGTTTGAATAAATGCTGATTCTCCATGAGCAGCAGTGCAATCAAGGCAGCTGCGAGAGCAATCAGGTTAGGGCCTAAAGCGGTGACCCACGGTGCCCATTTACTAAGGGTGCCAACGTTCAAGGCCATCTGATTGGCCATGAAAAAGCCTACACCTATTAAGATCCCTGCAAAAACCTTGGTTCCCACACCGCCTCGGCGGGTTTGCAGAAAGCTGATAGGCGCGGCGATGGTCATCATCACTAAAAGGGTGAAAGGATATGCCACCTTACGCCACAGGGCGACCAACTGGCGGTCGGCTTGAAGATGATTCGCCTTCAGGTATCCGATGTAATCCCACAGATCTGATGCAGACATGCGTTCGGGAGTCAGTATGCGCGCGATCAGACGTTCGGCGGTCAGAGAGGTGGTGATGACCAGCGTGGCAGGATTGCTAAGCACGGTAAGGGGCTGCTCGGGCGCTTGGGCGTTGTCGAGTGCTTCGATAGCTTTTTTATCGATGTTGATCACCGACACGTCGTTGAGTGTGAGTCCACCGGCCTGAAACGTACCTGAGGGTGCTTGAATCATTGACGCCAGTTCCTGGCCTTCCCTGAACTCCAGTACCGAAATATCACTTACGTTACCGCTTCCCTGAAGGCTGGCGATATTGATGATACGTGTGCCATTGGTGACAGTGTTCTCTTTGAACCAGTAGCCGCTGTTCAGCCTTCCGCCTCCTGATCGGCCCAGCAGCGACAGGCTGGCTTCACTGGACTTGATCTCGGCTGCTGGCGCCACATATTCGGACAGCAGAAAGGCCCCTGCCATCAGCGGGATGGTGATGAGCCACAGCATACCGAGTAACCCCAGGCCGCTTACGCCAGACACTCGTAAAATTACCAGTTCGTTGCGCTGGGCCAGCCCAGCCAAAGCCAGAACGGCACCAATTAAGAGTCCGATAGGCAGTAGCTCGTAAAGCCGGGTCGGTAATTGGAGGGCTTCCAAATAAAACAGATTGATCAGCGTGAAGCTATCATTTACTTTGTCCAGCTCTTCGATCAACGCAAAAAGGTAAACAGCCCCAGCAGTGCCAAGAGCACAACGGCGCTTGAACGATAGATTTCTGAAGCAAGATAGCGGCGAGCTGTGCGCATAAGATAAAGCAGTACGTAAGCAGAGTTCTTGAAAAATTAACGCATAACAGGGTTAGGCGATAAAAACGTTAGGGTATAGCGACCTGGCGCATCCGTTGCTGAATTGTAGAGGTACGGGAGCGTAAGTACGAGGTTGATCGGTTTTTATCATAAAAAGTAGGGTTTGGAAGCATCGCTGCCAGATTAGCCGCCTGCCGCGTACTTAGCTGCCCTGCACTGACCTTAAAGTAATGGCGTGCTGCGGCTTCTGCGCCAAAGGGGTTTCCCCCACTGAGCCACGTTCAGGTACAGTTCAAGAATACGCTCTTTGCTCATGACGGATTCAATCATGTAGGTAAGTGCCAGCTCCTGGCCTTTGCGGAAATAGCTTCGCGACTCTGAAAGAAACAGATTTTTTGCCAATTGCTGGGTAATGGTTGATCCGCCACGCCGGCGAGCCGAACCCTGACCTGCCTGCTTGCGGTTGTACGCCAGTGCCTGTCGTATAGCTTCCCACTCGACGCCTGTGTGCATCATAAAGTTCGCGTCTTCTGACGCGATGACAGCCCGTTTCAGATGATTGCTGATGTGCTCATAGTCTACCCACTTATGCCGGATGGCGGCTTTGGGGTCTTCTGCCCGAAGTTCTGCGATAGCGTGACGCATAAAAGCACTTGATCGCGGGTTCTGCACGCTATACCAGCACACCATTACAAATAACATCAGTTGGTATAACAGCAGAAGTATTAAGGGAAACAGGATTAATACAGCTACAACTTTACGCCTGTTTACGCGTCGAGAGGGTAGGGCCTGTACCATTAGCTGACCTTTAAGACGTTCCTTAGCTCATCGAGGACCGCATCGGTTTCCGGAAGTACACCATGCCATATTTGGAAACTGATGGCTGCCTGCCCCACCAGCATGCCCAGCCCGTCAGCCTGGCAGCCTGCCCCCAAAGCACGGCTCTGTGTCATAAAAGCAGTGGGTTCGGAGCCATAGACCATGTCATAAGCGAGCGAGCGTTCGCTAAACTGCAGCCCTTCCAATGAAGGAGCCTGGCTTGAAAGACTGGCAGAGGTGGCATTGATGACAATGTCCCATACACCATCCAGGTCATTGAGTGAGCCTGCGCTAAGTCGCGAGCGATATTCAGGCCGGAAAGCCAATAAGTCGGCCACCAGGAGCCTCGCCCGTTCAGGAGTGCGATTGAGTACACGTAGTTCTTTGCATTGCGCCTCCAGCACGGGAAGCAGGCAGCCGCGAGCGGCGCCACCTGCCCCGACCATGAGCACGCGGCTTTTCTCCGGGTTAAAGCCCAGCCGCAATAAATCACTGAGCAGCCCCATACCATCGCTATTGCATCCATGAATGACACCGTCATCGACCCACAGGGTATTGACGGCAGCAGCCAGTTGAGCGCGCGCCGAAAGATTCGACCGGGCCAGGTGGTAGGCATCCTCCTTGAATGGCACAGTGACATTTAGCCCCAGGCCTCCTTGTTCAAAGAATCGCTCAGCATAGGTAGTGAAGGCATCCACAGGTGCCAGAATCCGCTCATACACTAAGTTGATGCCGCACTGCCTGGCAAAGGCTTGGTGGATGGAAGGCGAACGACTATGCGAAATGGGGTTGCCTATAACGGCGTATCGTTTTTGCGAGGTACTCATGGTGATTCGGTAATTAACAATTGCTGATTAAAGTTCCAGGTGCGCGTGATCGCGAGCACATCACCTTGTTTGGCAAGTTCTGGTGGAAAAGGAGCAAAAGGCGCCGCAAGATTGACAACACGTTGGGCAGTTATTGTAAACAAGGGGTCTTCAGCGCCTTGATGAATAGCGATTTTTTCAAGAGATCCGTCATGGCGTATATATACCGTCAATTGCACGGTACCGGAGCGTCGGCCTCGTGCTTGCTCAGGATAGAGCTCGGTTCCCAGCGCTTCAATTTTGGCTCGCCAGCTCTCGATGTAGCTGGCTGCCGGGGATTGATGTGCCGAAGGACCTTCAAATATATAGCGAGGTTGCTGGTTATACCGTTGAATTGACGAGCGTAATGCATGCAGCGAGTGCTGGGTGGAGGGAGTCTGTGCTAATTGCCAGTCTTCTTGCTGATCCTGCGAGTGTTCATTGTGCTCTTCAACCGCCTGCTGATGGGGCCGGGTGTCCCACTCTGACTCCAGCTGGTGGAGCAATTGCTGTTGCTGCTGCTCAAGTTGTACCTGTCGTTTTTGCAACGCGATCAATACCAATTGATCTGGTGTGGGCATATCTGTAGCCGGAACCGGGGAGCTTCGTAGGCCCTGGGTATCTTCGCCTCCGCCATCCGCTTGCCATTGCGCCAGTAGCCGGGCCTGGAGAGGCGCTGACTCGGTGCTGAAATTAAGCAGGGCGACATCAACGGAGGCGTTCTGATCGGGCGTAGACGTTGCTGTGGGCCACCACCAGGCAACACCGGCATGAAGCGCCGCTGAAATGGCTACTGCCCACCACAAGTAGTCGCGTTGGCGGCGGAACCAGGATGAAGAGGGCAGAGTCAGCATGATCAGGAAACGGGTGTCTCGACTACCTCGTGGAGACGGCAGTCGATGTCCAGACTGAGTTCGTCCATGCCCAGTATGTCCAGAAGCACGACTTGTCCTCGCGGTAATTCACCCATTCCGCCCACGCGCGTAACCAGCGGCGCATTATTAAAGCGCACCAGATCTTCCTTGATGACGGTGGCTTCAACGCGGCTAATGTTCTGTTGTTGTAGCCAGCGTAGGCACCAGTATCGTTCTATGGTGTTTTGAAAATCGTTCCAGGCGGAATACTGGGCGTCGAAGGCACCGATAATGGCATACAGATCGGCGTCTTTAGGCTTAAAGGGCGCCACCAGGCGGGCAGACACACCATGCTCGGCCGCGGCGATGATTTGCCATTGGTTGACCAGATCGACATAGCGGCGCAACGGCGAGGTAGACCATGAATATTGCGGTACGCCAATACTTTCATGGGGCGCAGGGTGCGTGGACATACGAGTACGCATGGCTTGCTGCGAGCGGTAGATGCCTGGAACCCCGTGCTGTGCCAAAAGACCGCCCCAAGAGCTATTGGCCAAAATCATATACTCAGCCGTCAGCAGCCCCAGTGGAGCATTGCGTACACGTGGAATCAGATTCAGCACGCTATCGGGGTCATCTGCCGGGCCTTGTAGCTCAAAGGCGTATTCAACACGGTTGTTGTATTCGGGCTTGCCACGAACCTCTTCGCGTTTTTCGGCCAGCTTTCTGGAGAATTGCCACAGGGGACGCAACCACTCTGCATAAGGTAGATCGACGGAAGCGTCTTCGAGCGATTCTATGGTGACAAAAGGGTCAAGTTCGCATTGAACAATATTTTTAACTACGTTGATGCGTTCAAGCCTGGTCACGGTGCTGAAGATCTCACCTGTGCTTAGGCTACCTTCAACATATAACGATAAGGCCGGGCGCTCCTTGCCCTCAACCAATGAAAAGCGCTCAACGAACTCGTGGGGCAGCATGGGGATTTTTTGGCCGGGCATGTACACGGTGGACATGCGTTTGCGCGCCAGTTCGTCGAACTCATTATCGCGCTGGACGGCAAGGCCGGGTGTGGCTATGTGTATGCCAACGCGAACTCGATCTTCGTCGAGCATGGACACAGATAATGCATCGTCGATTTCGATGGTGCTGGCGTCGTCTACTGAATAGGCTGCGACATCGGCCAAGGGCAGATCGCTGCCATACTCTTCCAGGGAGACAGGGGGAAATCGATGCCCCGCGGAAAGTACTGGGACAGAAAACGGTGGCGATGCAGGGCCAGGGGACTTGACCAGGCGTTTAGCTTGAGCAAAAGTTTTTCAGGGCTGAGACCAGACTGGGTAACGGCGGAGTCAAAGGCCTTCCACTCCAGGGTGTTCTTATCTGGCGATATTAAAAGAGTGTCGGCAACCGCTGCAATTTCTGCAGGAAGCTCGCCATCCAGCATGGCTTGTGTCCATGTCTGTTGCTTGAGCTCTTGCAGGCGTTTTTTTCTATCGCAGCAAGTGCCGCCTGTAATATCTCAGGAGGGGCAGGGCGATACAAGCCCCGGCCGCGACGATGGAAATAAGCGGGCGCAGCATGCAGCGCAAAAATGACGCCGGTTTTTTCTACTGCATTAGGTGCATGGCCGAAGTAGTCGGCAGCAAATTCGGTTGCCTGGAATTCGTCTTGAGGAGCGCATTCCCATAAGAAGTCGATATCCAGCGTTTGAGCCAGCTCTTCTGCCTTTTCCAGAAGCTGGGCAGGTTCGGGCTGCTCAAACTCGAAAAATACGGTGTTCTTCTTGATTTTGCTGCGTTTGCCACTGGCTGACTCAACCTGCATGGTGCTGTCTGAGTCAGAGAATATTTTTTCGGCTTTAAATTTACCGCTGTCTTCGAAGAGGACGTACATAAAGTTCCCATAGGGTTCCGGCTAGGCGGTATACAGCCCTGCCGGTGGAGTGTTCTGCTTAGCGTGAGTTGTGCGCGCCCTTGGCACCTAGCACAAAGTCGATGATTTCTGGTTGAAAAGAGGCGAAATCAGAAATGCTGTGATCGCCACCCTCGATAATTCGTCCTTGGCTGCCTTCATACCAGGTAGCCATTTCTTCCCAGTCTAGGACTTCGTCGCCGGTGCAAGCCAACAGGTAGTAGCGTTGCGGATCGGCGGGTCTGGGTGTGGCCAGGGCAGCCAGTTCGTCAAGGTAATAGTTGAGAAAATAAAAAGGCGTGTCGCTGTGGTAATGCTCGTGTTCGCCAACATGTTGCATAAGGTCGCGAGCGGCATACACGACAGGGTTTAGTAAAACGCAGCGCGCCTGATAGTGTTCCGCCAAAAAATTGGCATAGTAGCCACCGAGCGACGAGCCGATCAGTATGAGCTCTGACTGAGCATTATGGCGCTGATGCCGGGTAATTAGCTGCTGGCATAAAGCAATGGACTCTGCAGGGCTGGCAGGCAATTGCGGACATACCCACTCGTGCTCAAGCCCCAGGCCCTGGAAAGCTGCCGCCAGCGATCGGGCCTTGTATGAAGCGGGAGAAGAGCGAAAGCCGTGCAAGTATAAAATCATAGAATAGCCATTTTATAACGTGGCAGTTGTTGCCAACGCATCCAATAACTTTAGGTGAACACCGCCAAAGCTGCCATTACTCATTACGATGATGTGGTCACCCTGTTGGGCCTGTGCGACGATCGCACTCACCATGGCATCCAGATCATGCCAAGCTGTTGCCCTGTCTCCCATAGGCGCGAGTACCTCAGCGGCATCCCAGCCTAAGGCATGCTTGCCTTCCTGCTCACCAAAGCAAAAACACAAATCAGCCTCACTCAGGGCCTCGGGCAGCCGTTTGGCCATGGCACCCAGCTTCATTGTATTAGAGCGCGGCTCAAGGACTGCCAGGATACGCTTGCTGCCTATGCGTTTGCGTACACCCTCTAATGTAAGGGCGATGGCGGTAGGGTGGTGGGCGAAATCGTCGTACACCTTAACACCCGCAGCCTCGCCGCGTAACTCCATGCGGCGCTTGATGCCCTTGAAGTTCGAAAGGGCGTCACACGCCACAGCCGCGGAGACGCCGAACACATCCGCTGCTGCGAGCGCCGCTAGTGCATTATGAGTATTGTGAGTACCGCTTAAGTTCCACGCTATGGTAGCAACGGTTTTCCTGGCGTGCATAACTTGGAGCGTCCCGGCTTCGGATTCAACCGCTTGCCAGTCACCGTCAGGGCCCACACTGACCGTTGGTGTCCAGCAGCCTTGCGCCAGTGCGCTATCAATGTTGGGGTCATCGCTGGGCTTGATAATGCGGCCAGTGTCGGGGATGGTGCGTACCAAATGGTGAAACTGGGTCTGGATGGCAGCCAAATCAGTAAAGATATCGGCATGATCAAATTCGAGGTTGTTCAGTATGGCGGTACGAGGCCGATAGTGTACAAACTTCGAGCGCTTGTCAAAAAACGCCGTATCGTACTCGTCGGCTTCAATAACAAATAGTTTTTGAGCAGGATCATAGCGGGCAGACAAGCCCAGGTCCGGGGCAATTCCACCGATCAGGAAGTTTGGTTTTAAGCCTGCGTATTCCAGAATCCAGGCCAGCATTGAGCTGGTGGTGGTTTTACCGTGAGTTCCCGCCACCGCAATCACATGCTGACCCTGCAAAATATGTTCACCCAACCATTGCGGTCCCGAAATATAGGGCAGGCCCTGGCGCAGGATTTCTTCCATCAGGGGATTTCCACGCGATACAACATTCCCTACCACAAATAAATCAGGCTGTAGTGAAACCTGCTCTGCGTCAAAGCCCTCTATAAGAGTGATGCCTTGTTCCTCAAGCTGAGTGCTCATGGGCGGATACACCCCCGCATCGCAACCTGTAACCGTTAAACCTGCCGAACGTGCAATTACGGCGAGACCGCCCATAAATGTGCCGCAGATGCCTAATATATGTATGTGCATGACAATCCTCCGGCAGCCATTTTAGTCAGATATTTAGCTAAGGCGTAAAAAGGGCTATTAATAGCGATGCTATGATGCACCAACTATGTTTTTTTCGGGTCGAAGTATGAGTCGCCGCAGTTTCTTGCGTCAGGGCCTCAGCACCGCATTCGTGCTGGGCGTTTCTGGCTTTACACCAATTTCCAGTGCGAGCTTTTTGCCAGCCGATCCTTTTTTTGGACTGTCTTTCAAAGACCTTGCCGGTGACGAGCAGCCTCTGTCATCTTACTTGGGTAAGCCAGTTGTGCTGAACTTTTGGGCTACATGGTGTGCTCCGTGTGTAGAAGAAATGCCCGATCTTGACGTATTAAGCCAGCAGTTTCCAGAGATTGGTTTTTTAGGACTAGCTGTAGATACGTCTCGCAATGTCGAGAAATTTTTGAAAAAAGTACCCGTGCAGTACCCGGTATTGATTGCGGGCCATGCGGGGGTGGAGCACATGCGAAATCTGGGAAATAAAAAAGGTGGTTTGCCTTTTACGGTGGTTTTTAATCGCAACGGGCGAATAGTGCATCGAATCCTGGGGCAGATTAGTGCTGACGATCTCCAGGCGAAATTGTCTTCGCTGTGAAGCCTTAGTCTCACGCCTGGTGCTTGTTATTAGCAGCTAATCAAGGCTTAAATATGGCTAATCGTACCGAATATGTGCGAAACTCAATGACCTTTCTAAAGTGGCTTTTATAGACAACAGCCGTTTTTTGGCGTAAAAAGGCGGTCTGTCTTCACGAAATACATAAACATGGCGCAAAACATACTGGTGCTGCATGGCCCTAACCTGAATTTGCTCGGTACGCGCGAGCCTGATGTCTATGGACATCAGACGCTGGCGGATATCAACGAGCATTTACAGGTCGTGGCATCGGCGTCGGGTGCACAGTGCCTGGCCTATCAAAGCAATCACGAAGGCGAGCTTGTCGATCGAATTCAAGCTTCAGCTCGCGACAATACCGACTACATCATTATTAACGCGGGTGCCTATACTCATACGAGTGTGGCGATCCGTGATGCATTGGCAGCGGTACGTATACCTTTCGTCGAAGTACACCTTTCAAATGTATATCAGCGGGAAACCTTTCGTCATCACTCTTATTTGTCGGCGATAGCAAAGGGCGTTATTGTGGGTCTGGGTGCTTATGGTTACGAAGCGGCGTTGCGCTTTGCACTTGCACAGTAGGCTTTGCAATACCTTTCCAATTTGACCAATTTCTTTATAGCACCGACTCGATATCTTGATTGGAGCGGTGCGGCAGGAAGCATGCATGGATCTCAGAAAACTTAAAACCCTTATCGACCTGGTAGCAGAGTCCGACATTTCCGAACTCGAAGTCACTGAAGGGGATGGTAAGGTTCGGATTGTTAAGTCCTCTCCAGAGCCGCAACAAATGGTTTATGCAGCAGCGCCTCAGCCGGTCGCGGCCGCTCCATCGGCAGCTCCGGTAGCCGATGCGGCGCCAGCGGCTCCCGTTGCTCCTGCAGGGCACGCTGTTAAAGCCCCTATGGTCGGTACTTTCTACCGTGCGCCTAACCCCGGCGCGGCGCCTTTTGTCGAAGTTGGCCAAGCGGTCAAAGAAGGCGATGCCCTGTGCATTATCGAAGCGATGAAACTGCTCAACGAAATTGAAGCAGACAAGTCGGGTATTGTTAAAGAAATTCTGATCGAAAACGGCGAGCCTGTCGAGTTTGGTCAACCTTTATTTGTGATCGGCTAATTTCATGTTTGAAAAGATCCTAATCGCTAACCGGGGTGAAATTGCCCTGCGTATCCAACGCGCTTGTCGCGAAATGGGCATCAAGACGGTTGTGGTTCACTCAGAAGCTGATCGCGAAGCCAAGTACGTACGCTTGGCTGATGAGTCTGTATGTATCGGACCGGCTCCCGCGCGTGACAGCTACCTGAGCATGCCTGCCATTATTTCAGCCGCAGAAGTCACTGATGCTGAAGCCATTCATCCGGGCTATGGTTTTTTAGCCGAGAACGCTGATTTTGCTGAACGTGTAGAGAAAAGTGGTTTTGTCTTCATTGGCCCTCGACCAGAAACCATCCGTCTTATGGGTGACAAGGTTACAGCCAAGAAAACCATGATCGAAGCCGGTATACCGGTCGTGCCTGGCTCTGCGGGCGCACTTCCTGATGACCCCGACGAGATCATCAAGATCGCACGCGATATCGGCTATCCGGTCATTGTAAAAGCATCTGGCGGAGGCGGCGGCCGCGGTATGCGCGTCGTCTTCACGGAAGGCGCATTGTTAACGGCTGTCGCGACCACGCGTGCAGAAGCTGAAGCAGCGTTTAACAATCCCGAGCTCTACATGGAAAAGTATCTCGAAAACCCGCGTCACATTGAAATTCAGGTAATGGCCGACGGTGGGCGCAATGCGGTATGGCTGGGGAGCGAGACTGCTCAATGCAGCGGCGTCACCAGAAGGTCATCGAAGAAGCACCCGCTCCCGGCATCGCGCGTAAACTGATTGAACGTATTGGCGATCGTTGTGTTGAAGCCTGCCGCAAGCTGGGTTATCGCGGGGCCGGCACATTCGAGTTCCTCTACGAAAACGGTGAATTCTTCTTTATCGAGATGAATACGCGTATTCAGGTTGAACACACGATCACTGAAATGATCACTGGCATTGACCTGATCCAAGAGCAGATTAAGGTTGCTGCAGGCGAGAAATTCACCCTGCGCCAGCGTGATATCCGCTTTAATGGCCACTCAATCGAGTGTCGCATTAATGCTGAGGATGCTTTCAAGTTTACGCCTAGCCCGGGTAAGATCATTAAATGGCATACGCCGGGTGGACCAGGTATTCGTATGGACTCGCATGTCTATGCAGGCTACACGGTGCCCTCAAACTACGACTCCATGATCGCCAAGCTGATTTCCTATGGCGAGACCCGGGACCAGGCCATTGCCCGTATGGCTATCGCCTTATCTGAAATGATTGTTGAAGGTATCAGTACAAACATTCCGCTTCATCGGGAACTCATGCAAGATGCACGTTTTCGCGAAGGTGGAACCAGTATTCATTACCTGGAAGAAAAATTAGCACAGCGTCCTTAATACGACATGGCGTTAAAATAGAAAACAGGGGTTCATCCCCTGTTTTCTTTTATGGAATTTAAACATGCGTGAACTGGTGCTTCATTGTGATGAGCAACAGGCTGAAAGCCTGTCGGATGCTCTGCTTGAGTTAGGTGTATTGTCCGTATCGGTTGAAGATGCTGATGAGCATACCGAAAACGAACAGCCCCTGTTTGGCGAACCAGGCCTTGAGCCTGATGTATTTGCCTGGAGGCGTAATCGGGTAGTCGCATTATTGCCAGACGACTCTATCCCCGAGGTGATGATACGTCAGTTGCGCGAATGGGATATCGCTGATATTTCAGATGGCCACTGGGAAATCCGCGACGTGCCCGACAACGACTGGGTACGTCTGACCCAGGCCCAGTTTGGGCCGATGAAGGTTGGCGAGCGTGTGCTGATCGTTCCTAGCTGGCATCGCGACGATCCCGAGCTTCCTTCTGTTGCGGATACTGAAAACACTGCCTCGGGCCTTGTCCGCATCGAGCTTGACCCCGGCCTTGCCTTTGGCACTGGAAGCCATCCCACCACGCATTTATGCTTGAAATGGCTATCCAGCCATTTACCCAACAACAGCCATGTACTGGATTACGGTTGTGGATCGGGAATTTTGGCGATTGCTGCTAAAAAACTGGGCGCACAATCTGTGCGTGCTGTCGATATTGACGAACAGGCGGTGCTGGCGACGCAATATAATGCAGGCATGAACCGTGCGGTTCTTAACGCTACCTTGCCGGATGAACTTGAAGACGGCACTTACGATGTAGTCGTAGCAAATATTTTGTCTGGCCCTTTAAAAGTAATGGCTTCCATGCTTTGTAATCGAGTCGCGCCAAATGGCTGGCTGGTACTGTCGGGCATTCTTGAATGGCAAACCCAAGAGATGATTGACGCCTATGCACCTTGGCTGACATTGAAAGCATGGGACGAGCGCGAAGGCTGGGTTTGCCTTGCGGGTCAACGCCCCGAATAAATCCACACGAGTGCAGCATTATGGAACTCACTACTCAATGTCCACGTTGTAAAAGCAGGTTTTCCGCCAGCGTGGCCGATCTGCAGCGCCGTAAGGGTTTCATCCGTTGCGTCAACTGTGCGCATATTTTTGATGGCTTCGAAGAAGTAGTTCCTGACGACGAGCAAATACCTACCGAGCAAATACCTACCGAGCCATTACCGCCCGTGCTGCCTTCGCCGGTATCAGGCAGCGCAGAGCCTGTATGGCGGCAGCCACTCCAGTCAGAATCAGCAGAGCTCTCGGAACCGTTTGTACCTGACTCTGTGTGGAGTACTCAGGCTGACCCGTCCTCTACGGGGCCTGCCCATGTTTTGCATGATGCTACCCTGCGTGATCTGAAGATCACAGACGCAGAGCCTGATACAGCAGCGCCTTATATCGGATCTGACGATGACTTAAGTGCCTCAACAGAAGCTGATGAGCCCAGATTTTATGCTGATGTGCCTGGCGTGGTGCGTGCAGCAGAGCCGTTAATAGCGATCCGGTCTCAGCCCGACACTGCTCCGCAGGTAATACGCTCAGACCGGCGTCATTTTATTGCCCCCAGCGATGATGTAGAGCCCGCCTTAAACCTGACGGCGCACGACAATACTCCCGTCGTCGAGCATCCGCCAATAGCAGCAGCACCACCCCCACCTGCTGAGCATGAGTTACGGAGCCACGGCTATTCTGCGGCACTGGAAGATCTCACCGCCGACGAGCCGAAACTGTCCGTTGCGCAAGACGAGCCTTTGTTAAGTGACGATGGCTTCTATGTCTCGAATCGGGCAGATGATGACGAATTCGCTCACGATGCGATTCCTGCGCACCCCGGCACTATTTATGTCGATCCAGTGCTGAAACCCGACTTGGGTGACAATAGAGCCGACGCTCCTGAGTATTCTTTTTCGCAGCGGGCAGGTCGGCTATTTTGGATTATGGTCTTGGCGTTGCTCGCCGGGGTACTCATCTTGCAACTGCTGTATGTGTTCAGAAACCAGGTTGCTAACCAACTGCCGGTTACACGGCCGGCGCTGGAGTCCCTGTGCAATCAGCTGGGCTGCGAGGTCGCTTACGAGCGTCGCATCAATTACATACACATTGTTTCGTCGTCTCTGCAGCTACAAGCTGGAAGCGGGTCAGCACAAGACCTTTATAACCTGCGTATTCGACTGCGTAATGACTATAAGCGAAAGCAAGAGTGGCCTACGCTTATCGTGACGTTCAGCGATATATCCACGGCGGTGATATCGCGACTGGAAATCCCTCCGCAGCGTTATCTACGGCCTGAGCAATTACAGAACGCCTTTGGCGCGTTTGACGAAATAGAGTTCACCTTGCCTATTGATTCTCGTGGCAAGCGCATCAACGGCTACAAAATTGATAAATATTTTTCCTAGGTAAGTACATGTCTGAGCGTATTCTGGTTTGCGGTTCGTTGGCGTTTGATACCATTGCTGTATTCGATGGACATTTTAAAGAACATATTTTGTCCGACAGCGTAAAGTCGCTCAGCGTTTCATTTCTGGTTCCCAGCATGCGTAAAGAGTACGGAGGATGCGCAGGCAATATCTCGTATAACTTGAGCCTGCTGGGGGCGCATGCTGTACCGGTCGGTGCGGTGGGTATTGATGCCAACGACTATCTGCATTATTTGCGCGAACTCAATATCGACACTTCAATGGTGATGATAAAGGCAGATACCTTTTCGGCGCAGTGTTTCATTACTACAGATCTGGACGGCAATCAGATTGCCTCCTTTCATCCGGGCGCGATGAGTTTTTCCAGCGAGAACGACTTAACGGGTCAGGATGCAGCATGGGGCATTGTGGCTCCCGATTCCCGTGAAGGCATGTTTGCGAATGCTGAACGCTTACACGCGCAGGGAACACCTTTTGTGTTCGATTTAGGCCAGGCCATGCCTCTGTTCACGGGTGACGATCTGAATAAAATGCTGAATTTGGCACAAATACTGACGGCCAACGATTATGAGGGGCAGGTGATTGCTCAACGTACCGGAAAATCCATGGACGAGATTGCTGCGACTATGCAAGCAGTTGTAATTACACGTGGAGCAGAAGGTGCAACTTTATACACTGAAGGTACTCAAACACATATTGATGCTATACAGGTTTCCCAGCTGGCAGATCCTACCGGCTGCGGCGATTCCCATCGTGCAGGCTTATTGTACGGCTTAACAAAAGGTTGGAATCTTTACGAATCTTGTTGCCTTGGAAACGTGATGGGTAGTATTAAAATAGCCTCACAAGGCCCGCAAAATCACAAACCTTCCAAACGCGAGGTTAGCGAGCTACTTAAGCAGCATTACGGAATAGAACGTACGTTTTAATCTTGTGTAGGCTTAGCGCGGAAATTTTGCTCCTCACGGAGTGTTATCGGAGTCACCTATGTCCAATCTAGGTTTTATGCAAACAGCGGCACGCCGCTTCGCCATTGTTGCACTGGCGGTATCGCCCTTGGTATTTATTGCGGGTTGCGCCAACAAATCCGCTTCCAGCAACGTATATAGTTACGGGCAAGCTCAGCGTGAGCAAATTGTACGCATGGGCACAGTCGTGTCGACCCGCGCGATCGTAATTCAAAATGAACAGTCGTCGGGTGTCGGTACTGTAGCCGGTGGCGCTCTGGGTGGTGTTGCGGGAAGCAGCATCGGTGGCGGAAGGGGTCAGATACTAGCCACGATTGGCGGAGCCCTATTGGGCGGGTTAGCCGGCACAGCGGTAGAAAACCAAACCGGGAAAACCCAGGGTCTGGAAGTAACCGTCCGCTTGGATAACGGAGAGACCCGCGTCATTGCACAAGCAGCCGATATCCAGTTTACTTCAGGCCAGCGTGTACGCTTATTAAGCGGTAACGGTCCTACCCGGGTCGTGCCTTTGTAAGTCTATAGGGTCTAGCCAAGTAGTTTGGTCTTGTGCTAAAACCAGAGTTCGTCATGTGGCCTCTGGCCTCACCCAAAAAAGCTCACTTCATCATTGAAGTGAGCTTTTTGCATATATAGAGCATTTAAAAGGCTCTAGTTTTTTCGGAAATGCAGAGAGAGTTTAATTGGTATTTCATTAGGGGCACGGACTAAGCAGTTTCCAACCCCTAGTTGGGAGCAGGGATTGGAAACAAGGCTGTCAAGCGGTAAGGTAATAGTAAATAGAGAACGTAGTCTTTTTGAGGATGGGCTCAATTAGTCTGAGTCTGCTGACGTATACGTACAAGGTTTAGAAGTTCCCCGACAATGCCACGCCTAAATGTCATAACGCATAAAATAAAGATTAGGCCAATCACTATGGTGACGGATTCTCCTAAAATTTGAAAGGCTTGTATACCTGTCACCTGACTTAGATAATGGCCAAAATCACCAACTTTGTTCTCAAGTATAACGACGATGAAGGCTCCCACTACAGGGCCAATCAAAGTACCCAGTCCCCCTATCAGAGTCATAAGTACAACCAAACCGGACATTTGCCAAGCTGCATCACCTAGCGTTGCAGAAACAAATACCAGTGATTTCATTGCCCCAGCAAGACCGGCAAGCCCCGCTGAAAGAATAAAGGTCACCAGTTTAAAGTGTTCAACCTTGTAGCCCAAAGAGATAGCGCGTGGCTCGTTTTCTCGTATAGCTCCCAACACTTGACCAAAAGGAGAGCACACAATACGCCATATTAGAGCGTAGGCCGCTAATGAAATGGTAAGAATTACGTAATATAAATTGATGTCTTTATTAAGATCGAAACCTAAAAGCGTGCCACGAGGAATTCCTTGGAGCCCATCTTCGCCACCAGTGAAGGGGGCCTGTAGAAAAAAGAAATATACCATCTGAGCCATAGCAAGTGTAATCATTGCGAAATAAATGCCGCTACGTCGGATAGCCAAACCTCCAATGATCAAACCCATGACCGCTGCAATCCCTGTACCGAACAACAGTCCAAAAAAGTTGACCAGCCCCATGTGGATAATGCGTGGCCAGTTGCATACGCAGCTCCCCTAGAAATGCGGCATGGCCAAATGACAGTAAACCGGTGTAGCCCAGTAAAAGATTGAACGCACACGCAAATAAGGCGTAGCACATTATCTTCATGACAAAAATTGGATAAGCACCTAACGCTGGTAAGAAAGCAAGGATGAGTATGGCCGCAAAAAAACCAAGTAATTGTCGGTTCATGATTCTTTTCCAAAAAGCCCGTTAGGACGTATTAATAAAACAATTACCATTATGATAAAGACCACTGTATTGGAGGCTTCGGGCCAGAATACTTTTGTAAGGCCCTCGATAACCCCCAGCCCCAAGCCTGTCACGATTGATCCTAAAATCGAACCCATGCCCCCAATAACGACAACAGCAAAAACAACAATAATCAAATTAGTGCCCATTAGCGGAGAAACTTGAAGTATTGGGGCTGCCAACACTCCTGCAAAGGCGGCCAGGCTTACCCCAAAACCGTATGTTAAGGTAACCATTAAGGGGACATTAATGCCAAAACTCTCTACTAGCTTAGGGTTTTCTGTGCCAGCGCGTAGTAGTGCACCAAGGCGGGTTCTTTCGATAATGAACCAAGTCCCAAAACACGCAAAGAGTGAAGCAATTACTACCCACAAGCGATAGATTGGCAAGTACATAAAACCTAAATTTAGGCCTCCTTGCAACAATTCAGGTGTGGGGTATGGCTTCCCCGATACGCCATAGGAACCTCTAAAGATCCCTTCAATAAGTAACGTAAAGCCGAAAGTTAATAGAAGACCGTATAAATGATCCAATCGGTACAATCGTCGTATTAAAGTACGTTCTAGAAAAATACCCAATAGCCCAACCGTAGCAGGCGCGAGTAGTAACATGGCCCAATAGTTAAGACCTAGATACTGAAACCCCATCCAGGCGACAAATGCGCCTAGCATATACAGCGCACCGTGCGCGAAATTAATTACATTGAGCAAACCAAATATAACGGCAAGCCCGAGCGACAGGACTGCGTAAAATGAACCGTTAACCAGCCCTAGTAGAAGTTGACCGAACAAAGCTTGAATAGGGATACCAAATAGAGCAGTCATGTCGTAAGTAAATCCGTATTAGTGGAAACACAAGCTATCGCCTTGAGTTGTGTCATAGAGACGAGTTCCTTTAATTTCAATGCGGGATTCTTTTCTTTAAACACCCAGCAGGCGCTTAAGTAGTTGTTGTTTGGACGCGAGTTGATGCGCTGCAAAACCCTCCACAATTTGGCCATGCTCCATTACATAAAAGCGGTCAGCTAACGGTGCGGCAAAATGGAAGTTTTGTTCAACCATCACAATCGTGTAGCCTTTGGATTTCAGCGTCGTTATCATCCTTGCAAGTGCCTGCACGATAACCGGTGCTAGGCCTTCAGAAATTTCATCTAAGAGCAATAAGTTGGCTCCTGTACGCAATATCCGCGCCACGGCAAGCATTTGTTGTTCACCACCAGATAACCTTGTGCCCGGAGAAAGCTTACGTTCTTTAAGGTTTGGAAACATGCCATAGATTTCATCTAGGGACATTCCGCCATCCTGGGCATGTTTTACTTTGGGTGTCAGTAAAAGATTCTCTTCGCATGTTAAAGCGGAAAAAATTCCTCTTTCTTCTGGGCAGTAGCCGATTCCTAAGTGAGCAATTCGATGTGTAGGCAAATAGATAGCCTCTGTCCCGTGGATTCGAATTGATCCTTTGCGAGTACCCGTAAGACCTAATATGGCTCTCAAGGTGGTAGTTCGCCCTGCACCGTTGCGGCCCAAAAGAGTTACTATCTCGCCTTGCGCTACGCTAAGATCCACACCGTGGAGAACATGGGATTCTCCATACCACGCATTCAATCCGCTAATTTCAAGAGCAGCAATACTCATAGCTTGGCCTCTTGAGTTTCAGTAGTAGTTCCCATATAAGCTTCTATTACTGCCGGGTTGCTGGATATTTCGGAATAGTTTCCTTCAGCTAATACCGCTCCGCGGGCTAGTACGGTAATTCTGTCTGCAATCGACGAGATAACGTTCATGTTGTGCTCTACCATGAGGATGGTGCGTCCTTCACTGACTTGCTCAATCAACTCCGTTACATGTTCAACATCCTCATGACCCATTCCTTGAGTGGGTTCGTCCAGTAACATTAATAGAGGATCCATAGCAAGTGTTGTGGCGATCTCTAGAGCGCGTTTACGTCCGTATGGCAAACTGGCAGTTGGATGATTTGCATATTGAGCTAAACCGACTCGCTCCAGTAAGGCGATAGCTTGGTCGTTTAGCCGGTATAAAACACGTTGGCTACGCCAGAAATGCATAGATTGACCTGTAGCGCGCTGCAGCCCGATGCGTACGTTTTCCAGTAAAGTCAGCTGTGGAAAGACGGCTGAGATTTGAAAGGAACGAATAACGCCGTGCTTGGCAATATCCGCAGGATTTTCATGTGTGATTTCTGTGTCACAGAAAAAATCTTACCGGAGGTCGGTTTTAAAAACTTGGTGAGCAAGTTAAAGCACGTCGTTTTACCCGCGCCATTTGGACCGATAAGAGCATGAATGCTTCCACGCTTAACTTGCAGATTTACATTGTTTACCGCTACGAAACCTTCAAATTCTTTAATTAAATTTTGAGTTTCAAGAATGTACTCGTTCATAAGACGGTGCCTCCAAAATTAATATGGATTTGGCTGTAGGGCAGGGGGATTAACTTTAGGATGGTTTAATCGAAACGATCGAGCGTCTTTCGATTAAACCGCTACGACGTTAGCGTTTTATTGTTTAATTAATGGGCAGACGCTCGAAGACAGCGGAAGATAGGCCTCATCGCCAGGAATTATTGTGTTGATCTTTAGTAGATCCCATTCGCTGGTGGACTCAGATGGCTTTTTGGCTTCGACCAGCATCATGTCATAAACCATGCGGCCATCGGCTCGAATTTTCCCATTCGGTGCGAAAAAATCATTAATAGGGGTTTCTTTCATCTGAGCTGCTACGACCTCTGCGTCATCTGTACCCACTGCTTGAACTGCGCTTAAATAGTGCATCGTGGCCGAGTATGCACCCGCTTGCACCATGGATGGCATTGCATTGTGTAATTCATAAAAACGATTTGACCACTCTCGTGTATCGTCATTTTTATCCCAGTAGTAGCCAGTAGTGAACTGTAGTCCTTGCGCAGCATTTAACCCCATACCTTTGATATCATTGATAAATACCAGTAGGGTGGCCAAGCTTTGACCAGATTGTGTAATGCCGAACTCGGAGGCTTGGCGCACAGAGACTTGTGTGTCTGTGCCTGCGTTAGCAAGGCCAATTACATCCGCCCCTGAAGCCTGAGCTTGGAGTAGATAAGACGAAAAATCTGAGCTAAATAAGGGAGCACGTACTTTGCCTAAAACTTTTCCGCCATTTTCTACTACAACCTCACTGGTGTCTTTTTCTAGTGAATGCCCAAATGCATAGTCGGCCGTAATGAAGAACCATGTTTTGCCACCTTCGCGTGTAACGGCTGCACCAGTACCGTGTGCCAGAGCGTGTGTGTCATAAATATAGTGAATGCCATAGGGTGAGCATTCAGCATTTGTGAGGGCAGATGAAGCGGACCCTGCGAAAATAGTCATTTTTTTCTTCTCTTTTCCGAGCTTTTGTAACCCGAGAGAAGAAGCGGAGTCAGTGGATTCGATAATAACGCTGACGTTATCTCGGTCATACCATTGGCGCGCCCGGGCCATGGTGATGTCCAGTTTGTTCTGATAGTCAGCAGATAAAACTTCGATGGGACGATCTAATACTTCGCCGCCGAAGTCGTCGACTGCCATTTTGATTGCAGTAACAACGCCAGGGCCGCCATGGGCGGAATAGACGCCGGTCATATCGACAATAGCGCCAATTTTGAACGGTTCAACGGCTTGGGCATGAACGGATGATAATGCAGATAAACTGCTCATTAAAACCAAGCTCAAGTGGGATAACTTAAAGAATTTCATTTTTGTACTCCTCGCTGTTTTTAAGAGATGCTTTTATTGCGACTGGCGCTCAACAATTCGCCTTACCAGCATTATTTGTGTCGGGATCATCCTGACCTCATGTCTGCGGTAGGCCTTACATCACTGAGCGTTGTTACCGTGTGTGTCATACGATTCCTGATCAAAGTGGTCTACTTTTGCTTTGTTGTTCAGTGCCCAAAGCGCGACGCATCAGGTTTTCTTCGGTCGGCAAACGAAGTGGCTAGTTCATTGTGTTCGTCTGTTTCTAGATAGCTCCTTAGCAATACGTCATGTGCCATGCGTGATAATCCACTTACGCCTCCATGACGAGCATTAAAGGCGCTCTTGATAGCAGCAAGAGCTACTGACCCTCGATCGGCGATTTCAAGCGCCATTGTTTGGGTAGCTGAACGTAAGTCTCCAGCGGGGACAACTTTATTGATTAGGCCCATTTCTAATGCTTCTTGTGGCGAAATTTTTGGATTCCTGTACCAGATTTCTTTAGCCCGTTTTTTGCCTACCAAATCTTCTAAATACCAAGTTCCATAACCTGCATCGAAACTGCCGACCATGGGGCCAACTTGCCGAAACATTGCAGTGTCTGCAGATATCGTGATGTCGCAAACCATTTGTAGTACGTTACCCCCGCCAACAGCATATCCATTCACTGATGCGATGACTGGCTTCTGTAAACGATCAATGCTTTCATACATATCCAGAACAGGTAGCACCCCGGCATAGAGCAAAGAGTCCTCCATTCCATCTTTGCGGCCGCCTAAACAAAAAAACGATCCCCTGCGCCTGTAATAACAATCACGCGGGTACGTGTTTCCCGGCGAATATTATTGATGCAGTCGCGAATTTCATCACACATAAGCGGTGTAAACATATTCCCATCCTCGGGTCGATTGAGGGTAATCGTCCCGATTGGTCCATCTTCTTCGTAGAGTATTTCTTTGAATGTCATGTGTTCTTCCTAGGTTGTTTTTAATAGGCCATCATTGTCATAAGTACCGATTTCAACACTCTTGGATCTTCGGCGTCCGTGCTAAGCCCACAGCTTGTATCTATTGCGATAAGTATGAGTACCGGAGTCCCAATGGTTTTATATATATGCATTGAATACTGTTGTGAGTGTTGATAGAACATCACGCAAATATCATGCCAATCTTCTTCGCTGATAAAACACTAACTATTTCTGAAGAAAACTCTCTCAAGAGGGGAGCAGCTAGCAGCGACGCCTACAGACACGCTCTTCTGTCCTCGATGTGTATATATCGCTGGTTGCGATTTTAGGTGATTGTTCAGTAGGTGATGACTTGGCTCGAATCTTGCGTGGATATAACGGTAAACATTTTATGTTGACCGTTTATTGAGGAGTCTTTATGAGCCGTCAGGCCTTTATTTGTGATGCTATACGAACCCCGTTTGGCCGTTATGGTGGTGCGCTATCGGATATGCGTGCCGATGACCTAGCCGCGGTGCCCCTGCGCGCATTAATGAGCCGTAATCCAGGTGTGGATTGGAATGCTGTTGATGATGTGTTAATGGGTTGCGCTAATCAGGCTGGAGAGGACAATCGTAATGTTGCTCGCATGGCGACGTTGCTTGCAGGCTTGCCGGAAAGCGTGTCAGCGATGACAATTAATAGACTGTGTGGTTCAGGTTTAGATGCGGTAGGTACGGCGGCACGTGCGATCAAGGCGGGTGAAGCACGCTTGATTCTGGCTGGAGGTGTTGAAAGCATGAGCCGTGCGCCGTTTGTAGTACCTAAGGCTGGGGCTGCTTTCTCTCGTGCTAACGCTATATATGATACGACCATCGGATGGCGCTTCGTTAATACCTTGATGGCGGCGCAGTATGGGACAGACTCCATGCCTGAGACTGCCGAGAATGTAGCCGATGAATACGGCATTAGTCGTCACGATCAAGATTGCATGGCCCTGGCTAGTCAGGAAAAGGCGCGTGCAGCCCAACTTGCAGGTCATTTAGCACGGGAAATTACACCGGTATACATACAACAAAAAAGGTGATCCACTCATTGTGGATGTTGATGAACACCCGCGTTTGACGAATATGGACACGCTTGCCAAATTACGGGGGTGGTGCGGCCGGATGGTTCGGTGACGGCTGGCAATGCGAGTGGAGTCAATGATGGTGCGTGTGCGCTGCTTTTGATTGATGAGACACAGGCCGCACGGTTTGGCTTGACGCCGCGTGTCCGAGTGGTTGGTATGGCTGCAGCCGGGGTTCAGCCAAGAGTGATGGGCATAGGTCCGGCACCCGCATCCATGAAAGTACTTGAACAGACTGGGTTGAGTCTTGAGCAAATGGATGTGATTGAACTCAATGAGGCTTTTGCCGCTCAGGGTCTGGCAGTATTGCGTTTACTGGGCTTAGCCGATGATGATGTCCGGGTCAATGCCTGGGGTGGGGCGATAGCCTTGGGTCATCCGTTGGGGGCTAGCGGTGCACGACTAGTCACAACGGCGATTAATCGTTTGCATGAAGTCGGCGGTCGTTATGCTCTGGTCACTATGTGTATTGGTGTGGGGCAAGGCATCGCGATTGTGTTGGAACGAGTATGAGAATAGCCCCTTGATGGGGGCTAAGTCTTATTGCTAAGTGTTAAGTTCACCCAGTTCTGGTGAACGAGCTATGGCATCGGGGTCTCGAAGCTCTGGGCAAATGATTGATGGCAAGGCGGGAACCGTCTTGTCACCGAGAGTCAGGGGTTTGCTAAAAACGCCTCGGGCAGACCAATGTGGATCCTGCATGGCTTCTTGCAAAGTTAGTACGAGGGAGCAGCACACATCGACCCCTTCAAACGCCGCCATCCAGTCGGCAGCATCCCTGCTGATAATGATTTGCGCGATGGCATCTCGGGTGGCCTGGGGGTTAAGGCTGTCGTCAACAAGTTCTGGAGGCAGTTTAAGTATTTTTGTGAAATTCGCCCAGAACTTATCTTCAAGTGGAGCAGCTGCAAGATGCCGATTATCGCGCGTGCGATAGATCTGGTAGCGTGGGGAGCCTCCTGTAACGGTCTCGCCGCCGGCTGCGGGCCATTGATCCAGAGCGTGGGCATTGCCTAGTGCCCAATACAGAAATGGAAAGAGGTTCTCGCCCATGGCGACTTCGATCCAGCACCCCTTTTTTGTACGATCACGCTGCCTAAGTGCCAGCAGCATATTGATCATGGCCGGATAGGCTCCAGCTGCGATGTCGGCGGCCAGGATGGGAGGCAGGATAGGGCCCCCTGTGCCGTCTACGCTTAGGCCCAGCACCCCGGTTTCAGCCATATAGTTCAAATCGTGGCCTGCAGCCGTTGACTTCGGGCCCGTGCTGCCCCAGCCATTGATCGAACAGTAAATGATATCGGGATTAATCTTTAGGATATCTTCATAGCCCAGACCTAGCCGAGCCATGACGCCTGGTCGAAATTGCTCGACGATAATATCGGCCTTTTCCAGTAAGGGGCGCAGTCGGTCCAGTGCGCCAGGCTCTTTGATATTGATTGAAAGGCTGGATTTTCCCCGATTGAGCATAGCGAAGTTGATCCCTTCGCCATTGACCGCTGGTTGATAAAGGCGCATGTCGTCGCCAGTAGGAGGTCGTTCTATCTTAATGACTTGTGCACCGGCATCGGCTAGAAATAAGGTAGCCATTGGCCCAGGTAGCAGAGTGCTGAAGTCTAGAACGAGAATGTCTTTTAAGGGTGGCATTGGTTCTTCCTGTGTGGAGGTTACGGTGTTCGTGCCCATGTCAGTTGATAGGAGCGGCGGCGACACTGTCTGCGAGGGATGGTTTTGCTGTTTGGCTTATATGCCAAGGCAGGCGCATCCGCCTGCGACGTTGTGCTGATGACGGAATGCTTAACTGATTGCGGTACTTCGCTACTGTACGACGGGCGATTTGTATGCCTTCCTCTTGCAAGGTGTCGACGATGGCTTCGTCCGACAGAATTGAATCATGTGTTTCGCTTGCAACCAGATTTTTGATTCGATGCCGGATGGCTGACGCTGCCACGTCTTGCGCTTGCAAGGAGTCAGAGAAAAAATGCTTGAATGGCACTTGGCCTTGAGGGCATAGCATGTATCTATTAGCGATGGTGCGACTGACTGTAGACTCGTGCAAACCTAGAACCCGCGCAATGTCTTTTTGGAGCAATGGCCGAAGATGGCTGTCTCCGTGATAGAGGAAATCTGCCTGATTTTTAATGATTTCCGTCGCAATTTTGAGTGTTGTTTGCATTCTTTGATCTAGATGGTGGACCAGAGTGTTAGCTTGGCGCAAGCAGGTCTGCAAAAAGTCTTTGTCTTCGCGTTTGTGCATTTGGGTTGAAAGTTCGGTGAAATATTCGCGATCCACCATCAGGCGTGGCAGCAGTGCATGATTGGCTTCTACACGAATGCGGCCTTCGACGCTTGCGGATACAATAATGTCAGGCAATGCTGGTTGTACGAAATCGACGCTGAATTGGTATCCGGGCTTGGGGTTCAGTCTTCGCAATGATTCCAGAAGATCCCCAAGCTTATCGACAGACACCTTGCAGCGTTTGGCGAGCCGATTGATTTCGCCCTGTTCGATCAAGTCCAGATTTGCAAGTAATATTTCTGTGGTTGGACAAAGGCGGTCTTGGCTCCGTAGCTGAAGCCACAGGCATTCGCGCAGAGTGCGTGCGCCAACCCCGACGGGTTCCAGTGTCTGCACGGTGTGCAGGGCTTCTTCGAGCATGTTCGAAGGAATATTCAGCAGTTCAGCCAAGTCTTCCAAAGGGGAGCGCAGATAGCCGTCGGGTTCTAGGGAGTCGATCAGATACAGCGCAAGGCTTTGTTGGTCGGGTGAACCCCTGAGTACGGCAACTTGCTGAATCAGGTGATTGCGCAGGCTGGTTTCAACTCTGATGGATTCAACCCATGGCGGCAGCTCGTCGTCTATAGAACGAAATCCTGTACTGGCATAGTTGCGAGGATAGAGCTCGACAGGGGCTGGCGCCTCATTCACGGAAGCAGATAAGCGCAGCAAGGGGTTGCTGTCCAGCTGTTCACGTAAGAATGCTTCAAGCTCTTCTTGTCCATACTCCAGGATTTCGACCGCCTGTATGGCTTGGTGACTAATAAGCAGAGATTGGCTGGTCTGCTGCTGAGTTCCAAGGTTAACCTTTATATCCATCGGAGCCTCCTCTGGCTACTTCTTATCCTATCCACAACGTTCTATAGGATCTGTCTAACGGCAGTATTTTAGTTTTACACGCAAGAATCATGCCAAATTATAAATATGTTTGATTCGTGTACAAAAAAAGCGTGTGTTTGCTATTTATTTATCATTTGTTTGACAAAGTGACCACAGCGAAGACATTATCCTTCGGAGCAGGTTTTTAATTAAAAATCATTAATTATGGCGATCCGTCGCTAGTTAACCTTTGACTGCCAGCAAGACGCTGAAGATGATCAAGCTGGGTTTTGGGTGGAGATATGACAGAAAATAAGGTGGATTTGGTTGGCAGTGGAGTCTTGGGTGTTGCTCTGCTGGATCCGTCGGGAAAGATACAGGCCCATATCGGTGCCGCCTCGCAATCACGAGTGCGTGCGTTGCTGATGGATCAAGGCTGGCTGCACGAGGCGCTGGAACGGCGTCTGCAGGTGGTTACGTTTACGGACGCGCACTATATAGCGATCGTGACAGCTTTAGAGGAAGGCACGCTTGTTGTTTTTTTTGGAGGCTATAGTGAAACTGTTCTGAAATTTCTGATGGGAGTCGATTTCGCCTTTGACATCATTGAACACCTACTGCTCGATCCTTTCGATGCCATGGTGATGATTGATGCCAAAGAACGTCTGGTTTTTGTTTCACCTATCCATGAGAAGTATTTTGGTCTTAAAGAGGGTGAGGGGTCGGACAGAAAGTAACGGATGTGATCGAGAACACACGTTTGAATTACGTTATTCGCACAGGTGTGGCCGAGATTGGTCAGATTCAGCGTATGCGGGGTGGAGAGCGCGTGGTTTCGCGACACCCTATCCGACACGACGGGAAGGTGGTGGGGGCCATTGGGCGGGTGATGTTCAAAGGCCCGCAGCAGGTAGAGGCGTTGTCGCGTCGTATTAATGCGCTAGAGCAAGAAATTGAAAGCTACAGAAGTGAAGCACGTAAAAACCGTCAGAATGAGTCCTACCTAGATGTCATTGTAGGGTGCAGTCCTGCCATTATGTATTTGCGTGATCAGATCAGAAAAATTGCACCACTCGATATCCCCGTGCTGATTCAGGGCGAAAGTGGAACCGGTAAAGAGCTGGTTGCCCAGGCCTTGCATATGCTTAGTGCTCGTAGTCAAGAGCGCTTGGTGACCGTGAATGCTGCGGCGTTGCCGGCCCAGTTGGTCGAGAGTGAGCTATTTGGTTACGAGGCGGGTTCATTTACGGGGGCCGATCAGAAAGGTCGTGCGGGTAAGTTTGAGCAAGCCGAAAAAGGTACATTGTTTCTGGATGAGATCGGTGATATGCCGCTTGAGGTCCAGGCGAAATTACTCCGCGTCTTGCAAGATCGGATTGTCGAGAGGGTTGGAGGAGGTAACCCTAAGCATATTGATTTTCGCCTTTGTTCTGCCACCAATCGCAATCTTGAAGAGTTCGTAGAGCAAGGAAAGTTCCGACTAGATCTTTTTTATCGGATTAGTACCGTCGTGATTCAGATGCCTGCTTTAGCTGATCGCCTAGAAGATATCCCCTTGTTGCTGAATCACTTTTTATCGCAGTTTGCAACGCAATACAGCCGCAAGATTCCGGAAGTCGATGTGGCGGTTCTGGACCATCTGATGGAACGTACTTGGCCCGGTAATGTGCGCGAATTGAGGCATGTAATCGAAAGGGCCTTTGTCTTTTGCGAGGACGATCGTCTTAGGGTGACCGACTTTAAATCTGCTGGCAATAAAGATGATATTGAAGGTGTTCAGGGGGGCGTCTTTAGCAGGTGGTGAAATCGGCGAGGGAGGGGGTTGCGTGATGCGCTTGACCGCTATGAGCGTGAAATCATGAACGAGGCTATGCTGCGATTTAATGGTAATAAGAAAAAAGTAGCAGAATACCTCGGCATATCCAGAACGTATCTTTACAAGAAAATCAACGGATAGAATGGGACCGGCATCAGCTTTGATGCCTTCTGGCACGAGTCTTGCGTGTATACCGACTATGAGAGTCATAGGAGGCGAGATGAAAGACGCTAGTGTCGTAAAAATTTCGGATCAGGCCGAAGCACCCTGGCTGAGGCTGCCGGTGCGGGATGTGGGTGATGGGTTCCAATTGCTGGCTGGATATACCATTTTGGATTTGACGACTTCAGTTGCCGGGCCCTATGGCACCATGCTGCTGTCGGATTTTGGTGCTGACGTGATCAAGGTAGAGCGACCTAATGGGGATGACGCTCGCCGCTGGGGCCCTCCCTTTTTGAATGGTCATTCTTTATGGTTTACGGCGGTTAATCGTAATAAAAAGAGTGTCGTTATAGATATGACAGGGGATGAGGGGCGTTCGCAGTTTCGCGAACTTTTATTGCAGGTTGATGTGCTGTTTTGTAATCAGCCTCTCGATATACAACGCAAGCTTGGTATCGATTATGAAACCTTAAAAACCATAAAAGAAGACCTGATCTTTGTGGCAATTACCGGTTTTGGACTGGATGGTGAACGTGCCGAACTGACCTGTTATGACCTGATTGCAGAAGGGTATTCTGGGGTTATGGATTTGACGGGGGCAGCGGACAGCGCCCCTCAGAAGATCGGTGCGCCTGCTGCTGATATGTTGGCAGGTCAAGATGCGGCTATGGCCACGGTGGTGGCCTTGTTGAATCACCAGCGTAGCGGTAAAGGAGCAAAGATTGATGTCAGTTTGGCTGAAAGTATGGCACGTTTTTTGACATGCAGAATATCTAGCTATCTGGGCTCTGGCGAGGTTCCTACACGCTCAGGGGGCACCGATAGCGTGATTGCCATTTATCAGAGCTTTAACACAGCCGATGAGCCACTGAATCTAGGCTTGGGCTCGGACGCAATCTGGAAACGGTTTTGGCATGCTGTGGGCGAGCCTGACTATGCCGAGCGTCCTGAGTTCCGGAGCAATGCAGATCGTCGGCTTCGACGGGGTGAAATTGTTGCGGACATACAGCGAATCCTGCTGGATCGTAAGCGTGGGCAATGGCTGGACGTCTTCGCAGAAGCGCGTATACCTGCCGGCCCTTTGAATCGCGTTGATGAGGCCGCACATGATCAGGCCTTCCAGCAGCGTGGTCTGTTCTTTACGCTTAAGGATGGAGAGCAGTTGTTGCCACAGGTGGGGCTGGGTATTCGTATCGATGGTGAATCATCGACTCCGCGCTCAGCGCCACCAACTCTGGGCCAACACACAGAGGATATATTGTCGGCTTTGCATAGATCAAAGGCAGGGGCTTCATCACGATGATTACTAGGCTGAATATTCACGTTTTTACCTTTTTATGGGGTTTATGATGCGCCCATTTTTGACTTTGCATGATCCAACCACTAGTAGGCAATTTTATGAGCAGGGGCTTTGGACGACGGATACTTTCTATACGCTGATGCGTAAGTATGCAGAACAGAGGCCGTCGGCCGGTGCTTTGCGTGATAGTCGGACTTTTCTTGACTGGAGCAGCTTAATGGCGCGGGTAGATGCACTCGCCGATGATCTGCTTTCGCGTGGAATAGGTGCGGGTGACCGAGTATCCATCTGGATGTCGAACCGAGTCGAAGTCATCATTGCATTTTTAGCTTGCTCGCGCATTGGTGCGGCTTGCAACCCTTCATTGCATCGAAGTTATACCTGCGCCGAGATAATTGACTTGCTGACCGAACTCAAGTCCAGCGCGTTGGTTACCGAGGAAGGTTGGGGGCAGACAGGACTCAGCAGGATTTTGATTCTATGCTGGCGCAACTGCCTTTTCTGAAGAAAGTATATAAGCCCAAAAACTTCCCTCTGCACATTACCGGAGTATATGAATGCATTCATGAAAATCCAGACTCCGTAGCCTATCTGGCATTCACGTCTGGTACTACGGGTAAGCCCAAATGCGTGATGCATTCTTCCAATACGCTGCTGGCTAATGGGCGTGATCTGGCGCGTGACTGGTCGCTCTCGGCTAACGATGTCATTCTTACGCTTAGCCCCTTGTCACATCACATCGCCTGGGTGGCTTTGGCGCAATGGCTGTCTTGCGGAGCAGCATTGGTTGTCGATGATCCAGAACCTGGCCAGACGCGTCTGGATTGGATCATCGAAACCGGTGCTACCTATGTGCTTGGGGTGCCGACACATGCGATGGATATTTTGGCTGAACAAAAAATCCGAAATCTAACGCAAATGGGTGCCGTTCGAGTGTTTTACATGGCGGGCGCTCCTATACCGGAAGTTGTCGCCAGAGCATTCGTTGATCAAGGAATTACTCCTCAAAATATTTATGGAATGACTGAGAATTCTTCCCATCAATACACTCATCCGGATGATCCAAAGGATGTTTGGGTCTCGACTTGCGGGCGAGGGGGGCGGCTTATGAGATCAAGATATGGGATCTAGAAGACCGAGAGCGTGAGCTGCCTACAGGTCAGACCGGTGAAATCGGAGGGCGTGGGGCAGCACTTATGCTTGGTTATTTCGGTAATCAGGAAGCAAGTGACAAGACGTTCAATCGTCATGGTTACATGATGTCGGGCGATCTTGGGTCCGTAGATGCACAAGGAAATCTGCGCATTGCGGGAAGAGTTAAAGATCTGATCATTCGCGGTGGCCACAATATTTATCCGTCCAGGATTGAGGCGCTGGCATTGACCCATCCAGGTATTGAGAGGGCAGCGGCCTTTCCGGTTGCAGACGATCGTCTTGGTGAAAAAGTCTGTCTAGCCATTACAGGGAAAGCTAAGCCGGAAGAATTGCTGTCGCATCTGGCAGCGGAAGGGCTTTCGAAGTTTGACATGCCAGAATGGTTTATTGCGCTCGACAGTCTACCTTTGACTGCTAGTGGAAAAATTCTTAAGAGTGCCCTTACCGAGCAGGCAAAGAGCGGAGAAATTCAACCGCAGGCTGTGCGATATGTTGCCAAGGAGGTTTGAGTCATGACGGTTAAGTTGGAAAAAATTGAAGAATTTGCTTGCTTGACACTAGATCGTCAAGATGCTCTGAACGCACTTTCGTTTTTCGTTTTAGATGAAATTGGTCAGGCTTTAGATGAAGTGGCGGCAATGCAGGGGGTACGGGCCTTGTTTATTACGGGTGCGGGTAACAAGGCTTTTTGTGCCGGAGCCGATATCAAAGAATTGCGTAATCGCAGTCTTGTGCAGCAACGTCGTGGGGCCGAGTTGGGGCAGGCAGTGTTTGCCAAGCTCGATCGTCTTCCTGTTGCTTCGCTTGCGCTGGTAAATGGCTACGCCTTTGGTGGCGGATTGGAGTTCGCTTTGGCAGCAACGTTCCGTTTGTGTACGACGAATGCGGTTTTTGGGCTGCCAGAGGTCAAGCTTGGTTTGATTCCCGGTTATGGCGGTACACAGCGTTTGCCGCGTCTTATCGGTGAAGCACGAGCTCTCGAGATGATCATGACTGGCCGATCGGTAAAGGCTGACGAAGCACAGCAGATAGGATTAGTGCATCGAGTGATTGAACATGAAAATCTATTAGAGGCGGGCAAGACTTTTGCACGTGGGTTCACTGGTTACAGTCTTCCGGTTTTGGAGTTTGCACGTCGCGCAGTCCAACGAGGTATGGATTTACCGATCGAGCAAGGCTTACAACTTGAGGCCGAACTGTCGACCTTAGCTTATCGAACAAAGGATGCCGAGGAAGGGATGCAGGCATTTGAAGAAAAACGCAAATCGGAGTTTCAGGATGAGTGAAGGATTTTTTATTGTGACGGGCGGGTCCAAAGGTATTGGTCAGGCGATTGCCCGTGAGTTGGTCAATCGAGGACGTGATGTGGTTTGTCTGTCGCGTTCTGGTGTAGGCCCTGTTGGACAGCACATGGCGTGTGATATGACTGACGAAGCGGCAGTGCGTGCGACGATTGCACGCATTGCGGAGCAGGGACCGATTGCAGGACTGGTCAATAATGCGGGCGTCCATATCAACGGGGCTGCTGAGAGCCTGTCTGTTGAGGACTTCAACCGAACTATGGCCTTGAATGCGACGGCGGTCATGGTGACTGCACGCGAGACATTCCCTTTTTGCGCGAGAATGGCGGGACTATCGTCAACATTGGATCATTTTTCGACAGAATCGGCGCACCCGATAATCTCGCCTATTGCGCCTCCAAGGCGGCGGTCGCCGCTATGACTCGCGTCATGGCAGTCGAGTGGGCGCGCTACGGCATTGGTGTTATCAATGTCGCACCTGGTTATATCGAAACAGACCTGAATCGAGACTATCTGGCTCGTGAGAAGGTTCAAGCTTGGCTGAAAGCAAGGATCCCTGTAGGGCAGGCGGGCAAGCCCGAGGATGTAGCGCGCCTGGTAACTGCCCTTCTGACCGAGGCCATTCCCTACCTGACAGGCCAAACCATTTATATCGATGGTGCACAAGGAATCAATCACTAATGAAATTACTGGAACAATTTGCCCGCACACGTCGCTGGGATACCGAAGAGCGTCAAGTTCTCGAGCAGGTGCAACGTGTTGCCGACGAGGTTATTGCGCCCAATGCTGAACATACCGATCGCACCAGTGATTTT
Organism: Paenalcaligenes niemegkensis; assembly: GCF_022230885.1. Taxonomy (GTDB): domain Bacteria; phylum Pseudomonadota; class Gammaproteobacteria; order Burkholderiales; family Burkholderiaceae_B; genus Paenalcaligenes; species Paenalcaligenes niemegkensis. The sequence continues at coordinate 165,429 of NZ_JAKGCT010000001.1, read as the reverse complement.
CCTTGGGAAAACGTCCGGACGATTAATGAGCTGGGGTTGAACATGTTGTTCGTGCCCGAGCAGTTTGGTGGTTTGGGAATGTCATATGCACTGTATCTGGAGGTGGTTTCTATTATCTCTGAAGCTTGCGCATCGACGGGCATCATATACGCTACAAATTTCCATGGAATGAAGCCTCTAATTCAGTACGGCAATGACGAGCAACGCGCCCGTCTTTTGCCTCGGATTGCCGAGGGTGGTCTGGGTGCATTGGCGATTACTGAAACAACCGCGGGTTCGGATGCTACAGACATGAAGACCCGCTTTACGCCTGAGGGCGATGACATTATCGTGCAGGGCTCCAAAATTTTCATTTCCAATGGAGATGTGGCGGATCTTTATTTACTGTTTGGAAAATGGTCGACGATTGAAGATCCCCGACGTTCGATCTCCGTTTTGATTCTGGAAAAAGGGACTCCCGGATTCGAAGTGGTGTCCAAGGAACGCAAGATGGGGCACAACGGATCCTCGACTTGCGGATTGGCTTTTGATGGTTGCCGTGTACCTAGGGCGAACTTGTTGGGTGAGCCGGGTGATGGCTTAAAGATACTGCTGGCCTCCTTAAATAAATCGAGACCTTCTGTTGCGGCACATGCGCTGGGTATTGCCCGGGCAGCGTTCAAAGATATGGTGGCCTATGGTAACGAACGTGTGCAGGGGGTAAGCGTGTACTCGACTTCCAAGGCAATCAGTTTACGTTGGCGAATTTGGCCAGTGAGTTATTGATGGCTGAATGTTGGCAAGACTACGTCGCCCGCTTAGTTGACGATGGTATTGATGATATGGGCTTAGAGGCCTCCATCGCTAAATTGCGAGCTTCTGATCTGGCGATGGCCATGGCGACCGAATGTGTGCAATTCCATGGTGGTTATGGTTATTGCCAGGATTATCGGGCGGAGCGTCTGATGCGCGACGCCAAGATCACGCAGATCTGGGAGGGTACTAACCAGATCCATCGACAACTCATAGGACGGAGCTTTCTGAACAAATGACGACAATTAAAAAGGTAGCAGTTTGTGGTGCGGCTGGAACGATGGGGGCAGGCATCGCCATAGTGGCTGCACGTGCAGGTTTTGAAACGATCTGTTTTGATCGCTCTGTAGAAGGGTTGCTAGTCGCCCGAAAGGCAACGCAGACGTTTTTTGATAAGGCAGTGCAACGTGGACGTATGTCCGCTGATGAAGCGGCAGCGGCAGCGGCACGTATGCACGACGAAACACAGTTAGAGGCTTTAAAGGATTGTGATCTGGTCATCGAGGCTATTTTCGAGGACCTCACTGCCAAACAGCAGTTACTCGGAGCATTACACGAGCTGTGCAAATCAGAAACAATTTTCGCATCGAATACATCAACCTTATCTATTTCTCAGATCGCAGGTGGATGTGAACGTCCCGATCGTGTAGTGGGGATGCATTTCTGTTTGCCAGCCCAGGTGATGAAGTTGGTGGAAATGTCTCCAGGGCTGATGACCTCGGAGCAGACCTTTAATACGGCATGGGCCTGGACAGAGGCAGCAGGGCAATTGCCCGTACTGACGCAAGACAAGCCGGGTTTCATTCTTAATGCACTGCTGGTGCCGTTTAACAATGATGTGCTTCGTCTGATCGACGAGGGAGTAGCTAGTCCAGAGGATATTGATACGGCGATCTGCTCGGGGCTGGGCTACAAAATGGGCCCTTGTACGTTGCTGGATTTGATCGGCCTAGACACTCAATTGCGTCTGGGAGAGGCCTTTTATCCTATTACGCAAGATTCGCGCGCGGCGGTACCTCCCATCGTGCGTCGGATGGTTGCTGCAGGAATTTTGGGAAAAAAATCAGGTCGAGGGTTGCTGGGGAACACCCCAGTACGTGAGCCGGTGACGCATGGGCCTGAATTCCATATGGTCAAAACAGGCGAGAGCCGTTCGTTTCCCGAGGGGGATGCTTTTTAGGACGGGCGGCTGAGAGTGCTGCAGATGTTACGCTTTGCCTGGGGGGCGCTTATGTGCCGGATTCCTCAAAAGTCGCTGTGCTGATTGAGCTGGGTACGGAGTGCCTAGGTTTTCATACGGGTGAGAGTTCAGGTCGAGAAGGCTCTAATGCGCTGGGTTTTGCCCGTTATCGAAACGGGTCGGATGCGCCTTCCAGATTGATTGAAATTGTGCGTCAACCGAATACTGATATGCAGGCCTTAGAGGCTGCCCGTGCTGTTTTTGAAGCGGCGGGCTTCGATACGGTTGTGTGTGCGGATCGACCCGGTCGGATCATTGATCGATTGGTGCGGCCCAAGTACAACGATGCTTTGCGCTTTCTCGATGAAGGGTTGGCGTTGTCTGAGGACATGGACAAGACTTGTTGTCTGGGGCTTGGATATCCTGACGGGCCGATTGAGCGTGTGACTCGCGGTGACTTGTCCTGGCACTACGAGGTTTGTACAGCACTTTTCCGCATGACCGGACAGATAGCCTATAGTCCCGCCCGCAGGGCCGTGATTGCCCATGATCGTGCTCATCGTTTGTCTTAAAAGGGGAAGTACACATGCGTAGTTATCGAATACATGAGTTTGGGGAGCCTTCCACTTTGGTGATCGACGAGTTAGATGACCTGAGCCCTGAGGCTCAAGAGGTCGTGGTTGACGTCGAGGCGGTGGGTTTGAACTTTCCGGATGTGTTGGTGGTTCAAGGAAAATATCAGTTTCTGCAACCGTTGCCCTTTGCTCCGGGCAAAGATCTTGCAGGAGTGGTTCGCTCGGTCGGGTCCGCTGTTAAAGGGATTAAACCCGGGGATCGAGTAATGAGTCAGATCGAGTTCGGAGCCTTTGCCGAACAGGCGGTCACCGCGCCAGAACGCACTTTTGTCTTGCCTGAAGGTATGTCTTTTTCTGAAGCGGCTGCTATGGGACTGGTGTACCAGACCGCCTATTTCTCTCTGGTTGAACGTGCGCAGTTAAAGCCAGGTGAAACGGTATTGGTAGGGGGGCCGCAGGGGGAATCGGACTCGCTGCGGTTCAGGTAGCCAAAGGTCTGGGGGCAACCGTGATTGCTGGTGTACGTGGCGAGGAAGAGGGGGCTGTCGCACGCGAGTCGGGTGCCGATTTTGTTATTGATCTGTCTGGCGCGAATTTGCGGGACTCTATACGCGAACAAGTGCGTGCGCTGCCGCTGAAGCAGACAGGTGTTGATATCGTAATTGATCCCCTGGGAGGTGATTTTTTTGCTGGAGCTCTTCGCTCTTTGGCTTGGTGCGGACGCTTGGTGGTTGTGGGTTTTGCCGCAGGCGAAATTCCTTCCCTGAAGGTGAATTATCTCCTGGTGAAAAATATCTCTGTGCTGGGCATTCAGTGGAGTGATTATCGCGACTACACGCCAGACCGAGTCGTGCAGGCGCAGCAACATATCTTCGATTTGTGGCATAAGGGGGCTGTACGCCCTCATATTGCCCAACAGGTGGGTTTTGAAGAGCTACCGGCAGCACTGACCCTAGTCAGTGAAGGCAAAATTCGTGGCAAGGCGGTGGTCACGGTAGGGAAGGGTTCAGCATGAGTGAACAAATAACAGCAACTGCTTTAGCAACGGATGTTGTCGTAGCGGTGGTGGGTGCTGGAACCATGGGTGCTGGGATTGCTCAGGTGGCCGCAGCAGCAGGGCACAGAGTACTGCTGGTGGATGCCCAGCAGGGTGCGGCACAAAAGGCTCGCGAACAGATACAAAGAGGTCTTGAATCCCGTGTTGTCCAGGGGAAAATGTCATTCGATGACAGCGCTGCTTTACTTGGGTGTATCGAGGCAGTTCTTGACCTTGAGCATTTGGGCAGGGCTGGCTTGGTTATTGAGGCGATCTTCGAGAGCCTTGAGGTTAAGCAAGCCTTATTCAGTAAGCTCGAGGGTATTGTTGCACAGGATGCCATTCTGGCAACTAATACCTCATCGGTTTCGGTAACAGCCATTGCATCCGCCCTGAAGCATCCAGGACGCTTGCTTGGGATGCATTTTTTTAACCCGGCACCTGTAATGAAGTTGGTGGAAGTGGTGAGTGGTTTGCAGACTGAGGCCAAAGTGGCCGAGTCGATTTATGCAACGGCTATAGCTTGGAAAAAGAAACCGGTTCATGCTAGATCGACGCCAGGCTTTATCGTCAATCGTGTTGCGCGTCCATACTATGCCGAAGCCCTACGGGTTGTAGAGGAAGGGGCTGCAAGCCCTGAGCAGCTCGATACGCTATTAAGTCGGGGTGCTGGCTTTCGCATGGGGCCATTTCGTTTAATGGATTTGATTGGAAATGATGTCAATTACGCTGTAACACAGTCGACGTTCAACTCCTATTTTGGTGATTCCCGATATAGACCTGCGCTGTTGCAAGGCGAGCTCGTGGATGCAGGTAGGCTGGGGCGTAAAACTGGACACGGCTTCTATGATTATGCACAGACAGCCGTCGATGAAACTACTCTACAAGCCATTTCATTAAATGGTTCTGTTGAGGTTTCTGGAGACACCGCGCCTATTGCGGCCTTGTTGGCAAGATTAGAGGCGACTGGCGTTCAGCTTAATGTAGCTGTTTCGACCACTCCGGCTGTGATCCGATATGGTCGGGCGACGCTGATGATGACGAATGGCTTACCTGCCACGTTGCGAGCCGATAGCCTAGGGCAAGGGTTGGTCGTCTTTGATTTAGCCGACGATTATGGACAAGTCAGTGATCTAGCCATAGCGGTTCAAGATGGTGCAGAGGAGGCAGTATGCACAGATGCGGTTGCTTTGTTTACCAGCCTTGGAATCCGAGCACATGTGTTGGATGACGTGCCGGGCTTAATCGTTGCAAGAACCCTTGCCATGCTGGCCAACGAAGCAGCCGAGGCGTTATTGAGCCGAATAGGCACAGCTCAGGGAATAGATGATGCTATGCGTTTTGGCGTTAATTATCCCCATGGCCCCCTTGAATGGGCTGATCGCATTGGTACGGCGTATTTTGTTGAAGTGCTTGATGGCTTGCGTGCAAGTTATGGGGATGACCGTTACCGTGTTTCGGTCAAACTCCGTCGAGTGGCACGTTTAGGTAACCGTTTTCATGTTTAAAGGCCTGGTTTAGGCGCCAGTACATAACAAATGTGGAGTGTCGTCGTCCCACTGCACTGTAATTCTTTCTGGAGAGAGAGGTTGAATATGATTTTTGTGGAGAAATTCAGATGAAAGTGTTAGTACCTGTTAAGCGCGTGGTTGACTATAACGTCAAGGTACGCGTGAGATCGGATCAAACGGGAGTTGATGACGCTAACGTCAAAATGTCCATGAATCCTTTCGACGAGATTGCTGTTGAAGAGGCTGTCCGTATCAAAGAAAACGGAATTGCCTCTGAGGTCGTAACGGTCTCTTGCGGTGTGGCTCAGAGTCAGGAAACCTTACGTACGGCGATGGCTATAGGAGCTGACCGGGGCGTGCTGGTTCAAACGGATACTCAATTGCAACCACTAGCGGTGGCCAAGTTGCTGAAAGGTTTGGTAGACCAAGAGCAACCTAAACTGGTGATTCTAGGTAAGCAAGCCATTGACGATGATGCTAACCAGACCGGTCAGATGTTAGCTGCCCTCTTGAACTGGCCGCAGGCTACCTTTGCTAGCAAAATTGATGTTGAAGACGGAAAGGTGACGGTGACGCGCGAAGTCGATGGTGGTCTGGAAACGCTGTCGTTGGCTCTGCCTGCAATTATTACTACCGACTTGCGTTTGAACGAACCGCGCTATGTGACGTTGCCGAACATTATGAAAGCCAAGAAAAAGCCGCTGGAGGTGGTCACCCCTGAAAAATTAGGAGTGGATATCACCCCACGTTTAAAAACGCTTAAAGTCTCAGAACCGCCTGTGCGCTCGGCCGGCATTATCGTACCTGACGTGATGGCGTTGGTTGATAAGCTCAAAAATGAAGCAAAGGTAATTTAAATGACGATACTTGTAATTGCTGAACACGATAACACTCATCTTAATGTTGCTACGTTGAATGCCGTAGCAGCAGCGGGCCGCTTGGGTACGGATGTGCATGTAATGGTAGCGGGCCATAATGCCGAAGTCGTCGCTGAGCAAGCGACACAAGTGGTTGGTGTGTCTAAGGTGCTGTGGGCTGACGGTGTGGCATTGGCCGATGGTTTAGCTGAAAACGTCGCTGCCCAGGTACTGGAGGTGGCAGCTAGTTATAGCCATATTTTGTTTCCCGCTACGGCGTCTGGAAAAAATATAGCTCCTCGTGTTGCTGCCAAACTAGATGTTGCTCAGATCTCTGACATTATTGCGGTTGAGTCTGCTGATACTTTCTTACGTCCCATTTATGCGGGCAATGCTATTGCCACCGTGCAGTCTACCGATGCGATTAAAGTTATTACTGTGCGTACTACGGCATTTGATGATGTCGCCACTGAGGGTGGCAGCGCCACCTTAGAAACCGTGGTTGCCGTTGCTGACTCTGGTTTTTCCTCTTTAATCAGCCGCGAGATAGCTAAAAGCGATAGGCCTGAATTAGCTGGAGCTTCTGTAGTGGTATCAGGAGGGCGCGGTTTGGGTAGTACTGAAAATTTCAAAATGCTGGAGGCATTAGCAGATGAACTAGGAGCTGCTTTGGGTGCGTCGCGTGCAGCCGTGGATGCGGGTTATGCTCCTAACGATTGGCAGGTAGGTCAAACAGGAAAAATTGTGGCGCCTCAGCTGTATATAGCCGTTGGTATTTCGGGTGCTATTCAGCATTTGGCGGGCATGAAGGACTCGAAAGTTATTGTCGCTATCAACAACGATCCAGAAGCCCCCATCTTTGACGTAGCTGACTACGGTCTGGTTGCAGATTTATTTACGGTGCTTCCCGAGCTTCAGGGCGTTATCTCAGGCTGAGCACTGATCTAGGAACGTAACTCCGAGGTGTTGTGCAGGCTCGGAGTAGGAGATATTCATGCCCCGTTTAGCCACAAAATAATAAAACACGATGTAGGCACCATGATGTAATTATCATTGGTGCCAGGTCCGACGCTACCTTTCGTTGAAACCTGTTTGTTAAAACGTGACTAGTTTTAGTTTGAATTTTGAAATTTATTTAAACATAAAAAGGTTGGATGAGGTCTAAGCTTATTGTTTTCACTTGGGATTTTAGAAGTGAGCCTTTTATTTACTTGCATAATAAGCTTATATCCCAATAACTGCAAAGCTAAGACGCTGCAAAACGAAGGTGGCAATTTGAGCGAGAATCAACAATACCAATGTTGAAAAATCGAAAGCCCCGGTTTGCGGTAGGATTCGGCGAATTGGATTCAGCAACGGTGCGGTGAGTGTCTGCAAGAGTGGCATTACAGGTGCAGTTGGGTTTACCCACGATAGTATGGCCTGTATCAAGGTTAACCATAAAGCCATATTGGCGGCCCATTTGGCAACTGTAATTGCTGCCGCAAGCAAGGCACGCAATAGAAGATCGGCAGGCACATTAATAGAGATATACAGTAGAAAGCCCAGAATGACATGCAGGTATGCCACTATGAATGCAGCCGTTAGGCTGGGCCAGTCAATAAATTCTTTATTAGGTACGATGCGACGTAAAGGCTGCACTGCCCAGTCTGTTACTTTGATGATGGCTTGCGAGTAAGGGTTAAAAGGATGCAGGCGTATTGCGTAAAGCCAGGCGCGCAAAATGAAAGCAATACCCAGCAAACTAAGAATGATGTTCAGAACAAAATATAGGGTGTCATTCAGCATAAGAAACGATGTAGTAGAAGTCTGTTCAGAGCATTGTCGCATGCCCGCAAATAATAATGGGCCAAACTATTCAGCTTGGCCCATAGGTAATACTTATAACTGCAGGGTTAAGGTCAAGGACGCTTTCCTGTAGGAAAGGGCCATGAGCCTGCAGGGTTCGTGTCTGTTTTCGTAGAGGCCGCTTTTTTGGCGGTTTTTGCTGCTTTAGTTGCTTTTTTGCTGACAGTGGCCTTGGTGGCTTTATCAGTGCTTTTGCTTTCGGCCTTATCGGTCGTTGCCTTGGGGCTTGGGCTGGTGGACTTCTTCGCCGTGCCAGAGGCAGCAGAGTTTGTTTTCTTGGCAGCAGCCTTTTTAGCGACTGTTTTTTTAACAGCCGCTTTTGTGGCAGCTGTCTTGACTGAAGTGGCAGCAGTCGCTTTAGTAGCCGATTTTTTAGCGCTAGCCTTGCTCACGGCTTTTTTGGCTGTGGCTTTGGTTGCGGTGGCCGTGGTTTTCTTGACGGCACTTTTAGTGGCGGTTTTGGCTGATTTTTTAGCAGCCGGGGACGCTACTTTAGTTTTGGTTGTATCGGTAGCTGCAGACGTCTTTTTTGGGCTAGCCGCTTTTTTAGCGACGGTTTTTGCTGCGCCCTTTTTGGCTGTTGCCATGGTCAAGCTCCTTGAGAACAAGTCGAAGAGAATCCACTCATTTGACACGGTCCTCGCTTGAGCGTGGCCCATCGCAAATGACGCAGGCGTATGCCGCTGAATGCAGCATACGCCTAGAAGTCTAACGTAAGACTTTATACAGTCAAGTATTAATCCCAGCTAAGGGCGCCACCAGTCTGGTATTCAATGACACGTGTCTCAAAAAAGTTGCGTTCTTTCTTGAGGTCAATCATTTCAGCCATCCATGGGAAGGGGTTCTCTTCCTGTGGGAATAGCGGTTCCAGACCAATTTGCTGGCAGCGGCGATTGGCAATAAAACGCAGGTAAGACTTGAACATTGCAGCGTTTAAACCGAGCACTCCGCGTGGCATGGTGTCTTCCGCGTAGGCGTATTCAAGCTCTACTGCTTCGACGAATAGCCCGCGAATTTTCTCACGGAACTCTTCAGTCCACAAATGAGGGTTCTCGAGCTTAACCGTATTAATCAAGTCGATACCGAAGTTGCAATGCATGGATTCGTCGCGAAGAATGTACATGTACTGCTCGGCAGCACCCGTCATTTTATTTTGACGACCTAAAGCCAGAATTTGCGTAAAACCAACGTAGAAGAACAAACCTTCCATCAGGCAAGCAAAAACGATGAGCGACTCTAGCAGTTTCTGATCGTTTTCTACTGTGCCCGTTTTGAAATCAGGATGAGAAATTTGATCAATGAATGGAATCAGGAACTCGTCTTTGTTACGGATAGACGGCACTTCATGATAGGCATTGAAAATTTCGGCTTCGTCCAGATCCAGGCTTTCAACAATGTATTGGTATGCATGTGTATGAATGGCTTCTTCAAAGGCCTGGCGCAACAGGAACTGACGGCACTCGGGAGCAGTAATGTGGCGATAAGTGCCCAGCACGATGTTATTAGCTGCTAGCGAGTCGGCCGTGACAAAGAAACCCAGGTTACGCTTAACAATACGGCGTTCGTCTTCGGTAAGGCCGTTCGGGTCTTTCCAAAGCGCGATATCGCGCGACATGTTGACCTCTTGCGGCATCCAGTGGTTGGCGCAAGATGCCAGATACTTTTCCCATGCCCATTTGTATTTAAAGGGCACGAGCTGGTTAACGTCGGTTTCACCGTTAATGATTCGTTTGTCAGCCGCACGAACACGACTGCCTGTGCCGGTATTCAGGCCTTGAGCAGTGGCGGTAACAGGGCTGTCAGTACCGCCTTCGGTGACGGTCTTTTCTTTAACGGTTTCGGGGTTAGAGTCCCAGTTCAACATAGTAATATCCTGTCAGAAAGTTATTGGCAGGCTTCGCATTCATCGAAACCATCGTCGGTAGGGCGCATGGTGCAAACTTCACCGACAATTTCAGGCTCGGGTAAAGACGAGGGCGCGGGCGACATGCCTGCAACGGGGCTGGCGCCGCTTGTGCTGACACCGGCCGAAGTAACAGCATTGAGCTCACCAATACGGCCTGTAGACTTCTCAGTGCTGGTCGCGCTGCTGGAGCGCAGGTAATAAGTGGTTTTCAAACCGCGTACCCAGGCTAGCTTGTAGGTGTCATCAAGTTTCTTGCCCGATACGCCAGACATGAAAATATTCAATGACTGTGCCTGGTCAATCCATTTTTGACGGCGTGCGGCGCATTCAATAACCCAGCTGGGATCGATCTCGAACGCGGTGGCGTAAAGCTCTTGCAAGCTGGCAGGAATCCGGTCAATACGCTGCAGGCTACCGTCAAAGTATTTAAGATCGGCAACCATGACTTCGTCCCACAGCCCGTGCTCTTTCAGGTCGTTAACCAGGTTTTCGTTCACTACGGTGAATTCGCCCGAGAGGTTCGACTTTACGTACAGGTTACGGTAGGTAGGCTCAATGCATGGTGACACGCCAATAATATTGGCGATGGTGGCGGTAGGGGCAATGGCTACGCAATTTGAGTTACGCATGCCATTTTTCTGGATTTGAGCGCGCAGAGCATCCCAATCCATGGTTTGGTCTTCGTTGATATCAACATAACCACCACGTTCTTCACGTAGTTTCCGCAGGGAGTCGAGAGGCAACACACCCTGATCCCATAGAGAACCTTTAAATGTCTGGTAGCTACCGCGTTCTACAGCAAGTTCGCTAGACGCTTTATACGCGTAATAGCACACTGCTTCGGCAGAAATGTCTGAGAACTCTACAGCTTCCTGCGAAGCGAAGGGCACACGCATTTTGTGCAGGCAGTCCTGGAATCCCATCATGCCCAGGCCCACGGGGCGATGGCGTGCGTTCGAGTTGCGGGCTTTATCGACCGCATAGAAATTGATGTCGATCACGTTATCGAGCATGCGCATGGCAATGCGGATTGTGCGCTCAAGCTTCTCGTGATCCAGTACGTACTTGCCATTCGCATCTTGCTTAAGATGCGCGGCCAGGTTGACTGAGCCCAGGTTACATACAGCGATTTCATCATCGCTGGTGTTCAGCGTGATTTCTGTACATAGGTTCGAGCTGTGGACGACACCTACGTGTTGCTGGGGCGAGCGAATGTTGCAAGGATCTTTAAAAGTGATCCAGGGATGTCCTGTTTCAAAAAGCATGGACAACATTTTGCGCCACAGTGACAGGGCGGGGAGGCGTTTGTGAAGCGGAATTTCACCACGGTCGGCGCGACGCTCGTACTCGACATAGGCAGCCTCAAAGCTACGGCCGTACTTATCGTGCAGATCAGGAACGTCTGACGGCGAGAACAGAGTCCATTCACCACCTTCCATGACACGTTTCATGAATAGGTCAGGAATCCAGTTGGCCGTGTTCATATCGTGAGTGCGGCGGCGTTCGTCACCGGTGTTCTTGCGCAACTCAAGGAACTCTTCGATGTCAAGGTGCCATGTTTCCAGGTAGGCACACACGGCGCCTTTACGCTTTCCGCCCTGGTTTACAGCGACAGCAGTGTCATTGACCACTTTGAGGAAAGGAACCACGCCCTGGCTTTCGCCGTTGGTGCCTTTAATGTGGCTGCGCAAGGCCCGGACTGGTGTCCAGTCGTTACCTAGACCGCCGGCAAACTTGGAAAGCAGCGCATTGTCTTTGATGGCGTCGTAAATACCGCCCAAATCATCAGGCACCGTTGTAAGGTAGCAAGAGGACAGCTGTGAATGGATAGTTCCTGAGTTAAACAGCGTGGGCGTCGAGCTCATGAAGTTAAACGAGGAAATCATGTCGTAGAACTCGATGGCTCGCTCTTCGCGCTGGTTCTCGCGCAGTGCAAGACCCATGGCAACGCGCATGAAGAAGATCTGCGGAAGTTCAATGCGTCGGCCACGGATATGCAGGAAGTAGCGGTCGTAGAGTGTTTGCAATCCCAGGTAATCAAACTGCTGATCGCGCTCGGCTTTAATGGCTTGCGCTAAACGAGGGAGATCAAACTCGGCAAGTTCCTTGTTGAGGATTTCGGCCTCAATGCCTTTGCGAATCATCTCTGGAAAATAGCTGACGTAGCGTTCTACCATGGAAGACTGCGCTACTTCTTCTCCTAGCACTTCCTGGCGTACGGTGTGCAGCAGCAAACGAGCCGTTACCTGGCTGTAGCTAGGGTCGGTTTCTACACGAGTACGTGCTGCCAGAATCAGTGATTTGAATACTTCTTCTACCGGAACGCCGTCGTAGAGGTTGATGATGGTTTCGTTCAATAGGCCATCAACATCAATCTCTATAGGTAAATCAACGCCTGCCTCGACAATGGTATTGCGTAGCTGGACGATATCCAGGGGGCGTTTCACACCGTTTTCAGACACATTCAGTGTAGGTGTATTGGCTACTTCAGCGGTAGAGGCTTTTTTGGCTGCGCGTTCTTGGTTGCGCTTCTCGCGATAGAGGACATAGGCGCGGGCAACATCATGCTCGCCAGAACGCATCAGGAACAACTCGACCTGATCCTGGATTTCTTCGATGTGAAAGGTGCCGCCGCTTGGGCGATGGCGTACGAGTCCGTTAACGACCTGTTCGGTAAGTTGGTCTACGAGCTCGCGTATACGCGCTGATCCCGCACCTTGTCCTCCGCTTACAGCCAGGAAGGCTTTGGTCATGGCAACAGCAATCTTGCTGGGTTCGAAATTAACGACGGCGCCATTTCGGCGAATTACATTGAAGTCTACCCACTGGCCAGAGCTGTTTTCAGCTGTTGGCGAGGCGGAGCTAGTAGACGTGACCGTGTCTGACGAGGTTGCAGCAGCCGACGTGGTTTGCATGTGGATGTCCTTGAGCTTGAGTCAGCGCGGCGAATTGGCCAGCGCGACAGATCGATAATGGAATTTTGTTTATTGTAGCGTGCACAACAGCACGTTTTTCTAGGGTGTCGCTTGCTTGTTAACCACAAGATGTAGTGGTCATCGAGCGCCCTGGCACTAATTGTAGTGGTGTAAGTCGCGGCAATCAAGCTGATTTTGTCCTTGACTTTTTATAAATTGCAACGAGATCAGACGCAGGGGAAGCGCTGTGAGCGCAAGGCCTTTATTGATGAGGCTTTGGGTAAATATAGCCCTGAACGAAACTTGTTTCTGAATGAAATTCTTTGCTGTTTCCTTACCCTTGCTTCGTTAAAGGCGGCGGCTTATACCGTAATAACTTGACGTTTTTGGATAAGACCCTGCGTTTCAAAAAATTGGGGCAGCAACTCTTCCAGTGCCTGCTCGTAATTGGCAATGGCGGCCAGCTTCACATGTCCAAACCCCCGAATTTGCAGAGGTAATTCTGCAATGCGGCGTGCAGTGCTGTAGTTTTGTTTTGTGAGAGAGCGAGTCATTTGAAGCAGCAGCGATTCGAAGTCATCGCGCAGTCTCCTTTCCGTTCGTCGCTCAGGCATGTACGAGAACGGGTCTAATGGTGTGCCTCGCAATACCTTGGCCTTAGCCAGCATGACGAAGAGTTTTTCAGTCCGGGCTCCGAAGCTCTGTTTTCTGGGAATGCCGGTTCGCGGGTCCTTTTTGGAAAACAGTGGGGGAGCCAAGTGGAATTTCAGTTCGAAATCACCCTCAAACTGTTTATGCAGTGCTGTCCTGAAACTGCTGTCTGCGTAGAGCCTGGCTACCTCGTATTCGTCTTTGTATGCCATTAGCTTATAAAGAGATTTAGCAGCCTGTTCACTGAGTATGGGCTTGCGATCAGGGTATAGCTGTTTTTCTTTATGGTGTAGCTGTTCCACCAGTTTGGTATATCGCGTGGCATAGGAGGTATTTTGATAGTTCTGTAATCGCTTTGCATTCTGCGCTATCAATGATTCCAAACTCTCTGCCCGATGCAGCCGGATGGGTTTTTCATCTGCACAAAGCTTTTTAATGAGGTCATTGTGTACTGCTAGTACACGTCCAAACCTGAATGCTTCGGTGTTGGTGGCAACCGCAACGCCATTTAGCGTAATAGCCTGTTCGATGGCTTCGGCCTGAACCGGAATGCCACCCAATTGCCAGGCCATCCCTAACATCATCATGTTCGACATAATGCTGTCACCAAATAAGCGTAGCGCCAGCTTATGCGCATCTAGCGTATGTACGTTGTTTGCTCCCAGATGCTCGAGCAATTGTGCCTGGATAGGCGAGGGGCTTAACGATATGTCAGGGTTGCGAATGAACTCGGCGGTGGGGGCAATATATTCATTTAATACTGTTATGGTGTGGCCGTGCATAAGAGGGCGAATGACCGCTCTGGACGAGGCGGCGACCATATCGCATAAGATCGCTACACTGGCCCGATGCGTATCAATCCGTACAGCGCCCAAGGGGCGGGCGTCTGCACCTAGCCTCACATGGCTGATTACCGAGCCCCTTTTTGAGCAAGGCCTGTCATATCCATGATGGAAGCATGGCGGCCCTCAAGGTGGGCGGCCATGGCCAGTACAGCACCTACCGTAATGACTCCCGTACCGCCAATACCCGCCACCAGAACGTTACAAGGGTCAGAGGCCGTCTGAGCAGCAGGCTGCGGCGGACCTAGTTCGGCAAAGCGTTGCAGCATCTCTTCGCGTAATAAAGCCACACTCGCACTGGCACGCTTTCTGGGCAGGCCCCCAATTACCGAAACAAAGCTGGGGCAAAAACCATCCACGCATGAGTAATCTTTATTGCAGCTGGACTGCTCAATAGCTCGCTTACGTCCTAAGGAAGTTTCTTCAGGCACCAACGACAAACAGTTTGATTGCGTGCCGCAATCTCCGCATCCTTCGCAGACCTCGGTATTGATAAATAGGCGGTGGGCAGGATCGGAGTAACTTTTTTGTTTGCGGCGACGTCTTTTCTCAGCAGCGCAGCTTTGGTCGTGAATTAATACGGTGACGCCTTTTATGTCCCTAAGCTCACGTTGCAGCGCATCCAGCTCGCGCCGGTGATGTACTGTAATGCCATCGGGAAGCAAGACGCCGCGGTAACGTTCAGGCTCATCGGTGGTGATCACCACCCGCTCTACACCTTCGCCCATAACTTGCTGGCAAATTCTGGGCACTGAGATAGGGCCGTCAACAGGTTGTCCACCGGTCATGGCAACGGCATCGTTAAACAGGATTTTGTAGGTAATGTTGGCTTTGGCGGAGACAGCCTGGCGGATGGCCAGGTAACCAGAGTGAAAGTAGGTGCCTTCCCCCATATTCTGAAAAATATGCGGTGTTTTTGTATAAGGCGACAGACCGATCCAGTCGGTACCTTCACCGCCCATCTGGGTGAGTCCTTGAGTGTTGCGACTCATCGACGTTGCCATGTAGTGACAGCCTACCCCGCCCAGAGCCTGACTGCCTTCAGGCACCTTTGTTGAACTATTGTGCGGACAGCCGGAGCAAAAGTATGGGCGGCGGCTTAATCCTTCGGTATTAATCTCTGCCTCTTGTGCCGTACGGCTTGAAAATAGCGATGTTGCCTTATCCTTTTGCCACCAGCGCTGTAGGGCTTTTTTCATCAGGCTGGGACAGAGCTGCCCGGCAGAGGGAATCAGTTCGGTGCCATTCAAGGTTTTACCCGCTATGGAAGGTCGAATTTCATCATTGAACAGCAGCTCCTTGATTTGGGTTTCGATGAAAGCTCCTTTTTCCTCCACCACCAAGATGTGATCCAGGTCTTTAGCGAAGGCACGAATCGCATTTTCATCCAGCGGCCAGATTAATCCGATTTTTAAATGTTTTAAGGGCGGATGCGGAGATTCGCGACATAGCTCTTCAAGAGCGTCGCATACGTCAAGAGTGGCCTTTCCCGTGCTGACAATGCCAATTTTTGCCCCGGCATCATTGCGCAGGTATCGCTCGAGTGGAAACTGACGGGCAAATTCGCGAACAGCACGGATGCGGTTTTCTATTTGTAGCTCAATATCTGGACTTAAAAACTTACTGGCATCGTACTCCAGGCTACCCTTGTGGCGATCATGACGGGAAGCTTCGAAATGGGGCAGCGGTTCCACTTCAAAAGAGCGCCCGCTTTCAATGGTCTCAGTGACAGCTTTAAAAGCCACCCAAGCGCCCGAATAACGAGACAGCGCCCAGCCCCATAACCCAAAATACTCATACTCCTCTACAGAGGCGGGGTTAATGGTCGGAATGCGCCAGTTACGTAAGGCGTTTTCGCTTGCATGAGGAATAGAGGACGAAGCGGCAATATGGTCGTCGCCCACGATCATCAGAACACCTCCCTGCTTTGAGGCTCCCGCAGCATGCCCATGATGGATGGCGTCGCCCGCCCGATCCAGTCCTGGTCCTTTTCCATACCACATCGCAAAAACGCCATCGACGTTGCGGTCACTACGTATACCGGCCTGCTGTGTCCCCATTAGCATGGTGGCTGCAAGGTCTTCATTAATAGCGGGTTGAAAGGTAATGCCGGCGGCATCTAATTGGTCGCTGGCTTTCCAGAGCGCTGTGTCGACACCGCCAAGAGGGGAGCCGCGATAGCCTGAAACAAAGCCCGCGGTGTTAAGCCCTGCTTGCTTGTCCAGCCGTTGCTGGCTTAGCAATAAACGCACAAGAGCCTGGGTGCCGTTAAGAAACACACGGCCTTGTGTCGCATTCAGATTATCACTGAGGGTGTAATGTCGGTTCAGGGTTCGGGTCATCATAGTTTCTCCAGGCCAGAGCTTTTATGATAGGTTGTTGCTGAAGCCTAAGTATTTCGTTTGGATTGCGTAAATTCCCTATAAAAAGAAACAAACATTTCGTCTGGATGGAGATATGGACAAAATCGACTTAAGAATTCTGAAAGTTCTTCAGGCAGATGGAAGAGCATCCAGCCAGTCTGTATCCGATCAGGTAGGCCTGTCCGCAGCACCGGTTTGGCGCCGGGTGAAGCAACTTGAAGATCAGGGGGTGATTACTGGTTATCACGCGAGGGTTGATCGTAATGCCGTGGGCCTGCAAGGGTGCATGTTTGCGCAAATCAGCCTGGACAGGCATTCTGCGGAGATCGTTGAAAATTTCAAACAGGCAGTACAAAATGCCCCCGAGGTTCTGGAGTGTTACGCCGTCACGGGAGATGCCGACTTTTTACTGAAGATTGTGGTGGCGAGTCCTGAAGCCTACGATGCGTTTTTAAACCGTTTTCTTTTCAATTTGCCAGGGGTGCGTCAAACCAGAACAATTGTCGCCTTGCACGAAATTAAAAATGATTCGCGCCTCCCTTTGTAGCGGTTGTTCACGGTATAGAAGAGCAAGCTGGGTTAGAATTATTCCTGACGTTGTCTAATTGGGCTGACAACAGCGGTTTTGATATACCGACTTCTCTGAAGGGTTGATTTATGATTTTTCACCGTAATGTGAATAGCGCGCTTAAATGGGCATTGCTCACAGGCATATTCCTGACGGGTTGTGCGCAAAAACAATCCCCTATTAGTCAGGTCGAGCACGAACCCGCCGCACTCAAGGCGTGCGAGCCTGCCGCTCCCGATGACCAACTGGTGGGTAACTGGTTAAGCAAGCGACAGGAAAAAGGCGTCGCCGGCGAGCTTCGTACCTTGTTTACCCTTCAGGCAACAGGTCAAATGGCCTATACCGAGCAGCTGAAGCGACCTCGCCAGCCCTCACAAGGCCTGATGGAGACCGGGTGCTGGTGGCGTGAGGGCGATGTATTGGTACTTGAAACCCGCGAGTCAAACGGGTTGGAGGTCGACACTCTGGACCCGTTATTTACCAACCGTTTCACAGTTAAACGCCAGCAAGGCGAAAAGCTGACTTTGTCCAGCCCCTCAGGGGCGGATTACAATCTCACTCGCACCTCCCCTGGTTATCGCTTGCCCTTTTAAGCATTTGCTCATCTGTCTGCTGGCGAAAACACCCACCCGTACTGGTGGGTGTTTTTCATGCCATACAGACGATTTATAGCTCGTTTAACCGGCGTAGCACTTTTTCGCGGCCTAATATGGCCAGGACAGCGTCGATGGCAGGGGTCTGTTTGCGTCCGGTCGCTGCGACCCGTAATGGAATACCAAGCTTAGGCATCTTTATGCCATTGGCGGCAAGTGTGTCGCGTATGGCTTGAGCTAATGATTCAGTGGTCCACTCATCAAGCGCTTCAGCATGTTGAGCGAAACTTTGTAAAACGGCCCTGGCTTCATCGGTCAAGACCTCGGCCTGCAGTTCGGCAGGAGCCGGCACGAACGGGCTGCAAAACAATAATGCGCCTTCAGCCAAATCATTCAAGGTTTCAGAACGGTCTTTTAGCAAGCCCATGACGGCTTCAAGGTCTGTGGCCTCAGGGTCTGCGCCCGATTGAGCGACGCGAGGTGCGACAAGCTGCGCCAAGGTGGCGTTATCACTTTGTTTAATGTAGTGGGCATTGACCCAGTTCAGTTTTTTGGGATCCCACTGCGAAGCTGATTTGCTCAGGTTTCGAGTGTCAAACCACTCCACGAACTGTTCGCGGGTGAATAGTTCGCTGTCGCCGTGGCTCCAGCCTAAGCGGGCCAGATAGTTCACCATGGCTTCGGGCAGGTAGCCTTGGGCATCGTAATCCATGATACTCACGGCGCCGTGGCGTTTGGAGAGTTTCTCGCCGTCTGGGCCCAGAATCATAGGCACATGTCCATACTCGGGAATAGTGGCACCTAAAGCTTGCAGTATCGTGATCTGGCGAGGTGTGTTATTGACATGATCATCCCCACGAATAACATGAGTGATTTGCATATCCCAATCGTCTACCACCACGCAAAAGTTGTAGGTGGGCGTGCCATCGGCGCGGGCAATAATCAGATCGTCGAGTTCGCCGTTATCAAAACTAATACGGCCTTTAACAAGGTCATCCCAGCTGGTAGCGCCCTCTTGGGGGCATTTGAACCTGACAACGGGTGAGCGTCCTTCAGGAGGGGCGCCTAGGGTTTTGCCCGGCGCGGGGCGCCATGTGCCGTCGTACCTGGGCTTCATCCCAAGCATACGAGCCCGTTCGCGCATGGCATCGACTTCTTCAGCTGAGCTGTAGCAGTAATAGGCAGTGCCTTCTTCAAGCATTTTGGCGATAATTTCGCGATAGCGCTCGATGCGCTGCATCTGGTAGAAAGGGCCTTCGTCGGCTTGCATGCCCAGCCAGTTCATGCCATCGATAATGGCCTGGACGGCTTCGGGCGTAGAGCGTTCGATATCGGTATCCTCGACCCGCAACACAAAAGTGCCGTTATGATGGCGGGCAAAAGCCCATGAGAATAAAGCCGTGCGCGCGCCACCTAAATGCAGATAGCCAGTAGGAGAGGGAGCAAAACGGGTACGTACAGGAGTGGTTATAGTCATAATTTGTAGAAATCAACCCTATGCATTCAGGGGTTGCCTTGCAGTGGAGTAGTCAGCGATAACGGTATTTTAGGATAGTAAACAGAGTCTGGTTTTTTCTGTTGTTGTTTTTCTTTTTGGGGGAAGTAAATGCCCACATTACGCCATCGCTTATCCGCTTTTTTCGAGCCAAGATCATTAGTGGTGATCGCCGATCGCGAAATGCCCCAGGTCGCTCATGGGTCTTCTCCACTCGTTACCCGTTCGGCTCTTTTCAGGATAAGGCGCCATGATCCGGTGCGCTTTGCTCCGGCTTTGGCTTTTCTTGAAGAGGGGCAGCGGCTGGATCTGGCCATCGTATGTGTGGAACAGGCAACGCTGCCGGCAGTGCTAAAGCAATTAAGTCAGTGGCGTCCTCGAGGAGTGTTGCTCCTGGCATCCGGTGAGGGGGCTGAGCATGAAGCGCAGGCCGGCATGCTGGCGAGGTCTTGGGCTACAGAACATCAGTGTTATGTAATCGGCCCCAGCGCCTTTGGTATACAACGGCCGGGCCTGGGGCTAAATGCCAGTTTAACTTCATCGTTAAGCGCTAAAGGTAAGGTGGCCCTGCTTTCCCAGTCTCGAACCCTAAGCGGTGCGGTACTCGACTGGGCTGACGACATTGGAATGGGTTTCTCTACTATTGTGTCCCTGGGGGTTGAGGCTGACATTGAGCTGGCCGATGCACTGGGCTTCTTTGCGGTTGATGGCAATACGGACAGTATCGCCATCATTGCAGCCGATACCTTGTCTGCACGTAAATTAAGCAGTGCTTTGCATGCGGCTTCTGCAGTGAAGCCAGTCGTGATATTGACGCTGGACTCTATAGAAGGCGATAAGTCGCCTGCCAGAAGTGCGGTTTTCGATGCCCTGATGCGGCGAGTCGGTGCTGTGCGCATACGCTACTTCGTGCAATTGTTTTCTGCTCTGAAAGTGCTGGTGTATGCCCGCCGTCCCAAAGGGCCTCGCGTGGCACTTATCAGCAACGGAGATGGCGCAGCGGCGCTTGCAGCCGAGGTGGTGCGCCGCGGCAATGCGGCACGTCTGGCGAGCTGGAACATACGCACTACAGGAGCCCTGGAGCAATGCACGCTGCCTGGTGATCGGCTGAAAAATCCCCTTGTTACCTATGCCTCGCTGAACGGCGAACGTTTACGGCAGATGTTGATAGCGGTTGAAGCCGACGACGGCGTAGACGGCATATTGGTGCTGCTGGCACCTGATCCATTGTCCGATTTGGTATCTGCCGCACATGTACTGGCCGAAATGACACAGAAAATTCGCAAGCCAGTGATTAGCTGCCTGATGGGCGAGAGTACGATGCGGCCATTGCGACACCATCTTGACAGCGCGGGTGTTCCCGCGTTTCGTACGCCTGACACGGCAGCAAATGCCTTTGACCTGCTTGCCTCTTACCATTACAACCAAGAGGTCGCACGGCAGGTATTGCCTCCTGAGCCATTAAACAGTGCGCCTCAGCTAGAGGCTGCAAGGCAACTGGTCCAGCAAGTCATCCGGTCGGGCAGACAGTGTTTGAACGTAGAGGAAGTACAACACTTGCTGTCTTGTTTTTATATTCCAATTTCGATTTTACGTGCTGAAGAGTATGAGCGCGAACAGCAATCAGCTGAGTTGAGTCCCTTGTCGATCCGTATTCGCCAGCATAGCGATGTGGGGCCGTACCTGAGCCTTAGCCCTGGTGGGATAGAGGCGGGTGCTGCAGCGAATTACCGTAACGTCGAGCTTCCACCCCTGAACCGGGTGTTGGCGCGCCAGCTACTGGAGCGTTGCCCTGGCTGGGACGCAGTCTATGGGAAGCAGGCCACGCCCATGGTTATCGAAGCACTAAAAGATAGCATCGAGCGTCTCTCAGAGATGGTCTGCGAGATCCCGGAGCTCAGGTCGGTGATTATCGATCCCCTGATTGCCGATGGCTCTATGTTATTCAGCCATTCTGTACAGGTGGGGCTGGCCGACACGTCATCGGCGAAGCTGCCTCAGTCTACAGGCTATGCGCATTTGGCCATTCATCCCTATCCGCGTTATTTAGTGCAGGACATGGAGGATATCAACGGTGTTGCGTGGCAAATGCGGCCCATTCGACCCGAAGACGCAGGCGCTTTACAAGACTTTGTCAGGGCATTGTCCTCCGAATCTCGATACATGCGTTTTGTATCTATGATGCGAGAGCTAACTCCGCAAATGTTGTCAAGATATACGCGAATTGACTACGATCGGGAGCTGGCACTTGTGGCCGTGGTAAAGACACCGAACCCGGCTGATCGGGGACGCCTACACGATGAGGTGGTTGGTTTCGCTCATTATCTGCGTAATGTCGATGGCCTGGGAGCCGAATACGCATTGGTGATTGCAGATGCCTGGCAGCGTCAGGGCCTGGGGACCAGGCTGATGGCGGGTCTAGTTGCCGCCGCCAGGCGTCAGGGCCTGCACTATATTGATGGCTATGTGCTGGCCGATAATCGGGCCATGCTTAAGCTGCTGCAAAGGCTGTTGTTTACCGTGGAGCCTGACCAGGAAGACCCTGGTCTGCGTCGTGTCTGGCTACGGTTGCGTCAGGAGACTCCTGATCATTAGCAAAATGGACAAATGCCACTTCTCTGCAAGTGGCCATCGTTAATCAGGCAGCCAAGCGGCTATGGGCTACTTCACCAGTATCTTTTTCAGAAACGCTGAAAGATCTGCAATTTCGTCTGCGCATACCGCATGGGGCATAGGGTAGGTATGCCATTCAATGTTATAGCCTAGTTCGCTAAGTACTTGTTTTGAGTCTTCGGCACGAGCCAGAGGTACCACAGGGTCGTGGGTTCCATGGGCCATGAATATAGGCGTGTCCTGGTTGGCTTTGTGCCGCTCTTTTTCGCTTTTATCAGCCAGAGGCAAATAGCCCGATAGACAAACCATGCCGGCAAGGGACTCCTCAAGGCGTAGCCCGGTCTGCAGCGTCATCGCGCAACCTTGTGAGAAGCCCGCCAGCACAATACGTTCAGTAGGAATGTCACGTGCATTTTCACGGGCAATCAAGTCTTGAACTGCCAGCTGTGAAGCCCGCAGGCCACTTTCGTCTTCGTGTCTGACCAGATCGGCGACGTAAATGTCATACCATGAGCGCATAGCCATGCCCCCGTTGATGGTCACCGCCTGCACAGGGGCATGAGGAAAGACAAAACGAACGGCAGTGGTGCGTGGCAAGCCAAGCTCTGGGACAATAGGAGCAAAGTCATTACCATCTGCCCCGAGTCCGTGTAGCCAAATAACTGAAAACTCGGGATTTGGCGCGGTTTCTATTTCAATGCACTCAAGTAGCGGGTTCATGAATACTCCGGTTAAGCAACAATGGTTTTAATAGCTTGAAAAAGACTTCGGAAATGTTTGCGTGATGGCTCGCGGCCTTCAGGAAGAGCCTCGTTTTGTTTTGCTTCGCGGCGAGCTGAGCGCACCAAAGTACGAAACTCTTGCACGTTGGCCTGACCGTAGGTGTCGAAAAACTCGGTTAAGGCTTCGTCGTCACGTATCAGTAAATCACGCAAGGCCTCAACACGGTGCATAGCCCGGGCCTGTTCTTTAGAGCCGTTTTCCCATAAGTCGAGTTGCTTGCGAATGGCGTCTGCATCTTCGTTACGCAGCAGCTTGCCCACGTAATGGATTTGGCGGCGCTTGCCTTCACGGGCATTGATATGCTGAGCATCTTTGATGGCAGAGTGTAGTTTGTCTTCAAATTTCAGTTGGCGTAGCTTGTCATCTGATAAGTCGATGAGCTGCTTCCCTAAGTCGACCAAAGCGAGCATGTCGCGCTTCACTTGAGACTTGCTAGGGCCAAAATAGCCGTTTTCATCGGGTTCTAAATTAAGATCGGACATAAAAAGAATAAAAAGATTGTCGCCAATTAGCTATCATAACCGCCTAACCTTAAAGAGTATCAATGAGCGAATCATCCATTTCTAATTTGCCGATCTCGGAAAACCAGTTTCGTTTCTGCGAATTGGTCGACGACGCATTACGGCATGCAAAAAACTCGGGGCCTCAGATGCGACAGTTGAAGTATCTGAAAGCCGTGGACTATCGGTATCGGTGCGAAACCTGGATTTAGAAACCGTCGAGCAAACCCGTGACCGCGGTTTGGCAATTACAGTGTTCGATGGCTTAAGGCGGGGCTCGGCCTCGACCTCTGATTTTGCCGCTAAGGCGCTAGAGGAAACGGTGGCTGCGGCATGGCACATCGCTAAACATACAGCAGAGGATTCCGCCGCGGGCTTGGCAGAGCCCGATCAGTTTGCGTTGGACTACCCAGATTTACAGCTTTATCACCCGTGGCAGTTAAGTGCGGAGCATGCTCAGCGCCTTGCACTGCGCGCGGAGCATGCAGCACTAGAATACAGTGCATTAATTGCGAACAGTGAAGGAGCTTCGGTTGATAGTTCAGAAGGGCACTTTGTGTTGGGAAATAGCCGCGGTTTTCTCGGTGGTTACCCCTACAGTCGCCATTCCATATCGGTATCGCCGATTGCGGGTGCTGGTGAAGCCATGCAGCGTGATTACTGGTACTCCGCTTCCCGCAATGCTTCACGCCTGGCCGCCCCAGAGACCATAGGAGCTTATGCTGCAAAAAGAACGCTGGCCAGGCTGTCGGCTCGCCGTATTAAAACCGGTAACTATCCCGTTTTATTTGAAGCACCGCTGGCTGTAGGGCTGCTAGGATCCTTGGTGCAAGCCACCAGCGGCGGATCGCTATATCGTAAAAGTTCGTTTTTGCTGGACAGCCTGGGTAAAAAGGTCCTGGCTGACCATCTGAGCGTACTGGAAGATCCTTACGTCATTGCCGCAATGGGCAGTGCCCCCTTTGACAGCGAAGGGGTGCGTACTCAGCCCCGCACAGTGGTGGATAACGGTACCTTGCAAGGTTACTTCCTGTCCACATACACGGCGCGCAAGCTGGGAATGAGCACCACGGGCAACGCAGGCGGATCGCATAACCTAAAACTGATATCCAGGCAGACTCGTCCTGAGGATGACTTCGAGGCGATGTTGCGCAAGCTGGGTACCGGGCTGCTGGTAACAGAGCTTATAGGTCAAGGGGTCAACTATGTCACGGGCGATTACTCCCGAGGCGCTTTTGGTTACTGGGTCGAGAATGGTGAGATTCAGCATGCTGTGGAAGAAATCACTATTGCCGGCAACCTGTCGCAGATGTTCAGGGACATCGTTGCCATCGGGGCAGACTCACTTAATAGGGGCTCTAAGTCTACGGGTTCGATACTCATCGAGAAAATGGCTATCGCAGGCGGCTAATGTTTTCCCGTAGGCGCAAACTAAGCGCCTGAACATAGGTTTATCCTGATTACAGCTTGTAGTAACTCGGTGTATTATCCAGCATCGGTCGCCGTTGCAGGCGCAGGCTATTAAGAACCCCAAGGAGATTCAGTATTATGGAGCGTCGCTCATTCTTGAAAAAGGCGGGTATCGGGGCCGTGGCAGGCACAGCCGCCTTTGCGGCTCCCGCCATTGCGGAAAGTAACCCGAAAATCAACTGGAAAATGACATCAACCTACGGGCCGTCCTTACCAGCGCTATTTGGTACGGCCCAGCTATTCGTGAAAATGGTTGAAGAAGCCACCGGCGGAAATTTCTCAATTCGTCTTTATCCAGCTGGTGAGATTGTTCCGGGCTTTGAGGTTATGGACGCCGTGGGTAACGGTACGGTCGAGGCTGGCCAGACAGCTTCCTATTACTTTTACGGTAAAGATCCCTCCTTCAGCTTTGATACTGCAGTGCCATTTGGTTTGAATGCCCGCCAGCTTGATGCCTGGATGTTCGAAGGCGATGGCCTGACGCTCATGCGCGAACTCTTTGCTACGCGTAATATTGTTAACTTTCCTTTTGGTAATACAGGCACACAAATGGGTGGCTGGTACCG
This sequence comes from Paenalcaligenes niemegkensis, assembly GCF_022230885.1. GTDB lineage: Bacteria > Pseudomonadota > Gammaproteobacteria > Burkholderiales > Burkholderiaceae_B > Paenalcaligenes > Paenalcaligenes niemegkensis. Next base: position 140,365 of record NZ_JAKGCT010000001.1, on the reverse strand, counting down.
TAAGGAAATTAACTCCATTGAAGACCTGAAGGGCCTGAAAATGCGCACTGCGGGTTTCGCAGGCGAAGTTCTTGCACGTCTGGGCGTAGTACCTCAGCAAGTTCCCCCAGGTGATATCTACCCATCTCTCGAAAAAGGCACCTTGGACGCGGTCGAATTCGTGGGTCCGGTCGATGACGAAAAGCTGGGTTTTCATAAGGTCGCCAAGTACTATTACTACCCCGGATGGTGGGAAGGATCAGCTCAGGTTTCGCTCTACATTAACGACGAAGCGTTCGCCAGCTTGCCTCCGCAGTATCAGGCGGTGGTGGCAACGTGTGCCCGCGCAGCCAGCAATAAAATGCTCACCATGTACGATTCACAAAGCCCGGCAGCCTTACGTCGGCTGATGGCAGCAGGAGCCGTGCTAAAAGCCTTCCCCCGCGACGTTATGGATGCCTCTTTCGAAGCGTCCAACCAGCTCTACAAAGAGTTTTGCGACAAAGATCCGATGTTCAAGAAAATTCATGATAACTACATGGGTTTTCGTGACGAAGTTGTACCTTGGTTCCGTGTGGCTGAAGGCTCCTTCGACAACTACATAGGCTTGGCCCTGGCTAACCGCCGCCGATCCTAAGCTGTTGCGATAAAACCCCTGCGTATCATTGCGTTGGGGTTTTTTGTCGCCAGTAGATTATTAACGTGTTAGAATTATCCGGTTTTAGCCACCACATATATTTTCTCTCAACATATGTTTTTAGCAACGTCTGTTGTTAGCACGGGCGATTAATAACGTCTTGGCTAGGGTGGCTGGATGCATAACCATGCACCATCGTGGTGCAGGTGTTTTTATTACTAGGAACCATCATGAAGACCTTTGTGGCCAAGCCGCATGAAGTCCGGCGTGAGTGGTTTGTGATCGATGCCAAGGACAAAGTCCTGGGTCGTGTGGCCAGCGAAGTCGCACGTCGCCTGCGTGGCAAGCACAAACCTGAATTCACTCCGCACGTTGATACCGGCGATTACATTATCATTATCAACGCTGCTGACATTCGCGTCACGGGCAATAAAACCCAAGACAAAAAATACTACCGCCATACTGGCTATGTTGGTGGTATTCGCGAAATCAACTTTGAGCGCATGCAAGAGCGCTTCCCTGGCCGTGCTATCGAGAAAGCCGTAAAAGGCATGCTGCCTAAGGGTCCTCTGGGTTATGCCATGGCCAAGAAACTCAAGGTTTATGCTGGCGCCGAGCATCCTCACTCTGCACAACAGCCCAAACCGCTGGATATCTAAGGACAGCTCATGATCGGTAATTGGAATTACGGTACCGGACGACGCAAATCGTCGGTCGCCCGTGTATTTATTAAAAAAGGTACAGGCGCCATCGTTGTTAATGGCAAGCCTGTTGATGAGTACTTTGCTCGTGAAACTGGCCGCATGATTGTGCGTCAGCCGCTGACACTAACTGAGCACCTCGAGTCCTTTGACATTAAAGTCAACGTTCACGGTGGTGGCGAAAGTGGTCAGGCTGGTGCTGTTCGTCACGGCATCACACGTGCTTTGATCGACTTTGACGAAACACTGAAATCAGCGTTGAAACAAGCTGGTCTGGTGACTCGCGATGCTCGTGAAGTTGAACGTAAGAAAGTGGGCTTCCACAAAGCTCGCCGTCGTAAACAGTTCAGCAAGCGCTAATACTGTTGGGGTGGCGCTGGTCGCCATTCAACGACGCAAAACCCCGGCCCCGCCGGGGTTTTGTCGTATGGGCGTAGTGCTACGTTAAACTTATCCCTCTCTACGCCTCGGCTTTTTTATTTGTTGCATAATATGTGCATACGGTTTGCACAAATGGGGACTCAACATGGCTACAACGGTTTCAGAACCAATCAAAATTGGTATTGTGGGTGCTACAGGTTATACGGGGGTTGAGCTATTGCGACTGTTATCGCAGCATCCCAACGCACAGGTGGTTGCGGTGACTTCCCGTCAGGAAAGCGGCATGCCGGTAGCCGATATGTTTCCGAATTTACGGGGGCACATCGATGTTGTGTTTCAGGCTCCTGACGAAGCCAGCCTAGAGAGCTGCGATGTAGTGTTTTTCGCAACTCCACATGGCGTTGCCATGAACGCAGCCGAAAACTTATTGCAGCACGGCGTTAAAATAATCGATCTGGCTGCTGACTTTCGTATGCAAGATACCGATGTTTTTCAAAAGTGGTACAAAATGCCACACGTCTGCCCCGATATCTTGCGCAACTCAGTGTATGGGCTGGTCGAGTTAAATCGTGAAAAAATTCGCAAAGCAAAAGTAGTGGGTAATCCGGGCTGCTATCCAGTTACCGTCATTACCGGGTTGCTGCCGCTTCTTGAAGGCGGTAAAAAGCTTATTGATACCAGCCATATTATTGCTGACTGCAAATCCGGGGTGTCAGGTGCAGGCCGTACGGCATCGCAATCAATTTTGTTTTCCGAGTCCAGCGATAACTTCCGTGCTTATGGGGTCGGGGGGCATCGTCATCTTCCTGAAATCAGCGAACATCTGACCACTATTCATGGCGCACCGGTTGGCCTGACGTTCGTACCGCATCTGGTCCCCATGATTCGCGGAATGTTTTCCACAATTTACGCGCGCATTGCACCTGATGCCCTCGACACAGATTTCCAGGCGCTTTTCGAAGAGCGTTATGCCGACGAATATTTCATCGATGTTTTGCCTGCAGGTGTGCTGCCTGAAACGCGCTCGGTACGCGCTACCAACACCGTACGTATTGCTGTGCAAAGGCCAGGTGACGGAGACCAGTTGGTCATTCTGGTTGTTCAGGATAATCTGGTTAAAGGGGCTGCGGGTCAAGCGGTACAAAATATGAACCTTATGTTCGGCCTGCCCGAGAACACCGGCTTGCAGCATATCGCTATCGTTCCCTAAGCTCATATTTAAGCAAGCAACGGGAACTCAGCGACCCGGGCACGGTCAGATAAGCAATGAAGCATTCTCCCGACTCCTCCGCATCAGCTGTGCGCGCATCGCCAATGCGCGGCATGGCTGCTTTGGCGGCTCTTATCGTGGGGCTGGCCGTGGGGGCAGGGTGTACGTGGCTGTTTACGGCAACTTCAACGACTGCGCCTGCTTATCCCTACGAAGAAATTCAGCAGCTCAACGAGCGCTTGTTAACCGAGCAGGCTGAAAGTGATACCTTGCGTGGTCAGCTTGTTATAGAACAAAGTACCATCAAGGGTCTGGAAGTCAGCCTTCAGCAAGGGCAAGCTGAAATTGGCCGACTGCAAGAGCAATTGGCTTTTTTCGAGAAACTGTTGCCCCCAGGCCCACAAGGCTCCATAAGTATTAGGGCCTTCGATGCAGAAGTCGTTGGGCATCTGTTACGCTATAGACTACTATTGCAACGTAATGCTGCGGGCAACAACCTTTTTGAAGGTGCGCTTTCATTTACTGCGCAGGGCATGCAAGACGGTAAGGCTACAACCTTAACGCTGCAGGCAGCAACTCGAATCCCAGACGAAGCCGATACTGTCAGTCCTGCGCTAAATGGCGATATCTCCGTAGAAGGTGAAAGCAGTTTCCAGCTGAGTTTCGAACAATTCAATCGTAGTGCGGGGTGGTTAGCCATTCCCGAAAACTTTATTCCACAGTCGCTTAGCGTTCATATTCAAGAGGGTAATACCTTGCGTGTTTCGCGGAAAATCGACATTACACCTCCGTAAGCGACAAGTGGTTGTTAAAGGCTTAAAATAGTTGCAGTGTTTCACTGCTGGAGTATCTTATGAGCACCCTGACCCAATCTGTTGATCTTCAAGCCCCTCCTGCACCATTGTTATTCAGCGATGCAGCAGTCGAGAAGGTTCGCGATTTATTATTAGAAGAAGGTAATCCCGATTTGAAACTGCGGGTATTTGTCCAAGGTGGCGGATGCTCGGGTTTTCAGTACGGCTTTACCTTTGACGATGTCGTCAACGACGATGACACGACCATCGATAAAAGCGGGGTTCATCTTCTGGTTGACCCCATGAGCTTTCAATATTTGGTAGGCGCAGAAATCGACTATAAAGACGACCTCGACGGTGCACAGTTTGTCATTCGCAACCCGAATGCCAGCACCACATGTGGCTGCGGATCCTCTTTTACGGTTTAAGCAAGGCTATAGCTGCATAGCAAGGCTGCTGATGTAGGCTCTTGCTGTTTTTAGGCAGGGTAGCAGGCACCAAGAATCGACGCATGGCGAGCCCCGGTAATTTCTGGGGTACTCGCCTTTATGCGTTTTACATGAGCGTAAGCTAGCCACGCAAAAGCCAGGGCTTCTACCTCTTGTGGGGCGACACCTACCGTTTGGGTGCTGCGTACGGGTATGCCCAGCTCTTTTTCCAGGCCTTGCATCAGGGCTGCATTCAGGGCTCCGCCGCCGCATACCAGCATGTCGGCCGTCTCCGGAGCGTAATCCGCCATTGCACGGGCAATACTGTGTACCGTCAGAGCGAGCAAGGTGGCCTGTACATCCTGCGGGCTGGCGCCTTTAGCATGGGAATCAAGTTTTTGATGTAGCCATGAAGCATTGAATAAGTCTCGGCCGGTGGATTTTGGCGGTGGCAGTGCAAACCAGCGTTCTGACAGAAGTGCTTCGAGGAGCTTAGGTAATACCTCGCCGCCGGAAGCCCATTCTCCGTTGCTATCGTAATTTTTGCCCAAATGCCTCTGAGCCCAATAATCCATGAGCATATTCGCGGGGCCTGTATCAAAACCCTGTAAAGGGCCGACGGGGTCGAGCACGCTGATATTGGCAATGCCGCCCAGGTTTAAGATGACCCGCGCATGCCTTGAGCTGAAAAGGCCTTTGTGGACAAAGGGAACCAAAGGGGCTCCCTGTCCGCCGGCAGCAAGGTCACGACTACGAAAGTCAGCGATAACATCGATGCCGGTACGTTCGGCCAATAGGGCAGGAGCGTTTAATTGAACGGTGTAGCCTAGCCTGGGGTTATGTCGCACCGTTTGTCCGTGCGCACCGATGGCACGGACTTCACTGGCCGGTAGCTGGCACTGCCGAAGCAAGAAGTTGCAGGCATCAGCATAAAGCTCAGCTAGTTCGTTGGCGGCAAGGTAGGCGGATTCAAGCTCGTTGTTTGCCGGCGAATTAAGAGCCAGGAAGCGTGTGCGCAATGAGCCTGGCATAGGAATGGCCAGCGCGCCCAGTACCACCGGGCGTTCAGGTTGCGCAAAGCTTGCCAGTACGGCGTCGGCCCCGTCAGTGCTGGTGCCGGACATCAGGCCTATGTATAAGTCTTTATCCATGTCGCCAAGGGAAAATGCCGCGCTGTTGCACGGCATTTAGTGATTTATTACTGACTGGATGCCAACAGGGCACGGTCTTGATAGCCTTCCAGCAAGGCCAGCTGTGCTTTGTACTGAGCCGCTTCGGCATTGAAGGCCTGCTGCTGTGAAGGATCAAGTACGCGTGCGACCGGAAGATCTACAGATAACGGATCTATAGGCTTGCCTGCCACACGGAACTCGTAATGCAGGTGGGGGCCGGTGGCCCAGCCGGTAGAGCCCACATAACCGATAAGCTGACCTTGCTCTACGCGATCACCTTTGCGCAAACCTTTGGCGATACGGCTTTGATGGGCATACAAGGTAGAGTAGCTGCCGTGATGCTTCAAGATAACGGTGTTACCGTATCCGCGCTGGGAGCCTGCAAACTCGACTACGCCATCAGCTGTTGCATGAATGGGCGTACCGGTAGGGGCTGCGTAATCAACCCCATTGTGATTGCGCCAGTTGCCGTGTATGGGATGGCGCCGAGATCCAAAGGTTGAGCTGATTCGGGTAAATTTCAAAGCCGTGCGCAGAAAGGCGCCTTGCAGGCTTTTGCCCTCGAAATCGTAATAGCTTCCACCGCTTTTATTGCCTGAGTTCTTGAACCAGAGAGCCTCGTGGGTTTTGCCCTGGTTTTCGAATTCGAGAGCTAACAAGCGGCCTGAGCCGATTTGCTGACCATCTTGATTGTAGGTCTCGTAGATTACCCGTAGACGGTCGCCTTTGCGCAGGTCTTTCATGAAGTCGACTTTGCTGCTCAGGACTTCAGGAATCTGCAGGGCGATACCGTCAGGAATGCCGGCAGCGTCAGTTGCACCAAATAATGAAGAGCTGATTTCAGCTTCTACCATTTGTACGTGTGCAGTGGCCGCAACATAATCTTCTGTGGCGGTGAATGAGCCTGCGCCGTCAGGACGAATCTCGAGCCAGCGAGACACGGGTTTGCCATCGAGAGAATCCGAGGGGTGTGGTGATAGCGTAACCATTGCAATTGGTTGTTATTATCAAGCGCGGCTTGTATGGCTCGTCCGGGATACAGCTTGTAGATCGATCTGGCGTCTTTATGATGGGTCAGAAACTGTTGCAGGCCTGCTTCATCAATATTAAGACGCTGCAATAACGCTGCCAGAGTGTCTCCGCGGCGAATTCGGGTTTCGCTGATAAAGGGCTCTGAAAACGAATTACTGAGATCGTCAAACGAATGGGGGAGGTCGAGCGTGGTGCGGGCCTGGAAAATAACGGGTTCATTGCTGACAGCAGGAAGCTTGACTGCGACGGCAGCAGCGCCTGCAAACAAACCGAGAGCAACAAAAAGTAAACCTTTTTGCGCGAGGCGTGCTGCTCTGTTGGTGGTTAGCTGGGGGGCGGATGGGGAGCCGATGATCCCTTTATTAAGCATGTAACCAAAACCTAGATGTGCGTTCCGTTCGGCAAATGCTTTGCCCTACGGGGCTTATTCCGAAGCAACGCGGAGCTATAAAATGAAAGCAGAACGGGACAGCTCTCGTGCTAGAGACGTTTATCGTTCTGTTAAGATATTGCGGGATTGAAGCAAACTTGTTCTACCTGCGTGCAAGTTAGTCAATCGCACGTTATCCTATCGCATTCAGCGCGATTTATCGAGCATTTTCGAGAAATAGTTTTTTAGGCCAATCATGTCTACCCCCAAGCCCCGACCACTCCAGAAGTTCAAGCTGCACTCGATGTTGCCAAGCGTGGCTGCGACGAGCTTATCGTCGAGTCCGAATTCACCAGAAAGCTGGCACGTAGCCAAGCCACCGGCGAGCCACTGCGCATTAAGCTGGGGCTGGATCCAACGGCACCTGATATACACCTGGGCCATACGGTGGTTTTGAACAAGATGCGCCAGCTTCAAGATTTAGGGCACACGGTCATCTTTTTAATTGGCGACTTTACCTCGACTATTGGTGACCCCAGCGGCCGCAACAATACCCGTCCGCCTCTGACGCCCGAACAGGTTAAGATCAACTCTCAGACCTACTACGAGCAAGCCAGCCTGGTGCTGGATCAATCCAGAACCGAAGTGCGCTATAACTCTGAGTGGTGTGACCAGCTGGGCTCGCGAGGAATGATTCAGCTTGCATCCCGCTATACCGTAGCCCGCATGATGGAGCGAGACGATTTTACCAAGCGTTTTACCTCGCATACGCCTATTTCAGTACACGAGTTCTTATACCCCTTATTGCAGGGCTACGATTCAGTTCAGCTAAAGGCCGATCTTGAACTCGGGGGCACAGACCAGAAATTTAACTTGCTGGTTGGCCGCGAATTGCAAAAAGAATACGGACAAGAGCAGCAATGTATCTTGACTATGCCCTTGCTGGTGGGTTTAGATGGGGTAGAGAAAATGTCCAAGTCCAAGGGCAACTACATAGGTATTACTGAAAGCCCTGACTCCATGTTCGGTAAGCTCATGTCGATTTCAGACACCCTGATGTGGAGCTACTACGAATTATTGTCATTTAAAACGATGGCACAAATTCAAGAGCATCGTGCAAGCGTCGAGCAGGGCGCAAATCCGCGTGATATCAAGGTCGCGCTAGCCCAGGAAATTATCACGCGCTTTCACTCTGCGGCAGCAGCAGAACAAGCTTTGCATAACTTCGAGGCGCGCTTTCGCCACGGCGAAATTCCCGTCGATATTCCCGAGGTGGTAATAGCAGAAAGCCCAATTGCCATTGTTAAATTGTTACGTGAAGCAGGACTCGTATCGTCGGGCAGTGAAGCGCATCGTAATATTGAGCAGGGCGGTGTCCGTCTTGACGGTACTCGTATCGAAGACAAAGCATTGCAGGTGCAATCAGGAACTTACGTTTTGCAAGTGGGCAAACGCCGCTTTGCCCGAGTCATCATCCACTGATTTCGGAGCTGATCATGAACCTTCGCAGCGACTCTTTTAACGACTTGAGTTCAATCCCCGAGCGGCTCGCTTTTGGTCGAATCGACAAGGCTAATCGCGTGGCGCTGGCAGCAAACTTGAATCCACATTTGAAGTGGTCAGATGTGCCAGAAGGCGTGCGATCGTATGTGGTCTTATGCGTTGATCCTGACGTGCCAACAGTAGGCGACGATGTCAATCAACCGGGACTAGAGGTTTCGGCTGCTTTGGCGCGTTGTGATTTTTATCATTGGGTTCTGGTCGATGTCCCTGCTGACACGACTGAAATACCCGAGGGGGCGTACTCCCATGGCATTACGCCTCGGGGAAAGGCAGGGCCGCTGTCTCTTGACGGTACCCGGCAGGGTTTAAACGATTTCACCACCTTCTTTGCCCAGGATCGTGACATGAATGGCGACTATTTTGGCTATGATGGTCCTTGCCCGCCCTGGAACGATGCCTTGCTGCATCGCTATTATTTCACGGTATATGCTCTGGATATCGACGAGCTGCCCTTGCAGGGGAAGTTCACCGGTGAACAGGTCAAAGAGGCTATGGCGGCGCATATTCTGGCCCAGGCGAGCATCCACGGAAGCTATACTTTGAATCCTCAGCTCGCTCAGCAAAAGTAGTGTCTGCCATAGTATGAGCAACGTTCATATTATTTTAGCTCTCGCCTCAATCTAGTGTTTGTTTTAGGTATTTAAACCCAGTTAATAGCGTAGCTTCTGCCTTTTTGCCACGTTTGCTGTGCTTAAGCGTTAAAATGCTTAACTTCTCTTTGCTTCTTTATTTAGTTAGGATCTCTCATGTTTGACCGCTCACGTACGCTGAATATCGTTGACCCCGATCTGTGGGATGCTATTCAGAAAGAAGACACTCGCCAAGAGCAGCATATCGAGCTCATTGCTTCAGAAAACTACGCTAGTCCTGCAGTGATGCAGGCACAGGGCACGCAGCTTACCAACAAGTATGCCGAAGGTTACCCTGGCCGCCGTTATTATGGCGGTTGCGAGCACGTGGATGTGGTCGAGCAACTGGCCATCGATCGTCTCAAGCAGCTATTTGGCGCGGAAGCCGCTAACGTCCAGCCGAATTCCGGATCACAAGCCAATCAGGGCGTGTATATGGCAGTGCTTAAGCCCGGCGATACCGTGTTGGGTATGAGCCTGGCCGAAGGTGGTCACTTGACGCATGGCTCGCCTGTCAACGCTTCAGGCAAGTTATATAACTTTATTTCTTACGGCCTGGACGAGAACGAAGTCCTTGACTACGATCAGCTTGAAGCTTTGGCCAAAGAGCACAAACCGAAGCTGATCGTCGGTGGCGCCTCGGCCTACTCCTTGCATATTGACTTCGAGCGCATCGCACGTATCGCACACGAAAACGGTGCCTTGTTCATGGTCGATATTGCTCACTACGCTGGCTTGGTTGCCGGTGGTGCCTACCCAAATCCGGTACCACATGCCGACTTCGTTACCTCGACCACACACAAGTCGTTACGTGGTCCTCGTGGCGGCGTCATCATGATGAAAGCCGAACACGAAAAGGCCGTTAATTCGGCTATCTTCCCTGGTATTCAGGGTGGCCCTTTAATGCATGTAATCGCTGCCAAAGCGGTTGCATTTAAAGAAGCTCTTGAGCCCAGCTTTACCCAGTATGCTGAACAAGTTGTAAAAAACGCTGACGCCATGGCGCGAGTCCTGGTTGAGCGTGGCCTGCGTATTGTGTCCGGCAAAACCGAAAGCCACCTTATGCTTGTCGATCTGCGCTCTAAAGGCATTAACGGTAAAGAGGCCGAGCGCGCACTGGGTGAGGCTCATATCACGGTCAATAAAAATGCGATACCTAACGATCCCGAATCGCCTTTTGTTACCAGCGGTATTCGCCTGGGCTCGCCAGCCATGACGACGCGTGGTTTTAAAGAGGCCGAGGCTGAACTCACTGCCAATCTGATTGCCGATGTATTGGACAACCCGTCTGATGCCGCTAATATCGAAGAAGTACGCCGTCGTGTTAACGAGTTAACCGCACGCTTTCCTGTTTACGGTTAAATAGCCGCACTGTGGGGCCCTTAGGGGCCCGGTAAATGAATGAAATGTCCGTTCTGTGGTAATGATGACACTCAAGTCATCGACTCTAGAGTCTCCGAAGAAGGCGATGCCATTCGGCGTCGCAGGCGTTGTTTAGCCTGTGATCGACGCTTTACTACTTATGAACGGGCCGATCTCCTCATGCCTGCTGTCGTCAAGCGCGACGGCAGTCGCATGGAGTTCGATGTCAGTCGCTTAAGGGCCAGCCTGGATCTGGCCTTGCGTAAGCGCTCGGTGCCCAGTGCAGAGGTAGATGCTGCGGTAACCCACATTACCGAACGGTTGCTTGTGAGCGGTGATCGAGAAATCTCCACCGAACACATAGGCGAACTGGTCATGGATGAACTTAAAAAGCTTGATCAGGTGGCTTACGTACGCTTTGCTTCTGTTTATAAAAGCTTCAACGACATACGTGAGTTCGTCCAGGCGATCGACGAGATGCAAGATTCGTCAGATCTCCCCAAGAAATAAATGTCGGACATGATGATGCTTTCAGCGCAGCAAGATCACCACTGGATGCAGGCCGCCTTGCGCATGGCGCATGGGGTGATGTATTTAACATCCCCGAACCCGCGGGTCGGATGCGTGATTGTAGAGAACGGCCAAGTGGTGGGGCAGGGCGCTACCCAGCGGGCCGGCGGGCCTCATGCCGAAATTGTGGCGCTTGAGCAAGCTCATCTTAACGGTGCTGATCTCAGCAAGTGCGATGTATATGTCACGCTTGAGCCCTGCAGTCATTATGGAAAGACCCCGCCATGCGTCAGTGCCTTATTGAAGGCAATGCCAAAACGCATTGTGGTGGCGCTTCTGGACCCAAACCCGCAAGTCTCTGGCCAAGGCGTACGAGCTCTGCGTGCGGCTGGCATAAAGGTTGACGTGGGGGTGTGTGCCGAAGAAGCCTTTGAGCAGAACCCCGGTTTTATATCGCGCATGTTGCGTCAGCAACCGTTTATGTGGCTCAAGCTTGCAGCCTCGGCAGACGGGCGCAGTGCCTTGAACAACGGCCAGTCACAATGGATTACCGGCCCTGTAGCGCGCTCTGATGGTCACCAATGGCGGGCACGCTCGTGTCTGGTGCTTACCGGCATAGGTACGGTCATTGATGACAACCCGCTGTTAAACGTGCGGGGTCTGGAAACCCAGCGTCAGCCGCTGCGTGCTGTTGTCGACTCCACCTTTAAAATCAGCCCAGACGCGGCCATTTTTAACGGGGACCCGGTCTGGATCTTCACCACCGTTGCCAATCCAGAAAAAACGGCTGTTCTGGCGGATCTGAATGCCAGGGTAATCGTTCTGGGGGCCACCGACGAGGGGCAGGTTCATCTGCACGAATTAACGCAGTACCTGGGTTCTCATGAGATTAACGAAGTTCATGTCGAAGCGGGTGCCACATTAAGTGGTGCATTGCTTGCGCATCGAAATGTAGATCAGTTATTAATGTATCTGGCGCCCACCCTGATCGGGCCAGGGCTGCCCATGGCAGAGCTGCCCGAGCTGCAAAGCCTGATCGAAGCGCAGCGCTTTGAGTTTATTGATGCAGCGCGGGTCGGCGCCGATGTGCGTTTGCTCTTGCGCGAGCCCCAACGCTGGGCCAGGCTGCAGCAGGTTGTAAGCACGTCGTTGCAGCCGCTCTAAATGATCGCCACATTCGTATTTTTAGGTTAATAAATTATGTTTACAGGTATTGTTAGTGCCGTAGGGCGCATCCGGAAAATTCAGCCACTTGAGGCAGAAAACCCGGATGCCGGGCTGCGTCTGATAATCCATCCTGGCAGCTTGCCGCTGGATAGAGCCAAGTTGGGCGACTCCATCGCCATACAAGGGGCCTGCATGACGGTCGTCGAGTTGCAGGATGACGCCTTTAGTGTGGATATCTCTCGCGAAAGCCTGAATCGAACAGCTGGGCTAGATGAGCCGGCTGACGTTAACTTAGAGCATGCCTTGCGTTTGGGCGATAGCCTGGACGGGCACATGGTGCTTGGTCATGTCGATGGCGTGGCCACGGTAAGCCGTTTTGAGCCTGTAGGCGAATCGTGGTTGTTAGCCATTCAAATTGATCGAAGCTTTGCCAAGTATTTTGCCTACAAAGGCTCTGTGACTGTCAACGGTGTCAGCCTGACGGTGAACGAAGTGGTCGATCATGCCGATAGCTGCGAGTTCAGTATCAACCTGATCCCACATACCGTTGAAGTCACTACCTTGAAGCACCTTAAGGCGGGAACCCGTGTCAATATCGAGGTAGACGCCATCGCCCGTTACGTAGAGCGTATGTTAAGCGTGGGCCAGGCAGCTGGTTAAACGAATAAAAGCAAAGAGCTATCAGGCTTATTTGCCTTTTGTTTCGATTTACTGTTATGATTGCGGACTTGGCAATTTAATTTGCCAGAAATAGGACAGGTGGCCGAGCGGTTGAAGGCGCACGCCTGGAAAGCGTGTATACGTTTATAGCGTATCGAGGGTTCGAATCCCTCTCTGTCCGCCATTAGCTGTTGATTAAGTATAGAAAAATAATAAAAAATGCTTATACATCAATGCTTATGGTAATCAGCTTGAATCATTTCCAACCACAACTTATCATCACATATCAATCTCTCGTGGTGGATAAATGGTGGAAAAGAAAAAGTCGCACCTTACAGCAATAGCTATTGACGCCTTAAACAAGCCCGGCTCTTACGCTGACGGCAAAGCTACAGGCCTATACCTCCGCGTAGCGCCAGCAGGAACAAAGTCTTGGACCATACGTGTAATGCTCAACGGAAAACGTGTGGAACGTGGACTGGGAGGCTATCCTGCCTTGTCTATCAGTCGGGCACGTCAACACGCCGAAGAAGAGCGCATCAAACTTAAGGCAGGCATAGACCCTAAAGCAGAACGTGAGGCCGCACGGCTTGCCCACGATATTGCACAAGCACGCGCAAAGACCTTTCGTGAGTGCGGCGAAGCATATATCGATGCCAACGAGATCAACTGGCGGAACGCTAAGCATATTCAGCAATGGCGGAACACACTGGCGCAATATGCATACCCCGTGATTGGCGACTTACAAGTAGATCAAGTGGACTACTCCCATGTGCTTGCAATCCTTGATCCTATTTGGCAGGTTAAGAACGAAACCGCCCGGCGTATGCGCGGAAGGCTTGAGTCCATATTGGACTGGGCAGAAGCACGAGGATATCGCGCCGAAACCGCTAACCCTGCCGCACTAAATGCCAAACTTCGGGCAGCTCTTCCAACGATAAAGAAGCGTCCTGGCGTAGCGGGCCGACGGGGCAATCAACGTGCCTTACCATGGGTTGAAGCTCCTAACTTCATCAAGAAACTACGTGCCATGCCTGGTATCGCAGCGCAAGCCTTAGAATTCACCATCATAACTGCCGCACGATCCGGCGAAGTTCGTGGTGCGACCTGGGGAGAAATTGATCTTGATGCTGCCCTATGGACCGTGCCAAGTACACGCATGAAAGGCGGAAAAGAACACCGAGTACCTTTGCCCAAACAGGCTATAGCACTATTACAAAGCCTAAAACCAGAAAACTTGGTTATGACGAACCTGCTATTTCCTAGCTCTAGGAAAAAAACAATGCTGTCAGATATGGCGCTTACAGCGGTACTTCGGCGAATGAGTGTTGACGCCGTTCCACATGGCTTTCGTTCGACATTCAGAGACTGGGCAGCAGAAGCCACAACGTACCCACGTGACGTTGCTGAAATGGCGTTGGCCCACGCTATAGCCGATCAAACTGAAGCAGCATATCGACGAGGTGATATGTTTAACAGACGCCGTAAAATGATGGATGACTGGGGAACATATCTCAATTCAAATGTGGTACGCTAATAAGCAATACCAGTCTGTAGACATCATGCAATTGCTTGAAACTCAAAAAGAGTCAGTTCTATGTCCCCAATAGGGAGTCTAAACAGAAGGTATTAATCAAAAATAAAAGCGGTGGGGAGCGATACCCCACGTTGAGGGAACTCAATACGCCTCATCATGTGACAATCAACCTTCTCCAATCCTGGAGTGTCAATGATGAAAGCGAGCGGCGAGCGGTCAGTGGCGCACTGAACACTAAGGGCAACTAAAAGCGTTGTCTCAATAATAAAGTTTCAGTCTGAGATAGCGCTCTAACCTATAGAGCTCAGTATGTCGCATAAAAACCAATTACTTCTTGACAATGACGCAACGTTAAGAAAGCCTCAAGCATGTCTATTTCTTAGCATATCCTCCGCAACACTTGATCGCTGGGTTCGCACAGGTATTCTAAAGCGCCGAAAAATTGGCCGTATAAGCCTATACAGGCTAGGCGATTTACGTGCGCTCGTGCGTAATGCGGAAGGTGAGCTATGAACCGCGCCCTTACTACCCGACAAGCGGCGCATCTAGCAGCACTCTGTGCGATCGTTGACACTGCACTGGGCAACACCGTTCAACGTGTAGGCATCTATTCTGATGGGTGTAGAAATGGCTGGCAGCCCTACGTAGACAGCATCCCCAACTCATACTGTTGCGAAATCAGCGACTGCTTCCGCGCAGAGCTGCTTTCAACCAGCGACGTTCTCTGTCTTGAGTGCGAACCTTCTGAAAAGCATTTTGGTTCACGTCAAATAGTTCAGACATTCGTACTCAAAACATTAGATCTGTTGAAGAAAAATGCCAAAACCCATATTGCCACATTAGCGGAATGCATATTTATAAATCATTCTGCTGAAGGTCAGCAGGTGCGCGAGTTGGTTGTCAATATCGAACCGATAGATTTATCAGCGCTTCGTACAGAAGGGCCTATGAGTCAGTCGTTTTGTGGAGATGTACCAACCACACTTGCTAAAGCCAGCCTAGCGACTGCACGGTGGACCATCCTTGCATCTTCGCTTGGACTATACCCAACAGAAGCACGCATGTACCAAAACAGCGGTAAGACGGGTTATGCAGGCTTCGTTGCTGTTACACCAAACAGCAACCATTGTGAATTAGTAGAGTGCTTGCGCCATAGCCTCAACCGCCCATCCTGTGATGAATCCACTGAACTGGAAGAATATTTCGGCTTTCAGAACGACATACGCATTGCAAGACAAGCTCGCTGCAAAACGCAAAAACTTTTGAATGACACTACAGTCCAGTTCGCAATGCAACAAGTGGCACGCGTACTTGCCAGGAATAAAAGCATTACCGGTGACCATCTCCAAGAGCTAATTTCTGATTTACCTTCGATTGATTTGGATAGCTTTCTCTCCGAAATTATGGCTAAAAACACTAAGTTGAGGGCGGATCGTGGGTAAAAGCATAAGAGACACACATGCCTTTGAATTCCTGGAATCACTAGGTGGTGCAGATGACGGCTGGTACTTTAGGACACTACCAGAATGTCCTGGGGCGCACACCCATATTAAAAACTTTACAGGTGGCTTAGATAAAAACTTGACGCTATTGCGTGCAGCCAATGCAGCCGGTGCCGGAATTTTCGTGGTCGTGAACCCAGGTGGCGACAAGGACTTGCAAATCACCGACATCGCAGGTGTATGGCTTGACCTAGATGCTAAGGACTTCAAGGACGAAGATGACTATCGCCAGGCATTACGCATGGCGTCCGAAGGACGCTACTTACCAAGTGAACAAAAGCCTGCTGACTGGCCGGAGCCAAGCCTGCTGGTTAAATCTGGTGGGGGTGCGCATGTCTACTGGGTGCTAGCGGAAAAATCCTGTCCTGTCACTAATTTCAAAACTGCACAACAAGCACTTGCTCGTAAGTTCGGGGGTGATCCGGCCGTCTGCAATCCAGCACGCCTTATGCGTGTGCCGGGATTCATGCACTGGAAAACAGGGGAACCTAAATCTGTCGTGCTGCAGAACTGCAAGCTAGACTTGGTATACGACCTTGACGACCTGCTATCTCGTCTTGATGTGTCTATTGACGCTACCCCCGCGCCAGCCTCAACAATAGGCGCACCCATTGCAAATGGTAGACCAGACACACCGATAAACGTAGCGGCCCTACGTACAGCGCTGCTACGCATCTCTGCCGACTGTTCGCGTATTGAATGGCTCAAAATCTTATGTTCTATAAAGGCCCACGGCTTTTCTGAAAGCGAACAGATTGCGCGTAAGTGGAGTACCAGCGCCCCCGACAGGTACAACGAAGAGGATTTCACAAAGAATTGGAATAGCCTGAGCATTGAAGGAGGTGTAACGCCAAGCACCGTGTACTGGCTCGCTGGGCCTGAACCAGAGGCATGTCCTGACCCACGCACTGATGATGGTATGGCATGCAGGTTTACAGAATGGTTAGGCGGTAGGGCCATGTATGCGCGAGGGGAGTGGCATTGCTGGACTGGCGCATATTGGAAGCCGGATACCGCTACAGTCCAGCATTTGTTGAAATCATACGCAAAAGAGTACGCCCGGCAGTCGCTAGAGGACTTTATGCGTAACCCCGAAGACGGTAAATCTAAAGCAAATAAACAAGCATCGCACCGCCTACTCGATGTTCCCAAACAAGCGAATGTGTTGACGTCCTTGTGTGTGATGCTCAGAACTCCCGACGAAAGCCTGGATGCTAACCCGATGCTACTTTGTGTACCGAATGGGCAGGTCGATTTAAGGACAGGTAAGTTGCTAGCCCCTGACCCTAAGCAATGGCATACTCGCTGCGCAGGGATACCCTTTAATCCAAGTGCGCAGTGCCCACAATGGCTTCATTTCCTTGACCAGACATTTCAAAATGATAAAACCGTCATAGCTTACGTACAGCGCTGGTTTGGATACATGATGTCAGGCAGCGTGCAAGAAGAAAAGCTGCTGTTTGGATTTGGTACTGGACGCAACGGTAAATCAGTATTGGCTAACATACTCGCCCATATTCTTGGAACATACTGTGGGCAGGCCGACTCATCTTTATTGACCAGCGGACGCCGTGACGGCGCGGCAGCCTCACCGGAGATAGCAAGGTTAGCGGGTTTACGTCTTGCGCTGCTTAACGAGACACAAGCAGGCGGAAAGTGGGATGACCATCGTATCAAATCCCTAGTTTCTACCGAAAAAGTTGTAGCTCGTAAACTATATGGAGAACCATTCGCCTTCAGGCCGACGGCTAAGTTGTTCGTGCGCGGAAACAACCGGCCCCAAATTGCAGATACAAGTGAAGGAATGTGGCGACGTCTGGATTTGCTGGATTTCCCGAACCGCTTATCTGTGCAACAGGCAGATATGGGTCTAGAAGCCCGGCTCAAGGCCGAGGGGAGTGGTATCTTGGCTTGGTCCATACGTGGGTGCTTAGACTGGCAGGAACAAGGCCTTGCAACCCCTAGCAGTGTTGACGCTGCAGTAGAGTCGTACAGGGGAGTTGAAGACGTTATACGCGAATGGATCGAGGATAGGCTCGACTATGGAGGATTCACGTCAAGGCGCGGTCTGATCGAGGACTATGCACAAAACAGCGGGACGGCACGCCCTCCTTCCGACAGAACCTTTTATCAGCGTCTACGCGATCATGGCTTTGTTGAAACAAAAAATTCCGGCGTGCGAGGTTTCAAAGTTTCACTCAAGCCCGACGACGTGACATTTTAACTTATCTGCCTTTCCATCCCTAGGGCAGGAAAGGCAGAATAAGGCCATTTTCGTATTCTTTTTATATTTTGATTTTTATATAGAAAGTTCTTAATAGTGTACTTCCTGCCCTAAAGGCTGGAAACCCTTATAAACAAAGGGTTCTCCACACTATAAGGTAGTGCCCTTGAACTGCCCGACCTGCCCTAAACCTCCCTCCACATAGACCATTTATAAAATGCCCCAAACATTGCTCAAATCACAAAGCTCGCCGCATACAACCGAGACAAACAACTATGTCGAGGATGTATGCCTACAGAGGGCCGCCCACACCCAGGGTGGGTCTATGCTCAAGAAAGAGCCTGCTATCTACTATGGCTGGGCCGTTGCTAGGCTAGAGCTGTGGTGGACCCCTGAGCGGGTAGAGCGATCTAAGAATATGCGCAAGTGGCAGCGACTCTGGTCTATGTTGCCCCCGCTTCGACAACACGAACTCGAAGTATTTGTTTATAAACTACGCGGGCTTGGAGTTACTGAAGAACGAATAGGTGATGTGCTACATGCAGCCGTTAAGTCGGAGGCGCAATATACTTCGGACAATGAACTAGTGAATATCTTACGCAGGCGACAAAGACGGAAAAAATAAATGTGTATGTTTTTTCCTACCCCTAGCCCCCCATGGGGGTAGAGGGGTAAACATTATTAAGCTACTTTGTATTAACTTAACCCCGATCTGGCACGTACTGTCAGATGTGTCGGCGTTCAACGTCAACCGCCGCTTTCGGCCAGAAGCCGTCACACGCTATACAAACCTAACCAGCTAACTAGGTGAGTAAGACACGAACCGGCGCTCTTCCAGCAATTGCCCAGTGGGCCGGCCTCCAGAACTTTCGGATTCGAACTCCAGAAGCCCAACCTATTGAGCACTTATGAGTGAGACATGAACGATAACAACAATCCAGACATAGTCCTGGAAGAAACAAAAGATGGTTTCGAGTGGATTGATCTAGAAGGGAAGCGCCGAAAATTTAGCCCCGCCATTCGGACAATGCGCCTCAAACTGATTGATCTGCAGTTATCTTCGGCCGCTAGTTACTTTGATGAGAAAGAAGATCCGTTTGAACGAACGCTGGTAACTACTCTGCGCGGCAACGCTAGTATTGACGACACGGCCATTGAAATAGTCGGTGATCCAGATTCACGCAGCAATGCTATCTCTGTTTCTTTTGTCGTAACAAACGAGGAACGAAGGGAGTGGGCAATGAGAGACTCCCAAGAAGGAATAATTCGTCAGACGGTCCTTGGATACAACAAATACGACTGGGAAATAGGCCTCGATAGCGAGTGGTTCTTACAAATATCACTCAGCGTTGAACAAATGAACGATCTCGTCTCGTCTGTGCGCGATTGCTCCGTTTCAACGGTAACGGTCGGCGTCGAGTCACCTAAACTGTATGTAGAAGAATGGTACGCACCTCCTGCCGCCCGAATCAACTGGTTTATCAGGCCCGAGCAAGGGCTAGTCCATGGGCAGGTCGTTTCGCTCGACATCAGACGCACTCCGATCAAACTAGCGCCGGCAGAAGAAATAACGACGTATTGCGATGACGAAGGCGGCAAGCCTACTCACAGCCTGTCTCTCACCTCGCCTGATATATCTGTTTCGATCGACAGGCTCTCAGAAAAAGTGGGCAAACTCACGAAATACGTCGGCTGGCTCGCTATCTTCGTACTGGGTATAGCTGTCTCGCTTCTCAGATAGATTGTCGTAATTAGCGCACTTAAAACCACCAAACACGACTCTGACATTAATATGAGCAGTTTTGCGTACATCTATCTGAGGTCGAGGTGCAGTCGCCGGTAAATGTCATCGGCGGCTGTGCTGCGGCCGAAAACTGCACAGTGGCGAAATGCTCGGTTCAAAGGCCTGGGCATAGTAGTTAAACCTGTGACTGCGCCTCGCCAATAGCTATGCAATAGCACGGCACAACGTCCATTCAAGTATATTGGACAACAAATTTCGACACGTGGCATCGGAGGCACCGTGGCAGCTCCAAGTCCTTCCAGTGGGGTGACGCTCTCCAATGGCTCAAAGCGGTAATCAACAGCAAATGGGGAGGATGGGTCATTCTTACTTACAGGCCCGTGGTCGGACTTGCCGGCATCGAATAGGCAGTGTCCGCTTAGGGTCTTGGATTCAACTGGTCGATAGAGCTACCAGTCACCCTCAGATAAGGTCCCAGCCTCTACACGTAACGAATTTCGCCGGTTGGTAAGCCTTTTATTCTCATTTACGCCGCTAAGGATTGTTGGGCAATAGCTATCCGATTGGCTATACCTAATATGCATACGACCATCCTAAATATCTGAGCACAGTATATGAGAGGCTGCTAGCCATTGACCTATCCAAACTTAACAAGAGAGCACACACTTTTTTAGGGTTGCGCCAAAGCTAGGTGCCTCATGCGTTGGGATCTTCTAGTCACATTCTTACAGCGTCAAACTAGCAGTACTCGGTGGCTTCATCAGCCACCATGGGCAGCGATGGGTCGAGTTCGATCATCTGTCGTTGGCTACAATCGGCCGAGGCTAAGCGTGTAATCGATAAGCTGATGAGTGTCGAGGCATTTTCGATTTCGGTCAGGACTGGAGCAACTTTTCCGTAGCTCCTTATGAACCATCCGAATCCGCGCCTTCCAGAAATTACAATACCATTTTCTGCTATGACCCCAAATCCACCCCGTCCTCGAATCGTATGAGTTTTGATGGGACGAATAAGGCATGCGGTCTTTCCGACGGAAGGATGGAGTCAAAGTCCATGCTGATAGCTTGGTTTTCCTATGTCAATAACGTGTCGGCACAGGCACCCGACGCCAATTATTGCCTGGACCAGTTGAGAGCCCGCCACCTGGGCCGGTTGAGAGCCCACCACCTGGACCGGTTGAAAGTCCACCACCAGGACCGGTTGAGAGCCCACCACCTGGGCCTGTTGAAAGTCCACCACCAGGTCCGGTTGATAGCCCGCCACCTGGGCCTGTTGAAAGTCCACCACCAGGTCCGGTTGATAGCCCGCCACCAGGACCGGTTGAAAGCCCACCACCAGGACCGGTTGATAGCCCGCCACCTGGGCCTGTTGAGCAGGGGCCGCCTGGTCCTGTGTAGCCCACACAGCCTGCAAACGCGCTCGATGAAAAAAGCAGACAAGCTATTAGAACTGCCCTGATTCCGTGGTTCATGGTTGATCCTAAAATAGACACCTCCGCCAAGACATTACTAATTCTAATTCAGGAAGGTGCCGATTAATCTATTGTGGCGTGAAGCGTCACTTCACGTTTGGTAACATTGACAAGCATAACACTCTCGAACACGAGAAAATTGAATGCCGAGCGTTCTGATGCTTCAATTATTTCAAGTGCGGTTTATTTCTGCGTTTTTACACAGCTTCGACCAGAAGTGGAAACAAGGTGGATTCGCTCAAAGCAGCCGCTCGTACCAAAGATTGACAGAGTGTCAAACGGTTAACCGATATTAAGCCTGCATTTTGCAATAGAGGGTTGGACATTACGATGGTCACTTGTTCGAAAGAAGAGGCAGCTATACGACAACTGGATGAAGCAATCACTATGCTTTTTGCGAATCGTGACCCGCTTGCCATTCGCACACTTGCTGGTGCGGCTAGTAGAGTCCTGGCGGATCTTGTCGAGAAAATTCATCCAAAGTGCTCTTGGCGAGAAATGATAGTAAAGGACTCAGGGCTCACGAAAAAGGGTGCATATGCTGTACTCGATCGTGTACAGAACTACTTGAAGCATGCGGACGAGGACCCAGGTGCTTACCTTTCCTTTGACGAAGAAGAGAACGAACATATAATTTTCATCGCGACTCTTGAGTGCGGTGAGCTAGAGCAACGACTTTCATTAAGCATGGAAGTCTTCCAGCTTTGGTATGTGGCTTCCTATCCTGAACGGTTCGGTATCGACACAAAATTGGTCAAAACATCTCGCTCTCTTTTCCCTAGCTTGAACACTTTTGATCGTAGGAGTCGACTTTTAAAGGCAGTAGAAAAAGTAGATCAACTACGCCCCTAGTATTGTCGATTAATGTTTTTAGCACCTACAAGTTGGTATGACTATGCATACGTTTTTTTACACGCCGTTATCGCACTTTCTTTGCTGTCTTTCACTATTGATGCAAACGCATTCGATGTTGACGGTTACCATTCAGGAATGACTCGCGAACAGTTGATTGCTGAAGCAGCGAAAGCGGGCTTTGATGCAAAAGAAGCGGCCAATGGAGACTGGTGGGTTGTTGGCAGGCTTGCAGACCCTCAAATTCACGGAACATTTTCGTTCTGCGAAGGAACCTTGGATTCATATATTCGGATGATTGACTTTGACCTCGAATACATACCCCTACTCAATTCTCTCATTGGACTACATGGTCAACCGCACAAAGTACAGACCAATCAACGCGCATGGAGCGGCTCTGGCGGAGGAACCGTCCAAGGTGTTGAGATGATTTGGCATGCTGGTAACGATCGAATTACATTGTCGTTTTACCCGGAAGGTAGGGATGGAGAAGGACAGTTAAGACACCTACGCAATGCTTCAATTTACTATTATGCTAAAACCCGCTGCACGAAAGAATTCTAGCCAGAGCCTTGCCGAATCGATCACTCCATCGCCCTGTACCACTCTGCCTCATGCTCCTCGAAAGTCCGCTTTTCGATTTTTCGACTGGCCGCTTTGGGTCGAGGCTGTGTGAAAACACATTTTGAGTTGCCCAGCCCGACGATTGGAGTAGGATTGGGTCATAATATTCCCGCAATCCAGTTTATATATTGTCGTAGGCCAGGCTGATGCTTCTGACGGCTAATATGAGCGGCGCATAACGCTCTAAAAAAGGCGAATAAGGGGCCTCATGCCCCCACCAGTCGTATCGCCTTGATAGTCTCGGCAACCCCAAGAATATTTACTACCCGTCGCAGGTTGTAGGCCAGCACATGTAGGCTCATTTCTGTACCCACATGGGGGAGCGACTTCATTAGAAAGTGCGTTGACCCCATCCAGAATTTTAGCGTTCCGAAGACATGCTCCACGGTACAGCGCCGCTCTTTCATCTTGCCTGGCGTGCTATCCAAGCGACGTTGCATGGCATCCAAAACGTCTTCATGTTCCCAGCGCCTGACTCGACGTTCCTTACCGGTGGTGCATTGCATTTTCTGGGGGCAGGTTTTGCAGGCTGATGTCCAGTAAACATCGATTTTCATGCCTTCTTCGCGTGTTGAGTGCCGATAAGTGAGTCGTTGCCCAGCCGGACATTGGTATTCATTGTCTTGGGCAAGGTAGATGAAATCCAGTTTACTGTATCGCCCCTCAGCTTTGCTGTTGGACGTCATGGGTTTGGGAACATACGTCTCAATACCCGCCTGCTCGCAAGCCAGTATTTCTGGGCCTTTGAAGTATCCACGATCTGCAACTACCCCCAAGGTATTTTCCTGCATCGCCTCTTGTGCTTTAAACGCAATATTCGAGAGCTGTGTTCGGTCATGGCCGACATTGGTGACCTCATGCGCAGCAATTAGATGATGTTTGGTATCGACCGCTGCTTGCACGTTATAGCCGACCATGCCAGTACCCCTGCCGCTGGTCGCCATTGATCGCGCGTCGGGGTCGGTCAGGGATAATTGTTTATCTGGTTGCTGGTTCAAGCGTTCTTCAATCATCCGTAATTGCTGCATCTGTTGCCTAAGCTTGGTTAGTTTCTCTTGCAGCCGTTGCGTAGTAGCCTCGACCTCAATTGGCTGAGTTCGGTCAGCCGTTTCCAACGCACCCAGATAGCGTTCGATGCTCTCATCGATTTGTTTTATTCGGTGATCGAGTTTGTGGGGGTGAAGTTTTTATCCCGGTTATTAACGGCCTTGAATTTACTACCGTCAATGGCAACGATGGCTTGTGAGAACAGTTTGAGTTGGCGGCACATCACAATAAATTGTCGACACGCATTCCGAATGCCAACACCGTTATCACGACGAAAATCGGCAATGGTCTTAAAGTCAGGAGCCAGCCGCCCAATGAGCCACATCAGTTCAATATTACGCTGTGCTTCCCGCTCCAGACGTCGACTGGATTGGACGCGATTAAGGTAGCCATAAAGATAGAGCTTCAGAAGAACGGACGGGTGATATGAAGGGCGCCCGGTCAATGCGGGTTGCATACCCTTGAAGCCGAGCGCATGCAAATCCAGTTCGTCGACAAAGACCTCAATGACGCGAACCGGGTTGTCCTCGGTGACATAATCATCAAGGCATTCAGGGAGCAAGGCGATCTGACTTCGCTCCTCGCCTTCGATAAATCGCTTCATCGGCCACCTCGCTTAAACGGGATGGCTTATTTTAATTGGGATCAGGCGACCAGTGAAGCGTTTTCACACAGCCTCGGCCAATAGCGGACATTGCATTGAAGTCATATGAGCCGAAGAGCGACAACGCTGCGGACGTTAAAGTGCATTCACTGGACACCTGCACTTGCGCCACTTAGCGTATGAGAAGTATTGGTTTGGCAACCATCCGAATCAGTGACGTCGTTGTGCTACCTACAATAAGATTGCGTAGTGGTGAGTGTCCATATGCCCCCATCATCAACATCGTGTCGTCGGTGGAGTCCATGAGCTCGGCGATGACCGGCTCTGGGGAACCATGAAGAATACTCGTGGTTAACGAATGTCCAGACTCGCTAATATGCTGGTGCGCGTTCGCAAGCATGATGCGATGCTGTTCATTATCCTCGCCCACAAAAACCACATGAAGCTCCAGATTTTCAAATAATGGTGATGAAGCCATGAGTTCGAGCGCTCTTTTGGCTGACGTGCCGCCGTCGTAGGCCAGGATCACTTTTTTGATATCGCCGATATCGCTTGGCGCAATAAGAATTGGCTTCTTGCTTGCACGTATCACCCTTTCTATTTTTGAACCCAAATGTGCAATAGCAAACTCCGCCGACGCACCCCGGTTGCCCATGACAAGCAGATCGCACTCTTCTTCACGTTCAAGGATTGTCTCAACAACACCGCCGTGGCGATGCGCTAGCGTCAGATCATGGATGCCTGTAGCACGTAACCGCTCTGCAGCAGTATCCAAAAGCACACGACCAGCCTCGATAGCCAGTTTCCCTTGGGCTTCTTCTATGCGGGTCAGGTCTTCCAAAAGGTCGCTTTTAACGCCCAGCCCGATAGCTCCAGTTCGATCGTGTCGCTCTTGTACGGCGCTTTTCCGTTGGACGACATGCAGCACTTCGACTGACGAGGGAAGACGGTGTGCAGCCCACGCTGTCAGGTCACATACGCTATTTGCGTACGGCGATGTGTCGATGCAAGCAAGTATTTTTGTCATTTTCTTTCTCTCCAAAAATCAGTGTTTCGACGCGTTTGTAGGGGCTTGATCGTGTGTCGCAAAGCGTCCAACCATAGCGGCGCTTTCTTTGTTAAGTCCCACTATTTCTACGGCAGCACCTTCGCGTCTTAACTTGATGACTGCATCATCCAAAACGCCAACAGCAGAAATATCCCAAAAATGAGCGTCCGAAACGTCGATCACGACCTTATCGACAACTTCTTTGAAGTCGATCGCCTCAACAAAGCGTTCAGCCGATGCAAAAAACACTTGACCGGA
This sequence comes from Paenalcaligenes niemegkensis, assembly GCF_022230885.1. Taxonomy (GTDB): domain Bacteria; phylum Pseudomonadota; class Gammaproteobacteria; order Burkholderiales; family Burkholderiaceae_B; genus Paenalcaligenes; species Paenalcaligenes niemegkensis. Next base: position 114,859 of record NZ_JAKGCT010000001.1, on the reverse strand, counting down.
ATAAAAGTAAGTTCGCGTCTTACCATCTGTTGATAGTTCGGACTGCACCGTAAAGAGCCGCTTAACCTTACCTGCAAAGAATAGTCCACTCAGGATTACTCCTGCCAAAACACCTTTTGCCAGGTCATGAGTCCACACCACGACAATGACCGTCACCAGCATGACCACCGATGACTGCCAGGGGTGAGAACGCAGGTTCTTAATGGAACCCCAGCTGAAGGTTCCGATGGAAACCATGATCATTACAGCCACTAGTGCTGGCATCGGAATACGAGCCACAAGCGGCCCCAGCACAACGATCAGAAAGAGCAGGAAAACGCCCGACACAAAGGTAGAAAGGCGTGTGAGCCCGCCGGACTTGACGTTAATGACCGACTGACCAATCATGGCGCAACCACCCATACCCCCAAGAAAGCCAGTCACAAAGTTGGCGATGCCCTGGCCTTTACATTCCCTGCGCTTATCGCTGGGCGAGTCGGTCAGATCATCGACAATCTGTGCCGTCATCATGGATTCGAGTAACCCAACTGCGGCCATGGTCAGTGAAAAGGGGAAAATAATCCGCAGCGTCTCGAAGGTAAACGGCACGTTCGGAATGAAAAACGACGGGATCGTAGACGGTAATTCGCCCATGTCACCCACTGTACGTACGTCGAGATTGCCGTAAATCGCAAGGATAGTGAGTACAACGATGGCGATAAGCGGTGAAGGTATTGCTGTGGTAAGCCGGGGCAACAGGTAGATAATTGCAAGCCCCCCAACCACCATGGCATAGGTGATCCACGTCACATTCGTGAGTTGAGGCAGTTGTGCCATGAAGATTAAGATGGCAAGTGCGTTTACGAAGCCGGTGACGACGGACCGAGATACGTACTGCATAAGAAGATCAAGTCTCAAGAAGCCGGCTAGGACTTGCAGCAGTCCCATGAGAATCGTTGCAGCAAAAAGGTAGTCAACGCCATAATCTCGCACCAGCGGTACGATCAAAACAGCAATAGCCGCAGTCGCCGCAGAAATCATGCCGGGGCGTCCACCGACAAATGAAATGATGACTGCAATTGAAAACGAGGCGTAGAGTCCCACACGGGGATCTATTCCTGCGATGATGGAAAAGCCGATGGCTTCGGGGATGAGTGCAAGTGCAACAAGGATACCCGCAAGGATATCCGCGCGCGGATTGGAAAACCAATCGCGACGAAGGGTAGATACAAACATTGATGGTTCTGTTAATTAAGATGCAGCAAAACGAAGCATCGCACCGCGAACTGAATGCGTAAAAGGGGTCCCGGAGCGAGTTCTTATTTGCTTGGAATTGTCCGAGGGATAGGCGCCCGGCCGAGCCACCCAGCAAGCTGGGTCCACCTTATTTATTATCGTCGTTAACGATAACCAGTATCTATTGCAGATACCGTAATCTTGGATTGTAGCAGAGTTTTTTGCCGATTAACATTACGCTGGTGGGTTTGTACTGCTCTCTAATTCTCGGAATTGGGGGTTGTACGCGGAAATAGCACTTGTGCGAATGGCGACATAGTCCAGAAGATCAGCGTGATATTGAGTAAAGCGTACGGCTGCTCAGGGACGAGGCTGTGTGAAAACGTTTGCCGATTGGCCTGGCTTTCTTACTCGACCTCTCAGATCGCGTCAGAATCCATTTTCTCGATGCCGACAAGGGTTCACCCCTGAAAATGCTCGCTCGAAGAGTTTTCACACAGCCTCGGTCGACTTCAGCCGATCATGACAGGCGACTCACGGCCAAGGGCGGACGGTCATCAATGGAATAGCGTGGTCGCCCGAACGTCTCATCGATCTCACAACAGACTCCTGTATGTCAGAAAATTCTGTGAGGCTTTTGACTCTTGCCTGGAGCGGTAAACTTATTTAGCGGTCGAGCTGACGCCGTGATCAGCATGGCAGGCGTCATCTTTATGCGTCAAAAACTATGCGGTGATGATGCGGCACGCGCAAAGCTCGACGGCGATTGACCGAGTGCTTTGCGAAACATGCTGGAAAATGCGTTTGGACTGTCATAGCCCAAATCCAAAGCAACTTGCGTGACGGGTGCGCCGGACGATAGCTTGGGCAGGGCTGCCAGCAGGCACGCCTGCTGGCGCCAGGCGCCAAAGGACATTCCGGTTTGTTGGCGGAACAGCCGTGTGAAGGTGCGCAGGCTCTTGTTCAATTCGCTGGCCCATGCTTGCGGAGTCGCGCGGATATGGGGCTCTCGCAGGAATTTTCTGCACATTTTTGCCAGCTGGCAATCACGGGGCATAGGCGCAAAAAGCGGCAAGATGGGCGCGATGTGCAGCTCGTGCAGAATAAGTTGCGCCAAGGCCCCGTCGCGCCCCGATTCGTCATACTGCGCCGGAATGTCGGCGGACGCGACTAGCAAGTGGTGCAGCAGAGGTGAGACGCTCAGTACCTCGCAATCGCCGGTTACACGCGGCACCGCATTGGGCTCGATATATATACTTCGAGTGCTGACGCCATGCATACGTACACGGTGGCGTTTTCCGGCCGGAATCCACACGCAGTTGTACGGAGGCACCACCCACGCGCCGTCGTCGGTATCGACTTCCATCAAACCCGTCATGCCATACAGCAGCTGTGCGCGGCGATGCGTATGGGTATCAAGCAGGGTTCCGGCGGGATAGTCGGTTCCGATGGCAACCATGACGCGCGTGATGTGATCAACGGTGTCCAAAGCGATGTTCAGCATAAATAAGACCGATGGCCGAAATTAGATCATTATTGACCGGTCTTCGAAAGTAAGCCAGTCAGGCGCAAGCTATCGTACGGTCTTTATGACAAGATGGAGTGTCGCATCGTGTATCTGCTTTTGTTGTGTTTTGGTGGCTTGGCCGGCATCACGACCGTGTTGTTCGGCTTCGGTGGCGGCTTCGTCATCGTTCCTTTGCTCTATACCGTGTTGACCGGAGCCCATGGCGCGGACACCGGGGTCGGTCATGCCGCCATGCAGATCGCCGTTGCCACATCAACCTGCGTCATGATCTTCGGTGCGGCAATGGCTACGCTGCGCCATCACCGGGCTGGAACGCTGCAGTGGAACGACGTTCGACCGTTAGCGGGCTACATTGCACTGGGTGCCATTTTCGGTGCGGTGGCTGCGGTTTCGCTAAGCAGTGACTGGGTGCGATGGGCTTTCGTTATCTATCTGGCAATCACGATTCTGGATGCGATATTGCGGCCAGGTTTCATGCACACGGTCGCATCAGAGATGCGCCCCATGCGTCGGTCGGCGACCGCCACAGTGGGTGTGCTTATCGGCAGTATTGCCGCCCTCCTGGGAGTGGGGGTAGCGTGATGACGGTGCCCCTAATGCGTCGACGAGGAGCAAGCATGACTGCCGCGACGGCCATGGCCAACCCGCTGTCGCTGCCCATGGCGGCTGCAGGGACCGCGACGTATGTGCTGCTAGCATGGAACGACGCGCCACTGGGTGCTTGGTACGCCGGTTATGTCGATCTGCGTGCCTTCCTGGTACTCGTGGCCGGTTCATGGATTGGTATTCGCATGGCCTCACCTTTGATTGGCCGCATTCCCGACGCTCTTCATGCGAAGGTTTATCTTTTTCTGTTGACGGCGGTATTGGTGGTCATGGTGGTTGCTTAGGCAGAAGGAAGTCCGTCTTCACCTCTTCTTCCGCTCCGCAATGTGCACTATCACGTAGGCGATGAAGGCGCACGCCACGTCGCGCGAGTCTACATTCGCGTCAGCACAGACGAGCGTGACTTAGGGCGACAAGAAACGACGAACTTCCGCTTTGGGTCGATTACTGCCTGAACGAACTGACAGTGACCGTCAGATAAAATCTGAGCTAGTACACATTAACGAGCCATTTCGCAACCAAAAATATGGACTCTCTTAGCCAAATTTGAATATCAACCTATTCATGCTGCATGTCTATCCTATCTAATGCTTCCTCCGTTCTGTGCTGTAAGCACTCCCGCTCCCATTCCCTGGGTGTTCCCCCATGTTTTTTAGCCATTATGTAGGACTCTCGAACACATGCTGTGCGGACTTGCTCAGCCTCTAGCTTTTGTTCTAGGCGTGCAATGTAAAAACCAATCGCCAGAAGCAGAAAAAATATAACGACTAAAAATAAATCTTTAGTTTCTTTCTTTGTCATGGCTATCTAGTCGTACATCGTATTCCGCCAAAACCATCTTGTTGGCACTCTGTTGTCGTCGAAGAAGGCCATGCTCCCCTGTCAAGCTGCTGTTGTAGCAAGTCATTCTGCCGACGTTGTTGTACTAGCTGCTCCTCTCTGTAACGGCGATTTTCCATTTCTCTAAGTTCCTGAGCGGCGTTATACTGCCCATTGGGCGACCCATATAACTGCTGTTGGCGCAGCTGATCTTGATAGTTTTCATCTTGCGCTTGCTGACGGCCTCGTTGAATCGCCATAAAATCTATCCCCTGCGCAAAGGAATAGGCGGGTAGAGAAATTAAAATTGATATGGCAAACAAAATACGTTTCATATTTTTCTCGATTAAAGTATTTAATAAAAGAAAAGCCATCACCACTGAGTTGAGTGACAATTAAACCCACCGAATCCATTTGGAGTGCAATCTGTCGTAGTCTGCTTTGGAGTACTGTTGCGTAGCATTTCTTCATTACGCCTCATTGCTTCCTCATTCCGACGAGTGGCGTCCTCAAGCATTCGCTCACGTGACCGTTGTGCATCCCGCATATCAGCTTCATGCCGACGCTGATTACTCCGAATGGTTGTCTCTGCGCGTCCATTTATGATTGCGTAACGTCGTGTATTAAATTCGCCCCAAGTAATGCGCTTGCGACGAAGATTCTCTAACTGCTCGACCACAGCGTTTGTACTTCGAATAGACGCTGCTCCGATTGATGGACTCGTTACAAAAACAATATTTGCTGTCCTTGATCCACACTCATCCAGCAAATCGCGGAACTTTGCAATTAATGGCAGTTCGGCTGCAGTTGCATAGCTTTCGTTGAAGCGCAATTTTCCTCCTTCAGCAGTCGGCCTCAGCTCGACTTTATTGCGGATAGGAGCAAACTCCGGCGCGTCCCATTGAGCTTGGCATTCAGCACGGACCTCAGCCATACGTTCGAAAGTGTTATCCCTCCCCCAAACAAAGAAGAGCAGCCTGTTAACGTCATCGTCAAAATCATCAACAGAATCTTACTTCTCATCTTATTTCCCCTTTATATAAAAATTATTATTCTCAAGTACTCAATAAGAACCACAAAATGTCACGATCAGACCACATGTCACGATTAGTGTGTGTTCCTTTTAGTTTACACTCGGTAAAAGCTTGGGATGCAACCTATCCTAAGAAAACGCTTTGGCACCAAAGTACGCTGCCTCAGAAAGGCCTCAGGGCTCTCACAGGAAGCGTTCGCCGACAAGTGTGGTTTTGCCCGTACTTACATGAGTCGAATTGAGACGGGGGTTCTAATGCCTCTCTTGATGCTATTGAGACTTTAGCAACCGCGTTAGGCGTATCAGTCGGCGAGCTGTTCAAAGACTTATAGCCTAGACTTTGTTGTATTTGGTATTGTTCTGTCGAAAGTTAATCATTCTTAACCATGGACGCTTATGAAACCCGGAGTTTTCCCTCCTACCGTAGACGCCGAGACCATTAGCCCCCTACTTCATGACATCGAGGCATGTGCACAGAAACATGCTGAACGTATGCGTCCGTTGCTCAGCGACATCGCCGATGCAGGAGTACGTTATGGTCAAGCTCTTGCAAGCTACGACCCCGACGGTAGTCGTCAATACTCTGCGGGTGAAATGGAGAGGCTTCAAGCGTCATTGCAAGCAGCACATGCTGCATTGGGTGACTTATGCAGTTTGGCTCGCCGTTGCCGCAACGATCATGATCCACAACAACACGGCGGCAGCGGTATGTTGGGCTACATTAAATAAATCACATAGCTTAAATTTATTGGTTGATAAATGGTGGAAAATTACCAACAGAGCCTCGAAAGCGGCATATAAACTCAACATGCAGCGGACACCCTGTCCGCCAAAACAAAGTCTACTTCAATAGACAAGCATAGAGAAACCCGCAAAGCGTAAAAGCTTTGCGGGTTTTTTTGTGTCTACGCAATATATGTCGAACTATGGGTATATTTCCCCGAGCCTTCATTAAACATGATGAACTGCCTGAAGGTTTCCAGATCAGACTTTGACTTGAGAGCGGATAGCCGGCCTGATCATCACACTATTGGTGCAGCGCCTCACGTTGATGGTAAGGCGTCATTACTGGATTTCGAGAGGAATCTCTGGAGAGTTCTAGGATGGACCGAATATTGTTTTGCTAATATATCGAGAGAAATGTCATTAGCTATAGCGATCTTTATTGCTGCGCGTTGTGTGCAATTCAGAGAGGGTTTACGTCCAACGTGCTTTCCGGCTGCACGGGCGGCAGCCATTCCTGCTTTTGTACGTTCACTGATAAGAGAGCGTTCGAATTCGGCCAATGCAGCCATCATATGAAAAAGTAGTCGTCCCCCTGAGCTTGTTGTATCAATATTCTCCATTAAAGAAACAAAATGGATGTCCTTTTTTCCAAATAGGTCGATCAAATCCACAAGATATCGCAAAGAACGACCTAGGCGATCTAAACGCCATACCACCAGCGTGTCACCTGGTTTTAGTCGTCTGATGAGCTTGTCCAAGCCAGGACGAGAGTGGAGGGCACCGGAGACACCTTGATCAGTATAGATTTTTAGACAGTTGGCTTGATTTAAAGCGGCAACTTGAAGGTCTAGGTTCTGGTCTTCGGTAGATACGCGAGCATATCCATACCGGATATGGTTTTTTGACATCTTTATGTTCTTCCTGTGAAACAAATTACTGGCCATTAAAGCAACAACGTGTCCGTCTCTTTGCCCTGCTGTTGCCCTAGCTGATGACACAACTAAGGGGTGGCGTTTCACTTCAATACAAGAAATCTGCGATGCAACTAGGTCGTAGGCAAAAAACGTGAATATGTAACGTTGGGTGAGTTGTGACGAATACCAACCTTAAGTGAGTCATTGCGTTTCATGTGTTGCTAAATTTGACGAAAGGCACCCCTTGTGTACTTATAAGTTTTCTCACAAAAATTGACATAATTCCTCACTCTTCCGCTAGGATTTTCTATACCGTTCAATATTGACACAAGGGGTGCCTTTTGTCAGTTTCCCCAATGAGTCTAGCGCGATAAGCCTCTTGTCGCCGGCTCATGGTGCTGTCGCTCCAGCACGACACTGAGTCCGAGCGGTGAAGATGAAACCTCCGGCCACTCATCATTCGACTCGCGTCCCTACCCGTGCGGCGGTGTTGCGTCACCTTGCGCTCGTTCACGTCACAAATCTGTCTGAGTTGATCTCAACTTACGCTGGGGATGTACAAAGCGCAGTTAATAGTTACGTCAAGCATCGATTAGCCTTTATTAGCAACCCATTTCCCCACCTGGTTTTCTTGGACGGCCCTTATTTTCTGATAGATCTATCTGCATGCCTTGATGGTGGTTCACCTAACGAAGACGCACTGTGTGAGCACATCAACGCTCTTCTAATGGAACGGCCGATTAAGAGTGGGGACGACAGCGTATTTCTTAACATCGAAACCACGCTGATCGAATGCTCAGACAAACAGCGACAATTGATACAAAGCGGAGACATCTCCAAGCTTACAAATTCTGTACTTGCAACACTGAGGCTCGGGGGACAAGGCAAGAAAGAAAAAACTTTCAGAACGGACATGGCGCTAACTTCATCTCTGTACTCTCAGTTAGCGACAGGTGAGCTCGTTCTGGCTTTTCAGCCGATTCTGTCTGTCGATGATAGGAGCGTAGTGCTTTACTGGGAATCCTTGCTAAGACGGCGTGCCAACAGGACAACCTTAGAGCTTACGACGTGTGCAAACCAAATCACCGCAGCGGAACGGTTGGGTTTGGTAAGTCGGCTTGATCGCAGTCTTCTCTGGACACACGTAGAGCTGTTAAAGAAGCACCCTGAGATAAACCTAGGTTGTAACATCTCAGCGCAGTCGCTGAAATTCGATTGTTGGTGGCGGGTGTTATTTGAGGAGTTGTGTAAACAGCCCGAAGTAGCGAAACGCCTGACAATTGAAATTACAGAAACCAGCTTTATCACGGAAAACGATGAAGCAGTATTGCTATTACAGACGCTTAAGTTACTGGGCTGCAACATCGCAATCGATGGCATGGGGGGCGGCCATAGCACTCTAAACTTTGTGTTACGCATACGGCCCGACTTTATAAAGCTTAATAAGGCATACCTCGCCTTGAACGACACACAGATGTCGCTCCGCTCAGAACGTATCGTTAAGCAGCTTACGCTGCTTTGCGGTCATCTCAGTCCATGCGTCATTGCAGAGGGAATAGAGTCAGAGGACGAGGTAAGAGAAACTGTAGATAACGGGACCCATGGTATTCAAGGTTACTTCCTGGCGTTTCCCTGTATGACTCCTTCCTGGCTGGATGGGTCAGCCATTGTCCATGATGCATTTGCGTCAACTCACGTTAGCCACCATTCATCTCCTTTATTTCCAGGCATAGTCCGCCCTTCCGATACGGCTAAAGGACGGGATAGCCGTAAAGAAAACCCGGGGCCCTATGTATAAGCTCGATATCACCTTGATGGTGCTGAGCCAGCCAGCCAGTCCGGCCTCAATTAAGCTAATGAGACTGTTCTATTATTTCAGCGGGATTGGTCTGAACTGCAGGATATCAACATCTCCTTCCGAGCTTTTTAGCAGTAGGCCCTTTCGGCGAAAGCATGTAGTCATAGTTGACGGCACAGACCCCTCTGTATATGACGTGTATACCATTGCTTCAAGCCTACGAACGGATCATCTCTCATTTGTGGTCCTTCTCCTGAACGATGATGAATACTCGACTGAATCTTCTGGTTCTTTTCTGGATGTAGATCTTTGTCTGTCCATCCGCATTCACCAGTTGCTCATCGCCGAAAAAATAGTGGCGGCGATGTGCGGCGAATACCAACAGTACGAATTGCCTAGTGCTGATATACAGCACGGCCAACCGGCTTTGCTACCTGAACTCCCGTCAAACCCAATTTTAGACATTTCTCAAGAGCGCAAAGTCACGAGCCAAGTATCGCCAGCTCTGAAACAACAAAAACACGAAGCTTGGAGCCTTAAGAATCAAGGTTGGGAACTTGTTGCGCCTACGGGCCGAGTGATAGTGCTGGCACGAGCAGAGCGAAAGTTGATGCACGGTTTTATCACGTCCCCGTGGGGGCTGGTCACATTTCAAGATTTCGACGGATGGCAATCTGAACTTCATAAGCCATATTCTGAAAGCTTGGCCGGTGTTGTCGCCAATCTACGTCGAAAATTTCGAACATCGGGTACATCAGTACCCATTTATTCACGGCGAGGTGTTGGCTATTTCTTCAAAGGGATATGGGCCACAGCACAGCCAAATTTATCAACCGGCATTAACACTAGGCGCCAGCCATCAGATTTTTCAGCATCTAGTGATAGAGCAATGACGAAAACCTACAGTTTTGACATACAGACGAGGAGTGGGGAGTGAGTAAAATGATGAGAAACGGAACGAGACTGCGGCGAACAACGCTAACTGTCGCTTTATTGGGTGTATTCGGATACATTCCGACGAGTGGCGCTACTGATCTGAGCGTGGGTAACGAATATGACTTGGGTCAATCCAAAATGACTCGTAGCACTATCACGGTAGTCGATGGGGAAGCCTTACAGGAGACGGAGCATTAGTCAGTGGCACAGCCTATGATGTTTTGCTTGTTAAGTCGGGTGGCAGTGCAACTTTAAGAAATACCGAGTTATCCAATAACTTGGACCACCCAGAAGGAATGAATGGTCGTACGGCTAGGGCCACGGGAGTCAATGCTAATCTGTTATTAATTGATTCGACCATTGATCTAAGTGCGCATTCGACGGATTCTGGCCAAGATTACAATCATTCGTTTACGGCCGGTATAGGTGCAGACAGCGGTGGGCATGTAGATATTCAAGGCGGCAGTATCACCGCATCAGGTAGCAAACGTAGCGTTGGAATGCAGGCGAACGACGGTGGCTCAATCAGGGCTAGTGATGTTCAAATTACCACACACAATCACTTTGGCCATGCGGTCCAAGTGTATCGAAACCCTTCGGAAGAAGAAGTTACCACTCATATCGAGTTAGATCGTGTGTCAATCGAGACCCTAGGGGAAAACTACTCTTTAGGCGTACAAGTCGCGAATAAAGGCGCAAGCCTTAGCATGACAGATACCGACATCATCACCGCAGGAACTGCTAGCTCTGGCGTTGAGGTATTTAACGGCGCTAGAGCTGAACTTTTTAAAGGGACGATAACAACCAAAGGGGACGCTGCGGCTGGCGTGCGAGTATATGGTGGTAATCTTGGTTCAGGAGCCGCCATTGTAAACGGAACTCAAATACGAACCCGTGGCTCTTATGCTTCAGGAGTTCTGGCTGGCGATGCTGCTGAGCCCACGAGTGGTGTCGTCAACGTCAGTAATGTTGATATCGCAACGTTAGGCGAACGAGCTTCTGGTTTTGAGGTCGCTCATGGAAGCAGCCTTAGCAGCACCGCTTCCAGCGTGCATACTGAAGGGGAGCGCGCGCACGGTGTTTATGTGCATAAGGGTGGATCGGCCACTTTAAATGGTAGCTCCCTTAGCGCTGATGGGCTGCATTCGTACGGCTTGTATGCCTCTGGATCCGATTCCACAATTTCGGCCTCCGATACAAATGTAATCACTCATGGCATACGCGGCTATGGCGTGTTCGCTGATGAGGGCGGGGTGATTAGTTTAGAGGGCGGGGCCATAACGACCGCTAACTCAACAGGGAAAGGGACTCAGAATGGCGATGGATCACGTGCTTATGCCTTATATGCTAGTGGGGATGAGTCAAGAATCACTACGCAAGGCGGGTCAGAAATCGAGACTCTAGGCCAGCGAGCATATGGCGCTTATGCTGATCATGGCGGCCATATAGAACTTAATGACGCGACAATAACAACGCATGGATTCATGGCCTATGGGTTGTATGCGAACTATGAAGGTTCCACTATCGATGCAAACAACGTGTCCATCACTACAACGGGAGAGGTCGGCGATGGGGTTTGGGCTTGGAACGGTGTAGTCAACTTGAATGGTGGTTCCATTACAGTTGGCGGAGAGCCGAACAGCAATTATCCGCATGAAGTTGCTAATGGTCTGGTTGCCGTTGGCGGAACGGAGTCGGAAGCACAGGGAACAATCAATGCTAATGGTGCCCGGATCATTACTATGGGAGCCAACAGCGCGGGCGTTGTAGCTGGTGCTCGGAACGGCTCAGAGCCCGTTAGCGGTTCTATTAATCTGACGGGTTCGTGGGTTGAAGTACAGGGTGAAAAAAGTGTTGCGGCCCGAGTGAATTATGGCGGCACGCTTAACGCTACTGATTCGACGATGCATTCGATTCAGAGTCATGGCATTGTCATGACCGACGATGCCACCGTGCACCTGGTCGGCACAGATGTCGAGTCAGCAAAAGCATCATTGGTTTCTAACTTCAATGCGTCCGGACAAACTCAAAATATCATTATTGGCTCTGGTTCTACCCTTACTACAAATGATGGCACTCTGTTGCAAGTAAATCGCTCCAGCGCCGGGATGGATGGCCTTGTCAATTTAACCCTTCAGGCAGGCTCTAACTCGCGCGGCGATATTATTGATTTGGATGGTCTTAGCCCCGATACCCCCACACGCACCGGAAAAACGAACTTTACCGTTGATAGTGGTGCCAGCTGGGTGGGGCTTGTCCGTGGTATCAACGACGTCAACATGGAGGATGAGGCCTCATTTGTCGATGAGGGCGGAGCTCCCATTGCAGGTAATGTAACGGCAGGTGAGAACTCCACCATTGTGTTTAACAACGGAGCGACGATAGGTGGTGGGGTGTCAACAGGCACTGGTACTCGGGGAGTCTTCAACGGCGTGACGAGGGTTGGTGGTGATATCGTGGGGACAGGCTCTGCACTGAGCTTTAACGGTTTAGCCGACATCGGAGGCAGTGTAAGTGCTCGCTCTAGAACATCGATTGCCTTTAGTGTCATCGAACCAACGGTTATTGGCGGTGACGTGCAGCTGGACCAAGGCTCCAGTCTAAGCGGGGGTTCGCAAACGGCTCCCATCACGATCGGCGGCAACGCCAAAGTCAACAGCGGTTCAACGCTCGGAGGCAACCTGTTTGTCGCGGGTGCGTTGAGTGGTGACGGTGGCGTGTTGAGTCCGGGCAATTCCATTGGCGTCCATAGCTATGCCACTAACGCTGGCTTTAGCGGTGCGTATACGGCTGAGATCAACAGTGCTGGGTTATCCGATCTCATCATTGTTCGCGACGGCGACTTTGATCTATCAGGAATTGATTTAACCATTGCCCAAGAAAATGGTAATGGTGGCTATTTACTTAATCATGCGTATACGATTTTGAGAACTGAAACCGGCGATTTGGTTAGTGAATTCGCCTCTGAAAATTTAGATCCGACCAGCTTCGCCAATGCAAGAATCAAGCTTGACCCTGCTCAGTATGGTCAGAAGGTCGTAAAAGTGAGCCTTTCGGTAGACGAAACCAATATAGAAAAGAGTTCGTGGAGTTCTAACCAGCACGCCGTCTATCAAGGCGTCATATCTGCTGGCGCAGAGAACCCCTAGCTTTCGCCGTTTTGGCATCGTCTGACATGGACGGTGCTTTGAATCAGATATCCGGCGAATTGCATGGTAGTACACAGTCGGCATTACTTAACTCCAGCGATTTAACGATGCGGACTATATCCAATAGAGCCCGTGATGGACTCGCTACAGCCAAGCCGGTTGTTCGCAACTCAGGGCAACTCGGTCTGTCCGATACGGATATTTCCCCATCAATTTCGGATTACCCTTTATGGGCAGAAGTCGTCGGTAGCTGGAGTACGCTGGGTAATCACCGCAATGCGGCCAAAGTTAAAACCCAGTTCGGCGGCTTATTCATTGGAGGCGATACCGGAATTGGTAACGGCTGGCGAGCTGGCGGCGCATTAGGCTTTACCGATGGACGCGTTAAAGTGGACGCTCGTTCTTCCAAGTCTGACGTTACAAGCTATACCGCGGCAGTATACGGTGGTAATAGCTGGTCTACCGAGCGAGGGCACGTCAGCCTCTTAGGTGCTGCGGCTTATACCTATCACGACATCGATACCCGACGGAACGTAAGCGTGGGCGATAATCAGACCTTAAAGGCTGACTACAAGGCCAATACGACACATCTTTTTGCTGAACTAGGTCATTCCTTCCCCTTTGGACAAGTCAGCACAGTGGAGCCTTACCTTGGCGTTGCATGGTTAAGCCAGCGAGCCAAAGGGTTTGCCGAAACAGGTGGAACAGCTGCCTTGCGTGGAAAAAGTGAGCACGATGATGTCATGACCACTACACTTGGCCTGCGTGGCACAACGACGCTCAATCTGGGTGACAAGCAAGCGACATTCAAAGGCGGCCTAGGATGGCGGCATGCAGCTGGTGATATAGATCCCCAACGTCACATGGCTTTCACGCAGGGTAATGGTGCGATGTTTACGGTAGCGGGCGCACCCATCGCTAAAAACGCAGCTGTCATCGACTTCAGTGCAGAGATCAACATCGGAAAAATGTCAGCACTAGGATTGTCCTACGCTGGGCAATTTGGTGACCATAATACCGACAATAGTGCTTCTATGTATTGGAGAGTACGTTTTTAGTAAGCCCTTGGTTTGAAGGAGGTATGCTGGTTGACGGAGGATGGCTAGCAAGCCATCCTCAATTTTTCGTAAAACGATTCTAGTATTACAGTGAGTCGGTACCCGTATAGCGTAAAGCTTTGCGGGGTTTTTATGCACGGGGTATTTTCGGTTTGCGAACGTGAGTGTGGAAAGGGCCTTAACCTATCAGCCGCTCGATTGCATCAAACTCAAACCAAATGTGATTAAGGCAAGCCAGACTGGCACGTAATTTCGGCAGCGTATTGTTTGAGTTGGGGCAGGGCGTGGAGCAGATCCGGCATACTGGGTTGTTTCACAGCGGCGCCCATTACGGTGGTGTCCATCGCGGGTACAGCTATGAGCAGTCAGGCTGTTTGAACACACGTCTTAGCATGGTTAACGTCGCCCTCCCGGTATTTACTCAAACAAATCCATCAGCAGATACGTGCCTTCTTGGCGTTGGTGTTTATCGATCAGTGGAACCAATCTTTTAAAATGCTCAGTCTGGCAGTGCGCATCCAATGCCTGCCGATCCGGCCACTGTTCAATAAAGATGAAATGGCCCGGGTTTTTCTGGTTGATGAATAATTCGTACGAAATGCATTGAGGCTCTTTTCGGGTTTTTTCGACGAGCTCCCGGTATAGCGGGGCGACGTCGTCAATTTTGTTGGCATGGATAAAATCTTGTGCGATGACTTTGAGCATGAGTGATCTTTTTCTAGCAATTAAGAGCTGATAATTTAAATTTTAGTTACATTTAGTTACTAAATGACTGTGCCCATTTGTGTCGTGAAACCGTCTAGTAAGTATGGACACGACAATCTCTTGCTTGATTAAGTATATCCTCCTCTCGACTGCCTTTGGCTGTTTTACTCCAGCTGTCCTGTTTTAATTCCATCCCTTATCTGTTCCCCCAGGTGGGCTGCATTGTCGCAAGCTGAATACATGTTTTACATCTTTGGTGGTTACTTATATTAATCAATTTTTACTAGTTGAATCATTATCATGAAACGCATTTTTTCTGCAACTGTAATTTCCTTGTGTGCCACTGTAGGGGTGGTCAATGCCGCAGCTGATACGGACGTCTCGCGTGCCCAGGTCCTACAGGAACTTCAAGAGGCTAAAGAGGCCGGTACCTGGTCGAACAACGGGCTGGTGCACCTGATGGTAGCAAAAGCCGGCAATTCGAAGAGCCGTGCTGAAGTACGCCAGGAGCTGGCTGATGCACAGGCTGCCGGGCTCGTGTCCCATGGCGAACTCGATTACCCTCTCGAGTATCCTACTCAGTCCAGCAAAAGCCGGGCACAGGTGCTAAACGAGTTGGAAGCCCACCGAGCCTTGGACGAGAAATTCATCCCTTGGTAAGTCGTTTCGGCTGAAAACGCCATCCCTTTGTTTGCAATGACGCCACGCCAGCGCCGCGCTATGGGGTATCAGTAGTTAAAGTGCAAACCCAAGGTGCATGTACATTGTGAGCGGGTGTTATTGAATGCTTAGGGTTCGCCGACCTCATCGCAGCCACTGGCGTATAAAGACACCCTAATGTAGCGCGGCAAGCCAGGCCACTCACGTTGCTTTGAATCAGCTGCCTATTACACAATCTGGGCGAGGCTGCCATGAACGAAATCACCCACCCGCCGGTACGCGAAGCGCTATCGCACCTGGAAACCATGTACTCCGACGAAGAGCTACGCTTGGCCACCGAGCGCCGCGAACTGGTACTGGTCGATGCCGAAGACGCGCTTGACCAGGCGCGGTATGAAGGTGAACAAAAAGGTGAAAAAAAGGCCACCACAAGGGCAAGTTAGAAGGCAAACAAGAATACGGAACCGAGTTACTGCAGCGCTTGCTAACCCATAAATTTTGCCCCTTATCCCAAGACCTCCAGCAACGAATTCAATTGGGGACACCTGAACACCACAATAGTGGCGTGTTAAGAACCCAGCGACCTCAAAAGAAGCCCAACGCATCAGCAGTCAGGACACAATCAGCCAACGAGACTTCTGCGAATAGGCAGACCCGATGGGATTTCCTACATGGGCCATTTCGGGGATGGCAGCGTCTCAAGGTATACATTGGCGCGATTCGATGCGTCCCTCGCTGGCCCTGACATTGTGTGGGTGGAGATAAACTGAAAGCCTAGCCTTTAAAACCGTGTTGTTCAAAGCCACCACACCTTTGTTTCAATTCGTTATCCGTGTAATATCCTAAATCAAGCGCCTCGCTCGGGCTTGCTAACAACTCACGCCCGCCCATAGCCAGAGGGGATATGGGTAAACAAGGCAACATTTTATTATTCGATATATATATAGATATATATATAACAATATGATGACGTTAAACACAATGACAAAAAGAATCCAGAATATTCCCGCTTCCAGACTTCACTCCGCCAAAAGTCTCTTCACCTTAAACCTCGTTGCCGCGGCGATGCTAAGCGCTACCGCAGCACATTCCAGCTCAGTATTTGAACTGGGCGGCGTGGTTGTACGCGGAAACCTGGATACTGCCACCCTAATGGGGGAAACAGCGATTTCCCAGGAGGAAATGCGTCGCTTTAATCTTAAAGACGTAGGGGCAGCTGTTAACCGCCAGCCGGGCGTAACGGTCTCCAGCGGAGGGCAGCGAAACGAACAAACAATCTTCATACGGGGCTTTGACTCACGTCAGGTACCGATCTTTTTAGATGGCATTCCGCAGTACGTACCCTATGACGGTTATGTGGATTTCGACCGCTTTACTACCTTTGATCTGTCAGAGATTCGCGTGGCCAAAGGCGCGGCTTCATTGCTGTATGGTCCCAATACGCTGGGTGGAGCTGTCAACCTGGTCAGCCGCAGACCCACAGAAGAATTCGAGGGTGATGTGCGTATGGGTTATGCCACCGGTAACGAACGCATGGGCGCGCTCAACTTTGGAACCAACCAGGGAAGCTGGTACCTACAAGGAGGGGTTTCCTGGCTAGAGGCAGATAAATATCCCCTGGGCCGCGGATTTAAAGATTCCAAACCCAGACCTACCGACACCGGCAGTTATCGCGAGAATGCACACCGTCTTGATAAACGGGCTTCCTTTAAGCTGGGCTTCACCCCGAACCTGACCGATGAGTATGTGGTGGGCTATGCAAACCAGAAAGGCGAGAAAGGTAATCCCGTTTACACTGGTGATAAAGGCGACAGGGTGCGCTACTGGGACTGGCCTTACTGGGATAAAGAAAGCTTCTACTTTATTAGTAATACGGCGCTAGGTGCTGACCACGATATTAAGTTCCGTCTCTATCATGACGAGTACAAAAATGGTCTGGATATGTACACCGACGAATCCTATACCATTCATGATCCTACCAGTGCCTATACCGATAAAACGCGTGGTGCCTCAGTTGAGTTTGTCAGTCGTGCTTTTAAAAACCACGAACTGCATTTAGCCATGCACTATAAGCATGACCAGCACGAAGATGGAGACGAGCGCTATGCCGATCGCACCGTATCGGTTGCCGCTGAAGATCTTATCCGCTTGGCTGATACATGGCGGATGCGCGTAGGGCTAAGCCACGAACGCCGTAAAAGTCTTGATGCATCGATATGGCCTAAGGGCAAGGGTAGCGCCACTAACGGCTTGGTCGAAGTTATGCACGACATCACTGACAACACTGAAATCTACGCCAGTGCTGCCTATAAGACACGCTTTCCTACAATTAAGGATCGCTACTCCGCGCGTATGGGCAGGTTCTTGCCAAGCCCGGACCTGAAAAGTGAAAATGCCCGTCATTTCGAGCTGGGTGCCCGTAGCGAACCGTGGACAGGTGCACAGCTTGATACGGCAGTGTTCTATAGTCAGGTGCATGACATGATCGACACCGTCACTTTTGCTTCCAGCGAGTGTCCTCAACACCAATTTAACGGCTTCTGTGACCAGGCTCAAAACGTCGGAAAAGTGTATCGCCAGGGCCTTGAGTTCAGCTTGCAGCAGCGTATCAACAGCAGTTGGTCTACCGGTGTTTCGTATACTTATCTGCATAGCAAAAATAAATACCAGCCCGAGCGCCGGGTTCGTGATATCCCCTCGCATAAAGCCTTTGCTTACGTCAACTGGACGGTTAACCATCAGTTTGACGTAATCGGTACGGTCGAAGCTGAAAGTGGCCGTTACTACTCTTTCGTACAGAACAATGCTGAACGGTACGAGCGAACGGCCGGTTTTGCTACCTTCGGGTTGAAAGGGGTCTGGTCACCACGTAGCGATATGTCCTTCGAGGCAGGTGTTCGTAACCTGGGCGACAAGAACTACGAGCATAAAGAAGGCTTTCCCATGCCTGGGCGCGTATGGTTTGCTGAAGCCATCTATCGTTTTTAAAGGCAGAGCATGAATCGCCGGGCTTTATTAAAAGCATTAGGTAGCACCTTTTTGCTAGCGGGAGGGGGGCATTCCCTTCCGGACTGTTTGCTCAAGAGGGGTCTGCACCTTTATTGCCGCTGCTTCATGTGTTTGGCGAACTCCCAGCTCCCGCTGCGGTCAGGCGGGTGTTCGCGGCGGGAGCGCCTGCGGCGATGGCGCTAAATAGCCTGACACCGCAAGAGTTGGTGGGCTGGCCATCAGCCTTGCCCCGGCAGGCGCAGCAGTGGTTAAGCCCATATAGCCGCAGTCTGCCCGTGGTCGGTCGTCTGGCCGGTCGGGGGAGCACTATCTCAAGTGAACAGCTGTTGTTGCTGGCACCCGATGTCATTGTGGATATGGGTGATGTGAATGAGCATTACCTCTCAATGGCCAGGCAGTTTTCTGCGCAAGTGGGCATTCCTTATGTGCTTGTGTCCGGACGCCTGCATGATTCTCCGGAACAGTTGAAAACACTGGGTGCGCTGCTAGGCCGTCGTGAACACGGGCAGTACCTTGCTGACATGGCTCAAGAGATTCTGGACGATATCAAGGCCAGGCGTAAGCAGCATGAAGGAACCTTGCCCTCGGTTTACTTTGCCAGGTCTGCAAACGGTCTGGAAACGGGGGTGGGCGCGTCTATACACAGCGAGGTAATTAATCTGGTCGGGGCCCGAAGCGTTGCCAGTGATTTGCCTGGCGAGCGCCTGGGGCAGGTCTCGATGGAGCAGCTGCTGTTATGGAACCCTGATGTCATCTTTACCCAGGAGGTGGCTTTTTATAGGCAGGTCTATGAACACTCTCAATGGAGGATGTTGCCTGCAGTGCAAAAGAAGCGGGTCTTCCTAGTGCCTAATGTTCCTTTTGGCTGGCTGGATACACCCCCGGCGTTAACCGTCTATTGGGGGCAATGTGGCTGGCGGCCTGGATGTATAACGAAGATCAGTCATTATTGATTTCTAAGTTACAGCGTTTTTTTGTCTTGTATTATGGCCACGAACCCAGCGCCAACGCACTGCGTGATCTGCTTGATACGCCTGATCGCTTTGCTGCGTAAACAGCGATGAACATTCGCGAGGGCGCTTTTTTTCAGGATCTTATCGCTGGTTTACAGCCGGAGTCTGGCTGCTGCTTATGCTCGCTGCGCTGGCGGGTCTGCTGGCGGGCAAGTACCCCTGACGGTTTCACAGGTTTTGCATAGTCTTTATACCGGTGGGCAGCAGGGCACGCCAGTAGACCTGGTGGTCTGGAACCTGCGGCTGCCGCGGGTGATCGCTGCCGTCGTAGTAGGCGCAACTTTGGCAGCAGCGGGTACAGCGTATCAAGGTATGTTCCGTAATCCCCTGGTATCACCTGATATTCTGGGGGTGTCAGCGGGGGCCGGGATGGGTGCGGTATTGGGTATTTTTCTGGCGCTGCCGATGGTGGGTATACAGATATTGGCGTTCGCAGGAGGGATGGTAGCCGTATCGCTGGTTTACGCAGTCTCTACCCGCGCCAGGACCCACGATCCGGTTTTGGTGCTGGTGTTGGCTGGTGTGGCTGTAGGAACCCTGCTGGGAGCCGGTATCTCTTTAATCAAGGTGTTCGCCGATCCCTATAGCCAGTTGCCCTCGATTACGTTCTGGTTGCTGGGTGGCCTCAACGCCGTTAGCGTTAACGAACTCTATTGGGCGCTGCCCTTTATATTCGCTGGTCTGATACCGCTGTTTTTGTTGCGATGGCGAATCAACCTGCTCACGCTCAGCGACAGCGAAGCCCAATCCCTGGGGGTCAACACGGCATACTTGCGCTTGGCCTTAATCGTGTGCGCGACCTTAATGACGGCGGCCTGTGTGTCATTTACCGGAATTATCGGATGGGTCGGACTGTTGATTCCTCATGTGGCCCGGCTACTGGTTGGGCCAGGCTTTGCACGTTTGCTTCCCACCTCATTATTGATGGGAGCCATCTTTTTATTACTCACCGATAATGTGGCACGAAACGCGAGTCATATGGAGTTGCCACTAAGCGTCCTGACGGCGCTGGTGGGAGCGCCGTTCTTTTTGTATCTGCTGTTGCGTGGAAATCGGCATGGCAGATGAAATTATTCTTGTCGAGGATGCCGGTATTGGTTATGGCGCTGCTCTGGTTGCACAGCATATCAATTTCAGGCTTCATGTAGGTGAAGTGCTTTGTCTGCTGGGGCCAAATGGTACGGGCAAGTCCACCTTGTTTAAAAGCTTGCTCGGCTTGATTCCTCTAATAGAGGGCAGAGTCTGCATTCAGCAACGCCCTTTGCCCCAATGGACCAGGCGTGAGTTGGCGCAAACCATTGCCTATGTGCCGCAGGCTGCTCAGGGCATGTTTGCTTTTGAGGCCATCGAAGTCGTGCTCATGGGACGTAACGCCCATATCAGTCGGTTCTCGGCACCATCGCGTGCTGATTACGAGGTTGCCAGCCAATGTCTGGACCAATTGGGTGTGGCTCACTTGGCAGGCCGGATCTATACCCAGCTTAGCGGGGGCGAGCAACAGCTGGTATTACTTGCGCGTGCGCTGGCGCAACAGCCGAAAGCGCTCATTTTAGACGAGCCAACTGCCAGCCTGGATTTTGGCAATCAAATTCGTGTGCTCGAAAAAGTCATCGCCTTAAAAGACCAAGGACTGGGCATTTTCTTCTGTACGCATCAGCCGGAGCACGCCAGGCGTATTTCGGATCGGGTGTTGCTACTTAAAGATGGGCAGCTTGCTTTGTCTGGGGCCACAGCAGAAGTATTGACCTCTGCTGTCCTGGCTGAGTTATATGAGCTGCCCCTGCAGACTGTTCAGCACTATCTTCGTAACGTTATTGATTAGTCCACGTGGCGTAGTGCTACGGGTTCAGATCCATCCTGTAGGGTTCGGCATTCAGCTTGGCATCACGGGCCCATCTGGCCAACGGCAGGGGCGGGGACTGGTTCCAAATCCGGTGCATCACCGGTCTAAGGGTAGTGAAATCACGAGCAGAAGGCCACATATAGGGGCTCACCCATTGCCAGGCATTGGCATTGTTAAGCTCGCCCACTACAAATCGGAATGAGTAATGGCCTGGGCCCACACCCATCCGCAAGTCACTGACGATCAGCAGATCATCCATCACATCAAAGCGCACCCAGTCGCCGCTGAACCAGCGCAGGCGATCCAGCTCGACTGAGCGATCCAGCGCTTCAGCCAGATGTAGATTATTGGCGGCACACCAGCTTTCAGGTGGTGTTTTGTCGAACAGGCCCACCACAACTTCACAATCCTGGTCCTGGGCGGTGCGCACCACAGAGCGCCACAGCAGGGTGCTAAAAGGCTGAGGGGTGGTGAAGCTACCCGTGATCGTATAGCCTTGGTCTGTGATGTGCTGGCGTGCAGCCTTGTCGGCATAGTGTTGCCCAAGCAGACTTGTTCCGATGTAAGCAGTGCTGATCAGCAGCGCCCACCCTGTTGCTTTGGTGGTAATAGGCCGTATCCCTGCAATGACGCCAATCAGCGTGGCAATGAACAAGGGAATGGTATAGGCGGGGTCAATAATAAAGAGGCTGGCCCACGCTTGTGGAACAGGCGTCAAAGGCCAAAGCAGCTGAGTCCCGTAACTGGTGAAGGCATCCAGCAATGGGTGGGTAATTAGCGTGAGCCACAGGGCCAGAAACAGATATCCCGCGCTGTACCGCGGGTCAGCCCGCAGTAGCCGCCAAAACAAGGTGAGCCCCACCGCTACAGCTGTAAGTACAAATAGTGAATGTGAAAAACCGCGATGGTGAGTCATTGCCAGAATGGGATCGCTATAACGTATGACCACATCCAGATCGGGCAGGGTAGCAAGCGCAGCACCTGCCAATATGGCTTTGCGTCCGTGAAAACGACTCAAGGTAAAGCCCGCGATGCTGGCGCCCAATACAGCCTGTGTGAGGGAGTCCATTTACTGGCCTTCCGCAATGAGAGTGTGCAACAACAAGAGAGACAGCATGAGGGTGGGTAACATAAGAAAAAATGATGGCATTTATTGCGCTAAAACAAACTGGACGCAAATTGGGGTGTTAACGTAGAAGCCTAAGGCGTTATTATCTTAACTTGCTCTTTGATCCTCGTTAACCATTAAGGTTCTCGATTGTAATCGGCTCCTCATAATTGTTTTATTAATCGCTTTTTTGCGTTTTATTTTTTCTGTGTGTTCTCGTTGATATGGCCCAATACCTCGTTGCCGCGCTCTACCACTTTGTCGAACTAGACGACTATATCGCCTTGCGTGATCCTCTTGAGGCCTATTGTGCCGAACGTGATGTTATCGGCACCCTGCTGCTGGCACGAGAAGGCATCAATGGCACAATCGCAGGGCCAGAGGCGGGGGTGCGCGAGGTCTTGGCTTATCTGCGATCCGATCCGCGACTCGCATCGCTGGTGCACAAAGAAGCCTGGGCATCAGTCATGCCTTTTTACCGGCTTAAGGTGAAGCTGAAAAAAGAAATCGTCACCATGGGCGTGCCAGAGCTAAAAACCGCCGAGATGGTAGGCGACTACGTGCGTCCCGAAGACTGGAACGCCTTAATTGAAGATCCTGATGTGGTGGTGGTCGATACCCGCAACGATTACGAAGTTGGGGTAGGTACATTTAAAAACGCCATTAACCCTGAAACCGAGAGCTTTACCGAATTTCCTGACTGGGTTGCCGAACAAAGCAAAGAAGGCGGTGTACTGGCGGGCAAGCCCAGGGTAGCCATGTTTTGCACCGGTGGAATTCGCTGCGAAAAATCAACTGCCTACATGCGATCACAAGGCTTTGACAAGGTCTACCACCTACAGGGCGGCATCTTGAAATACCTCGAGGAAATCCCTGAAGAAAACAGCCTATGGCAGGGTGATTGCTTCGTCTTTGACGAGCGGGTCGCCGTCGGGCATGGCCTGAAGCAGGGCGACTATGTCTTTTGCCGTGCTTGCCGCATGCCCCTGACCGCCGATGAACGACAGATGCCACAATACGAAGAAGGTGTCAGTTGTGCGCATTGCATAGGCTCTTTTAGCGAAGAAAAACTCAGCCGCCTGCGCGAACGTCAAAAACAGACCCGTCTGGCTCAAGAAAAAAACCTGCGTCATATCGGGGCACCCATGGACGAACTCAAAGCGCAAAAGCGTGCCTGGCAAGAAGAACAAGCCGAATTGTCCAGACTTGCCCAAGAACGGGCCAGGGCTAAAAGTCAGCCCTCCTGAGCGTCACAGCTCATGGGATCACTCTGTTTGAATTTCCCTCTACAGAGCGTTACGTTATAACGGCAGCGACCGCTCGCCTACCTCCTTGCAGCCACCACGGTGGTGGGCGTCTAAAGTGCAGGGTGCATCGTCAACCTGAAGGCAGCAGGGTCCAAAAACGGAACGAAGCAGGAACCGTTTGCCACTCATCAGCTTGCGCAAAGCTTGGTTGTCTGTGGTACACATAAGAATCATTGAACAACGCAAGGACGACGGTTGTGAGTCTCCCAATTTTGTATTCATTTCGACGATGCCCATATGCGATGCGGGCCCGACTGGCTATTGCCTCCAGCGAGCAGCAATGTGTATTGCGCGAAGTGGTATTACGCAACAAACCCCAGGAACTGCTCGTTGCATCGCCCAAAGGAACAGTCCCAGTTCTGGTAGCGGGCACAAAAATAATAGACGAAAGCCTCGATATCATGCAGTGGGTGCTCACGCAGTCAGATCCTGAGTCACTATTAAGACCATCAGTGGGTGACTTGCTCCAGATGCTGGAATTGGTCTCAGAAAACGACGGACAATTTAAACAGGCCCTGGACCGTTATAAATACCCACAACGGTATGCAGAGCATGTCGCTGCAGGCGGTGCTGACGAGTACGCTAGCTACCATCGGGAACAGGCCGCCCAGTGGTTGCAGAGCCTAGAGCAACGACTGTCTCGCTATCCCTATTTGTTTGGTGCGCAACAGTCTCTGGCCGATTTGGCTATTGCGCCCTTTGTTCGGCAATTCGCTCACACCGATCTCGATTGGTTCAACGAGCAGCCCTGGCCCAGTTTAATCATTTGGCTAAAACGGTTTACAGATTCACCCCGCTTTCTCAGGGTGATGGAAAAATATCCGCCATGGACAGCCCAACAGGAAAAAATCATTTTCCCTCCGCCACGACCATAAAAAAGCCTGCGTCGGTGCAGAACCGACCTCAGGCCTTAGTTTTCAACTGTCTGGCTCACGAGCTAAGCTTACCGCCGTGAAGCCTTTTCTGCATACTTAACGAGTAGCTTACTCTTGCATTCCTGGTGCTACAGATGAAAAGCCCCCATCTACATGGGTGATTTCGCCTGTTACGCCGGCAGCCAGATCTGAAAGCATGAAGGCTGCTACGTTGCCCACATCTTCAATGGTGACATTGCGACGCAGTGGCGAGTAGGTCTCTACAAATTTAAGTATGGACGAAAAATCTTTGATGCCGCTGGCAGCCAGGGTTTTGATAGGCCCGGCTGAAATCGCGTTGGCGCGGATGCCACGTGGCCCCAGGGATGCTGCCAGATAGCGTACGCTGGCTTCCAGCGATGCCTTGGCTAAACCCATGGTGTTGTAATGAGGGATGGCTTTTTCGGCGCCCAGGTAGGTCAAGGTCAGTACCGAACTGCTGCGGCCTTCAAGCATCGGCAATGCAGCTTTAACCAGGGCAGGGAAGCTGTAGGCTGAAATATCATGGGCGATACGGAAGCCTTCGCGTGACAAGCCATCAAGGAAATCACCGGCGATGGCTTCGCGTGGAGCAAAACCAATTGAATGCACCAAGCCATCGAGACTGTCCCAATGACGGCGTAATTCGTGGATGGCTTCGTCTATCTGTGCGTCTTCAGCGACGTCCAAGGGCAAAACAATGTTGCTTCCCAGTTCGTTCGCGAAACCTTCTACGCGTTCTTTGAAGCGTTCGCCCACATACGAAAGCGCAATTTCTGCGCCTTGCTTACGGCAGGCTTGTGCGATGCCGTAGGCGATGGAGCGATTGGAAATCACTCCGGTCACGAGGATGCGTTTGCCTTCTAGGAAACCCATGCTGATTATTCCTTTATTACTGTAGAGGGATGGTGATTACCCGCGAACGAGTGTACCTGGTACTCGTAATTGACGACCCGGCTTTAAATTGCTGTTCTTGAGGTTATTAAGTTTTTGAAGTTCAGCAACCGTTGTATTGTACTTGCGTGCAAGAGCAAATAGCGTGTCGCCTTTTTTTATCTTGTAGGTGAGTACATTTGGCCCACGGCGCATGACGGCAATGTCTGAGCCAGGGCGGACGGCATTCTTTGATGCACTGACTGCAGCACTGGTGTCAAGCGATGCCATCTGAATACCCCCGCTCTGAGGCGGGGAGAGCGGCATTGACGTCAATTGGAACCAGCAGGTTTTGAGCCAGGGATTTGGTTTGCTTTGCGCTGAGCCCATTCAGGCTGCGCAGCTCGGCAATGCTAATGCCATGGCGCTGCGCAATGGTGGAAAAGCTTTCGCCCCGTTTAGGCTGATACACACGCCAGTTGCTTAGCTTGCCAGTGTACGCGGCCAGGTTGGCATTGAAGATATCTACCTTGTCGCTAGGTAACAGTAGTTGAGCACTATGCGCCGGAATGATCGCCTGGTTATGTGAGGGGTTCAGCAGCTTGAAGTCGTCGATCGACATCTCCGCCAGTTGGGCAGCCACTTCAAGATCAATGTCGTCACTGCGCTGTACAGTTGTAAAGTAAGGCTCGTTATGAACTTCGGGCAAGGTGATACCGTAGCGCTCAGGATCGGTGATGATATTCTTGATGGCCTGAAGCTTGGGAACGTAGTTACGCGTTTCGTTAGGCATAGTCAGCGACAGGTAGTCGCCGGGCAGGTTCTTGGTGGCATTACGCGCGATGGCACGGCGTACCGAACCTTCACCCCAATTATACGATGCCAGGGCCAGATACCAGTCACCCTGGAATTCATATAAATAGTTAAGGTAATTCAGAGCAGCATCAGTTGAGGCGATAGGGTCACGACGCTGATCCAGCCACCAGTCTTGCTGCAGGTTGTAATGCCGTCCGGTGCTGGGAATAAATTGCCACAAGCCAGCGGCGTGGGCTTTGGAATAAGCCACCGGGTTATAGGCACTTTCTACAAAAGGCAGCAGGGCAAGTTCGGTGGGCAGGCCGCGTTTTTCGAGTTCGTTAACAATGTGATAGAGATAATTGCCCGCCCGTTGACTCATCATTAGCACTGACTGCGGATGCGAGGCGTAATAGTCGGTCCAGTAGTCGACCAAATCAGTCTGTAAGTTGGGAATAGCGTACCCGCGGCGGATACGGTCCCACATGTCACGTGCCGGATTGGTTAAATCAATGGTTCGCGAGGTATCCGCAGCAACTAACGGCCCCGGGTCTTTTTTAACAGTTTGGGTTTGGCTGGCACAGCCTGCTAAAACGACTGCTAAGCAGAGTACGAGAAGTCGGAAGGCATTCATGGGCGGGCATTAAAAATTGTTTTTCCATTCGCGCAAACAGGCAAACACATCGGTGGGCGAACTCATGGTCCGGCCTGCATAAGCCTGGGCTGCATCAGCAACGGCAGCATGGTGCGTACGTATAAACGGGTTAGTGTCGAACTCGGTATCCAGGGTAGTAGGCACCGTGGGCAGGCCTTGTTCGCGTTGAGCCTGAGCTTGCTTCCAACGAGCCTGAATGGCAGGGTTGGATGGCTCGACCTCTATTGCCCATCGCAGATTGGACAGCGTGTATTCGTGTGCACAGCAAACCAGTGTAGCGGGGGCAAAGACGCTAGTTTACCCAGAGATGACACCATTTGGGCAGGGGTACCTTCGAATAATCGGCCACAGCCTGCAGAAAACAGCGTGTCTCCACAGAATAAAATGGGTTCCAGGGGATCGTCATCAGAGAAATACGCGATGTGTCCTGCTGTATGGCCAGGAATGTCTAGCACCTGAAACTGCAGCGAGAGGGAATCAATGTGGACGAGATCATCCTGCTTCAATGCGACGTTGCGTGCGGGGATGTGCTCGCTGGCAGGGCCGTAGACAGTGGCTTGGGGGTAGAGTTCTATAAGCTCTTGTACACCCCCCACGTGATCACCATGATGGTGCGTAATCAAAATTGCGTCTAAGCTTAGCTTTTGTTGCTGAAGGTAGCGTATGACCGGCTCAGCTTGCCCGGGATCAACCACCACTGCCTGACTGTTTTTTTCCAGCAGCCAGATGTAGTTGTCGTTAAAGGCCGGGATGGCATAAAGACGTAAGTTCGAGTGTTTGGCAGAGCTAAGAACGTTCTTCATGGATTAGGAGATAAGGTGTCAGTAGACCAGGCCATGATTGCATCCGTTGCGCAGTGGTTGCACACCACCCCCGGCCGCTATGTGCGCGCCTGGGAGCACAAGCAGGTAAATAATATGGTGGTCAATACATTTGGCTATCATGCCATACAAATCGGGATGCCGCATTGGGATTTGCTCAGGGCAAACCGCATCTCGCATAAGCTGTGTACCTTCAATGGACCAGCCAGCGATATTACCCGCAAAGGGCTGGTTCTGTGCGAAGCCGAATCATTGCCTTTCGATTCGGAGAGTATTGACTTACTTGTGTTACCGCATGTGCTCGAGTGTTCTGCAGATCCGCATCAGGTATTGCGTGAGGTCGAGCGGGTTTTAGTGCCTGAGGGGCAGGTAGTGCTTACCGGTTTTAATCCATACAGCTTATGGGGCTTACGTGATCGCATACCTGGACTGGAACAGTTGATGCCCGTCTCGCCCTCCCATCATGTCTCATTGTCTAGGGTTAATGACTGGCTGTCGTTGCTATCTTTTGACATACAGCAAAGCAGCCAAGGTTGTTTCGTACCGTATTGCCAGAGTCGGAAGTGGTTGCACCGCTGGGCGTTCATGGATGTCATGGCCCAACGCGGCTGGCCATTAAGTGGCGCAACATACGCGATTTCTGCCATTAAACGCGTAAACTCCATGACCTTGGTGGGTCTGAATTGGTCTAAACAAAAACAACGCGTTGCGCAGGGCGCCGTAATGGGCGCCAGCCGCGACTCAGGGGTATATCAGTCGAATGAGTAGTCAGGTAGAAATTTGGTCAGACGGAGCATGTAAAGGCAATCCTGGCGTGGGTGGCTGGGGGCCATGCTAAAGCATGGTAAGCACACTAAAGAGATATTTGGCGGGGAAATCAATACCACCAATAATCGAATGGAACTTTTAGCCGTAATCGAAGCCTTAAAGGTGTTAAAAAGGCCATGTTTGGTTACGGTTCATACAGATTCGCAATATGTGCAGAAGGGTATGAGCGAATGGCTTGATAACTGGAAGCTAAGAAATTGGCGTACTGCGAATAAAAAGCCTGTCAAGAATGCCGATCTTTGGCAACAGCTTGACGCGCTTGCCCAGCAACACACTCTTAAGTGGAAATGGGTCAGAGGTCATGCGGGTGATCCAGGAAATGAGCGGGCCGATGAACTTGCTAACTTAGGGGTAGACAGTGTGCTGCTACGTGGGGATTAAATGAACAAGCGCAATTGGATATGGCTTCTGATCGTTGTTTTTGTTGTGGGATTATTGCTGGTATTCGGTGGCGCCAAATTACTGGTTCGTGAGTTTTCGGCTTCCCGGGACTCCACTGTGTTGTCTCGCAGCAGTTCCGATTTAACGCCAGAGCTACAGCAGGTTTTGCCACAGCCCGTGCCTGCCGACCTTAACGCGGAATCGTCTGACGGCCGGGTTAATGTCGAAACAATGGCTGCTGAAAAACGCCATTTGGCCCGGCAGGTTAACGCTGTAGGCTCACTGCGGGCACGCGACTCAGTGCTGCTGCGTGCGGAAGCTAATGGCCGCATTACTCAAATCGAGTTCAACGAAGGCCTGCCTGTAAAAAAGGGCAAGTCCTGGTTCGTTTAGACGACAGCATCGTCAGCGCCCAGCTTCAAGAAGCCAAGGCCAGGCTTAATCTGGCCAATAGTCAGTATAGGCGGTCTCAGGAATTGAACCAGCAAGGTTTCATCAGCTCTCAGGCCCGTGACGAAACCGCCAGCCAGTTGCAGGTGGCGCAGGCTACCGTCGCTTTGGCGCAGGCGCAATTAGACAAGACAGTCATTCGCGCTCCTTTTGATGGCTTGGTTGGGCTTAAAAGTATTTCGGTGGGCGATTACGTCAGTCCGGGTTCAGAGCTGGTTTCCATTGAAGCTGTTGATCCTCTTGATGTCGATTTTCGCGTTCCAGAGCATTACCTGGCTAATATCACGGTGGGTCTGCCCATTGATGTTCGTCTAGATTCCTTTCCCACACGCACATACCGTGGTGAGGTAGGGGCCATCAGCCCTGTCGTTGACGCCACCGGCCGGTCTTTGCTGCTACGTGCGCATGTACCGAATCCAAACATGGTCTTGCGTCCGGGCCTGTTTGCCCGAGTCACATTGGAGCTGGGCACCGACGAGGTGGTCATGGTTCCTGAATCCGCCATTACTCCTTCCGGAAACGCTCAGTATGTGTATAAAGTCGTCAACGGCATCGTGCAAAAAGTTGAGGTTTCTGTCGGCCTGAGACGTGAGGGCTGGACCGAGGTGCTGGGCGTTGAGGCCGATGAGCAGATTGTCGTGCTGGGCACCCAAAAAGTAGATGAAGGTACCGCGGTTAATGTTGTTAACCATTAGGGCTCTGGCTTACTCACAAGAAGACATTTATGCTGCTTTCTGATATTTGTATACGCCGGCCTGTATTTGCCACTGTATTGTCATTGCTCATTGTGTTGGTGGGTCTGATATCGTACGAACGATTGTCGGTTCGTGAATATCCCGCCATTGACGAGCCTGTTGTTTCTGTGGTCACGAACTACACGGGGGCGTCGCCCGAGGTCATCGAGTCACAGGTGACCAAGCCGCTCGAAGATCAGCTTTCGGGTATCGAAGGCGTCAATGTGATGACTTCCCGCAGCCGCTCTGAACGCAGCCAGATCAACATCAAGTTCAATTTAAACCGCGCGCCGGATGCCGCTGCAGCAGATGTTCGCGACAAGGTGTCCCGGGCTCGCCGATTTTTACCGGATGAGGTTGAAGAGCCTATCATCAGCAAGGTCGAGGCTGACTCCACTCCTATTGTGTATGTGGGCGTTGATATGGGTGACTATGACCCGATTCAGGCCTCTGATTACATCAATCGCTATGTTAAAACGCGTCTTTCTGTTTTGCCCGGCGCAGCTGAAGTGCGTGTGTTCGGAGAACGGCTACCGTCTATGCGCATCTATGTAGACCGCGCACGTATGGCTGGCTACTCGTTGACAGTACAAGATATAGAAGACGCCCTCAGGCAGCAGAACGTGTTGATTCCTGCGGGGCGTATCGAGTCCCAAGCGCGCGAGTTCTCGGTGGTGTCATCCACCGATCTGCAAACGGTGGAAGAGTTCAAAGCCATTATTGTGTCAAGGGTAAATGGTTTTCCAGTGCGCTTGAGCGATATGGCCGATGTCAGGATAGGTCCCGCCGAAGAGCGTGTGCTGGCCCGGTTTAACGGCAACGACAGCTTATCCATCGGGGTAACCAAACAGTCCACCGCGAACCCCCTCGACCTTTCGAAGGCAGTGCGCAGCGAGGTGGAAGAGATCAATCGTAACCTGCCCGGCAATATGCAGCTGCAGATCTCATACGACAGTTCGGTTTTTATCCAGGAGTCAATTAGTTCGGTTTATCTCACGATTGCAGAAGCTATCGTGCTTGTGATGCTGGTTATTGTTTTCTTTTTGCGCAATCTTCGGGCCAGTCTGATCCCCATCGTTACGATCCCGGTTTCCTTGATTGGCGCCTTTGGCATTATGTATGCCTTTGGTTTCTCAATCAATACGCTCACATTACTTGCGATGGTGCTGGCTATTGGCCTGGTGGTGGATGACGCGATTGTTGTGCTTGAAAACGTTTATCGCCACATTGAAGAGGGTAAAAGCAGCCTTGAGGCTTCGTTTCTTGGTATTAAAGAAATCGGCGGAGCAGTCGTCGCCATGACGCTCACCCTGGTTGCTGTATTTGCGCCGCTGGCTTTTGCCACAGGCCGTACCGGACGCCTGTTTATCGAGTTCGCCCTGACACTGGCCGGTGCGGTAGGCGTATCGGGCTTCGTTGCCCTGACGCTGACCCCCATGATGTGCTCGAAGCTATTGCGGGTTCAGCAAAAAGAGCCTGGCAGGGTGTCTCAATGGATTGAAAACCTCCTGCAAGCTGTTACCCGGCGATATCGTCGCGGCCTGCTCCGGGCTTTGCGTCACCGATTCATTGTTTTAGCGCTTGGTGCGGTGGTGGCAGGCATGAGCGCTGTGCTGTTTAGCGTCATCAAAAGCGAGCTTGCCCCCATTGAAGACAGGGGAGTGATATTCGGCGTTGTCAGCGCACCAGAAGGAGCTACGCTTGATTACACCTTGAACAGCGTCGAACGGGTTGAAAATATGTATGCGCAGATACCCGAGATGCAAGGCATACAGTCCATTATCGGTTTTCCTACGGTCATTGACTCCTTTGCCATTTTGCGTTTAACCCCATGGGGTGAGCGTACCCGTTCGCAACAGGAAATTGCCAGCGAATTACAGCCTAAATTCAGCGCCTTGCCCGGTGTCAGGGCGTTTCCTACCAACCCGCCATCGCTGGGGCAGCGAGCCACCTCGAAGCCTATCGAGTTCGTGATTATGAGCCAGGCTCCTTATTCCGAACTAGCGGCAATTGTTCAGAAGTTTACCGACGCCCTGGCCGACTATCCAGGCTTGCAGAATATCGATACAGATCTGCGTCTGAATACCCCGGAACTTCGGGTTGAGATCGATCGTGACAAGCTTTCTGACAGTGGCGTTAATGTGGATACAGTCGGCCGTACGCTGGAAAGCCTGATCGGGGGCCGACAAGTCACACGTTACGAAACAGACGGTGAACAATACGATGTCATTGTTCAGGTCGAGAAACAAGATCGTTCCAGGCCTGACGATATTCTGAATATATACGTGCGCGCCGAGTCAGGGGCGATGGTGCCGTTATCAAGCTTTCTGAGCGTTCGTGAAAGCGTGTCTCCACAGTCTTTAAATCACTTTAATCGGCTTAGAGCGGTTATTGTCCAGGCCGCAGTGGCTCCGGGGTATGCGCTGGGCGAAGTCTTGGCGCATATGGACAGCGTAGCGCAGCAAACGCTGCCTGCGTCGGTGCAGACAGACCTCGATGGCCAATCGCGCGAGTTCCGCGACTCTTCCGGCAGCATGTACTTCATTTTTGCGATGGCTCTGGTATTTATTTACCTGGTACTGGCAGCTCAGTTCGAGAGCTGGCGCAATCCCCTGATCATTATGCTGTCGGTGCCTCTTTCCATGACCGGTGCACTGCTTGCCCTGTGGCTAAGCGGGGGCACCTTGTCTATCTACAGTCAGATTGGCTTGATTACCCTGGTGGGACTTATTACCAAGCACGGTATTCTCATCGTGGAGTTCGCAACGCAGTTGCGCTCGCAAGGGGTAGGGCTATACAGCGCCGTTGTCAGGGCGTCTGAAATGCGCCTGCGCCCCATACTGATGACCACCGGCGCCATGGTTCTGGGGGTACTGCCTTTAGCCTACGCCACTGGGGCCGGGGCCGAGAGCCGGCATCAAATTGGCTGGGTGCTGGTCGGGGGCCTTACGTTCGGCACGGTATTGACCTTGTTTGTGGTGCCGGTGGCCTACACCATTATCGCCGCCCGGGCGCGCCTGCGTGTTTAGCGTAAAATGAGCGCTTTCGCTCACTACTTGCTTCAAGGTTTAGCTTATTATGCGTCAAATTATCTTTGATACTGAAACCACAGGTCTGGATCCGGCGGATGGTCATCGTCTAGTCGAGCTGGCCGGTGTTGAGATGATCAATCGCACCCTGACCGGACGTCATTTACACCTGTATGTGAACCCGGGCCGTGATAGCGACCCTGAAGCCTTGGCTATCCATGGTTTGACTACGCAATTCCTGGCTGACCATCCCACCTTCGATCAGATTGCTTCTCAGGTGATCGACTTCATTAAAGGGGCTGAGGTCATTATTCATAATGCGTCGTTTGACCTGCGTTTTATGGATGCCGAGCTGGCTAAATGTGGTTTGGATCGTTTTAGCAGCTACTGCGGAAAAGTTACCGACTCATTGCTGTTCGCCCGCGAGCTTCATCCGGGCAAGCGTAATAATCTAGACGCACTCTGTGATCGCTACGGTATCTCGAATGCTCACCGTACCTTGCACGGCGCCTTACTCGATTCCGAACTGCTTGCTGATGTCTGGCTGGCCATGACACGGGGGCAAGAGAGCCTTGTCATGACAAGTGCGGAAGATGAAATCAGCGTAGAAGATGCGGCCGCTCAGCTTAAGCGCTATGATGCCGAACAATTGCCAGTCATTTTGGCGACCCCGGCGGAGCTTGGCGAACACCAAGCTTATCTGGACGCTTTAGAGCAAAGCAATAAGCAGCCCCCGTTATGGAGTACGCTTGCGAACCAATAATTAGCAAAAGTTCGCACTAAAATCGTCATGTGCTCTCTGGCTTCATTAATCTCTGGTGTTCTACTATAAGCGGGGTTCGACCTTGACTACAGAGTTAACTTCCCGAGCCTCCACCGCGATGAAATCAGAGCAAAGAGGTGCCTCTTACAGGCGTCTTTATAGCTATGTAGCCGCTGTGATTTTTGCGTTTCTGCTATTGCTGATTTACGCCCTGATTCAGCTCGTGAATATTCAGGAAGAGGTTCGCGATGACATTGGGGGAGGCATGTTATGGGCAACAACGCAGGCGCAGCACGAAGGTCTGCGGTTAAAGGCAGAGGTTTTGCTCGTTCAAACAGGCGACGATAGGGTGTCGGGCGACGACGTTTTTAATCGCTATGAGATCTTCTTAAGCCGCCTGACTTTGTTGCTGACCGGACCCCAAAAGCGTTATTTGACTGATCTGGGTGAACTGGACGAGCTGTTACGCGTGGTAAGCCGGTTTGAAACGGCGCTGCCCTGGGATGACGGCAGAATGCTTGACGTGGTGGAGTTAAAACGTTTGCACGCCGCGCTTATTCCGATTGTTGGCCAATTGCAGGTGTTAAGCAATCGCGTCCTGCTCGCTGAGCGAGAGCACGAAGGAACTCGTCGTGATGATCATGCCCGTGCCTTGTTTAAGGTTATTGCTGCGGTACTCGGAATACTGATATCTAGCGCTTATTTCTCATGGTACTTATTGCGCGATGTCCATCGGGCGCAGCGCCCAGACTGACTATCTGGGAGCTTGCTTAGTGTAGGCCAGGGCGATAATTCCGACGATAACCCCCGCGCCGCCGACTATCTGAATGGTGCTTAATGCCTGGCCCAGTATGGCCCAGCCCAGGCTTAACGACGCTATAGGTTCGATATTCATGGCTGGTGCGTTCTGGGATAGATCCAGACGGGGCGCAAGAATAAACAACAAGGTAAACGCTCCGGCATAGAGCAGGCTTAGAACCACTAGCGATAGCCATCCGGCGGTGGCATCGGGCCAGTTCATTCCCCGAGAATAAGCCCCACTTTACCTGCAATAATCGCACATACAAATACTGTCACCATCGTGTATAGACTGCGGACTGTGCCATTGACAGTGGGCAGTTTGTGCTCGATTATCCACAGCCCAAACGCGAATGAAATCGAAGCAAGCAGTGCAAAAGCAATACCGATGAGCCATTGATGCAGATCTCCGCTGGGCTCGGCCAGGCGGGCTGGGAGGTCTAAGGCAAGCAACAGGCCCATCACAACGCCACCCATGATGATGCTGACTCGCAGGCTCGGGCGGCGACCACCCAGTGCCCAGGTAATAAGGGCTAACCACACGGGAAAGGTATTGACGACGAGCAAGCCGATGCCCACGGGTACGCGGGAAACGGAGGAATAAATACTGACACTCTGACATGCAATCAGTAGACCCAGCAGCAGTTGCCAGCCTACGCTGCTTTTAGCGATAAGAATGGCTTGGCGCCGCCAGATTAACACTACCGTAAGTACCATTACGGTAACGGCTGACCGTACGAGTACGGCAGTCAGTAAGCCAGTATTGTTGTCGAATGAAATACGTGCAGCAATATGTGCACTGGCAAAGCAGGTTCCCACAGCCAACAGTATAAGAATTGCAATATGTCGAGGAAACAGTGTTGGGCGCAGAAAATTTGGCATTCAGTTGCTAAGCAATAGGAAAAAATGATTGAACTCAAGTCTACATTAAGCAAAACGTAATGTAGAGCTTGACTCAATTGAGATGGCGGGAGTTTTGCAAGGCGTGCTAAAGGGCTACAGATAGAATAGTAAGAGACGCGCGAGTCAGACTAAACGTATGTGGTAGCGACGCTTTAATCGTTCGCCGGCGGCGTACATGGCGGTGCCGACTGGAACGGAGACCGTATTGACATAGAGAGCACCCAGTTTTTCACAGGTTCGTCTTGAAGGCAGGTTCTCAGGGTTACAGGTTATCCACAGATCCTTCATTCCATTCAGTCTGGCAAGTGGCAGCAGAAGCTTGGAAGCACGTTGCGCGTATGAGTGACCACGAAAATTGGGGAATACTTCGTATCCGATGTGACCCAAGTGATGAGTCAGGGCGGGGTCATCGCCAATGCGCAGGTGGATGACACCTACGACCTCATCCTCACGCTGCATGCTGAACTGGTAAAAGGGTGCCCAGCCTTTTACAGGGTTTTGATGGCAAATAACATCCAGACGCAACCGTAGCTCGTGGTCAACAAGCTGAATGGAGTCCGGGCTGGCTAATACAAAGGTTGAAGTAGAGTCGTTAGTCATCATTCAATGTATTGAGCAGCGCCGGACGACTTCTTGGGCGCTGCAGGTAAAAGCTGAAATCAGGCGGTCTTCAGTTCGCCAATTTTCGTAAGACTTTCGGCAGTGTTTAAGCAGGCACGGGCCGCTTCCGCACCTTTTTGTACAAAGTGATCACTGAAAAAAGCGTAGTGGGGACCTGCTTCGTGGAAATGGTGGGGCGTAAGCACTACCGAAAACACAGGGGTTTCAGTA
The DNA here is from genome assembly GCF_022230885.1 of Paenalcaligenes niemegkensis. Lineage (GTDB taxonomy): Bacteria > Pseudomonadota > Gammaproteobacteria > Burkholderiales > Burkholderiaceae_B > Paenalcaligenes > Paenalcaligenes niemegkensis. Next base: position 78,678 of record NZ_JAKGCT010000001.1, on the reverse strand, counting down.
TCAAGCTGTACCCGCATCAAGGCATCGACGACGGTTGACGCTACAAAATCGTGCCGATAAATACCGCCATCTACGACCAGGGCACAGGCGATAATGCTGGCGTACTTTCCGGTTTGTGCCAGCTTTTTACTGTGCAGTGGGATTTCATAAGCGCCGGCCACTGGAAATACATCAATTTGTGTAGCGGCCAGCCCTAGTTTCTGCGCTTCGCTGACAAAGCCATTGTAGGCCTGCAGAACAATGTCTTCGTGCCATTGTGCATGCACAAAAGCATAGCGTAGGGTTGCGGCGTGAGGGTAAAGCTGAGTTTGAGTCTGATTCATGGATAGTCCAACGGTAAAGTCCAGAACCAGGGCGTACGACATTCGCCTAAAGCTGATGCTAAAGGCATGTGCGTTTTCTTTCATCCGGACTATAACCGTCGGCTTTGGAATCACACCAAATCTGCTGACCTCTGCCATAGGCGGAGCGCTCGCGGGCTAATGCATAAAGCCATTACCGCCGGTGGGGATTTTCGCCCCGCCCTGAAAACGTAAAAATGTGCTGCCATGCTCATGGCGTGCGAATTAAGTATATACCAAGCGGCTTGAGTATGACGGCAAATACCAGGTTTACTAATCCGCTATATACCTGATAATATAACGATGCTTATAGCAATTTTTTTGCTGTGCTCCGGTGCTCCCAGCGGCCTATGTGCAAAACCCCTGGCGGAGCATTTGCCGCAACCATCTTTTCATGGTTGCGGCATTTTTTTGCTTGTTAAAGCCATTCACTAGGCGAGACTCGGTGGCTTCGAGTATGCTTGAAAAAGCTCAGCCCTGACGTTAATGTCTGAGCTTTAATCAAGTTTTTTACCGGAGCGGCGATATGTGTGGCAGATTTTTTATCGTGTGCACAGTATTGTTAGGCTTGTTAAGTGCATGTGGCGAGCCACCATCGTCCAAGACCCCACCCCGCCCGGTCGCTGTCGTTGAAGTGAGTGGCAGTGGACAAAGTTCCGCGCGGTGGTTAGCCGCTGAAGTAGCACCCCGAGACTCAACGCTGCTGTCATTCAGAATTGACGGCAAAATTGCCAGGCGGTTTGTTGCCTTGGGCGATGAAGTCAGCAAGGGTGATCTTCTGGCCGAACTCGACCCCCAGTCGATGCGTCTGGCTGATGAAAGCGCCCAAGCGCAGCTTAAGGCGGCCCGAACCAGTTTAGGCAGTGCCGAAGCGCAGCTCAAGCGGGATCGTGTACAAGCCAGATCACAACTTATCGCCCAAGCCCAGCTGGAGCAAAGTGAAAGTCTTTATGCGCAGGCGCTGGCCGCCTATACCCAGGCACAAAAACAGGCCGAGCAGGCCACAGACACCGTACATTATGGACAGCTGCGAGCTGATCAGGATGGGGTGGTTGCAGCAGAGCATGCGCAAACCGGACAAAACGTGGCAGCAGGGCAAGCGGTTTATTCCCTGGCCTGGTCCGAGGGCGTGGACGTCGTCGCACACGTGCCGCAGGCATGGGTTAACGAGTTAGCGGTGGGCGATAGCTTCAGCTTTGTCGTTCCTTCCGTAACGTCCGAGCCAATTTCTGCTACGTTACGCGAGGTTGCCCCGCAGGCAGATGCGCCTGGCCGCACCTTCCTTGCCAAGTTCAGTTTGCACAATACTCCTGACTCGCTGCGTTTGGGCATGAGCGGGCAGTTAGGGTGGCAATTTTCTACGCAGGAGTCAGGGCAGATATGGATACCTGCCACCGCTTTGTATCACCAACAAGCTAAAACAGCGGTTTGGCGATACAACGATCAACGCCAGGGCTTTGATCTGGTACCTGTTACGGTAGCGGAGTACACAGCATCGCAGGTGTCGGTCAGCACGGGGCTGCAGGCAGGGGATATCGTCGCCAGTAAAGGGGTGCATACGCTTTCAGAGCACGACGAATACTCTGTGACTCTGCCTTCTGCGGAAGATGCTTCATGAGTCAATCCGATCGCCTGACCGAGCGGTTTAATGTATCGGCATGGGCTATACGCCATCAGGCTCTGGTGTTTTTCTTTGTTGTTCTAGCCACTGTAGCGGGTCTGTATTCCTATACTAAACTTGCACAGTCGGAGGATCCACCCTTTACCTTTAGGGTGATGGTCATTCAAACAATGTGGCCAGGCGCCACCGCCTTGCAGGTTGAGGAGCACGTCACCAAACGCATCGAGCGTACACTTCAGGAAATGCCAAACCGTTATTACACACGCAGCTACTCAAAGCCTGGCGAGTCGCTGGTGTTTTATGCCATGAGCGAAGCGGCCCCGGCGGGTGCGGTGGCAGACGAGTGGTATCAGGTTCGTAAGAAGATAGGCGATATTGCCGTGCGTTTGCCTAAAGATGTCATAGGGCCTTTTTTTAACGATGAGTTTGGCGATGTTTACACCAACATTTATGCCTTGCGTGGTGATGGTTTTGATTGGGCAGAACTAAAAGACGAGGCCGATACCTTGCGTACGGTGCTGCTGGGAGTCGACGGGATAGAGAAAGTTGATTACTTTGGCGAGCAAACCGAACGTATCACGGTAGAAATTTCGAACTCCATGATGGCAAGCCTTGCGATCAGCCCGGCAGATATCGCCAAAGCGATTACTGAGCAGAATGCGGTACAGTCGGCTGGCGTTATCAACACCGCAACCGATCGGATCTTTGTACGTACTACGGGACAATATGCCTCGGTGGAAGCCATTGCCAATACATACCTTGACGTCGATGGCAAGCCAATCATGCTGGGTAGCATCGCGCATATTGAGCGTGGTTACAGCGATCCGCCAGACCCTTTCCTTAGGGCAAACGGGACGCCTGTCCTGGGGATTGGCATCACCGCGAGCCAGGGGCATGACGTTGTGGCCCTTGGAAAAAAACTGGATAGCGTCATCGTGGGGTTGCAGCAGGGGCTGAAGATGGGGCTCGCCCTTGACGAAGTCGCCAGCATGCCCGAAGCCGTTTCCAGCTCAGTGGATGAGTTCTTACGTGCAGTGGCCGAGGCGGTCGTCATTGTATTGCTCGTGTGCCTGGTATCGCTGGGGCTGCGCACGGGGATGATTGTTGTGATTTCGATTCCGGTGGTTCTGGCATTAACGGCCTTGCTCATGCACTGGCTGGGTATAGGGCTGCATAAAGTCTCGCTGGGGACACTGGTGCTGGCTTTGGGCTTATTGGTGGATGATGCCATTCTTGCCATTGAAATGATGGCAGTCAAACTGGACCAGGGCTGGGATCGGGCGCGTGCGGCCGCGTTTGCTTTTACAAGTACGGCGTTTCCCATGTTGACAGGCACTTTCGTCACTATTGCCGGTTTCTTGCCTATTGCTCTGGCAAAATCCAGTACGGGCGAATATACGCGCTCAATATTTGAAGTTTCAACCATCTCGTTGCTGGTCTCGTGGATAGTCGCGATCTTGCTTATCCCTCTATTGGGTTACTACCTCTTGCGTAGAAAGCCCCGGCCCGGGACTGACTTGTTTTCTCATAAATCAACCGAAATAAATATTTACGACACGCGTTTCTACCGTCGCCTGCGGGGATACTTACTGTGGTGCGTCGATCATAAGGTGGGGGTTTTGGCAATTACTCTGATGTTGTTTGCGTTGTCGCTCTTTGCCTTTCGCTTTATACCCCAACAGTTTTTCCCGGAATCAGACCGCCCTGAGCTAATCGTGGATTTACGCCTCCCGGAAAGTGCTTCCATTCATGCAACTGCAGCCGAAGTAGAGCGACTGGATGCGATGATCAAGAACCGCCCCGAAATTCGTCATTGGCTAAGTTTTGTTGGTACCGGTGCTCCACGGTTTTATTTGCCGCTTGATGAGCAGTTGCCCCAACCCAATCTGGCCCAGCTTGTCATCACAACGGCGTCATTGGCAGACCGTGAACAATTGGCCGATTGGCTGGAGCCGTTGTTGGAGACCGAGTTCTCTGCTGTACGTACTCGTTTATCGCGTCTGGAGATGGGGCCTCCAGTGGGGTACCCCTTACAGTTGCGCGTCAGTGGTGACGATATTTCGCAGGTACGAGAATGGGCATTAAAGGTGTCTGAGCTTGTCCGGGGCCATTCGGCGGCGAGAAATGTGCAGTTTGACTGGGATGAGCCCGGAGCCCGGTCGTTGCGGTTTGAGCTCGACCACGAGGCAGTCAGTGCTTCAGGCTTGACGGCTAAGGACGTAGCCGGATTTCTTGCCATGAATATAGAGGGTGTAGATGTCAGCGAGTTTCAGGAAGGCGATAAGCGTATTGCCGTTAAGCTGCGCGCACCCGAAGCTGATCGTAATGAGCCCTCGCGTCTGCTTGCTTTGTCCATCCCAACGGCCCAGGGAGCTGTGCCGTTGGCGAGCCTGGGCACCTTTGTTCCCGTGCTTGAGTATGGTGTGATCTGGGAGCGGAATCGTCTGCCTACCATTACCGTCAGATCCGATGTCGAGGCTGGAGTCGAAGGAATTACGCTAACCAATGAGTTGCGTCCTAAGCTGGATGCACTGCGTGCAGAACTGCCCGTAGGCTACGTTATAGAAGTGGGCGGAGCGGTAGAAGAAAGTGCAAAGGCACAGCGCTCTATTGTCGCCCAGCTATTGATCATGGTGATTGCTGTCTTTTCGTTTTTGATGATCCAGTTGCAAAGTATCACGCGTGTCCTGCTGGTCATTGTCACTGCACCGCTGGGCCTTATCGGGGTTGCGATAACCTTGTTGCTGTTCGGACAGCCTTTTGGGTTTGTGGCGATGCTGGGCGTGATCGCCATGTTTGGAATTATCATGCGCAATTCGGTTATTTTGCTTGATCAGATTGAACAGGATATACAGGCCGGCCATCAGCGTGGAGACGCCATTCTTGACGCTACGGTGCGACGTTTCAGACCGATTAGCCTGACTGCGGCGGCCTCGGTTTTAGGCCTGATCCCTTTGCTGCGCAGCAATTTTTTCGGACCTATGGCGTCTGCGTTAATGGGAGGTATAACAATCGCTACCTTGTTGACCATTTTCGTGCTGCCTGCCATGTATGCGATTGTATTTAAGGTCAGCACGTCCGAGCGCGAGGAAGTGTCGTCATGAGTCGCCATGCTTTTTTCATTCAGGGTGTTCCGGTCTTGGCGGCTTGGTTGCTCAGTGCCTGCACCCTCGGCCCGGCAGGCGAGCCTCAAACCATAAATCTCCCCGATCACTACGGTTTAGAGACGCTAGATCTTGAACGTCAGATCGAAGGTATTGATGCACAACGCTTTAGCCTGGGCGATATGGTGCTGTCTTCATGGTGGGCAAGCTTCAATTCTCCAGTGCTGAATGGCTGGGTTGAAGAAGCCTTGGCGAATAATGCGGATTTGTCATCAGCAAGCGCGAACTTGCAGGCAGCGCAGCGGCAAGTCAGTGCCCAGGCACGTCAGGCCCGCTTGCCCAGCGTCGATCTGGGCGGACAGGCGGCAAGGCAGCGCGACTTGGGACTGCCATTGCCCAATATGCCTAACACATCGCTCTACAACACCTTTGTGGGCCAGGCGCAGATACGCTACGACTTTGACCTCTTTGGCTCCCGGCGCAGCCAAGCGCAAGCCAGTGCCCAACGGCTTCAGGCTCAACATCAGCAATTTCAGGCTGCGCGTCAGTCTGTGGTTGCCAATCTCATTAACGCCACTGTGCGTATCGCTGCCATCAATCAGCAAATTGAGATCGTCATGAGCCTGCTAAAAGATGAACAGGCTCAGTTGGCCGATGTGCAGCAACAATTGTCATTGGGGGCGTCGTCTCGCCTGGCACTTAGCGACACACAGCAGCGATTGCATGTGCTTCGCGCCAAACTGGCTCCACTGCACGCAGAACTACACAGCACTCGACATGCCCAGGCGATATTAATGGGTCGAAACCCCAGTGAAGCGCCCGAAGCTATTCCCTTCGAAATGCTGGCTCTTCCTCAAGAATTGCCGCTCTTGGTGCCGTCGGCATTGCTCCGGCACCGGCCGGACATCCGGGCAGCTGAGGCTGATCTGCGCGCAGCAGCAGCCGAGATAAGCGTCGCCACCGGCAATATGTTTCCATCCATCAGTATCAGTGCATCAATGGGGCAGGCTGGCTATGACTGGTCTACTGCCTTGTCCGGAGCAGGTGCAATCTGGAGCCTGGTGGGCGGTGTTACGCAGCCCATCTTTCATGCCGGAGCGCTGCGCGCAGAGCGTTTGGCGGCCATCGACCGCTACGAGGCGGCCCAGTTTGCTTATAAACAGACTGTTTTAGGGGCCTTTGCTGAAGTAGCGGATGTACTGGTGCAGACCCAGGCAGACGCCCAGGCCCTGGGCGAGCACGAAGCCGCTCTCAGCGCAGCAGATGATTATCACAGCATGGTTAAAGAGCGGGTGCGCTTAGGTGCACTCCCGCGCCGGGAGCAGTGGATGTCGGCCCAGCAATGGCGTCAACGACAGCTGGATGCGGTTGCCGCACGGGCGCAACGCTTTTCGGATAGCGTTCGATTTTACAAAGCGATGGGTATCCCAATACAGCCTTGAGGGCGTACAATAACTCTCCGAATTTTTTGTAGACGAATTTGTCCGTCTGTCTCGACTTGGGAAGTATTTATTTTGGCCACTAGACGCAGTACACGTTGGAATGGCGAGCTGGGTTCACTCGCTCCCGAATTCTTAAAAGACGTTGTTGAGCGTATGGAATCATACGGTGATCGTGTTCAGTTTCAGTTTCCTGGACACGCAAAACGACCGAATTATCAAGTGCTGAATGCCCGCGGTTTTAAAATGGCATTCGACAGCAAAAACTTGCTGATGCCCTTGAATGAAAACGGCAACGTCAGTGATGACTTGTCGAAAGAATTTAGTCTGGATGCGGTAAAGCAGGCAATTAGTGCACCACCTCCGGTAAAACGGGCGCCTCGAAGCAGTACCGGTGGTGCAACCCGCAGCCGCGCTGCAGCCCGTCCTGCCGTTGATCCGATTGAGGTAGAAAAATATAACTACTTCAAGGGGCACCGGGAGTTTCTGCCTAATGGCATTCAAGAATACTCTGCCCAGATTAGCGAACTGATGCAGTCAGGCATGAGCGCTGAAGAAGCCTTCAACCAGATCGTCGAAACCCATTTCGATTGATTTATCAGCTACGCTCCCTTAGCCGTCAGTTTCAGGGCATACAGGGGATCTTCGTCATGCGTTATGCTTGGGCTTAAGACAATCCCAAGGATCTCCCATGCTAGAGACAGCAATCGTGGCGGCGCGTGACCGGACTCGCTTAATTGATGTGGCATCTATCTTCATACGGTATGGGGTAGATGGCCTTGTAGATCAATTAAATTTACGCAAGTTGCTGCCCCAGAGTCAGCAGCGTATTGATGCACAGCATGAAGAGCTATCTCAGCCAGAGCGCCTGCGTAAAGCGATTGAAGCGTTGGGTCCTACTTACATCAAGTTAGGGCAAATATTGGCTACACGGCACGACTTGCTGGGGCCAGAGTGGACTGGTGAGCTTGCAAAGCTGCATAGTTCGGTAGAACCACTGCCGTGGAGCCTGGTGTTCGAGCAAATCCACGAGGATCTGAATGGGGATCCCTATCAGGTCTTTGCCAGCTTCGATGAACAGCCCATTGCAGCGGCATCTATCGCGCAAGTGTATAAGGCCACTTTGCATAGCGGGGAGCAGGTTGTGCTCAAAGTGCGCCGGCCGAAGTTGCGTCCGGTAATTGAAGCCGATTTGCGGCTGCTTAGTCACATTGCTCGTCTGTTGCAACAGTCAAGTGATGAATGGAAGCGCTACAGGCCACTGGAAATCGTAAGTTATCTGGGGGCTGCAATGCGCGACGAGCTCGATTTCGCGCGCGAAGGGCACTATTGTGATGAAGTCGCACGAAACTTTGAATCAGACCCAACGGTGGTTATCCCCAAGATTTACTGGGAATGGACCAGCGAACGATTGCTGGTGCAAGAGTTTATCGAGGGCTATCCGCCTATTGATGCAAAGCAATTGCGTGGGGCCGGGCTGGATCCTCATGCCTTAGCCCGACGCGGGGCTAAGGCCATACTGCAGATGGTTCTTGAGGACGGCGTATTTCATGCTGACCCTCATCCGGGAAATATGATTGCGATGGCTGAAAACCGCGTTGGTTTTATCGATTTCGGAATGGTGGGGCGTCTATCCGAACGGCGAAAGCACGAACTGTTGATTCTATTCCGCGCTTTGGTAGAAGGCCGGGCCGATGGCGTTGCCAGCATGCTTTTGAGCTGGTCTGATCAGTATGACAGCGATCCGGTGGCGCTGAATGCAGCAACAGAGCGCTTTCTGGCCAGGCACGGGATCAAGCCTTTGAAGATCAGTCACGCCTTAAGTGATTTCATGTCCTTGGCACGTGAACTGCATATCGCGTTGCCCACCGACCTAAGCTTGTTGTTTAAGGCATTCATCACTGCGGATGGCGTATTGCTGCGTATGGATCCTACGCTTGATATCGTCGCGGTGGCGCAACCGCTGGTGCAATCGCAAATGACGCGCCAGTATTCGCCGCGGGCGCTACGCCGTCGGGCAACCTACCTGGCGGCAGAGTTTTATGATCTGGCCGCCGATATGCCGGGTTATGTGCGCTTGTTGATGCATCGCTTGCGTCATGGCCGTGTCGGGGTCGATTTAGAAGTAAGGCACATGCGTGATCTGGGTCAATCACTTGAGCGGGCGGCAACACGTTTATGCATTGCTGTTGTAACCGCTGCATTTGCGCTGGGCCTGGCTCCTCATTTAATCAATCTTGGCCCTTCGGTTTTTGGGGTGCCGCTATTTACGCTGCTGGGTATAGCCGCGACGCTGTGTGGCAGCGGGCTGCTTTTGTTCTGGCTTTGGTGGCGCAGATAAATCGTTGTTTTCCGAGTATTCTTAGCTTCTAAACACAGCACGTAACTAAGAGTCTCGGGAAATCCCCGCTTGTTTTTTATTCGCTATCTGGCATTGTTACGCATGTGGCTTTAGGGATGTGGCCTGGCCCGATGACTGCAGAAAGGTGCTCTACACACCAAAAATGCAGGCCAACACAACTAAAAGAACAGATTCCTGTTTATCGTTTCGGAGGGAAGTTATATGCGTTTTATTAAAGTGCTTGCGGGCACAGCGCTAACGGTTGCCACTCTAGTCGGTGGCACTGCCATCGCACAAAAGGCCCAGTTTGTGAATATTCTCACCGGGGGGCAAAGCGGCGTTTACTATCCCTTGGGTGTGGCCTTGTCACAAATTTACGCGCGCGATATCCCCAATGTGAAAGCCACTGCCCAGGTAACAAAGGCCTCGGCAGAAAACATGAACCTGTTGCAAGCAGGAAGGGGCGAGCTGGCACTGGCTCTGGCTGACTCTGTCTCTGATGCATGGAATGGTAATGAAGAAGCGGGCTTCACCAAGAAACTGGATAAGCTTCGCGGTCTTTCAGCTACTTATAATAATTACATTCAAATCGTCGCTAACGCAGAGTCAGGTGTAAAAACACTGGAAGATTTACGCGGTAAACGCATTTCGGTGGGGGCAGCACGCTCGGGAACTGAACTTAATGCCCGTGCCATTTTAAAAGCAGCAGGCATGAGCTATGCCGATTTCAGCAAAGTCGAATATTTGCCTTTCGGCGAATCCGTAGAGCTTATGAAAAACCGCCAGCTTGACGCGACGCTTCAGTCAGCCGGATTAGGGGTGTCGTCGATTCGCGATCTGGCTACTTCCGTCCGTATTGTTGTGGTTGCCATTCCAGCAGAGGTTGTGGAAAAAGTGGGTGACGAGGCCTATCAGCCCGCTGTGATTCCTGCCGGTACTTACGCGGGACAGGACGTCGACATGCCTACCGCTGCGATTCCTAACTTCCTGGTAACCCACTCGGACGTATCAGATGACTTGGCCTATGCCATGACCAAAGCGCTTTATGACAATCTTGAGGCTTTATTCTCTGCGCATAACGCCGTTAAAACCATGAAGCTGGAAAATGCTGTTAACGGTATGCCTGTGCCTGTACACCCCGGTGCAGAGCGTTATTATCGTGAGCAGGGTGTTATCCAATAAAGGGTGTTGTCTTGATTATTTAGGCAGATTCAGGCAGTGCTTCTTAATTAACAAGAAACACTGCCATTTTTGTAAGCAAAGCGAAACGAAACTTTATGAGTACTGAGATAGCTCCACCTATCGAAGCAGCACCACCTGTTGAAACCTTACCTAGAGCCATATTTTGGGTGGCGGTGGCATTTTCTGTCTTTCAGGTTTATACCGCGGCATTCAGTCCGATTTCCAGCCAGGTCGTCAGGGCGATACACGTTGGTTTCGTGCTGCTGATGGTCTTTACCCTGCATCCAAACTTTTTTGGACGACCCATCCCCGGTTTAGCCTGGCTCTTGGGTGGAGCAGGTTTTCTCTTCAGTTTTTACCATTGGGTTTTCGAGTCTGACTTAACCGCCAGAGCCGGTGAAATGACCCAGGGCGATATGGTGGTCGGTATTGTGATCATCGTTTTAGTGTTTGAAGCGACGCGTCGCATGATGGGAATTGCCTTGCCCATTATCTGTGGCTTGTTTCTGCTCTATGGGCTTTTTGGCGAGTATTTGCCAGGGGCGCTAACGCATCGAGGCTACGGTTTTGACCAGATCGTCAGCACTCTGGGCTTTGGTACTGAGGGCATATATGGCACGCCTACTTATGTTTCCTCTACCTATATCTTTCTGTTTATCTTGTTTGGTTCGTTTTTAGAGCGAGCAGGCATGATTACGCTGTTCAGCGACCTGGCAATGGGAACGGTAGGTCATACTCGAGGGGGCCCGCCAAGGTGTCGGTGGTAAGTTCGGGATTGATGGGCACCATCAATGGCTCTGGTGTTGCCAACGTTGTGACTACCGGCCAATTCACCATTCCTTTGATGAAACGCTTTGGCTACTCATCGTCTTTTTCAGGCGGGGTAGAGGCTACAGCCAGTATGGGTGGACAGATCATGCCGCCTGTGATGGGTGCGGTGGCATTCATTATGGCCGAGACAATTAACGTTCCTTATATCGAGATTGTCAAAGCTGCTGTCATCCCTGCCATTCTGTACTTTTTTACTGCATTCTGGACCGTTCACTTAGTCGCCGGACGCGAAGGATTGGTGGGCCTGCCCAAGAGCCAGTGCCCGGATCCGTGGGCCGCGATCAAGATACGCTGGTATCTGCTAATTCCGTTAATTGGCTTGGTTGCTTTATTGTTTTCAGGCTATACACCGCTGTTTTCAGGCACCGTAGGCCTGGGGCTGACTGTGATTCTGATCTTTGGCGCGGCAAGCATTCAAGGCGCTGGGCATAAGGCGCTGAGGTACTTGTTTTGGGTGCTCCTGGGTATAGCCTGCACGGGCTTTATAAAATTCGGCGTCATTACATTTTTTGCAATTATTGCCGTGCTGGCCGCCTTTTTGCTGATGCGTGGCCGTGATGGTGATTTGCTCCGAGAATCTATTGCCTCGCTGGCCGAAGGAGCCAGGCATGCTTTGCCCGTGGCCATTGCCTGCGCCTTGGTGGGCGTTATTATCGGCATTATCAACTTGACGGGTGTGGCTGCGGAATTCGGAGGGCAAGTTATTGCTATCGGGCAAGATAATCTGCTGCTGGCGTTATTCCTGACCATGATTACGTGCCTGGTGCTGGGGATGGGGATTCCCACCATTCCCAACTACATCATTACGAGTTCACTGGCGGCCCCCATCCTGCTGCAACTGGGTGTGCCACTTATTGTGTCACACATGTTTGTTTTCTATTTCGGCATCATGGCTGATCTCACGCCTCCCGTGGCGCTGGCTGCCTTCGCGGCGGCGCCTATAGCTAAAACCACAGGCCTGAAAATCAGTATCCAGGCCATGCGTATTGCGATTGCCGGTTTTATCGTTCCGTACATGGCCGTTTATAGTCCAGCCTTGATGATGCAAGACTTCAGCAGCCCATGGGAAGTGGTCTATATCACCATTAAATGTATTATTGCCATCATTCTGTGGGGAGTAGGCGCCACTGGCTTCCTGTTCAGTCGAGTCAATATTCTTGAACGGCTTTATGTAGTTATTGCCGCGGTGTTTTTGGTGTGGGCAAGTCCTGTATCGGATCAAATAGGTGGAGCCCTTGCGGTGCTGTTTTTAGTGTGGCATTACCTGCGCACCAAGCGGCAAGAAACCAGGCTTCAGCAGTCATGATGGCAAGCGCCGCAGCGGTGGGCATCTGTTTACAGCTTGCGGCTGTGCCCGATGCTGAGGTTGTGCATATTGATACTCAGAAATTTACCTTAGCCTGGATGCACTCGATTGAGCATCAACGGTGGGAAGAGCTTTACTCGGTACGGCTGGACAACAAAGGTCAGCCCTATTTACAAATAGACCAGGCTCGCGTCAAAGGGTCGGGGGCAGGTATGGAGCCAGCGTCTGAAGCTGAGTATAAAGAGGGCTGGTACCAGTATGTTCCAGCACAAAAGGCGCCTGATGTCCTAGCCCTCACGCGTTCTGAATACACGCCCGATTATGAGTTCTGTACAGAAGGTCAATGCGCTTCCTTAGGGCAGTATCTGTTATCGGACGGCGGTGTCACAAACTTGTGGGCCTGCCGTTCTTAAACCTGAAAACAGGCGTGTGTCTGGCGCGTTGTTTGGATGAAAATCGGGTTTTTAAGCAAGGCCACGCCCGCGGGCGATTAACAAACGCTCGAGGCCGAAGCTATAGTTTTGCACTTGAGTCTGGGCAACTATGACAGGCCAAGAGACAGGCGCGCGCAGCGTGCAGCGGCTAAGTCCCAGGCCGCACAGCCCACGGTTTTATAGACCATGGCAGCGTCCAGCGGGGGCGGAAAGCGCAAGGCATGCGCAATGCTGTGGACTTCGTCCCATGATGCATGAGCCTGGAGAAAATCCCCCGCTTCATGCGGGCCAGATTCCGGGTCATCAATGTAAAGGCGGCTGCCGTGAATGACACCGGGAGCTATTTCAGCCATATCCTGCCTATAGGCACCCATCCCGATGACGAGACGTCCGGGACCGGGGGCTTCGTGATACACCGGAGTGCTGCTGCTGGTCGCGCATATCACGACATCAGCCCCTGCGGGAACCGTTGTGCTGACCTGGATATCACAGTCGCCGACACTTTCTGCTGCCTGCTTTCCTTTTGCACTGTTTCTGGCTACCAGGGTAATGTGGGCATCCGGATACAAGGCATGCACGGCTCGAGCATGACCGATGGCTTGTACACCGGCACCGATGATCGCAACATGTTTGCAGCTATCATTCCACAGCGCTCGTATACCCAGCATTGACACCGCAGCTGTGCGGCGTTCGGTCACCGTTGGGCCATCTAGTACAAACAGGGCAGCACCCGTTTGCCCGTCGTAGGCACAGACCAATCCCTGGATAACCGCTAGGTTTTGTTTGTGATTATCAGGCATGATGTTTACGAGCTTGTGTATGCCAATGTCTTTTGCTGTGGCTGGCATAGACAGCATGGTTGCGCCATTAGGGTACGAAAGCGCCTGGCGCGTTGGAGCCAGGATAGCCTGTGAAGCGTAGTCGGAAGCCGCTATCGTCAGGGACTCCACCAATGCCGGAAAGGCTAACGCTGCTGCCGTTTGTTCAGCGTCGAGTAAAAGGGGAAGGTTGTGCATACAGGTCTCCATTCATTATTCACATAGCTCAGGTTTGGTACTGATCCACATGACTTCCGCGTCAATGTCTGCATGGTTAATCACTCGATGCAGCATCCGGCTATCAATGTAGAAACAATCGCCGGTATGCAGCACGGCGGGCTGATAAAACTCGGTATGCAGTTCAACACTTCCTTTAAGCACATAGACGAACTCTTCGCCGTCGTGCCGGCTCCAGCCCTCGTCGTCTTCGATGGCATGCGCCTTGATACGGGTGATAAAGGGCATCATTCGTTTGTTGGCCAGTTGCGAACACAATACCCGGTGTTCGTACATCGGTGTTTCGTGCAGCTCGCCAGTGCCTGCCCGTTCAATGGTGCGTCGTCCAGCCCCCATGTGCTCACGGGCAGGTACAAATAGCTCTGCGACATCGACGCCGAATCCTTTTGCAATGCGCAGCAGCACATCATAAGTGGGCGAACTGAGTCCGTTTTCGATTTTTGATAGGCTTGATGTCGCAACGACGCAGGCTCTGCCAGCTTGTTCTAAGGTCCACCCGCGTTGTTGACGCAGCCAACGCACGCGTTCTGCCAGGGCCGATTCGCTGTTCTGTACATCGGGGTGACTCACGATATGGTTTCCTTGTTGCAATCTGAAAAGAAGACTCAAAGTGTATAACGAAGATCAGAGCTTTTTCTTCCCTCCCAGATAGGCATCCCGAACGGTGCTATCAGCCAGAAGCTCCTTGCCGGTTCCTGTCAGGGCAATACGGCCATTTGTCATTACGTAGCCTCGATGCGACAGGCTCAGCGCATGATAGGCATTTTGCTCGACTAAAAAATCGTTTTCCCCAGCGATGTAATATCTTTCAGAATTTCAAATACTTGTTTGACGATCAGGGGAGCCAAACCTAAACTGGGTTCGTCCAGCAGGATTGTGTCGGGTCTAGCCATTAAGGCGCGAGCCATGGCAAGCATTTGCTGTTCGCCACCGGACAAGGTGCCGGCACGTTGGTTTCGGCGCTCTTTCAAGCGAGGGAACAGGGCAAATATTTCGGCTTTATCTTCCTCGGCATGCTGCATCCCGATGGGCAGTGTGCCAATAAGTATATTTTCTTCTACCGTCATCCCCGGAAAGATGCGTCTGCCTTCAGGGACTTGGGCAATGCCAAGGCGTGCCACGTGATGCGGGGCAATGGCAGCGACATCAACGCCGTTATATAGAATTTCGCCCTGGGTAATCTTCGGCGAACTAAAGATGCTCATTAACAGGGTACTTTTTCCAGCGCCGTTGGCGCCTATCAGACACACAATTTCACCCGCATTCACATGCAAGCTGACATCGTGCAGAACCTGAATCGATCCGTAGGCATTACACACATTTTTAAGTTCAAGTAACGGTGTGCTCATAATGCATCCTCGTCTATGGTTCCCAGATAGGCAGTAATGACTTCCGGATGTTCGCGTATTCCGTCTGGTTTTCCCTCGGCAATGACGACTCCGTGATCAAGCACGACGATGTGATCGGAAATATCCATCACTAGGCTCATGTCGTGTTCAATCAATAAGATGGTGACTGAAAACTCAGTTCGCAACAGATGAATAAGCTCTGCGAGCCGTTCGGTTTCTATGGAGTTAAGGCCAGCGGCGGGCTCATCCAGGCAAATCAAAATGGGATCGGTGCACATGGCCCTGGCAATTTCCAGCGTTCGTTGCCGGCCATAAGGCAGTTCTCCTGCCAGCCGGTTTGCCTGATCTGTCAGGTCCAGACGTTCCAGCCAGTGCATCGCCGTTTCTACACCCTGCTGTTCGTGCGTCTCAAACGATGCTGTGGCCCACATTCCGCGCCACAGGTTGTTATCGAGGCGACGATGCTGGGCTACCAGCAGGTTTTCCAGCACGGTCATGTCTTTAAAAAGCCGTATGTTTTGAAAGGTGCGAGCGATGCCTGCGCGGGTTACCTGATGTGAGCCGCCCGTAAAGGGGCGGGTGAGCAGTTCGGCGATATGCGAACACTGGCCATTTGCCCGGTGCAGCGCAATAGATCCGGAACTGGCCTGGTAAAACCCCGTAATGCAGTTGAATACCGTGGTTTTTCCCGCTCCGTTTGGCCCTATCAATGAGGTGACAGAGTGACGCTGCACATCGAAGCTGATGTTGTTGTTGGCGATAATCCCACCAAAACGTTGCGTTAAACCGCGAACCTCAAGAATGGCTTGTTGGGCTTCAGTCATGACCGACTCCGGCAAAAGCAGGTCGTTTAGCACGAATCAGACCGTGGGGACGCCAAATCATCATCACAATCATGAGCAGCCCGAACATCAATACACGGTAGTCGGCCAGATCACGCAAGAATTCGGGCAGCAGGGTAAGCACCAGCGCTGCGATAATGACACCCAGCATCGAGCCCATGCCGCCAAGCACGACGATGGACAATATTAGAACCGATTCGAAAAAGTTAAACGACGTAGGGTTGATAAAGCCTTGATAAGCGGCAAAGAACACCCCTGCGACACCGCCCGCAACAGCCCCAATCATGAATGCAGCCAGCTTGATGGTTACGTGATTGATGCCTAGTGACCGGCACGCGATATCATCTTCACGCAGGGCCTCCCAGGAGCGTCCGATGGGCATGTACCGAAGGCGGTTAAAAAATCGAAGCGCAATGGCCACCACAACAAACAGCACAATATAGATAAATAGCGATTTGTAATCACCGCTATAATCCAGGCCGAAAAATTCATGAAAGGGAGGGTTGCCTTCGCTGCCTCGCCGTGAGAACTCCAAGCCGAAAAACGTCGGCGCAGGCGCTGACGCCCCGTTGGGGCCACCGGTGAATTCTGACCAGTTGGTGAGAACCAGGCGTATGATTTCGCCAAAGCCCAATGTGACAATGGCTAGATAGTCGCCATGCATGCGCAGTACGGGAAAGCCCAGAATGGCTCCCGCTATAGCGGCGACAATCGGCGCGAAAAGCAAGGCAGTCCAAAACCCGATACCTAGGTATTCTGATCCCAGAGCCAGAAAATAAGCGCCAACGGCATAGAAGGCGACGAAGCCCAGGTCCAGCAGACCAGCCATCCCCACCACAATGTTCAGCCCCAGCCCTAACAGTACATAGATCAGGGCCAGGGTCAGATTGCTAATCCATACCTTGGGAAGCAGACTGAAATGGTTAAGGGCGATGGGCAATAAAAAGCCGCAGATAAACAGCAAGGGAACCAGCAGCTTCCAGATGTTTTTTTGGCCACGTCTTTTGGGCAGGCTGATTCCATAGGCGAAGACCACGAACAGAATCATCAGTACCAGGGCAGAGGCTGCGCCAGTGGGGATCCACCCTTTCCACGACATCAGCATAAGCAATGCACTTAGCATCAGACTGCTCGCAAAGATAGCAAGGGTACGGGTTCGTGTTGGAGCGTGGCTCGACTCCACCGCGGCCCCCAAGGAGTCTTTTCGAGTGAAACGCGCCAGTACATTTGACCCGGATGACGTTTGACTGAAGATCGCCACACCAAATCGGGTGATGGTTACGATCACCGCCAGGATCATCCCGTTAACCACAAAAGGGGTGCGGTCGGGCACAAAACTGAAGTCATACTGTTTTAATACTATATTGGTGATAGGACCCAGCACGACCAAGGCAATGACGCCGGCGATCAATGCATCTTTTAAACAATGTCCCCAAGAAATGCCCTTCCTTGGCGCTGGCCTGTACAGAGTGTTTGTACTCATATCACACCTTTTCCACAGCAGGCCGGCCCAATAGGCCACTGGGCTTAAAGATCAGCACCGCTACCAGTACTCCAAAGGCAAACACGTCTTTGTAGTCGCTACTAATGAAGCCGGCGAATAACGACTCCAGCACACCCAGTAATAAACCACCCAGCATAGCGCCGGGCAGTGAACCGATGCCGCCAAGCACCGCCGCACTAAAAGCCTTGATGCCGATGATAAAGCCAACGTAAAAGTCAAAAGAGCCATAGTTCATGGTCACCAGCACACCAGCGATGGCGGCAAGTACCGAGCCCATGACGAACACCATCGACACAATACGTGCTGTATTGACACCAAGAATGGTTGCCATTTTCCGGTCTTGCTGTACGGCCCGGCATTGCCTGCCCAGGCTGGTTCCATGTATCAGCCAGGTCAGTCCCGCCATAGCGGCGATGCTGAAACCCATGATGATGAGGTTCATGACGCGTATCTGTATGAAATGGTTCTCATCACCCAGGCGTATGCTGCTGGCAATAAGGGTAGGCACACCTTGTACATTCGGCCCCTGCGCCAGCTGCACATAATTTTGCAGCACCAGTGACACACCGATGGCGGTGATAAGCGGGGCCAGGCGAGTCGTACCGGTAAGGGGGCGGTATACAGCGCGCTCAATCGTCCAGCCGTATAAACCCGTGATTACCATGGTGACGATCAGGGTGGTCAACAAGGCGAAGGGAACAGATTGAATACCGAAAAAAGTGGCGATTGCCAGGGTGATGGCACTAATGTAGGCACTGACCATGTAGATGTCCCCATGGGCAAAGTTGATCATGCCAATAATGCCGTAGACCATGGTGTAGCCAACGGCGATCAATCCGTAAATAGAACCCAGGGTGAGACCATTGACGATTTGCTGACCGAAAATATAAAAGTCCATGAACGCGCCTCCTGACTGCGAATAGCTGATTGTTAGCGACCGCCCGAAACGGCGCGGTCGCAGTCATGACAAGAGACCTAGTTCAGCTCGGCATAACCACCGTCTTCATCCCATTGGTACATGACGTAATCAGGCTCTTTGAGGTCGCCCTTGCTATCCCACTCCTTGGGGCCCAAAACGGTATCGACCCTATTGTTTTGCAGCCACTCTGCAAGTTCGGTGCCGCTGTGGCTTTTGGCTCCGGCTATGGCGGCAGACACTGCCTCTACACCAGCGTAGGCGTAGAGGGTAAAGCCGTCAGCTTTCTTGCCTTCAGACTCTAGTTTGGCGATTACAGGCTTGCTGCTTTCCATGTTTCGCGGATCGCGGGGAAAGCCCATGTAGACGCCATTGGCATACTGCGCTCCACCAGCGGCAGTGACGAAAGCCGGGTCCACAATACCGTCATCAGAGATGTACGGAATGGTCATGCCTTGCTCGCGGATTTGCCTCACCAGCGTGCCCGCTTCGGCATAGAGACCGCCAAAAAACACGGCATCGACATTGGCTGCACGTATGCGTGTGACCAAGGCGTTGTAATCGCGCTCTCCACGGGTCACGCCATCGAAAAGTACTGTTTCTGTTCCCAGATCTTTGATCACTCCACGGGTGGCTTCGGCCAGGCCGCGTCCGTATGTATCCTTGTCATGAATCACAGCAATGCGTTTGGCCTTCAGCGTGTTGGAAATGAAGTCCCCAATGACCGTGGCTTGCTGGTCATCGCGGCCGCAAATGCGAGTGACCGTTGGCAGGCCCCGTTCTGTCACGTCGGGGTGGGTGGACCCCGTAGCCATGGATAGAATGTCGGCTTCGTCGTATATCTCTGAAGCAGGCAGGGTGCTCGAAGAGCAGAAGTGGCCAATAACCGCCACTACCTTATCCTGATCCACCAATCGGTTGGCGACGGCGACGGCTTGTTTGGGCTCGCAGGCGTCGTCTGCCTTGACCAGTTGAATCTGCTTTCCATCAATGCCTCCGGCCGTATTAATGGCTTCTGCTGCGGCCGTAGCGCCTGTCCATAATTGATCACCGAATGCGGCGTTAGCGCCTGTAAAGGGTCCGGCAATCCCAATTTTGACGGTGTCATTTGCATACAGGCTAAAAGGCATTGCCATGCTCAGTCCAAGGGCAAGTAGCCGTAAACCAAAACGCTTTTCCATAATTGTCTCCTGACGGTGGGGTAGTGCTTGGTAAAGGTAGTAGTGCTGAGCGCTAAATTAATTGTTGAGTTACGTGCAGCACAGTCGACGGCCTCAGACTACGTTTTGCTCGATTAAAGGCCGCTGTTCAATAATGCGATTCCAGCCCAGACGCGATAAGTCCAGGGTTTTGAAGGCGTGATACACAATCAATTCGCTAAGCGCCCGGCCTACCGCGGGCGCTTGTTGCATACCGTGGCCGCTAAAACCATTGGCAAAGAGCAGGTTCTTGATAGCGGGGTGTTCACCAATAATGACGTTCTGGTCAATCAGGTTCATGTCGTAATGACCAGCCCAGCTTCGTTGCAGCCGCAGAGCTTCGAAACCCGGCACCCGTTCAGCTAATAAGGGCCACAAGAGATTTTCAAAAAGCTCATGCTGTACGTCGTAGTCATAGCATTCGGGGTCGTCGTCGACTTCGGGTGATATGCCAGTAATAAAGCCCTCGCCCTCGGGCCTGAAATACGCACCTGATGGGTCGATGACCATGGGGCAGTTCTTGAGAGCGGCTGGCGACTTGAAATAAAACACGCTGCGCTTACGAGACTCAACGGGTAGCTCGATTCCCACCGAGGCGCTTAGCGTTTTAGCACCGGTGCCTGCAGCGTTAATGACGGTAGAAGCATGCACCTGCTCTCCATTGCATAAGCTGACCCCCTTGATGGTGTCGCCCTCATGCAATAGTCCTGCGACACTGGCCGAACAGTAAGTAGCACCTAAAGCTATGGCTTTGCGTCGCATGCCCTGCATCATGCCGTAAGCATCTAGCCACCCCTCACCACTCACTCCTAAGGCTCCTCCTGCTAAACCCGAGGTATTCATCCATGGATAGCGTTGCTTCAATTGTTTTACGCTTAGCAGTTCAATATCTGCGCCTTCCTGTTGCTGGACGCGTACGTTGGATTGCAATACCGAGCCGCCCCCAGGTGTAGCAAGAAATAGATACCCCCTTCAACGAAGGCGGGATCAGGAGTGTCACCGTTGACTGCCATTCTTCTTGCGAAAGCACGCAAGAACTCTGTGCCAAATAAGGACATCCGTATATTTTCGGGGGTGGAAAACTGGTGTCTGATTGAGGCTGCAGATAAGGTGGTGGCACAGTATTGGTAGCTAGGATCTTTTTCCACTACCAGTACGCGGCCGTGAAAATCGGGATTAGACATTAAAAAGTAAGCCGTTGCGCTACCAACGGCCGCGCCTCCTACGATAACTACGTCGTATCGGTTTTCATGCATACAGCCACACTCCAGGAACGATTTCTGTGTTTGTTTGGTGTGAGTCAAAAAGCCGTGTGAGTTAGCTACATTATTTTCATATTTCGAAATTAAAGCGCTTGGTGTTTTCCCTTGGGGGATAAGTTTTCTATTTGGAAAATGATATTCTGATTGGAAAACAATGAGCGAACGGCTGCTTTCAGCCTGTTTTTTCACTATTACTCGGGAATGAAAATGCAAAGCACAGAACTGCTTGAATCTCTTGGCCTTAATATGGCGAGGTTGCGTGACGGAACGCTGGAAGTGCATTCGCCTATCGATGGAAAACGTATAGCGACTGTTGTCGAGCAAGGGCCTGGCGACATGGCTGAAGCGATTCAGGCCGCTAAACAGGCCCATCTGGGTTGGCGCTCCGTTCCTGCGCCGCGCCGTGGTGAGCTGGTGCGTATTTTTGGTGAGGTGTTGCGCGAGGAGAAAGAAAAACTGGGTCGTCTTGTGTCTGTAGAAGCGGGCAAGATTTTGGCCGAAGGTGCGGGAGAGGTTCAGGAAATGATCGATATTTGTGACTTTGCCGTCGGTCTGTCGCGTCAGCTTTATGGCTTGACCATCGCTTCAGAGCGCCCCGGGCATCGCATGATGGAAACATGGCATCCGCTGGGGGTGGTTGGGGTGATTTCCGCTTTCAACTTTCCGGTAGCTGTATGGTCCTGGAATACCACATTGGCATTAGTGTGCGGCAATGCCGTGGTTTGGAAGCCTTCAGAAAAATCACCGTTGACGGCGCTGGCGTGTCAGGCTTTGTTTGAGCGGGCCCTTCAACGCTTCGGAGATGCTCCCCTGCTTTGTCACAAGTCATGGTTGGAGGGCATGAGCTAGGGGAAGCAATGGTAGATCATCCCGATGTTGCGCTCGTTTCAGCCACTGGTTCTACCCGTATGGGACGCATAGTGGGGCCACGTGTCGCTGCACGATTTGGTCGCAGCCTGCTTGAGCTGGGCGGTAACAATGCGATCCTTGTCAGTGACTCGGCTGATCTTGATCTGGCTGTACGCGGTATTCTCTTTGGGGCCATTGGCACAGCAGGGCAGCGTTGCACCTCAACCAGGCGTGTTATTGCTCATGAGAGCATTGCGGATGAGCTTGTTTCGCGTTTGCTCAAAGCCTACGACAGCGCTCCAGTCGGTAATCCTCTGGACAGCACCACGCTGGTCGGCCCGTTAATTGACCAGGCTTCTTTTGAGGCGATGCAAGTGGCGCTAAAAGCTGCCGTCGATCAAGGGGGTAAAGTGTATGGAGGCGAACGCTTGTTAACCGAGGACTTTCCGGATGCTTACTATGTAAAACCTGCCTTGGTGCAAATGCCTGCACAAACCGAAATCGTGCGTCATGAAACCTTTGCTCCTATTCTGTATGTGATGCCTTACGCAGAGTTTGACGATGCGATCCAGATGCAGAATGATGTGCCTCAAGGCTTGTCGTCCGCGATTTTCAGCAACGATGTTCGCGAAGCAGAACGTTTTCTGGGAACAGAGGGATCCGATTGCGGCATTGCCAATGTGAACATCGGGACCTCAGGGGCTGAAATAGGCGGAGCTTTTGGGGGCGAGAAAGAAACAGGCGGCGGCAGGGAGTCCGGGTCGGATGCATGGAAGCTCTATATGCGCAGAGCGACCAATACCATAAACTACTCGCGTGCTTTGCCTTTGGCCCAAGGTATACAATTCGGAGACTAACGGCGCCTGACTGACGGTGGCAGGTGCTGCCATGGCAACACCTGTTTGCATTTGTTTTGCCCCTTTGCTTGCGAAGCAAGGCACAATTATCTAAATAGCTAACTTTGATGCCTGTGGAGCAAAAAATGAGTATCTTTAATTCCCTCAAGACTGTGGCTTCAACTGCCTTTAGCCCGGTGCAGCAAGAGCGTGCAAGCCTTGTTCCGGCGCTGGTGTCTGCGGTAAAAGGCTACCCCGGCGGCGTGGCTGGCCTGGTGGCTGCCTTTAATCAGGGCGGTTTGGCGACGGTAGTGTCATCGTGGATGAGCCGCGAAGAGAGCCTCCCCGTTAATGCGGATCAGCTTCAGTCAGTCCTGGGTACACCGATGATCAGCGACATGGCCGAGCATAGCGGACTTAGCTCAAAACAAGTGTTGTCTCATTTGCCGACTCTGCTGCCAATTCTGATGCGCGCCGTAGGAGCCACTGGCGATATGAAATCACTCGACACCCAGGCTCTGCTGGAATCTGTGCTAAAGCTGGGCGAATAAGAATTCGCTTCCTAACTAAAGCTTTTTGACCATAGATGGAAGTCAGACTTCCAGAGGGCAGTTCAGCAGGACTGGGCTTTTAGCTTAATAAGGGTTAAGCGCCCAGTCCGATGGGGATAGGCTTTTATTTGCTGGCAGACAGCGCTTGTTCCAGGTCGGCCAAGATGTCGTCAATGTGTTCGATACCAATCGATAAACGAACCATATCCAGTTTGACGCCAGCCGCTTCCAGTTCTTCTTCGTTTAGCTGGCGGTGAGTGGTGGTGGCAGGGTGACATGCCAGCGACTTAGCATCGCCGATGTTGACGAGCCGTGTAATTAGCTGCAACGCATCAATAAACCTGGCGCCATTTTCGCGGCCACCTTTAAGGCCGAAACTCAGAATTGCAGCGGGTTTTCCACCCATGTACTTCTTGGCCAGTTCGTGTTCCGGATGATCCTCCAGGCCTGCATACTGCACCCAATTGACCAGCTCGTGCGTTTTTAAGTACTGCGCGACTTTGAGCGCATTCTCGGTGTGGCGCTCCATGCGTAACGCCAAGGTTTCTATGCCTTGCAGGATTTGGAACGCATTGAAGGGCGACAACGCAGCGCCAGTATTACGTAAGGGCACCACGCGACAACGTCCAATAAACGCAGCGGGACCAAAGGCCTCGGTGTACACCACACCATGATAAGAGGGGTCGGGCTCATTGAGTATCGGAAAGCGTTCTTTATGCTCGGCCCAGGGGAATTTCCCTGAGTCAACGACGGCACCCCCAATTGTGGTGCCGTGTCCGCCCAGGTATTTGGTGAGCGAATGCACCACGATGTCAGCGCCGTGTTCAAACGGGCGGCACAAAGCAGGCGAGGCAACGGTGTTGTCAACAATAAGCGGTACGCCATGACGGTGCGCTGCATCTGCCAACGCTTGCAAGTCGATCAGGTTCCCGCCGGGATTTCCAATGGTTTCACAAAAGACGGCGCGTGTGTTTTCGTCGATTAGCGCTTCAAGTTTTGCTATGTCATCATGAGGGGCAAACTTGACATTAATGCCCTGGCGCGGAAATGTGTGGGCAAACAGATTGTACGTACCGCCATACAGCTTACTAACCGAAACAATGTTGTCGCCAGCTTGGGCTATCGTTTGTATAGCATAGGTAATGGCTGCCATGCCGGACGCGACTGCCAGAGCGGCAACACCGCCTTCTAAGGCGGCAACGCGCTCTTCCAGCACCGCATTGGTGGGATTCATGATGCGTGTGTAGATATTCCCAGGGACTTTCAAGTCGAATAGGTCAGCACCATGCTGCGTGCTGTCAAAGGCGTACGCTGTAGTTTGATAGATTGGTACGGCTACGGCTTTAGTTGTGGGATCTGGGGAGTATCCAGCGTGAATCGCTAAGGTTTCAAGTTTCATAGTGATGTAAGTCTCTGTCTGGTTTGTCTGTGTAATGGCAATATTGTTAAGTGAATCGTAATGGGCCGGTACCGCCCACGGTAGACAATAATGCCATTTTAATATTTCTTTTAGTTATTAGGGGTGGCGAAAAAGCATAGCTTAATGCCTGCCTATCGCAAGGAGTGCACATTTTTAGCATGCATTGCGCATAGTACAACGAGTTGATGTAGCATTCAGCATTGCGAGCGTAGCGGGTGTCGGTGCGCTCCCTCTTTGGTTTCTTGAGGGCCCAATGAAAGTATGGTTTAAGCGCGGGCTATTTAGCCTGGTAGGGTTGTTTATTGTGGCATTGGTTGGTGCCGCAATTTTCTTGCTGACTTTTGATCCAAACGCTTATAAAAATAAGTTGGAAGAAATTGTGTACGAGCGCTATCAGCGCAAGTTGACGATAAACGGCGATATTGAACTTTCGTTGTTTCCCCGTATCGGCTTGGCAGTTGATTCCGTCGCTTTGTCAGATCGGTTTTCCGACGACCCTTTTGCGTCTATAGAAAGCGCCAGATTTGCAGTCGCTATATGGCCGCTGATGTCTAACCGGTTTGTGGTTGATCACGTCGCGCTGCGGGGTTTCAAGGCATGGATTGTGCGCGAGGGCGATGGCAGTTTCAACTTTACTGATTTGCTGCAGCGCTCGGCTGAGCAAGGGGCGCCAGTTATTGCGAACCGGGCCAGTCAGTTCAGTCCCATCAAGTCGGCACAGGCAGCTGACGCCGCGCTTATACAGGCTGACGAGGCCAAGCCTTCGGCTGGAGCCTCACTGAAAGCGGTAGTGATGCCTGACGCACGGGATACCGACTTCCAGATTGATATTGCCGGCCTGGATTTCAAGGAAGGCGAGATTCATTTTTACGATAAAACGAACGATACCATCGCCAGAGTGGTAAATCTGGAAGTGAATACGGGTCGCATGACCTTTGGCCAACCTTTTGATGTGGCTTTTAAAGGCAGTTTGCAAGGCGATTACCCCATTGCCGATGCGCAGCTCGAAGGGCAAGCGCTGGTAAAGCTTGATCCGTATAACGACAGTTATTCAGCTCAGCGCCTGAGCGCACAATTAGTCGGTGACTTAGCCGATTACACGGCAACAGCCATGCAGTTGCGAGGTAATATCGAATATGAGCCTGCCGCCAGCTTAGTACGTGCCAGATCGCTTGAACTTACTACGCAGGGTGAGCTTAAAGGTGCAAACCCAATAAGCGATGTACAGTTCTCTGTGACTACTCCCAGCTTAAATTACGGACGAAGCAGCGATACCCTTGATTTTCAGAAGCTCGTGATACGGGGTTCCGGCAACATGAGCGACACTGCCCTGGATGTCGCGCTGGACGTTCCCCGTCTGGTGCTGACTCCTGACCTGGCCGAGGCCGAACCTATAGTCGGCAGCGCCAAGTTAAGCGACCAGAATGTAATGGGCATAAGCCTTAATATCACAGGGGTTAATGGCTCTATCTCAGATCTGCGTGCAGAAAACTTCAGTCTGGAAGGTGTGGTTAAACGTCCCAGTCAGGCCTGGCAATTAAAAGTCAGCAGCCCGCTGCACTGGAACCGTGATAGTCATCAGCTGCAATGGGATAATATTGCCGGCAAGCTTAGCCTCGAAGATGAAGGTCTGTCCCAAAGCCGTGCAGACGCAGATGTCGAGGGCGACACGACCTGGCATTTGCGTCAACGCGAGTGGGATGGCGATCTGAAGCTCAAGAGCGGGGAAGGGGAGGTGGTGGTATCGGGGATATACGACTATTTGAAGCGTCCCACTCTGACACTGGATTTACTGGCTAAACACGTGGATGCTTCGGCCTGGATCCCCTCGGTAGAAGTACGGGCTTTACGCCGTCAAGCGGCGGCTGCCGAGTCCGAAGACTCTAACGAGTCTCCCGAGTTTGTGGGACCAGTCGCAGGTCCTGTGTTTGATTTTTCTCCCCTGGCGATGCTTGATATCAACGGCAAGGCGAAATTTGAAAATGTGCGCATGGGAGGCTTCCGTCTTGACGACATGAACGCAGGCCTGGTGCTTGACGCTGGCGATTTGCGGGTAAAGCTTCAGAGTCCCGCGTTTTATCAAGGGCAAATGAACGGCGAGTTACGTCTGAGTCAGAACAACACACTGCGTGCTGCCGTCAATGGCTATGGCATTGAAATAGGTGAGTTACTGCAAGATAGCTTCGGTCAGATGCGCGCGAGCGGTAAAAGTGATATAGCACTCAGGCTGACCACTGGCGGTCATACTCCAGCCGCGTGGTTAAGCGGACTGAATGGCAGTTTTAACCTGGATGCGACCAATGGCAGTGTGTACGGTTTAAATGTCGAACAGGGTCTGCGTAATATTTTAAATGTGGCTAAAAATGCCTTCGGTCCTCAGCTACCTCCGTTAGGACTCGAGTTCGATCCACAGCAACTGACTGATTTTGCGGCCCTAAGCCTGCAGTCAGCTATCACCAACGGCCAGCTTGAGTTCAGTACGCTTGTTGCTACGACGCCTCGTCTTCGCATCAGCACGGCCAAGCCAGCTTACATTGATCTCGTTAACCGGCAGTTAGATCTTACGCTTCAGTTGCGCTTGCAGAAGGCCCGGGAAGTAACACGGGACCTTACGATTGCTGAGTTGGTGGGGGTGACAGTGCCCATACAGGTGACGGGGCCGCTAGCGCATCCTCATCACCGCGTTGAGTGGGAGAGCGTGAATACGCCTTCTGTAAAACAAGCGCTGGAAAACGGATTGCTGGATAAGCTTGCAAATCAAAGCTCCGGCACGGATGAACTTTTGGGCCCCGAGGATCCCGCCGCGGAGGCTGCGCAGAACATCAGCATTAGTGATCGCTCTTTAGGCGAAACCATCAGGGACTTACTGGGTATCGTAGCCCCTGAACGCTGAGCAGCTGATGGTGAAGCATTAGGCTTTGACAGCGGTAAGCTTATGATATTTAGCCGTTAGTGCGGCGTTATCTTCTTGATGATCAGGATGTATTTCAATACATTCAACCGGACAGAAAACGACGCATTGCGGCTCATCGAAATGACCAACACATTCGGTACATAGCGAAGGGTTTATCTCGTAGATTTCCTCGCCCATGTAAATGGCTGTGTTTGGGCACTGTGGCTCGCATACGTCGCAGTTAATGCATTCTTCAGTAATGTGTAGAGCCATGATAATTACCGTTGTAATAAGAGCTTAGTCATTCACAGAGTGTAATACCCAATGAGCGGACTTGGTCGATTAACCCTCTGAGCTCTGTTCTTGTTGTTCGCGCAGGGCTTTGGCCTTGCTTAGTAACCAGCGCTCAACTGAGGGGAAGACGAATTTACTTACGTCGCCACCCAGGATTGCTATTTCGCGCACAATAGTGCCGGATATAAACTGGTACTGGTCTGATGGAGTCATGAACAAGGTTTCAACCTCAGGCAGCAAATGTCGATTCATGCCTGCCATTTGAAACTCATACTCAAAATCAGATACTGCCCGTAAGCCGCGTACAATGACGCGAGCGTTTTGTTCTCGCGCAAAGTCCTTGAGCAGTCCGCCAAAGCTTTGTACTTCCACATTGGGATAATGGCCGAGCACTTCATTTGCAATCTCGACACGCTCTGCGACCGAAAAGAAAGGTTTTTTTGCTTGGCTGTGTGCAACGCCCACGACGACGCGATCGAATAAATTCGCAGCACGTCTCACTAAGTCTTCATGGCCACGTGTTAATGGGTCAAAGGTACCAGGGTATACGGCAGTAATCATTTGGGTTCCGCGCTATTAGGCAAAAGTAGCAGACGAGGATCAGGTGTAAAACTGACTTAATTAGTAAAGTCACGCATTATTGTCTGTTTCTTGCGTTGCAGCAAATCTAAATAAGTGGAAATATACGTGTCCCGCACGTTGTTCACGTTCTAGTTCAAAGTGGGGTGGTGTTTCTACCTTAACTTCAGACTCTACATAGATTAAGGCGTCGGGTGCAAGTACCATGGGTAAAATTGGCCACACTTTATCAAGCCAGTTTTTACCAAAAGGCGGATCAATAAAGATCAGGTCGTAAGGAGCTTCGGTGCGTTGCAACACGTGAAGGGCGTCTCCGTCATGGATGCGGACAGTATCTGCTCCCAGTTTGTTTCGAACTGAGCGTAACGCGGCTACCGCTTGTTTATTGTTTTCCACCATTTGCACATGGGCGACACCGTGTGAAGCTGCCTCGAAGCCAAGTGCGCCTGAGCCTGCGAATAGATCCAGTACGCGCTTGTCAGAAAAGTTGCCCTCCCAAAAGTGGCGTAACCAGTTAAATAAAGTTTCTCGAACCCGGTCAGGAGTTGGCCTAAGTCCCTCAGCATCGGTGACAATAAGGGGTGTACGGCGGTAATCACCGCCTACAATACGGATAGTGTGTTTTTTCATGCGCGCTTATGTTGGGCGATGGCGTGAACCAACCAAATTATGGCTTAACCTAAATTGTATGTTCAGTTTTTTTAAAAGAAAGAAAGCGTCTAAAGACGACGTTGCGGAAGAAAACCGCGTAGCGGTAGATCCGCAGCCCCTTCAGGTCGAGACCGACACTGCAGCGACGCAGCCCTCTCCGGCAAGCAGCATAGAGTCTGCCACAATTTCGTCTGCCGAGCCGAACAAAAGTGTTGCTGCCGCACAGACGCCTGTCGCACCCGCATCCGCGACGGCCCTGCCGGTCGCAGGTCAGGTTTCGCCTGATGTCAATCGACAAGCTCTTGCAAAGCTCGAGAATCTCGACAGCACCGATGATATCTTCACAGAGATCAGCAGGACCGAGTCATTATCGCCTGCCGCAGATACCCTGGAGGCGTTAACGGCGCTGCCCGAGCCACCAGCCACCACAACCACGCCAGAGCCGGCAGCACCCATTGCCGGCGTA
The DNA here is from genome assembly GCF_022230885.1 of Paenalcaligenes niemegkensis. Lineage (GTDB taxonomy): Bacteria > Pseudomonadota > Gammaproteobacteria > Burkholderiales > Burkholderiaceae_B > Paenalcaligenes > Paenalcaligenes niemegkensis. The sequence goes on along the minus strand of NZ_JAKGCT010000001.1, from coordinate 49,413 downwards.
CCATCCGGCATGATTGCGTCTTCAGAGCCCGCCCCGGAATCTCAGCCTAAAGGCTCCTGGTTGAGCCGTTTACGTAAAGGTTTGTCGCGCACGGGTCAAAGCATTGGTGGCATTTTCGTTGGCGTTACCGTCGATGAAGATTTATTCGAAGAGCTTGAGACCGCACTGATTATGTCAGACGCAGGGGTTGAGGCCACCGATAAATTATTGACGGCCTTGCGTGCGCGTGTGCGCAAAGAGAAGCTGAACGATGGTGCGCAAGTCAGGGCAGCCCTGAAAGAAGTGTTGGCCGAGCATTTGCGTCCACTTGAAAAAAACTTTGACCTTAAACGGACTGCTCCTTTGGTGGTCATGATCGCAGGGGTCAATGGGGCCGGTAAAACCACTTCTATCGGGAAACTGGCCAATGCTTTCCAGGCCCAGGGGGCTTCTGTTTTGCTGGCTGCAGGTGACACGTTCCGGGCGGCGGCACGCGAGCAGCTGGTTGAATGGGGGGCACGAAACAATGTGGCCGTCATTGCTCAAGAGGGCGGAGACCCTGCTGCGGTAGCATTCGATGCAGTTAATGCTGGAAAAGCACGGGGCATGGGCGTTGTAATGGTTGATACGGCCGGACGCCTGCCTACACAGCTGCATTTAATGGAAGAGCTCAAGAAGATCAAGCGGGTTACCGCCAAAGCTGACGGTGACGCTCCACATGAAGTGTTGTTAGTGGTTGATGGTAATACAGGTCAAAACGCCCTGTCGCAAATCAAGGCCTTTGATGCGGCTATCGGCCTTACTGGCCTGGTGGTAACCAAGCTGGACGGTACAGCAAAAGGGGCACGCTCGCCGCCGTAGCGGCGGGTAGTCAAGGGGTCAGGCCTGTACCCGTCTATTGGATTGGGGTGGGCGAGGGCATACATGATCTGCAGCCCTTCGTCGCTGCCGAGTTTGCCTCTGCCCTGGTGGGCGATTAGCCTTCTGTTGCTACTTGCTTTTCAACGCAGCTATTGCTGTGGGGGCAGGATAGCTAGGATAGTGGGTGTTGACGAGTTCTTTCAATATTTTTGCTGCCTGCCTGGCTTTGTAGTCGCGCGTCGCCTGAAGCCAGCCTAGGGCATATCCGCGTTGCTCCGGCTCAGTAATCGAGTCGCGACACCACGTGATCGCTACATCCATGTCGGTGACTTTACCTAATGCACGCTGGGCTTCACGCAGCAAGTTATATAAAGGACGATGGCTTCGGGTACCTAAAAACTCCAGGCAGTAGCGCAAGGTTTTAATCCAGTTTCTTAAACGGTGCTGGCGTCGATGACTAAGGTCTCCAAAAGAGGCGCTGGCAACACGTATACTTGCCAGTTGCTGTTCTAAGAGACCATGAAGTATCGGATACAGCTCTGGTTCGCGTGGTGCGCCCTCAACAATACTTTGTCCCGTTACGATCAGTCTTAGGCTGTGAAGCAGGCATAGCTGAAAATCACCACTGGCAGCCAGCCTCCTGGGCTCAAAGTTTGCTCGTTGTGGCAAGACTAACGAATCGGTGTTCGTTAGCCCACCTTTTTTCAGTTTGGGGAAAACCTCCAGCAATAAAAGATCGTCGTCGCGTGCCTCTCCAAATTCGGAAAAATAGTAGCGTAGCTTTTTGCAAGATTTTTCTCGCTATGGGTCATCCAGGGCCTAAAGAGGCGGCGACACGAACGCAAACGTCTCATTCCCACACGCATTAAGGCCAGGTAAGAGGCTTGTTGCCCTGCAGAGGCGCGGATATTATCAATACCGCTTAAAAACGCAGCATTGCGTATTACTTGAGTTAAGTAGGCACTCGCACTATTTGCGTAACAGTCCTGCATCGTTACAGAGTGAACCAAGGACATCGTATTCAGACGGTAGGGTCTACGAGCAAGCGCCTCAGCAGGAGTCATGTCGGCATCTAAGGACTCGCGTGCGCAGAACTTCGCCAGCGCATCTCCACGCTCTGACTTGCTCCTCAGTTCAAGAATCAACTGAAAATCTGTCAGCCACGCCTCGCCAATCTCGAAAAGGGCGTCTACTGGCCCCGAAATCAGTTCAAACTCAATTTCGCTAATCGATAACTCGCTGTTTCCAGCTTTGATGACACCCTCGTCCAGGGCGATTTCGACAAGCGATTCACCCACTTTGACGCGTGCTGTCTGTCTTGCCACGCAGGTTTGATAACGAGGCTGCAGCTCACGCGCTACACTTTTAATTAAAGGGTAAGCGGGGCCATTTTTGAATTTTTCAAGTTCTAGCGCTTGGTGGCTTAAGTTATGGTTCAGCTCGATCTTGGATAGCTCGTCTGGCCCAGCCATTTTCAATGTCTGCACCCAGACGTCGTTCTCAAGCCGCACTCGTAGTGCTGCCTTAGCATGCGCCAGGGCACGATCCGGAGTGTCATAGTAGGTAGCCCGCAAGGTATGAGACTGCGGGTTCAGCGTCGCCATACGCTGCTTCAGCGCAGCCATCGAATTTCCGGGAATATAAAGCTTGAGTTCGCGTTCTAGCACTTTGAGTAGTTATCTATCTTTTAGGTGGAGGGGGTGTGACTGCTAAGAATAGCCTATCGTCAGCAGTGCAGCCCTAGCTTTTGAAACCCAGCTGTGTGGAGACGTTTCTGGCGCACTGGCTTAAGGCCCGGGCAATGGGACCGTTTGTTGAAGCATCAAATAACGAGCTGGGGCCCAGACTGGTAATCGCCAGCACCAGACTGGCGGTATGATCAAATACAGGTACCGAGAGCGCATCTATGCCTGGCAAGGGGTTTCCAAGTGCCTTGGCCATACCTTGCTCACGAACCTGTTCCAGCTTTTGTGTCCACACCGTTGGTTTTGGGTCGGGTTGACTCATACTGGTCACCACAGCCTTGTCCCCGTATTCGCGCTGTATGTAATGTTCAGCAACTTTCGGAGCAAGCCATGCAGCGAAAACATGCCCCGTTGCGGTATGCATCATTGACATCACGGTGCCAGGGCGCATATTGACGTGCACAGGGTAACTGGCTTCGGTAATATGAACCATCGTAGGTCCGTGTGATCCCAGGACTGCAACGGCCAGGGTATGTCCGATTTGGGTTGCCAGTTCGTTAACCAGCGGCAGAGCAATGCGTATCGGGGATAAGCGGTGTAAGCTGACAATACCCATTTGCAGGGCGAAAGGCCCCAATTCGTATTGTGTGGTGCTGCTGTCCTGGCGTACCAGCCCTACGTTAATGAAGCTCACCAGGTAGGGGTGGGCTTTTGCGGGGCTCATCCCGGCAGCGTGGGCCAGGTCGCGCAACGTCATGGGCGTGCCGGTCTCAACCAGGGCAGCAAGCAAAGTGTGCCCTGTTTCTATCGATTGGATGCGTCGACGGCCATCGTCGATTGGGCTGCTTTTCTTGGTCATAATGGTTGCCGTGAAGGCATCAGAGATAGAGTATTCGATGTTGAACAGCTTAACAGCCTCTGTTATTCAAGCGCATTGTACGAATAGGGCCCGCAGGCGCTAAAATGGGTTATCTAATATAAAGCAGGATTGTCATGAGTGATATAGAATCGGCCGATTTCCCCGAAGCAGAATCTTACGATATATCGTCAGTTCCCGATATTGTGGCCGAACTGCGTGCTGGCCGCATGGTGATTCTGGTTGATGAAGAAGATCGTGAAAACGAAGGCGACCTGATCATGGCCGCTGAATTCGTCAGCCCCGAGGCGATTAACTTTATGGTTACCCATGGCCGGGGTTTAGTGTGTCTGACACTGACCGAAGAGCGCTGTCGCCAACTCGACCTGCCTTTGATGGCGACCCGTAATGGTGCAAAGTTTGGTACCAATTTCACCGTTTCCATTGAGGCGGCGGAAGGGGTGGAAACGGGTATTTCTGCGGCTGATCGTGCACGTACGGTACGGGCAGCCGTGGCCCGCGATGCGCGTCCGTCTGATCTGGTTCAGCCAGGTCACATCTTCCCGTTAAAAGCGGCAAATGGTGGTGTGCTAGTTCGTGCCGGCCACACCGAGGCGGGGTGTGATCTTACGAAAATTGCTGGTTTAACCCCAGCAGCAGTTATCTGCGAAATTTTGAAACCAGACGGTTCCATGGCTCGTTTGCCGGATCTTATCGAATTCGCGAAACAGCACCAGTTAAAAATTGGTACTATTGCCGACCTGATTCAGTATCGCAGTCAAAACGAGTCCATGGTCGAGCGCTTGTTCACGCGTGAAATGTCCACTCCATGGGGGGATTTCCAGGCTGTGGGCTACCGCGACTTATCGTCCGGAGAGCCACATTTGGCGTTGGTGCACGGCTCAATCGACCCCGAAGTCGAGACCTTGGTGCGCGTACACGAACCGACTACTGTGCTTGATTTGCTTTGCGATGAGGTCAGCGATCACAGCTGGACAGTATCGTCAGCCCTTAAGACCATTCAGCAAGCGCCATCAGGGGTCATGGTACTCATGAATTGCCAAGGCTCTTCTGAAAAACTGTTTGAACAGTTCGATGCGCGAAGCAATCAGCCTCAGCCGGCTAGCCCTGAAGCAACTCGCCAAAACCGCTACGATTTACGCACATACGGGATCGGTGCCCAGATATTGCGTGATTTAAATGTAGGTAAAGCAAAACTTCTTGCTCGCCCACGAAAAATGCCCAGCATGACGGGCTTTGCCCTTAGCATTACGGGTTACCATAGCGAACCTAACCACCAAGCCTGACCGGAGCCGCCTATTATGAATCCCTACATTGTATTTCCAGACCTTAACGGCGAAGGCCTGCACGTCGGTATTGTACGTGCCCGCTTTAACGAAGAAATTGGCAACGCCCAGCAAGAGGCGTGTGTCGCCGAACTCGTCGCCCTGGGCGTAGACGTACGTGATATCACTGTGCTTTCTGTGCCCGGTGCACTTGAAGTCGGTTTGACTCTGGCTCAAATGGCTGAAACCAGCGAGTTTGACGCCTTGATCGCTCTGGGCGCCGTAATCCGTGGCGAAACCTATCATTTTGAAATTGTTAGCAATGAAAGTGCCGCTGCGATTACGCGGGTGTCACTCGATACAGGCATGCCTGTTGCTAACGGTATATTAACCGCCGAAACCGATGAGCAGGCACAAGAGCGTGCGGCTGAAAAAGGCCGTGATTGCGCACGTGCGGCTGTCGAAATGGCAAATCTTATTGCTTTGCTCGAACCCGACTTTGATGAAGATGACGAAGACGAGAACGACGACGAAGCAGAAGACGACGACTTCGATGAGGAAGAAAATCTTGACGACGACAACTAATCCGTCCGGCGCTGCGCCGTCGCGTGCCAATAGCCGAAGCGCGCGGCGACGCTCACGTGAGTTTGCCCTGCAAGGCATCTATGCGTGGCTTATCCGTGGCGCTGATGGCCTTCAAGAGGCGGGTTCGATTGATGCTCACATTCGCAGCGAAGAGCAGTTTTCCGAGGCCGACGCTTCATGGTATCGCACACTGTTATATGGCGTGATGCGTGAATCCGCTGATTTACAAGAGCGTTTCATGCCCTACGTAGATCGCCCACTCGAAGAGCTTTCACCTATTGAGCACGGAATTCTTCTTTTAGGCAGCTACGAATTAATTCATCACGTTGAAGTGCCCTATCGTGTGGCGATCAATGAAGCCGTAGAGCTGGCTAAAGACTTTGGTGGTACAGACGGATTTAAATTTGTGAATGGCGTGCTGGACCGCCTTGCGGCTACAGTGCGTACCGCTGAAGTTCAAAAGTACCAGAACCGTAAATAGGAAGCATATTGCCTAACGAATTTGATCTTATTGCACAGTATTTCTCACGCCCTGCACCTAAAGGCTATTTAGGGGTAGGTGACGACTGTGCGTTGTTTTCAGTTCGTCCAGGCTATCAGCTTGCAACCAGCACCGACTTGCTACTCGAAGGGCGCCATTTTTTTGGTGATGTCAGCCCCCGACGCCTCGGACATAAAGCTTTAGCTGTTAATTTGTCTGACTTGTCGGCTATCGGGGCCATGCCTAAGGGTTGCCTGCTGGGAATCGCCTTGCCTAGCGCTGATCACGAATGGCTGCGCTTGTTTAGCGAAGGTTTTCTTGAGCTGGCAGATTATTACGAATGTCCGCTTATTGGTGGGGACACGACGCGTTCCGTGCAAGGAATAAGCATTAGCGTAACGGTTATGGGCGAGGTTCCGGCCGGCAGGGGGTTGTTACGTTCTCGTGCCCAGGTAGGTGATGATATATGGTTAAGTGGCCAAATGGGCGCGCCCGATTTGGCGCTGCGCTATCTTACCCAAGAGTTGCCACTAGATGCAGACCGTTTGGCTTTGAGCATTAATGATCTCGAGCTTCCCCAGCCGCCGGTCAGGCTGGGCGCCGATCTGGTGGGTGTGGCAAATGCTGCGGTGGACGTTTCTGACGGCCTGGCGCAAGACCTTGGACATATTTTAAGGGCAAGCCGTTGTGGCGCTGATATCCACTACCCTTTGGTGCCGGTACATCCGGCTTTGAAAGACTTGCCAATTTCCATACAAGAGCAGGCGGTTCTGTCAGGTGGCGACGTTTTTCAATTATGTTTTACTGCTTCTGCAGCGCAGAGACAGTTGATTACTGAGATTGCACAACAGCATCAAACTCAGGTCACGAAAATCGGGCAAATTACAAAAGAGCGTGGCCTGCGCGTTTTTAATGCCCATGATGAGTTAATTCAATTAACCCGCCAAGGTTTCGATCATTTCGACTAGCGAGCAGAAGGATGACAGTTAATGGTTGAGCAGGCTGCTAGCGTTAAAGTTCGTCCGTCTTTACGATGGGTTTACGAGGCGCCATCGCGTTTCATCGCTTTTGGCTTCGGTACAGGGGTTTTGTATCCGGGCCCTGGCACATGGGGTACGTTACTAGGCTGGCTGCTGTGGGTGGTCCTGTGGCAGCATTTGCCAGATCTGGGTGTAGTGCTGCTTCTGGTATTCAGCTTCGCCCTGGGATGTTGGGCTTGCCAACGCACAGGCGATGACTTGGGTGTCCCTGACCACGGTGGTATGAATTGGGATGAGGTTGTCGCCTTCTGGCTTGTGCTATGGTTAAGTCCAGCCGGATTCTGGGCCCAGTTATGCGCATTTGCACTGTTCCGTTTCTTTGATATTGTTAAACCCCCGCCGGTGCGCTATGCAGATCAACGGTTCTCCGGCGGCTTTGGTGTGATGTTTGACGACATTGTTGCAGCTCTTTATGCCTTGTTGGTAATGGCTGTGCTGGTACGACTAGGGGCCTTCATATGATTCAAAGTACGAACTTGCAGCTAGCTGAGAAACTAGGGGTTTTGCTTAAAAGCAAGGCCATGCTTTTAGCCACCGCCGAATCCTGCACGGGCGGTCTGATTGCGGCCAGTTGCACTGCTATCGATGGCTCCAGCCAATGGTTCGAGCGCGGTTTTGTGACATACAGCAATGCGGCTAAACAAGAAAATCTAAACGTCAGCTTTGATACACTCGATCGTTTTGGTGCAGTCAGCGAAGAAACAGCCATGGAGATGGCATCAGGCGCCCTGGCCTCGGCTGTAGCAGCCAATATTGGCATATCAACAACCGGTATTGCCGGGCCTACAGGTTCTACGCCTGGCAAACCCGTGGGTATGGTTTGCTTCGGTCTGGCGAAACGTACACAGGATGGTATTGTGACTCGGGCCTATACTCATATTTTCGATGGTGACCGATCGCAAATACGTGAGCAGGCAGTTGCTTTTATTATTAATGCAACTGCCGAACTGTTAGAGCAGGAGTAGGCCTACCGGCCTCGGGCCTCGTTGATGGCATCACGGGTTTGTTTCGCTACTGCCGCCGCCATATCGCGCCAGTCTTCATCTGCGCTGGCATATAAAATGGCCCTGGATGAGTTGATCATCATGCCATTAGCTGTGCTGCTCATGCCCGCAGCCACCGTTGCAGCAATATCTCCCCCTGAGCTCCTATTCCTGGTACGAGTAATGGCATGTCACCTACCCGCTCCCGTACGGCAGCGACCTCGTCAGTAAAGGTAGCGCCCACTACTAGCGAGCATTGGCCATTACGATTCCACTTATTGGCCACAAGGTCAGCAACATGCAGATACAAGGGCGTGCCGTCTTCCATCTTCAGGAACTGTAAATCAGAACCTCCTGCATTAGACGTTCTGCACAATACAATCACGCCGCGGTCTTGCCAGTCTAAATATGGCTCGACGGAATCAAAACCCATGTATGGGTTGACGGTGACCGCATCAGCTTTGTAGCGATCGAATGCTTCGGCAGCATAATGACTGGCAGTAGAGCCGATGTCGCCGCGTTTGGAATCCAGCACGATGGGCAGCCACGGATACTGTTCACGCACGTAGTCGCAGAGTGCCTGTAGCTGTTCTTCTGCCGCCTGAGAGGCAAAATAAGCAATTTGTGGTTTGATCCCGCAAGCATAGGCAGCGGTGGCGTCAACAATCTCGCGACAAAACTCGAAGATAGCGTGAGGACGGTGTTGTAACTCGGCAGGAAAACGAGTGATATCGGGGTCCAGGCCTACCATTAGCATGGAGCCCGTTCGAGACCACGCGGCCTCAAGCTTAGTAGAAAATGTCATAAGTAATTGTTAGGTAGAAAACGAGGGCGCGAATCTAGTATAAGCAACAGCAAGCCAAATCATGGCTGCCAAGAAAAAGCTCAACACAACCGCAGCGCTGGCAATGTCTTTAGCTCTGCCAATTAATGGATGATAGTCGCTGGTTACGGCGTCAGCCACCGTCTCGATGGCAGAGTTTAGTAGCTCTGTGGTCAGTATAAACACGATAGAGCCTATCAGCATGACCAGCTCTAGCAGAGTTTGCGCTATGAAAAAAGCCAGGGGCACCAGTACGATCGCAAGCAGCAGCTCTTGCCTGAACGCCGCTTCGTGCTGATAGGCTGCTTTAAAGCCTTTGGCAGAGTAGCCGGCTGCTTGCAGAATGCGTCTGAAGCCGCCTTGGCTTTTAAACGGGTTATGGGACATGTTGGCAATTTAGCAATTAAGGGCTGTAGCAGATTATAGAGGGATGGCACAAAAAAGGTCCTTGCTGCAACCTTACAGCAAGGACCTTCTATATGCGCGGGGTTTAACTCGTCAGTTAAACCTTAGCTGCGAATGGAAGCTTAGAAGCCGCCCATTCCGCCCATACCACCCATACCGCCCATACCGCCCATGTCAGGCATACCGGCATCGCCTTTGTCTTCGGCAATTTCTGCAACAGCAACTTCGGTTGTCAGCAGCAGGCTGGCGATCGAAGCAGCATTTTGCAATGCAGTACGTGTCACTTTAGTAGGGTCTAACACACCTTGGGCTACCAGGTCACCGTACTCGCCTGTAGAAGCGTTGTAACCGTAGTTACCTTCGCCAGAAGCTACCTGGTTAACAACCACGCTAGGCTCATCGCCAGCGTTGGCAACAATAGTGCGCAGTGGGGATTCAATGGCACGCAATACCAGTTTGATACCGGCGTCTTGGTCGATATTGTCGCCTTTCAACTGGGAAACAGCAGCACGTGCACGAATCAGTGCTACGCCACCACCAGGAACAATGCCTTCTTCTACTGCGGCGCGTGTAGCATGCAGAGCATCTTCTACACGAGCTTTTTTCTCTTTCATTTCGACTTCAGTCGCAGCACCTACACGGATAACAGCAACACCGCCAGCCAATTTGGCAACGCGTTCTTGCAGTTTTTCACGGTCGTAGTCGGATGAGGCTTCTTCGATTTGTGCACGGATCTGTTTTACACGCGCTTCAATCGATGGGCTGTCGCCAGCACCGTCAATGATAGTGGTGTTTTCTTTGGCAACTTCGATGCGCTTAGCCTGGCCCAGGTGCTCTAGGGTGGCGGTTTCTAGCGACATACCGGTTTCTTCGGAAATAACAGTACCGCCAGTCAGGATAGCGATATCTTCCAGCATGGCTTTGCGACGGTCGCCGAAGCCAGGAGCCTTGACAGCAGTGGCCTTAAGAATGCCACGGATGTTGTTGACTACCAATGTAGCAAGTGCTTCGCCTTCTACGTCTTCAGCAATGATCAGCAAAGGACGGCTGGACTTGGCAACTTGCTCAAGAATTGGAAGCAAATCACGGATGTTGCTGATTTTTTTATCAAAAATCAAAACATAGGGATCGTCTAGCGCAGCAACTTGCTTCTCTGGACTGGTGATGAAGTAGGGTGAGAGGTAGCCACGGTCGAACTGCATACCTTCAACAACGTCCAGCTCGTTTTCGAGCGACTTGCCGTCTTCAACAGTAATGACGCCTTCTTTACCAACTTTATCCATGGCGTTAGCAATAATCTCGCCGATGGAGATGTCGCTGTTAGCCGAGATGGAACCGACTTGCGCAATTTCTTTGCTGGTAGTGCAGGGACGTGACAGTTTGCGTAGTTCGTCGACAGTAACGGCAACAGCCTTGTCGATACCACGTTTGAGGTCCATTGGGTTAATACCCGCTGCAACGTACTTCAAACCTTCTTCGACGATGGCCTGTGCCAATACGGTAGCAGTAGTGGTACCGTCACCAGCGTTGTCGGAAGTTTTGGAAGCCACTTCTTTAACGAGCTGGGCGCCAATGTTTTCGAATTTGTCTTTAAGTTCGATTTCTTTGGCAACCGACACGCCATCTTTAGTGACGGTAGGGGCGCCAAAAGAGCGATCCAGAACCACGTTACGGCCTTTAGGACCCATTGTGGTTTTTACGGCGTTAGCCAGAGTGTTTACACCACGGACAATACGTGTGCGGGCATCATCGCCAAATAATACTTGCTTAGCAGCCATTTTTAATTCCTTGATTCAGTGCGTAAATGGAGGATTACTCGATAATTGCGAGAATTTCTTCTTCGCGGATAACGAGCAGTTCGTCACCGTCAACTTTGACGCTCTGACCGGCATATTTGCCAAACAGAATTTTGTCGCCAACTTTCAGGTCAAGAGGCAAAACTTTGCCGTCTTCTGTACGCTTACCTGGGCCTACCGCCAGAACTTCACCTTGATCGGGCTTTTCGGCCGCGCTTTCAGGGATAACAATACCCGAGGCTGTAGTGCGCTCGTTGTCCAAACGCTTGACGATCACACGATCGTTCAGAGGACGCAGTGCCATAGTTGAACTCCTGTTCAAGTAAATACAAGTTGGATAAAATTTTTGCCAGTGAGCGTTGTTAGCACTCGATGGCTCTGAGTGCTAATTATACGGGCGAATGTTGTTAATTCAAGAGAGTACACGGCAAACGTTACACAACTGCTTTTCTTAACCTGAACAAACCCTTGCTACCAGCAATGGCTGCACTAGGGTGCTAGCCATTATTCATATATGGGGATGCTTGTTGTCGTTTCAAGAGCAGGTTAGAGAGAGTTTAGTCGATAGCCGACTTGCCCTGGCCGGATACCATAACGACGTCTGAAAGCGGTAGCGAAATTAGAAGGGCTGGAATAACCTGCCAGCCAGGCAGCCTCGGCCACGCTAACTCTTTTCTCTTCAAGCGCTAGCCGAGCTCGCTCCAAGCGAGATTCTCGTAAATATGCCACGACCGTCACACCCCACACGGAACTGAAATGGCGTTGCAGCGTATTAACGCTGACGCAAGCGTACTGGGCGATTTCTTCCAGGCTCAGGCTGTCTGCTTTGCCGCTGTCAAGAAAATTGCGTAATTGTTCCATGCGTATTCGGTCTCGTTTACGTAAACGAGTAGCCGCTTGCTTTGGCGCCCCTCCTTCTAGAGTAGCAAGAGCCTCAACGGCCAGTGCAAGGGCTCGGGCACCCAAATACATCCTCCATAGAGAGGGTGGCAAGGCTGGCGGCGTCAACATCTGTTCAACTAGCGTCACGGCTTGCGGAGAAATACTCCAGGGCGATACGGATAAATGTTTTTGAGCGAACTCTAAGCAGCCAGCTGATTCCAAACCCAGATGAGTTCGGAGCCAGCTTGGAGTCATGGTCATGCTAACAGTACGTTCCACATTGCCATGATTTGATTGCCGCAGAAAAGCGACAGGCTCGACTACGGATATCAGCGCTCCACGTAAACCTCCGCTAGCTTGTGGGCCCAGAAGTAATCGGTGTTGGCCAATGCTGACGTCAACTTTGCCTCCAATGACTAATGCAATTCTTAAACCAGGCTTCACGACTCCGTGGATGTCGGCTGCTTCTTGGTCTCGTGCATCAACACGATGCAGGATAAGGCCCGGGGCAAGCTCCATTGTGTCGAGCAGGCCATCAAACACGGCGCGGTTCGTATCGGTGGGATAGTATCGTGGCACTGCGTTTTGGGTCAGTCCATCCGTTCGGTATGCAAGCGGTAAATCCGCGGTTTGGCGAGGGATTGAGCGAAAAGATGGCATGAGTGCGGCGCTAACACATTAAGTTGAATGAGGATTTAGCAAAGGTTTTTGATGATAACTAAGTGCCTGGTCGTGGAAAGAGCTGACATAATTCCCAACAGTTGAATGATATTAGAAACCATTCTCAATTAAGAATCAAACGCCCCAGGAAAAATCACATGTTTGTCCCCCCTTTCCCCTTACAGTACGCTAGTGCTGCCGTTGCGTTGGCCTTATCGGGCGCCGCACTGGCCCAGGGGGTTACCCCAGTTCAGGAAATGCAGAGCATTCAAGTGCTTGGCACAGCTGAAGAAGAAATCAAAGAGTCGTTGGGTGTTTCGGTTATCACCGCCGAAGACATCCAACGTCGTCCCGCTACGAATGATCTCGCCGACATAATCCGCCGTGAGCCTGGGGTTAACTTGACGGGTAATAGCGCGAGCGGGTCGCGGGGTAATAATCGGCAGATCGATATCCGTGGTATGGGTCCGGAAAACACGCTGATCCTTATCGATGGTAAGCCTTCAACTTCAAGAAACTCAGTTCGTTACGGCTGGAATGGCGATCGCGACACACGCGGCGACACGAACTGGGTGCCTGCTGAGCAGGTCGAACGCATCGAGGTTATACGCGGTCCTGCGGCAGCACGCTATGGCTCGGGTGCTATGGGCGGGGTGGTGAACATCATTACCAAACGCCCGACTGACGAGACCAGTGGTTCTATCACCTATTATCGCGGCCAGCCTGAAGACAGCAAAGAAGGCAGCACTGATCGTGTTAATTTATCACTGTCCAGTCCTATCACTGATACGCTCAGTATGCGAGTGTATGGTAACTACAACAAGACAAGGGCCGATGCGCGTGACATTAATGCGGGTAAGGCGGCAGAGGGTGCCGACGGCATACCTCTGACCTCAGGGCGGGAAGGTGTTGTTAACAAAGATGTAAATGCTCTGTTGTCATGGCGGCCTAATCGCAGCAATACGCTGGATTTGGATCTCGGTTTCAGCCGTCAGGGCAACGAGTTCGCGGGTGACACTATGAACAACACCCCGGACGAGTATGTAAACGATCTGTACGGGGATGAAACCAATACCATGTACCGTGAGAACTTCGCTCTCACACACAGCGGCGACTACGATTGGGGCATATCTAAGGCATCGATAGCTTATGATTACACGAGAAATATGCGTGAACCAGAAGGCTTGGCAGGAGGCCCCGAAGGCCGGCCAGTCGCCGGAGAGAAGCAGCCATCCAGGCTGAAAAATCTTCGTGCTGCCGGCGAAATTAGCGTACCTTTCAAGTGGGGCGTCGAGCAATACGCCACAATGGGAGTCGAATGGTTACATGAAAGTCTGGAAGATCCGTCCGGTCTGCGGCAGACGTATAGCAGCGGCAGTATTGGTAATACAGGGCAAAACGACCGTGACCCTAAAACTGATCAGGACAGCTATGCCTTTTTTATCGAAAATAACATTGAAGCCAGTGATCGCATTACATTAACGCCCGGTGTGCGTCTGGATCATAGCAGCGAATTTGGCAGTAACTGGAGTCCAAGCCTGAATGGCTCGTACGATGCGACCGACTCTCTAAGACTTCGCGCAGGTATTGCACGGGCTTATAAAGCACCTAACCTGTATCAATCCAACCCTAATTACTTGTTGTACAGTATGGGTAATGGTTGCTTGCAGTCTGAAACCAATTCCCAAGGCTGCTATCTGGTCGGAAATGAAGATCTTTCGCCCGAAACTAGTGTAAATAAAGAAATCGGTTTCGAGTACGATCCCGGTACTTGGCGTGCCAGTGCAGCTTACTTTCGTAACGACTACAAGAATAAAATTGTAGCCGACACCAATGTTTTATACCGTTTGCCAAACGGGGCACGAGTATTGCAGTGGTCCAATAGCGGCAAGGCGGTGGTTGAAGGGCTTGAAGGTAATTTGTTTTTGCCTTTGGCGTCCAGCCTGGACTGGAACACCAACTTTACCTACATGATTGAGTCCAAAAACAAGAGCACTGGTGAGCCGCTGAGCATCATCCCCGAGTACACGATCAACAGTACACTTGATTGGTACTACTCGCCCAAGTGGTCGTTTCAGGCTAATGTCACATATTATGGCAAGCAAACAGGACCATCGTTTAATATCCGTACTGGCGAGGAAATAACTGGCGACGGACTGCAGACGATCAGCCCTTATGCACTTGCTGGCTTGAGTGCTGGCTACGAGTACAACAAAAATTTGCGTTTCCGCGTGGGCGTATCTAATCTGTTTGACAAGAGATTGTACCGAGAGGGTAATGCGACCTCTGCTGGTGCAGCCACTTATAACGAGCCTGGACGAGCCTATTACGCAACTATGACGGCTTCTTTCTAAAGAGCAATTGTGTTTTTCAACTTGAACTCTGCATTACCACTTCGTCACGATGCAATCTGATATCGATGGATACACGGGTGAAGTCGGTTATGCGGAGTATTTTCACCGTGGTACGGCACCAGCCTGGCTGCACTTTGTAGCCAGCGGTTTGGGCCGTAGTGCCCCTGATCCTTCTCGCCCCTATCGTTGGTGCGAGCTGGGTTGTGGTCCAGGGCTGGGTGCAGCTCTGCTGGCCGCTGCGAATCCACATGCTTCCTTCCATGCCGTAGACTTTAATCCTGAGCATATCTCGGTTGGTCGTTCCTGGGCCTGCAGTGCAGGACTGAGTAATCTCAGTTTCCAGCAAAGCAGTTTTTCTGATCTTGCGCAAATGGCGGCAGGGCAGTCTGAGCCTTATGACTATATCGTCCTTACCGGCGTTTATGCCTGGGTCTCACCAGCTAATCAACAGGCAATCCGAACATTTATTCAACGATTCTTGGCTCCTGGCGGGCTAGTCTATTTGAGTTATCCTTGCTTTCCGGGAATGGCCGAGATGGTGCCTGTGCGAAATTTGCTCTACGAATATGCGCAGGCAGCACAGGGAAGTGCGTCTCAGCGTGCTGCAACAGCGCTGGCTCAGGTACGAGCGTTGGGGCATGCAGGTGCCGCTCATCTAGCCAAGTACCCCGATTTGCTCAAAGCGTTAGATCAGCTTGATGGGCGTGACCCTGCCTACTTACTTCATGACCTGCTGTCCGAGCATTGGCAGGTTCAGCATGTGGGGCAGGTAGTCCGCGGATGGGAAAGCAGCAGTTGCTGCTGGTTAGGTAGCGCCCAACCAGCGGACAACATAGACGCCATAGCCCTTCCTGCACAAACCGAAGTATTACTTGCGGATCTGTCCGTCCCGGCTTTGCGTGAAAGCGCCAAGGCTTTCGCCAGTAATCAGACGCTACGTCACGATATTTATCAGCAGGTGGCTCGGGCAGCAAGGCTTACGAGCTCCGCCCATAGGCAGGCATTATTGCGACAGCGACTGCATGCCCTTCCGATGCCACATGATCAGGCAACTGATGACCGTGCCGTAGCCGCCATAGCACAGCCTTATTTTCATCCTGTGCGTCAGGCCTTGGCTCGTGGTGCTATAGGCTATGAGCAGTGCGCTGCGTCGTCTGCGTATGCGGCGGACCCCGGCAAACTGAATGCGGCCTTTCAGTTGCTCGTTGGTTCTGGAGTGGCCCATCCTTTATTGGAGCTCGCTCCCGATCCACGTCCTGCACAGTCGCTGAACCTGGCCTTGTGCCAAGCAGCGTTAAAGGGACGGCCTATACAATGGTTAGCGGCTCCCGCCTTGGGGAGTGCGCTGAATACAAGCTTGGCGCAGATGGCTGCCTGGATGGCCCTCCATGAAAAGGGCAGTGTATCTGCGACGGCTCCCATCGCCGACCGAGCATGGAAGGCTTGGCGTCGCTTTTCAGCGACGCTGCCTGTCCACCCTACGGCACTTTTCACCGATGCCTTGGCAAATTTCGAAAGTGAAGTATTACCGATTTGGCTCAGACTTGGCGTCGTATCCGACCAACGGCCTTAGTCCATGTTTGCTTAAGCCGCCGTTTCAACCAATACGATTTCAGAGTCTGATGAAGCCGAAATACGCAACGTGGATTCATCACGTATTGCTGCGCCATCTCGCGCTTCAAGTTTCACACCATTCACCTCAATGTCGCCTGTCGCTGCTACCAGATAGGCCACGCGCCCTACATCCAAGTGGTATTCGGTGGTTTGACCGGCCTCTAGCGTCGCACCAGAGACACGGGCATTGGCACGGATGGGCAGAGCGTCTGTATCGCCTTCCATTCCGCTGGCCAAAGCTACGAAACTGCCACCGCGCTCTCCTTTGGGAAAGGGTTTGCTTCCCCAGGAGGGGCTGCTGCCCGTTTCATCCGGCATGATCCAGATCTGAAACAAAGTGGTATCGATGGGTTCGCTATTGTATTCCGCGTGTTGTATGCCGGTACCGGCGCTCATTACCTGCACATCTCCAGCTTCAGTGCGGCCTTTATTGCCCAGGCTGTCTTCATGCGTGATGGCGCCATGACGAACATAGGTAATGATCTCCATATCGGAATGAGGGTGGGGCGGAAAGCCAGTTCCTGCTGCAATGGTGTCATCGTTCCATACCCGCAAGGCTCCCCAGCCCATGCGGTTGGGATCGTAGTAGCGAGCAAATGAGAAGTGATGCTTCGCGTCTAACCATCCGTGGTTAGCACCGCCCAGAGTTGTAAAAGGTCGACGGTCAATCATTTCGTTCTCCATAGTTAGTAATCTGATGGGTTAATACTAATATGCGCTGATGACTAAGAGAATAGAATAAATAGAAACCCATTCATTCCAAAAACAGCATGATTAAGTTACCAGATTTACAAGCATGGGCAATTTTTGCCAAAGTAGCCGAAGTAGGTTCCTTTGCCAGAGCCGCTAGTGAACTCGGCATTACGCAGCCTACCGTGTCGAAGGCTATTTCACGACTCGAGAAGCAGCTTAACGTCGCACTGTTTCACCGAACCTCAAGAAAAATGTCGCTCACTGGCAGCGGGCTGAGTGCCTTGGATGGCGCGAGCCGTATTTTACGTGAAGGTGAAGAGCTAGAGGCGAGATTGAGGGATAACGTCGCTTCACTACGTGGAACGGTCCGTATCAGTGCGCCGATGTCGTTTGGTATCTCTCACCTGGCTCCTTTGATACCTGCCTTCATGCAAGCCCACCCAGAGGTGATTTTAGAGGTGAGCTTTAGCGACGAGCTGACGGATATTGTTGCCGACGGCTTCGACATGGCGTTGCGAATTTCCAGTCTTCCTGACTCGAGCCTGCTTGCCAGGCGGCTGTGCATCGTGAAACGCTACATGGTAGGGTCACCACGCTACTTTGAACTTCACGGTACTCCCATGCATCCACGAGATCTTGCACAGCATCGATCGTTGCAATATATGTATGAAAGCAGTGGCAATACGTGGCGCTTCCAGCATGCCAGGCACGGTCAGTTTGCACAGACCGTGCCTGCTTTTCTAAGGGTCAATAACGCTGAGGCCCTGATACCGGCATTGTGCAGTGGGCTGGGCCTGGCGGTGCAGCCCGAGTTTTTGGTGTGGGAAGAATTAAAGGCCGGGGTGTTGACTGTAGCCATGCCCGACTGGGAGGTTCCGCCCATAGCCCTGCATCTGGTTACGCCCCCCAGCCGTGCGCGACCGGCACGTGTGCAAGTGTTTATGGATTATCTTGCCGAACACTTTGCCAAGGCTCCCTGGGCACATCCCTGACCGCCCAGACTAGGCAAGCGGCGCGCATTATTGAAAGCCCGTGCTTGCACAGCCCGCACTCCCGCACCGCCTTAGCGCACGATTCCGGCTGCAGCGGTCTGGTGTGTGGCGGAATCGATGAGAATAAAAGCGCCAGTGGTTGGTTGAGTCTCGTAAGGTTCCAGTATCAAGGCATCCCGTGTACTGAGACTTACCGAGGCAATGTCATTCATTTCAAGACGCTCGGCACCAGACCGGGGTTCCAGGGCTTCAATATCCCGTACCTGGTGAATGGTTTTAACTTTAGCTTGCGTAACTCGTGATCCTTGCTTGAGCCAATACGATCTGGCCGGATTAAGCGGATTTTCGTCCAGCCAGCACAGATCAGCTTGAATATCTCGCGTGGGAACGATAGCGTTCGTCGCCAAGGCGATTAAGTCTCCACGCGAGACGTCAATGTCGCGATCTAATAAAACGGTGACTGCGTCGCCTGCTTGTACGCTTTGAACGTCGCTTCCAGAGCGTTGTAAAGCTGAGATTTTCGCACTGACTTTAGAGGGCCAAACCGTGATTTCGTCACCTAGGTGCAGGCTGCCACTATCCAGATGGCCAGCATAGCCTCGAAATGCATTGGCCGCCTGGCCGTCATGGCGTATGACCCATTGGACAAACAGTCTGGCTTCGTTGTTTGATGACGTATCGGCCAACGACAGGCTTTCCAGCAGTCCGAGCAGGGGCAAGCCCTCATACCAAGGAGAAAAGGGAGAGAGCTTGCTGATGTTGTCGCCCTGTAATGCTGATATGGGTACTACCTGAAAAGAGCTGATGCCTACTTGGTTTGCCAGTTCGGAATAGGCATTCTGAATGCGATTAAATACAGCCTCGTCCCAACCGACCAGATCCATTTTGTTGATGGCAACGACGATATGCTTTACTCCCAGTAATTTGGCGAGCGTAGTGTGGCGTCGAGTCTGCGTTAGCAACCGGCCATCCCTGGCCTTGCTTGCATCGATGAGAATAATGACAGCTTGTGCTGTCGACGCCCCGGTGATCATGTTGCGAGTGTATTGCTCATGACCCGGCGCATCGGCGACGATAAACTTGCGTGAAGGCGTGGCGAAGTATCGATAGGCCACGTCGATAGTGATACCTTGTTCGCGTTCTGCCTCCAGCCCATCGGTTAAGAGCGCGAGATCCGGCTCGTGCCCATTGGTACGTTTATATTTTGAGCGGTTAATGGCGTCTATTTGATCGGCGAACACTGCTTGGCTATCCAGGAGCAGGCGCCCTATAAGTGTCGACTTTCCATCATCCACTGAACCGGCTGTGATAAAGCGCAATACGCCAGTGTCAGTGGTACTTACCCAGGATTCGTTTATGGCGTTCATTAAAAATACCCTTGTTTTTTTCGGTGTTCCATTGAGGCTTCAGAGGCTTGATCATCCATTCGCGTAGCTCCGCGCTCGGTGAGAGTGGCAAGAGCGGTCTCTTCAATGATGTCGTCAGGGCTGGCCGCTGTGGACTCTACAGGGCAGGTGCAGGAAATGTCGCCAACGGTTCTGAAACGCACGTTTACCACTTCGGTTGTTTCGCCTTCGTTGGGAGGCGTGAGGTGGGTATCCGGAACCAGCAAGCCGTTACGGCGCACTACGCTACGGGGATGGGTGTAGTAGATAGACGGGAGCTCAATATTTTCGCGCTTGATGTATTGCCACACATCAAGCTCGGTCCAGTTGGAAATTGGAAAAGCCCTGAGGTTTTCGCCTTTATGCACGCGGGTATTGAAAAGACGCCATAACTCTGGACGCTGCGCTTTAGGATCCCACTGGCCGAACTCATCGCGAAAAGATACAAAACGTTCTTTGGCGCGGGCTTTTTCTTCATCGCGTCGGGCTCCTCCGATACAAGCGTCGAACTGAAACTCTTCAATCGCTTCCAGCAGGGTTATTGCCTGCGCACCATTTCGGGTGTCATTTTCGTGACGTAAAACGACGGTTCCCCGGGCGATGGAATCCTCGACTGAGCGCACAATCAGTTTTTCGCCCAGTTCGGCAGCACGATTATCCCTGAAGCTGATTACCTCAGGATAATTGTGTCCGGTGTCGATGTGCATCAATGGAAACGGAAAAGCAGCTGGTCTAAAGGCTTTTTCGGCAAGCTTCAACAGCACAGCCGAGTCTTTACCTCCGGAGAATAATAATACCGGGCGCTCGCATTCGGCGGCGATTTCCCTTAATACGTAAATGGCCTCGGCTTCTAGCCAGTCTAAATGGGTACGAGGGGAAAGTGATCCCATGATGTCTCCTAAGTGTTCTCGGTTGTGGCAGTGGTTGGGCTTTGATGCAGGCCGCATTCGATACTGTCGCGTTGCTCCCACCACCAGCGTCCCGCGCGCACGTCTTCGCCCGCACGTATGGCACGCGTACAGGGGTCACAGCCTATGGAGGGATAGTTCTGGTCGTGGAGCGAATTGTAGGGAATGGCAAAAGTGCGAATTACCGTCCAGACCTGTTCTAGCGTCCAATCGCATAAGGGATTGAATTTTTGCAGTTGGAAGGCACTGTCAAACTCGTTTTTTTGTAGTTCGGAGCGAGTTTGGGATTGCTCTCGGCGCTGGCCTGTTATCCATGCGGATTTGCCTTGCAGGTAGGCCCGCAGGGGTTCGACTTTACGCAGACCGCAGCATGCTTTGCGCAGTTCCAGGCTTTCATAGAACGCGTAGGCGCCATGCTCTGCAACGTGCTGATCTACTTTTACCTGATTCGGCTTGAGACTGGTTACCTGGATGCCGTAATGACTATTGATGACATCAAGCAGGGCCAGAGTCTCCTTGTGCAGCCGCCCGGTATCAAGGGTAAAACTGGAAATATTCAGGCCGTGGGTGGCGATGGCGTGTTGAAGCACCATATCTTCAGCCGCTAATGAGTTCGCAAAGGTGGCATCCGGATGCTGCTGCTTTATCAATTGCAAATCGCTGAGTAATTGTTTCCAGAGTACAGCGGTTACAGCATCAAGTGCATTGTTTTCAGAAGGGGTAAACATGAAGAGCCTCAAAAGAAATCCCGTCCGGCGTGAGGTCGGACACCGCTGCCAGTTCAAGCGGTAGTGAGCTGGGGACTCTTCATTGTGCAGATGACACGAAGCAGACGGAACGAACTATTAGTTGATTCCTTATGGCCGTAGTGCATATGGAGCAGGGAGGGCCGTGGGCCAGAGAGGTTGCACTGCTTTAATCTGTCATTAATGGCTGTTACGATATGCGGAGTAGCTTGGATTTGGGCTACGCATTGAATGATGATAGTTAAAATCAATCGGCTTCATTGTTTTAATCAATTTTACAAATCAATAGGTAATTTCTATAATGAAATCACTGTCAATTGCTAACCACTACTGGAGATACATAGCATGTCATTAATCAACACACAGATCCTACCTTTTAATGCAACCGCATACGTTAATGGTGACTTCAAAGAGTACAACAACGAAAGCATTGCTGGTAAATGGTCTGTATTTGTATTTTACCCAGCTGATTTTACCTTTGTTTGCCCAACCGAACTAGAAGATCTGGCCGAACATTACGCCGAATTCCAACAGTTAGGTGTTGAGGTGTTCTCGGTTTCCACCGACACACATTTCTCACACAAAGCATGGCACGATTCTTCCGATGCTATCGGTAAAGTTACCTACCCAATGTTGGCTGACCCAACTCATCAGTTAGCACGCAACTTCCAGGTTCTGATCGAAGAAGAAGGTCTGGCGCTACGTGGCACATTTGTCGTGAACCCAGAAGGTCAGATCAAAGCCATGGAAGTTCATGATAACGGTATTGGCCGTGATGCCAAAGAGTTGTTGCGTAAAGTAAAAGCCGCTCAGTACATCGCCAAGAATCCTGGTGAAGTTTGCCCAGCCAAATGGGAAGAAGGCGCTAAAACGCTGACACCTTCCCTGGACTTGATTGGCAAAATTTAAGTCTGGTATCTCCGAGGTTATAGCCTTGTATAGGTAACGGCCTTTAGCCTGGCCTTCGGGCCAGGCACCTATGGTGTTATCGGCCCAGGTGATCAAAAATTTATGTCTCAGAGGAACCGTCAAATGTTAGATGCAAACTTAGTTAACCAACTCAAAGCGTACTTAGAAAAAATCGCGCAACCCATCGAGATTGTTGCGTCTCTGGATGACGGAGAAAAGTCTCTTGAGCTGCGTCAACTACTTAATCAGATTGTCGAGCAATCCGATAAAATCAGCTATCGCGAAGAAACAGATAATACCGAGCGCAAACCTTCATTCAGAATTAACCGCGTAGGTTCTGATATTAGCGTGGCATTTGCTGGTATCCCCTTGGGTCATGAGTTCGCCTCGCTGGTGCTCGCACTCTTGCAGGTTGGCGGTCATGCAGTCAAGTTCGATGAAAGTACTATTAAACAAATACAAAGTCTCGAAGGCGATATGCTTTTCGAGGTTTACTACTCACTAAGCTGCCAGAACTGCCCGGACGTGGTGCAGGCGCTTAATGCCATGGCAGTGATTAATCCGCGTATTCGTCCTGTTGCCATTGATGGCGCGATCAATCAAGACGAAGTCGCCAAGCGCGAAGTCATGTCGGTGCCCGCCGTCTACCTCAATGGCGAGGTATTTCATCATGGCCGGGCTAGCGTTGAAGAATTATTGGCCAAGCTTGATGCAGGCGATAGCGAAGCACAGGCAGATGCTATCAATCAGCGCGAAGTTTTCGATGTGTTGGTTGTGGGCGGAGGCCCGGCTGGTGCTGCGGCTGCTGTCTATGCAGCACGTAAAGGCATACGTACGGGTGTAGTCGCCGAGCGTTTCGGCGGGCAGGTGCTGGACACCATGTCTATTGAGAACTACATCTCTGTCGTTGAAACCGACGGCCCCAAGTTTGCTGCAGCGCTCGAAGAACACGTCAAGGCTTATGATGTAGACGTCATGAACTTGCAGCGTGCCGAAGCCTTGATACCCGGTAAAGAAATTCAGCTTAAGTTAAGTAATGGCGGTGTGCTCAAAGCTAAGTCAGTTGTACTGGCAACCGGTGCACGCTGGCGTGAGCTTGGCGTTGAAGGCGAGCAAAAGTACCGCAACCGCGGCGTGGCATATTGTCCTCACTGCGACGGTCCTTTGTATAAAGGTAAAGACGTAGCCGTTGTTGGGGGTGGTAACTCTGGCGTAGAGGCAGCTATTGACCTGGCCGGATTGGTAAACCAGGTTACCTTGCTGGAATTCGGTGATCAGCTTCGTGCCGATGAAGTCTTGCAGCGTAAATTGCATAGTCTGCCTAACGTGACAGTGATTACTCAGGCTCAAACTACGCAAGTGCTGGGTGATGGCAGCAAGGTTACAGCTTTGCAGTACACAGACCGAAGCTCGGGCGAAAGCCACGATATTGCTCTGGATGGTGTCTTTGTGCAAATTGGCCTGGTGCCAAACACCGAATGGCTCAAGGGTTCAATAGACCTTAGCAAGTATGGCGAGATCGAAGTTAATGATCGTGCGCAAACTTCAGTTCCAGGCGTTTTTGCAGCCGGCGATGCGACTACGGTTCCGTTCAAGCAAATTATTATTGCCGCCGGACAAGGTGCAACTGCAGCGTTAAGTGCTTTTGACCACCTAATACGCAGCTCGGTTGAAGAAGAGGAAGAGGTTACCGCTTAACGCTGTTAAGTCAGTACGGTAGTTAATCGAAGCCCCTGCAGCATTGTTGCAGGGGCTTCGCTGTTCTTGTGTCAATAGATCAAACCGCTTGTACTAGCTGTCCAGCAGTGCAGGCGGAATCCATTGCCCGCCCAGCACGGTTTCACAGCAGCTTAACCACGCCTTGGCAGCCAGTGATAAGTACGCGCTGTTCCAGACATGGGTGACTTCCCACTTGAGATCCGGCTCTACAATTTGAGCCACTTGTGCCGGGGTTTGAGCTAGCCTTGATAAAAAAGGTTCTGGCAGCAATGCCACGCCCAGGCCTGAGGTAGCCATGGATACAATCCAGTCCCACTGACTGCTTTGGGCGACCACCCTGGGCGAAATACTCATCTGGGCAAAGGCCTGGCGCAGTAATCGGGTTAAACCAAATTCGTCGCTGAGAAAAATCAGTGGCAGTGGAGCCAGTTCATCAAGGCTGATTTTGTCTTGCTTGGATTTGAATGTGTTTTCTGCCGCCAGTGCCCATACCGAATGAGACACTACTGTTCTGGTGTTGATGTCCAGACCGGGGGCGACGGGCGAAATACTAAAGCCCATTTCCAGTTTTCCTGAGGCCACCTGCTGTTCAATGGCAGGACCAGGAAGCTCTTGTATATGAAGCTGAATATTAGGATGCTGTCTGGAAAAGAGATTCAGAACATCCGTAAACAGCAGGTTGATCATGGGCGGAATACCCAGCCGCAGAACGCCCTGTTGCAGTGATTGAGTAGCATGAACTTCTGCCTGCAAGCGTTCTATGTCATGCAACACCTCAAGGCCTCGTTCCATCACCACTTTTCCACTGTCACTTAGTAGAAATTGCCTGGACTCCCGGATGATCAACGCCTCGCCAAACTCGTCTTCAAGTTGGCGGACCATTTTGCTGACGGTAGATTGAGTGACTCCTAGTTGCTCGGCGGCTTTAGTGAAGCTTCTTTGCTTCACCGTTTCAATAAAGTAGTGTAGTGCGCGGATATTCATTTAGCCTCCCAGCCTATTCCTAATGCGACTTATATCTAATCATTTTAGTCATAAAAGCGATGCTATGCTCGAAGCAAATGACTAAAATCAGGAGTGCGACATGTTTCACGATCGTATACGGTTGGCTTCGCTTGCCAGCAAAATCATGACTGCCGATCAGGCAGGTGAGTTTTTTCAAGATGGTATGACAGTAGGCATGAGCGGTTTCACTCGGGCGGGTGATAGCAAGGCAATGCCCGTGGCGCTTGCTGCGCGTGCTGCGAAATCACCCTTTGCCATTAATCTGCTGACCGGTGCCTCGCTTGGAAACGATAGCGATGGTCTCATGGCGTCGGCAGGTGTATTGGCACGCAGGTCGCCTTTTCAGGTCGACCCGCTTATGCGCAAGAAAATTAATGCAGGCGAGCTCATGTTTTGTGACTATCACTTGTCACAGCCTGCAGAAATGCTGCGTGCGAAAAAAGGTCTGCCTATCGATATCGCTGTTATTGAAGCTGTCGCCATTACTGAATGCGGAGCCATTGTGCCAAGCACCTCGGTAGGTAACTCAGCCTCTTTTGTTGCACAGGCAAAAATGGTTGTCGTCGAGCTTAACCTAAGCATGCCCCTTGAGCTTGAGGGGATGCACGATATTTATCTGCCAGGGGATCGTCCTGGCCGTCAGCCCATTGCGATTACCGATGTGTCTCAACGTATCGGCAGCACGTCAATTGCAGTAGATCCTGATCGCATCGTGGGCATTGTCATCACGGATGCCCCTGATAGTCCTTCTACAGCATTGCCTCCCGATGAGGAAACCAATGCCATCGCAGCGCATGTGGTTCGCTTTCTGGCAGGCGAGGTCACTGCCGGCCGCCTGACTAACGAGCTGCTGCCCTTGCAGGTCGGGATCGGCACCATTGCCAATGCCGTTACCTATGGTATTGCTCAGTCCGAATTTAAAAACCTGACTATGTATTCTGAAGTCTTGCAGGATAGCGCTGTAAGCCTGCTTGACTCCGGGCACTTGAAATTTGCTTCGGCCTCATCAGTCACCTTGTCCGCGCCGACGATGCAAAAGTTTTTGGAGAATCTGGATCGCTACAGGCAGCAGGTGGTCTTGCGCCCGCAAGAAATTAGCAATCATCCTGAAATTGTCCGCCGGCTGGGCGTCATCGCCATTAATGCTGCTCTCGAATTTGATATCTATGGCAACGTTAACTCCACGCATGTGGGCGGCACCCATATGATGAACGGGATTGGCGGATCAGGTGACTTTGCCCGAAACGCCCATCTATCGATCTTTGTGACCAAGTCCCTGGCTAAAGGTGGCGATATCAGCCGGGTAGTACCCATGGTGTCTCATGTGGATCATTGCGAACATGATGTAGATGTGCTGGTCACCGAGTGCGGTTTTGCTGATTTACGTGGTTTGGCACCTCGCGAACGGGCGACTGCGATAATTGCCAATTGCGTGCACGCTGATTATCAACCTGCAATGGCCTCTTACTTTGAACGAGCCTGCCAGCGGGGCGGGCATACTCCCCATCTGCTGGAAGAGGCGTTTTCCTGGCATTTGGATTTTCGGCAAAACGGGTCGATGAAAGATCGCGCTGAAGCGATGGTATAGACTTACAAAATAGTTATCTTGTGGTGTTCTACCGGCGTTGTTACGCCGGTTTTTTATCCTTAGACCATTATGCTTTGACGCGTATCGGGGTAATATAAATAAGCAGTATATTATTTTTTCTCTCTGAGGTCGTAGCGTGTTCGAGAACATCGGGGTCATTAATTTAGGCACCTACCTGGTCGGGGCGTTATTGATTATTTTGCTGCCGGGGCCAAATTCCTTGTTCGTGCTGGCCACCGCGGCTTCTCAGGGGGTTAAAGAGGGCTATAAGGCTGCGTGCGGGGTTTTCGTTGGCGATACCGTGCTATTGATACTTACGGCAGCTGGTGCGGCCTCGGTGCTTCAGGCATTGCCGATGCTGTTCTATACCGTCAGGGTTATGGGTGCTTTTTATCTTGCCTATTTAGGGCTGCGTATCTTGTGGTCGTTATACAGACCCGATCCGTCGCCCCATGTGCATCAGATCAGTACCACTAAAAAACACGGGGAAAGCCGTTTCGTTAAAGCCCTTACACTCAGCCTTCTGAATCCTAAAGCGATCTTGTTTTTGATCTCTTTTTTTGTACAGTTTGTAGATCCTGCAAAAGGACATCCTTGGTTAGCTTTTTCTGTACTGGGTATCTTTTTGCAAATCTTTAGTGTGGTGTATTTATCCACACTGATTGTTGGTGGTGCACGTTTAGCAGCAGGTTTTAGACGGCGTCGCCATCTATCGAGTCTGGCTAATGCCGCAGTAGGCGTGTTGTTTCTCGGTTTTGCGGCCAAAATGGCATTCGATCGCTAGACGACCAGGCTTAGGTATCAGGCAGACAAAATTTTTGTATATTAAGGACAATCTTTTATGAGCACTCCCATTCGAATCGGCATTGCCGGCTATGGCAATCTAGGGCGCGGCGTCGAGTTGGCGCTAGGCCAAAATCCCGACATGACACTTGTCGGCGTATTTACGCGACGCGAACCCGATAATGTGAAGCTCGTAAATTCAGATGTGCCTGTCTATAAGTTAAGTGATGTTGCGCAATATCGCGACAAAATTGACGTCTTGATTTTATGCGGTGGGTCCAAAGACGACCTGCCTCAGCAAGGTCCTGAGCTTGCACGCTGGTTTAATACGGTTGATAGCTTCGATACGCACGCAAAAATACCAGATTATTTTGCCGCTGTGGATAAAGTCGCTCGTGCAGCAGCGACTACCTCGATTATTGCGGTGGGCTGGGACCCGGGCTTATTTTCCATTAATCGCCTGGCAGGCGAGATCGTGCTCCCTGAAGGGGATACCTATACTTTTTGGGGTAAGGGCCTAAGTCAGGGGCATTCAGATGCCGTACGTCGTGTAGAGGGCGTACGCGCGGGCGTTCAGTACACATTGCCTGTGCAGGCGGCCATAGATCGTGTGCGCAACGGCGAAGCTCCACAGCTCAGCACCCGCGAGAAACATCAGCGCGAATGCTATGTGGTGCTTGAAACCGGCGCTGACGAAGCTGTGGTACGTGACACTATTGTGAATATGCCTGACTACTTTGCCGACTATGACACCACTGTGAACTTTATCAGCGAAGCTGAATTAAAAGCAGAGCACGCTGCAATGCCGCATGGTGGCTTTGTTATTCGAAGTGGCCGCTCTGGTGCAGGTACGCAACAAGTCGTTGAATATTCACTTAGCCTGGGCAGCAATCCCGAGTTCACATCAAGTGTATTAGTGGCATATGCTCGTGCTGCTCATCGCTTGAATACCAAAGGTAAACACGGTGCTAAAACCGTCTTTGATGTGGCTCCTGGTTTATTGTCACCCAAGTCTGCAGCTCAGCTGCGTCAAGAGCTTTTATAAGCATAGGCGGGTAGTCTATATAGGCAATAGCGTAGTCATAAGGCGTTGTTCTGGTAACAACGCCTTTTTTATCGTACGTAGGTTCGTTCGTGAAGTCGTTGGCTGTGTTTCATCCAGCGCAGGGTCAGCAAGATAGCTACAACAGTCAGGCCACACACCAGTCCAATCCAAATTCCTACCCCGCCCATGTCAAAACCAAAGGCAAGCAGCGCTCCGGCGGGCATGCCAATTACCCAATAACCGATAAGAGCCAATAGCATAGGCGTACGGGTATCGTATAAGCCTCTGAGCATACCGGCAGCGACTGCCTGTGCTCCGTCTGTAAGTTGGAAGAGCGCGGCAAAGAAAATGAACTGGGTGGCGGTGATCACTACAGCCCTGTTCTCCGGGGCTTGCGCATCAATAAAGAAACCAATCAGTGATTCAGGCATTCCCCACATGATAATGGCTGCTATACCCATACAGCCTACGCCCAGATAATAAGAGACCCAGCCTGCACGAGTTGCCGTTATGGGGTCTGAGCGGCCAGCGGCCAGACCCACACGAATAGTGGCTACCTGGCCAAAACCCAGGGGAAACATGTAGGAAATCGTACATATCTGTATAACGATGGCATGAGCGGCGAGCGAGGTGTCCCCGATAAGCCCCATCATCATGACGGCGGCATAGAAAACCAGCGTTTCGAGAGTAAATGTGATGGCAATCGGGACCCCCAGGCGCAATATGCCTGTGAGCTTGCTGAGCCTAAGCTTCCACCAGTCTTTAAAAACAGCGTAGCGATTGAAAGCAGGGTTTAAGCGAATCACGAGTACCATGCCCAGAAACATGGCAAAACTGGCGACAAAGCTTGAAATACCGGCTCCGCGTATGCCCAATGCCGGTACGCCAAGATTACCAAACACCAGTATCCATCCCAGAAGGGCATTTAGCAGAATAGCGGCTATTGCGACTATCAGAGTCCAGAATGGCCGCTCCAGTACGGACAATAGTGATCTTAATACGATATAGCCTAAATACGGGAGTAAAGACCATTGCAAGGCATGCATGTACTCCATGGCTTGAGCAACAATGACCGGGTTTTGACCAGCCGCGAGCAAAATGCTATCAGCGTGCCAGAGTAGAATCCAGAAGGGGATGCACGCCAGAAAAGCGGTGAAAAATCCGTGTCGAACAATGTCCTGGACTGCGGCAAGATTATCACGTTGCTTTCCTAGCGAAGTTGCAAGCATGGGTATGATGGCCGACACCAAGCCCAAGCTAAAAATCATACACGCCTGATATAGGCTTCCTGACAACGAGCCCGCTGCCAGTTCGCCTTTACCTAATCTGCCCATATAAACCACGTTAGTGGTCAACAGGGTGACTTGCGCAAGATTAGTGAGAATTAAAGGTGATCCCAAGCGTAAAGAAGCTTTGGTTTCGTTTAGCCATAGTCTGGCAGTAGTTTGGGGTGTCATAGCAAGACAGGAGCTAGAAGCTGCAAAATAATTTGTTTGTTTTTTTAAGTTGTCCCATAGTACACTTTCTCCCATGTTTAGGCGCTTCCACGGCTTTTCTTCTACAAATTTACGTCACTTGGCAGTCTGTTTATTGCTGCTATGTGTGTTGCTGCGATCCGCCGTTCCGGTGGGCTTTATGCCGACGCCAGAAAGGCAGGGTGGCGTACTATCATCGCTGACCTTTTGTGTTACAGGCTTATCCGCAAATGCAATGCAGTTTTTTGGCCTGCATTCGCCCCCACTCTCAGGATGAGCACGTCTCTCTTGATTGTGTCTTTGGCTCTTCATTAAACACGCCTTTTATAGGCAGCGCCGACTCTGTGCCATTATCGTGGTACGTCCTGCTGCTATGGACGGTCTTTTTCTGTTCCAGCAGCCTTTTCCAAGGCCGTCATTGTTTCGGCCCGCCGTTGAGGGCTAGGGCTCCGCCAGTCGTTGCTTAAGAACTTTTTTGCTTTGAATCGTGATTGAAAACGTCGCATACGATTCCTGCTTTGATTGTTGTTAGCTACGTTGGACCCTAATTATGTCGTTATCACTCCAAGGACAGAACATGAAAAAAACATCATTTAATATTGTGCTCACGGCGGCGCTTGCCTTTAGCTCTGTGGCAATGGCTCATGGGGATCATGGCCACCAGCATGAACATCACGGTCATGCGAAGGGGGATTATGCTGATGAGTTTGCTAGCGCTAAACCATCGTCAACTATCGAGGTGTCTGATTGCTGGATCCGCAACATCCCGACTCCAGCGCCATCGGCGGGTTATTTTGTTGTAAAAAATAATGGAAAAGAGGCTGTTAAGCTGCTGGCAGCCGCCTCATCTCAATACGATGACCTGATGTTGCATCAAACCATCGACGAAGACGGTATGGCAAAAATGAAGATGGCCGATGAAATTCTTATCGAGGCAGGTGACTCACTTGAGTTCAAGCCGGGTGGTTTTCACGCCATGCTCGAAAAGCCTACGTCAGCCGTCCAGACAGGAGACGAGTTAAGTCTGGAGTTTTTATTTAGCAATCATGAAAAAGTGGTGGCACATTGCGAGGCCATGGCCCCGGGAACTCGTGCTCACCAGCACTAAATAAAGTAGCGTCGTAAAGGCTCATTGATGCGGGAACAGCAGCCTGATAGCTGCTTGCTTTCGCGTGTAATGAGCCTTTTTATACGGCTTCGAGTTATGCACAGCTGAAAGCTGGCCGTACCTATATCGCGTATTTAGCTGTTTTATTATCCACAGCCGTC
Source organism: Paenalcaligenes niemegkensis (assembly GCF_022230885.1). Lineage (GTDB taxonomy): Bacteria > Pseudomonadota > Gammaproteobacteria > Burkholderiales > Burkholderiaceae_B > Paenalcaligenes > Paenalcaligenes niemegkensis. The sequence continues at coordinate 18,606 of NZ_JAKGCT010000001.1, read as the reverse complement.
AAAAACCGTAAAACACTTTGATTAAAAGCCTTAGGGTTAGCCAGATTCATACCATGCGCTGCATGGGCGATGGTTACTTCATAAGCATGGGGCGCCTGTTTTTTCAGGGCTGCTATACGTTGTTTATAACGTATGGGGCTATGTTGTCCGTTAATCAGCAATACAGGGCAGTTATCCAGTTTCAGTGCATCCAGGCTGAGCAGGAAGCCACTCTCCTGAGCTTGCTTGAACAGGGTGGGGGCGTTATCGCGAACCATGATTTTGAACCAGCTCACCATCTGTTGCCAAGTTGCCGGGCCGTTGACGGTATCTACAAATAAGGCCAGTGCCGCGTCGGTCTGACCACGCTCCAGCAGTGGTAATACCTTGTCAAAAATAGAAGAGTTTTCATCATCGGGTAGCTTAAAGCCTGGATCAGCCAAACTAAGTGAACGTAGCTGCTCGGGCCTGTTGATCGCTATTTGCAAAGCAGCCTGTGCGCCTCTGGAGTGTCCTAATAAGTGATAGCGCTCGGACGGTGCTATATCGGCCAGCAGGTTTTGTATGGTTTCGGCCTGGAGATGAGTACTGAAACGATCCAGATTCAAAGCCGGCCAATATCCAGGAAGGCTGGGAGCAATAACGCGATAGTTCTGCGAAAGAATCTTAAGTTGCAAGCGCCAATAGCGGTAGTCACAAAGCGAGCCGTGCAACAAGACGAGCGGGCTACCGCTACCTAACTCTTCATAAAAAACGGGGACGCCGTGAACTGAGTGCTCTTTTAGCATTTTTAAGGGTTTATGATTGGATCATTGTACGTACACAAAAGCGCCCCATACTTTCATAAGTGGGGCGCTTTTGCTGATGCTGAAGGCTATTGCAGTAATTCTAGACGGCTACGAGCAGTATCGGCAGCAGCCGATTGTGGGTAGTCTTTAACGATACGTTGTAATGTGTTTTGTGCGCCAGTCAGATCGTTGCTTTCGACTTGACTGGAAGCTACGACCATCAAGGCGTCTGGTGCGCGCGCTGCCTCGGGATTACTTTGAACCAAGGCTTGCAGCTTTTGTATGGCAGCAGCGAAGTTACGTGAAGCATATAGGCTGCTTCCTTCATAGAAACGTACTTCATCGAGCTGGGCACTGCTGGGATAGGCGTCAATAAAGGCGGCGAAGCCACCGGCAGCTTGGGGATATTGGCCACTACGGTATAGATCCATAGCGCCTTCATAGGCCGCTTGTTCCTGGGGGTCGGTAAATAAGGTCTGGCTGTTTTCTTCTGGAGGCTGATTTTGAGAGGCCTGCCAGTTTAGCTGTTCTACCTTACCGCGAAGCTGTGCTACCTCGTGGCGTAGCATTTCAACTTCATCAGCTAAGCGAAGTCGAGCCTGCTGGTTCTGTTCGCTAGTCTGGCGGATTTGTTGACGTAACTCGATAATGGCGCGACGAGCTTCGTCGTCGGCAAAGGCTTGGGCAGGTAGCGCAAAAAGCAAACCGAGGCTGCTAAGTGTGGCTACTGCAAGCTGGCGCAAGGGCAGATTATATAGGCTCATCGATGCTTCCGTGTAAATAAAAAACGCCGAGGCGGAATAGGCCGCCACGGCGTTAGTGTAAACCAGCTATCGTGAATTAACGTTGATAAACGATATCTGCACGACGGTTTTCAGCGTAATCGCCTTCGGTGTTACCCAAAGCTTTAGGACGCTCTTTACCAAAGCTGACTGCTTCGACCTGATTTGCATTAACACCGAGCAAGCCCATCATGCGTGCAACCGCTTCGGAGCGACGCTGACCCAAAGCCAGATTGTACTCAGCGCCACCCCGTTCGTCGGCATTACCTTCGACGCGGATGTTTTGCTGAGAATTACGGCTTAGGTAGCCCGAATGCATTTCTACAAGGCTGCGGTATTGTTCGGGCACGACATAGCTGTCGAAATCGAAGTAGACCGAACGCTGTTGTGCCAGTGGGCTTTGTGGGTTGAATGGATCCATAACTTGACCAGTTGAAGGATCGGTACCAACGCCACCACCACCAGAGCCTGTGCCTGAACCACTTTCATCAAGAGGTACAGAACTACATGCGGCTAAAGCTATCGCCATAGCAGCTAGGGTGAAACCTTTAAAAATGCGCGCGCTCATTAGAGTTCCTTTAAAAAGAGTCACACAGAATTCAGTTAGTAAATGGACCCCAGGTCGGTTCACGTACTTTGCCGTTCAGTGAGGACAGCGTCTGGCGGACACGTCCGTCTACCGAGGTCACCGCTAAAACGCTGCGCCCACCTTGTACAGAACTGTAAAGTACCTGCATGCCGTTGGGTGCGAAGCTGGGTGACTGGTCGTCGGGTCCCGTGGTCAGAAGCTGTTCAGCTCCGGTTGCCATATCCTGGGTGGCAACACGGTAAGCGCCATTTCTGCGTGTAACGTATACAAGGTTATTACCATCGGGAGAGACCTCAGGTGAGATATTGTAACCTCCATTGAAGGTAATACGTCGTGCGTCGTTGCCGCCAACAGAAACTTGGTAGATTTGCGGGTTGCCGCCACGGTCACTAGTGAACACCATGGACTCGCCATCTGGGGTGTAGGCAGGCTCGGTATCAATGAGCGGCGAACGCATAACTCGGCGTAATCCGGAACCATCTTGGTTGATGGTGTAGATTTGAGAGATGCCATCCCTTGAAAGCACCACGGCTAGCTGGTTACCGTTAGGTGCCCATGCCGGGGCACTGTTGTTGCCCTTAAAGTTTGCAATGGGTTCTCGCTTGCCCGTAGCCAGAGTCTGGACGTACACAACAGGTTTATCTGCTTCGAAACTAACGTAAGCAAGACGGGTACCATCTGGAGACCAAGAGGGAGAAATAATGGACTGTTTTGAGCGCAGCATGACTTGAGGATTTTGTCCGTCAGCGTCTGCAATTTGTAACTCATACGTGTTGCCCGTTTGCAACACGTACGCAATGCGGGTCGAAAACACGCCTCGAACACCGGTGATTTTTTCGTAAATACGGTCAGCAATTTGATGGGAAATACGGCGTAGTTCTTTTTCTGAGCCGGCGAATGCAATACCGTCAATTTCTGAGCGGTTGACGGAGTCGACAAGTCGATATTGAATTGAGTATTGACCGCCGTTTTGATTAACAGAGCCATAGGCAAGGTAATCAGCGCCCCGATTTCGCCAGTCGTCGTGAACAATAGAGCTCTCGGCGTTTAAATTAGCGCCTGCAGCATTGATCAGCTGAAATTGACCTGAGCGACTAAGGTCAGCGCGAATGACTTCGGCGAGTGACTGTGAGTCTGGGTTGTTAGCGAAGTCGGCGATGGCGATGGGGTACTGAGTAGCGCCCACACCGGAAATATCTACGCGCAATTGGGCGTTAGATGGGCTGGTAAACAGACCAGCCGCAACGGCAAATAGCCCTGCGGTTACCACGCGCCAACTACGGCGGGCGGTAACGTTGGCTGGATTGGCTGCAGTCATGTTTGCACTCTCCTGATTATTCGTACATGCGGTAGGCGCCATCAATATACGATGGATACTTGCCGCTAGGCGGTTTGGGGAAGGGGGAACATTTAGCTATCCCCTTTTGTACAGCATCATCAAACAAGGCGATGCCGGACGATCTTAAGATGCGTACGTTACGAACAGTGCCGTCGTTATTAAGGTCGACGCGGTATTGTAACGTTGGATTGTTTGTTCCTTCTCGTGCAGGAGTGTTATAGACCACTTTAGGCCTCACGCAAGCACGAACCTTCGAGCCGTAGCCATCGTCACCGCCTCCACCGCCCATTTGGTTGCGGTCCGACGTGCCACCCGAGGCACCGGCAGCTTCTTTTCCAGAGCCCAGCATAGCGGCTCTAAAAGCGTCTTCTTTCGCTTTTCGATCGGCTTCGGCTTTGGCTTTACGCGCGGCCTCTGCTTTGGCTTTCTGCTCGGCTTCAGCCTTGGCTTTACGCGCGGCCTCTGCTTTGGCTTTCTGCTCGGCTTCAGCCTTGGCCTTACGCTCGGCCTCTGCTTTGGCTTTCTGCTCGGCTTCAGCCTTGGCCTTACGCTCGGCCTCTGCTTTGGCTTGCTGCTCGGCTTCAGCCTTGGCCTTACGCTCGGCCTCAGCTTTGGCCTTGCTCTCGGCCTCTGCTTTGGCTTTTTGTTCGGCTTCTTCCTTAGCCCGCTGTTCGGCGGCTAAATTTGCTTTTTCTCGGCTTCGGCTTTAGCTTCGGCTTCACGTTTTTCTTGTTCTACACGAGCGGCTTCTTCTTCGGCTTTTTGTTCCGCTTCTTTTTGTGCCTTCAGCTTGGCCTCCTGCTCTTCCTCAGCCTGTTTCTTCTTTTTAGCTTCTTCTAAAGCGATATCTGGATCGACTTCAGGAGTGACCGGCGGTGGAGTAGGCTCAGGTTCGTTGGCAGGAGGTGTTTCTGCAACAGGCTCAGGTTCTGGCTCTGGAACCACTTCGCCTTCGGGGGCAGGTTCGGGTTCGACTTCGTCTTCTACCGCAGGTTCTTCGGTTGGAATTTCCATGTTTTCGGCGATCGCCACATCACCTTCTGCCCATAGTTCAATCTGGATGGGATTGGGAGATTTGGGCGTCGAAAACAGACTGAGCAGCACCGCCAGCGCCAAAACGGCATGCAGGCCTACTGCGTAGAGCAGGCCACGTCTCTCGTCCTGTTGTTCAGGCGAGCGATTCAGTTGGTTCTTTGTATTACGGTTACGTAGCTTCATTCAATTCAACACAGGCGTAGTGAGCCCACAAAGTAACGACGTTAAGCATAACGAGTATCAGGCTGGAACACCGTATTTTCGATTACTCGTCCGTGTTTACTAAAAAACCCAGACGGGTAAAACCACTGGAGCGGAGTTGATCCATGAGCTCCATGACGGACTCGTAGGAGACTTTTCCGTCCGCCGCGATCACAACGGGGTTTTCGTTTAGTGCCAAGAGCCTCACCTCATCAATAAGACTGTCTTTATTGATGTTATGAAACTCGGCTGCACCGTCGCGCAAACGTATGGATAGCTGTCCGTCTTGGTCGACCTGTACTTCAATGGGCGCGGCCGGAACCTCAGAGGCTTGACCGACTGTTGGCATGTCAATAATGCCGGGTGTGATCATGGGAGCCGTAACCATAAAAATAACCAGTAGTACCAACATCACGTCAATATAGGGTACGACGTTGATCTCGTTTTTTAGTCGGCGGCGTCCACGGCTTGTACTTGCTCGAATAGAGGGCATTATTGAACCTGGCGTTGCAAGATATTCAAGAACTCGTCGATAAAGCCATCGAAGCGAATCGACAAACGATCTATTTCGGTTGTATATCGGTTGTAAGCCACTACGGCAGGAATGGCTGCAAAAAGACCAATAGCGGTGGCGATCAGCGCTTCAGCAATACCTGGAGCAACTGAAGCCAGCGTTGCTGACTGCGCTCCGGACAAGCCGATAAAAGCGTGCATAATGCCCCAGACGGTTCCGAGCAGCCCAATGTATGGGCTAACTGAGCCGGCCGATGCTAAAAAGCTTAAATTAGATTCAAGCGCGTCCAGCTCACGTTGGTAAGTAGCCCGCATGGCACGACGAGGCCCGTCAAGCAGGGCGTCACCGCGCTGGGTACCACGCCGGGCCTTTAGGAATTCAGTCATGCCGGATTCAAAAATACGGGCCAAGGCACCATGTTCGTCCCGGCGGGTATGAATGGCTTGCTGCAACACACTGAGATCGCCACCTGTCCAGAAGTCATCTTCAAAACGACGAGTTTGTTCGTGGGTGCGTTTTAACGTAGCTCGTTTACTAAAGATGTATGCCCAGGAAAGAACGGAAATCCCGAGAAGCAATAGCATCACCAGTTGGACGGGTACGCTTGCATCAAATAGAAGTGTCAATAGCGACAGGTCGCCTGTGGGTTGCATGATCAGTCTTGCGCCTTTTCCAAAGATAAACGTAGTTCGTGATTAAATTTTGCAGGGCGTAGCGTGGAAGCATCTACGCAAACTACTTGGATGCTGCTCGTACATAACAGTTCCTCAGCAAGGGTGGCAGTCTGGTGGAAAGTTACCGAAGCTGCGCCGATATGAGTAATGGTGCTACGTATACAAAGCAAGTCATCCAGGCCCGCTGGCTTACGATATTGTATTTCAACATCTTTGACCACAAAGACTTGCCCTGTCGTTGTCGCCATTTCTGATTGACTGATGCCCAGGGAGCGTAGCCATTCTGTGCGAGCACGCTCAAAAAATTTCAGATAGTTCGCGTAAAACACGATGCCGCCTGCATCGGTGTCCTCGTAATATACGCGAATATACAGTTCGGAGGCAGTGCTTGTGTTTTCAACTGGCATGACTTTGTAATTGTGGGTAAATAAAGAAGCTGAAATTGCGATGAGGAGCTAATCAATAGCTGGCAGCGAACGACCCACTGCCAGCTACACTGTTAAAGCGTTTCGAGTAAGCTTAACGTTGTATTCAGGGCTTCTGCAGGAGCTACCTTTACCGTCTGACCATTATGTCGAGCCTGTATTTCGATGATGTTTTCTTTCAGGCCACGGTCACCAATCGTAATACGGACCGGCACCCCGATGAGCTCCCAGTCAGCAAACATGACGCCCGGACGTGTATCGCGGTCATCAAGTATGACCTCTACTCCCTGATCCTTTAGCTGAGTATAAAGGGCTTCGGCATGCTCTCGAACGGCTTCGCTTTTGTGCAGGCTCAGGCCGCAGATGACGACCTCGAAAGGGGCGATGGCTCGTGGCCAGATAATGCCTTTGTCATCATGGTTTTGTTCTATTGCGGCTGCCGCAATACGGCTGATACCAATCCCATAGCACCCCATTTGCATCAGGCGAGGCTTACCGTCTGTATCTAAATAGGTAGCCTGAAGTTTTTGGAGTATGTGTCGCCCAGGAAGAATATGTGCCCTACCTCAATACCACGCTGTATAGAGAGCGTGCCGCCTTCAGGATCAGGGTCGCCTTGTACTACATTGCGTAAGTCGGCGATCAGGGGCTCTGGCAGGTCGCGGCCCCAGTTGATACCAGTGTAGTGATAGCCTTCGTCGTTGGCCCCGCAAATGAAGTCACTCATGTTGGCCACCGTGGTGTCGGCGATGACGCTTACCGGCTTTAGTGTATTGATAGGCCCCAGATAGCCTGGCTTGCAGCCGAAGGTATCGAGAATCTCTTCTTCTGTTGCCAGACGGTGCTCGTGCTCGAAGCCAGGCAGTTTTGCCACCTTGATTTCATTGACGTCATGATCGCCGCGCACCAGCAGCAGCCAGATCTTGGTTTCACCGCCAGCCTCGGGGGCATCGGTAGCCAAAACGACTGATTTGACGGTGTCGCTGAGCGGGCGCTTCAGCTGCTCGGCAACCAGTTCACACTTAGGGGCGTTTGGAGTTTCAGTTTTTGCAAGAGCTTCGGCTGGTGCTGCGCGCTTGCTGATTAAGCACGGTGCAGCAGCTAGCTCAATGTTGGCGGCATAGTCGGAGTCGGCGTTATAGACGATTTCGTCTTCGCCTGTGTCTGCAATAACCTGGAATTCGTGGCTGCGAGAGCCGCCGATCGAACCCGTATCCGCAGCGACTGCACGAAAATTCAGGCCCAGACGCTCGAATATACGCATGTAGGCGCTAAACATGGCATCGTAACTGCCTTGTGCCGATTCTGCGTCACGGTCAAACGAGTACGCATCTTTCATGGTGAATTCGCGGCCGCGCATTAAACCAAAGCGTGGACGGCGTTCGTCGCGAAATTTGGTTTGAATGTGATAGAAGTTGACGGGTAATTGACGCCAGCTATGAATTTCGTTGCGGGCAATGTCAGTGATGACTTCTTCAGAAGTGGGTTGCAGGACGAAGTCGCGATTATGGCGATCTTTAAGGCGTAGTAACTCTTCGCCGTATAAATCCCAGCGGCCAGACTCTTGCCAAAGCTCAGCGGGCTGAACCACGGGCATCAGCAATTCCAGGGCGCCTGCGCGGTCCATTTCTTCTCGGACGATCTTTTCTATTTTGCGTAAAACCTTTAATCCAAGCGGCATATAGGAGTAGATTCCTCCCGCTGCTTTACGGATCATGCCGGCTCGGGTCATGAGCTGGTGGCTACTGACATCGGCTTCGGCAGGCGCTTCTTTTAGCGTATTAATGTGAAACTGGCTAGCATGCATGGTAGTGAACTCGTGTGATACGTATAATTGCAGTAATTGTATTGAATTTGTATAGAGGTGGCCTATGTTAGATCGTGAAGGCTACCGTCCTAACGTTGGAATAATTCTTGCTAACCGCAAGAACGAAGTGTTTTGGGGGAAGCGTATCCGAGAACACGCCTGGCAATTTCCACAAGGCGGTATCCGATACGGCGAAAGCCCGGTGCAGGCCATGTACCGTGAACTTTACGAAGAGGTCGGATTACTCCCTGAACATGTACGTATTTTAGGACGGACCCGTGATTGGTTGCGTTATAACGTACCCAATCACTTTGTACGCCGCGATTCACGTGGTCACTATAAAGGACAAAAACAAATTTGGTTTTTGTTACGTATGGTGGGCCGTGATAGCGATGTTAGTTTACGTAGCTCGTCTACGCCTGAATTTGATGCCTGGCGTTGGAGCCAATACTGGGTTCCGTTAGACGCCGTTATCGATTTTAAGCGAGATGTTTACTTTCAAGCTTTAAACGAGCTTTCGAGCTTGTTGTTTAGCCATCGTCAAGAGGCTAGGTATTTACGTCAGAGGGTGCATCAGGGGTCTAAATCAGGCTACGCCCCTAAAGCGCTGATAACCCCTACTGAGTAGTTCTGCAGAAAAGGCAACGCATTTATAGTGCGTCGCCTTTTTTGTATTAATCAGCATTGCCTGAGCTCTTGCCCAGCAGCGCAATCAAGCTTGAGTTATCCAGACGGCCACCGCCATTTGCTTGAATTTGTGCATAGAGCTGATCGATTAATGCGGTAATCGGTAAACGTGCCCCGTTGCTGCGTGCTTCATTGAGTACCAGCCCCAAGTCTTTACGCATCCAGTCAACTGCAAATCCAAAATCGAACTCGCGGTTCAGCATCGTATGGCTTCGATTGTGCATCTGCCAACTGGCGCCTGCACCTCCGCCCACCACTTTAATGACCTTCTCCATGTTCAAGCCTGAAAGCTCGCCGAAGGCCAACCCTTCAGCCAGCCCCTGAAGTACGCCAACTACGCAAATCTGGTTGACCATTTTGCATAATTGGCCAGCGCCCACATCGCCGAGCAACTCAATGATGGTGCCGTAGATTTCTAGATAGGGCAGGGCCTTTTCAAATTGCTCTTGGGTGCCACCACACATGATGCTGAGCTTTCCTGCCACTGCGCCGCCCTGGCCGCCTGAGATAGGTGCATCCATGAATCCGACGCCCTTGCTGGCACAGAGCGTAGCGAGTTCACGCGCGACTTGGGCAGAGGCAGTAGTATGGTCAATGAACAGGGCTCCTGGCTTTGCCATTTTTAAAGCGCCTTCGGGCCCGGCGACGACTTCACGCAGGTCGTGGTCGTTGCCCACACAGAAAATCACGTAGTCGGCATCTTTGGCGGCAAGGGCCGGTGTGCTCGCTGTTTGATTGGCAAACTCGCGTTGCCAGTCTTCAGCCTTCGTGGCAGTGCGGTTATAGACGGTAAGCTCATTGCCTGCGCGCGCCAGATGACCGGCCATAGGAAAGCCCATGACGCCCAGACCTATAAAGGCGATTTTCGCAGGGGGCATGGGGGCATACATTTTTTTGGATCGACGGCATTCGTTACTCCCAGTAAATCTCAAGCGCGCGAAGCGATATAAATGGCTGTGTATGGTTTCTAAAAACTATGATGATGCCTGTGCATTGAATGCCTTGTCTAGTTTAGAATAAGCATGAGGGCCTATGCCATTACATTTTGGTTACACAAGTGTTAGGCTCATTCATTATTAAAAGTCGCATCCAGCGGTTATGATGCACATGTATTTTTAATCGACTCTCGAGAGTTTCATTGCAAACGACATCGCCTATGCTGCAGGATCTCAACAACCTCGCCGATCGTATCAGTAAGCTGGCTGCCTATACGGGTCAGCTCAAAGCCGAGCGCGCTTCTTTGCTTGCGCGTTTGAAGACACTCGAGCACGAGCGCGACTCCTTGCGTGAAACGCTCGAAAAACAGCAAGATGAGTACGCTTCTGTTGCCGAGGTCTCTGTGCGCCACCAAGCAGATATAGAAGCTGCCAAAAAACAGGCTGAGCAGGTCCAGGAAGCCTTGTTTGTAGAGCTCGTGCAGCACCAGGATGAGACGGCTAAGCTTAAAACCCAATTACAGCTTAGTCAGCAACAGACGCAAGCGTTGCGCAATGTGGCCGAAGATGCTCGTGTGCAAGTGGCTTCGATTTTGCTGCGATTACCCGGTAATCCACCTCAGGAATAACACATGGAACGCGTAGATATATCATTATTAGGCCGGGACTACTCTCTGGCTTGTGCGCCATCTGAAAAAGAAAACCTTTTGGCTGCTGTCTCACATGTGGACCGCCGAATGCAGCGAATCCAAGAGAGCGGGCGGGTTTCAGGAAACGAACGCATCGCCGTAATGACTGCAATTCAGGTGGCAATCGAACTTTTATCGGTGCGTGCGCCAGACGGTCCGCTCGGAAACGTTGCATTAGGCGATTTCAAGCGTAGAATAGAAGACATGCACCAGTTAATAGATCAAGTTGTGGGGCCCGACCCTACTACTCGATAAAAAATCGGTTAGTGCAAAAAATGATGTTCTAGCACTAACCTTACAAGTTAAGCCCCTGCCGTGTTCGTGACGTGGCCATACATTCCTTGAACCAATGCTTTTGGCATCAGGCTGCTGGATTTATAAGCAGGTGAGATCGCTACAAGCTAGCGAACCCGAAACTTATCTGATGGCAGCCACTCTTGGACCTTCGGTTTCCAGGATGCCGGCCTTGACGGCACAGGTGGGGCACACTTTCAAAGCCCGCCAATTTGGCGGGCTTTATTTTTAACTGGAGTCCATCTATGTTGAAGAAACGCATCTATTCCACAGCCTTGTTAGCCGCAGTGTTCGGTATTGGCGCCATGGTTGCTACGTCGGCTCAGGCCCACACCGATGACGAATCCTCATACTTGGCCAAGCGTCCACCAGTGGTTAGTTTGCAGTCCGAGGCCGTCACCGAAGTTCAGCAAGATACGGTCACTATTTATTTGGCCACTGAATTTAACGAAGCGACGCAAGTCAAGGTCGATGAGCAGTTGCGCAAAGTTGTAGACTCTGTACTTGCGGAGGCTAAAAAGCAAACTGAGATCAAGGTTAGTAGCAGTGGATATCAGGTGTATCCTACCAGCGACCGTAAGGGAGCCATATCTGGCTGGCGAGGCCGTGCCGAGCTAAAGCTAGAGTCCACCGATATCCAGGCGGCGGGCAAATTGGCGGCCCAGCTAAGTGATCGCATGCCTGTTTCCCGCCTCAGCTTTTCCGTTTCCCCGCAGGCTCGGGCTGAGTATGAGAAAAACCTGCTTAAAGAAGCTATCGATAACTTTCAGGCACGAGCGCAGATTATTTCAGAAAACATGGGTTTTGTGACATATCGCTATAAAGACGTTAACGTAGGTGGCTCAGGGGCAAATTACCGACCCGTAATGAAACAGGCAATGATGGCCAGCGATTCCGTTGGTGCGGCAGCCAGTGCAGAAAGCCTGTCTCTCGAAAGCGGTACGGAAAATATTAGTGTTTCGGTGAGCGGGTCGATTTACTTACAAAATAGTAAATAAATACGCCGATGGCGATCATTGGGATAGACAGGATCTGTCCCATTGATAAACCACCAGTCAGCAGACCAAGAAAGTCATCGGGTTCGCGGGTAAATTCCGCTAGAAACCTAAACACACCATAAGCTATTAAAAACAGACCACTGGTTTGTCCCACTGGGCGGGGGCGAGAGCTAAACCACCAAAGTATGGCAAAGAGGGCAAGCCCTTCGAGGCCCATTTGATATAGCTGTGACGGATGCCTGACTATGCCGCCGTCTTGGGCCTGCGGGAAAATCATACCCCAGGGCATGGTCGTGGCTCTTCCCCATAGTTCGCCGTTTATGAAGTTTCCCAGGCGGCCAGCTGCCAGGCCCAAGGGTATAAGGGGTGCTAAAAAGTCGCTGACTACAAAGAAACGGGTGTTGATCTTTCGGGCATAGAGAGTGATGGCGAGCAGTACCCCTAGCAGTCCGCCATGAAAGGCCATACCGCCTTCCCATACATAGAGAATTTCTATCGGATGGGCCAGGTAGTAATCCAGTTTATAAAAAACCACATATCCCAGACGGCCTCCCAGCACGACCCCAGCAACGCAATAAAAAATCAAGTCTTCAAGGCCTTGTTTGCTAACAGGGGCATGGCCTTGCCGTATACGCCGATTGCCCAGCACCCACACCAGGCCAAAACCAATTAAATACATTAGGCCGTACCAGTGGATGGTGATAGGCCCAAGCTGCAGAGCGATAGGATTAAACTGTGGATGTATTAGCATGATCGTAGTAGTAGGTGCATTAGATCGCTGATAGTAACGCGATCTGTAGTGAGTGGTTTAGTCACACTCTAAATGAAGTCTTAGTCAGGAGATGGGAATGTCTAAAATTGCGGTGTTGGGAGGAGGGTGTTTCTGGTGTGTTGAGCCAGTATTTAACCAGCTTAAGGGTGTGACGCAAGTTCTGCCAGGCTATGCCGGAGGAAAAACAGAAAACCCCAGCTACGAAGAGGTGTGTGGGAAAGCTACAGGCCATATCGAGGTTGTGCAGGTTCGCTTTGATCCAAGTCAAATTTCGTTTGATGATTTGTTGATGGTGTTTTTTACGGTACATGACCCAACGACTGTTGACAGGCAGGGCAATGATATAGGGCCACAATATGCCTCAGCGGTTTTTTGCCAGGATGAAGAGCAGCGTGAGGCAGTACAGAATATTATTCCTGAAGTCGAGCGTGCTCTAGGCGTGCCAGTGGTAACCCAAATCCGAGGGGCAGATCGATTCTGGCCTGCCGAGCCAGAGCATCAAAACTATTACGAACTTAATCCGACTCAGGGCTACTGCCAGTTTGTAATCCGGCCTAAGGTCGCGGCATTTCGTGACCGCTTTAAGGCATTAATTAAAAAGTGAAAGCTGAGCAGGGTGCCCTCGTCTAGCGCCTCAGCCTATATAGATAGCTACGAGCTAAGGAATAAAAGCGGATATCTTTATACAGATGTCCGCTTTTTGCCTTTGGGCTCGGTTTGTCACTCCATTGTTTTCAGCACACCCCTGCGCATTTGGTCCAGTTCAATGGACTCAAACAGCGCTTTGAAATTGCCTTCCCCAAATCCATCATTGCCTTTGCGCTGAATAATCTCAAAGAAAATCGGACCGATCTGATTGGTAGTAAAAATTTGCAGCAGTAAGCCTCCGTCTGCAGCGCCATCTAATAAGATTTGATTCTGACGAAGGCGGCCAACATCTTCACCATGGTTGGGAAGCCTTTGGACTAACAGTTCGTAGTAGGTGTCAGGCGTATTTAGAAATTGCATGCCTGACTGCCTTAAATGTTCTACCGTCGCATAGATGTCATTCGTAGAGAAGGCGATATGCTGAATGCCTTCGCCTTTATATATGTCGAGGTACTCCTGAATTTGACCCTTTTCTTCGGTGCCTTCTTCGTTGATGGGAATGCGAATGTTGCCGCAGGGTGAGGTCATGGCTTTTGACTTTACGCCTGTTACCTTTCCTTCAATGTCAAAATAGCGAAGTTCTTTGAAATTGAAAATTCGTTCGTAAAAATCTGCCCATTCCTGCATCCGGCCTTTGTGTACATTGTGTGTTAGATGATCCACTAACTCTAAACCTGCGCCAATGTGTCGCAGGTCGTCATCTGCCTGCCCTGGATTTAGCGATACGAAATCCACGTCGTAAATACTGATGTCTCCAATTCCGTGGTGCCCGTCTTTGCCGCGCCAGCGGTCAACCAGGTAAATCAACGAATCGCCAATTCCCTTGATTGCCGGAATGTTAAGTTCCATCGGACCACTTCCAGACTCTACTTTCCATGCCCCTAGACTGATGGCTCGCTTCATGGCTGCGGCTGCATCGTCGACACGCAATGCAATCGCGCAAATTGATGGGCCATGTAAGGATGCAAAGCGCTGGGCGAAGGAATCTTCTTCTGCGTTGATCAAAAAGTTAATGTCCCCTTGTCTATATAAGGTGACATCTCGGGTTCGATGTTTTGCGATGGCCTTGAAGCCCAGCTTAATAAATACCTTGGCCAATGCTTTGGGGTCGGGGCCGGTGTATTCAATGAATTCAAACCCGCAGGTGCCCATTGGATTCGCCCAGGGTGTAAAAGAAGTGCTCATGTCTACCTCCAGCAGGTGCAAGCCTGATGTGATTATTTATAGTTTCATTCTACGTAGAAGCCCCTAGCAGACGATTGCTAATACAGAAGGTAAATTGAAGCTTTCAGCTATTTACTGCCCAAAAATAGGTGGGCAGGAGTGATTTATGCCCAAAGTTCCCCTGGATCGTACCGACCATCATATATTGCACCATCTCCAAAAGAGGGTCGCCTGAGTAATCAGGACTTAGCGGATAAGGTGTCGCTGTCTCCCAGCCCGTGCTTACGGCGGGTGCGTCACTTGGAAGAGCTGGGTGTGATTAAGCGCTATGTGGCCATACTTGATCCCATAAAAGTGGGCGTGGGCCTGTTAGCGTATGTGTCGATCCGGCTAAATAAGAGTAATCGGGGTTCGGGTACGTCATATTCTGATTTTGCCCGTGATGTGCAGGCATGGCCTGAAGTGGTGGAGTGTTTCGCCATGTCAGGAGAGATGGATTACTTATTGCGAGTACAAGTAGCAAGCTTAGAGCAGTTCTCCCGTTTTGCGATGGACAAACTGATGCAACACCCTAGTGTCGTGGATATGCGCACCAGTTTTGCGATGCAGACCATTAAGGAGACGACGGAAATAAGTTTTTAAGCTGCAGCTAAATATAGGATAGGAGAGTTAAATATAGAATAGGGCAGCTAAATCAATGACTTAGCTTTTCTATTTTTGCGGAATTAAATTAAACCGTAAATAAAAGCCGTAAAAGGCTTGCCAAGGCCGAATTAGGGGTGCTATAGTTCGTCTTCTTCGCAGCAACCAATTCGGGTTTACCCTTATTAACCGCCACGAAGCGCTCAACGCATTAGCTGTACCGATTCCCGCTTAGCCCAAAGGGCAGCTTCAAATCATCACAGCGTTTTTGCAATGAGTGGCAACGGCACTTCGGTGCCAGCTGTTAACTTTTAGTTGACAGCCAGCAAAAAGCAGTGCTATAGTTTACTGCTTCGCTACTGCAGCGGCTTTTGTGAAAACGAAAGCAGGCCATAGCCAGAAGCGAAAGAGAAGCAGGAAGCTAAGTAGTAAGCTTGTAGCAAACAAGTGGGAAGACGGCAGCGCAGTTATTGCCGGGCAGGTAGCAGTACAGCAGGGACGTAAACCTCAATGTTTAACGGTCGTGTTTAAGGTGCCAGGAAGTACGGTGCTGACACGGCGTTTAAGTATTTAGGTTTACGAGAGATCGAGGCAGGTGGGTTAGGCGGTATGTTGAAAGTGTTTTAGTTTTACTTCTTCCAACAAATTGCTTGACAAACAAATTTAGATGCTTCATAATCTCGTTTCTCTGGTTGCGGTGCACCACTTCGGTGGGCCGGCAGGCAGTGCAGAATAACGCAGTACAGGCAGTATGGATGTTGATTGTGACCAATTGATGTCGACCCGTTCTTTAAAAATTTAACAGCCGATAAGTGTGGGCGCTTGGAATGAGTGAGCCAATCTTCTCACGAAGATTCGCCACAAAGTTAAAATCAAGTGCTCACATAAAGAAGTTTTTAGTATTGCCTTGTGCATACACTGAAGATTTCTTTGAGTACACTCCGCTGAGTCCTATTTATAGGGCGAAGCAAACGAAAACAGAGATTAAACTGAAGAGTTTGATCCTGGCTCAGATTGAACGCTAGCGGGATGCTTTACACATGCAAGTCGAACGGCAGCACGAGAGAGCTTGCTCTCTTGGTGGCGAGTGGCGGACGGGTGAGTAATATATCGGAACGTGCCCAGTAGCGGGGGATAACTACTCGAAAGAGTGGCTAATACCGCATACGCCCTACGGGGGAAAGGGGGGATTCTTTTAGAACCTCTCACTATTGGAGCGGCCGATATCGGATTAGCTAGTTGGTGGGGTAAAGGCCTACCAAGGCGACGATCCGTAGCTGGTTTGAGAGGACGACCAGCCACACTGGGACTGAGACACGGCCCAGACTCCTACGGGAGGCAGCAGTGGGGAATTTTGGACAATGGGGGGAACCCTGATCCAGCCATCCCGCGTGTATGATGAAGGCCTTCGGGTTGTAAAGTACTTTTGACAGGGAAGAAACGGCACTGCCTAATAAGCGGTGCTAATGACGGTACCTGTAGAATAAGCACCGGCTAACTACGTGCCAGCAGCCGCGGTAATACGTAGGGTGCAAGCGTTAATCGGAATTACTGGGCGTAAAGGGTACGCAGGCGGCTAGGAAAGAAGGATGTGAAATCCCAGGGCTCAACCTTGGAACTGCATTCTTAACTGCCTAGCTAGAGTATGTCAGAGGGGGTAGAATTCCACGTGTAGCAGTGAAATGCGTAGATATGTGGAGGAATACCGATGGCGAAGGCAGCCCCCTGGGATAATACTGACGCTCAGGTACGAAAGCGTGGGGAGCAAACAGGATTAGATACCCTGGTAGTCCACGCCCTAAACGATGTCAACTAGCTGTTGGGGCCAATAGGCTTTAGTAGCGCAGCTAACGCGTGAAGTTGACCGCCTGGGGAGTACGGTCGCAAGATTAAAACTCAAAGGAATTGACGGGGACCCGCACAAGCGGTGGATGATGTGGATTAATTCGATGCAACGCGAAAAACCTTACCTACGCTTGACATGTCTGGAATCCTTAAGAGATTGAGGAGTGCCCGCAAGGGAACCGGAACACAGGTGCTGCATGGCTGTCGTCAGCTCGTGTCGTGAGATGTTGGGTTAAGTCCCGCAACGAGCGCAACCCTTGTCATTAGTTGCTACGAAAGAGCACTCTAATGAGACTGCCGGTGACAAACCGGAGGAAGGTGGGGATGACGTCAAGTCCTCATGGCCCTTATGCGTAGGGCTTCACACGTCATACAATGGTCAGGACAGAGGGTCGCCAACCCGCGAGGGGGAGCTAATCCCAGAAACCTGATCGTAGTCCGGATCGCAGTCTGCAACTCGACTGCGTGAAGTCGGAATCGCTAGTAATCGCGGATCAGAATGCCGCGGTGAATACGTTCCCGGGTCTTGTACACACCGCCCGTCACACCATGGAAGTGGGTTTCACCAGAAGTAGGTAGCCTAACCGCAAGGAGGGCGCTTACCACGGTGGGATTCATGACTGGGGTGAAGTCGTAACAAGGTAGCCGTATCGGAAGGTGCGGCTGGATCACCTCCTTTCAGAGCGCGTGCTCACGAAGCGAAAGCGTCCACACTTATTGGCTGTTAACAAGTTCCATGACCAAGGTCGATCAACACCTGGCAACACAACAATTGGGTCAGTAGCTCAGTCGGTTAGAGCACCGTCTTGATAAGGCGGGGGTCGTTGGTTCGATTCCAACTTGACCCACCACGATTTACCTCGGGGGATTAGCTCAGCTGGGAGAGCACCTGCTTTGCAAGCAGGGGGTCGTCGGTTCGATCCCGTCATCCTCCACCATTATTTTAGCGGTGTTGATTGGGTTGGCGTTTACTTGCCAACAGCGTTGTTGGCAAGTTTGGTTCATGGAAGGAATTGAGACATTGCACGCCTCGGCGTTGGCCGAAAAAAGCGGTGTATGGCTCAGTTCAACGACCAGTATCGTTTTTTTAGACGGTACTGCTCGTTGGGCTGATTAGCTCGATGGTTTTAACTTGTTCTTTAACAATCTGGAAAAAGCACAACGAAGTGTATTCATGATGCATCGCGATAATATATCGGGATGTGTGAATATGCGGGTTGTGATTGCAAAATCAACAATTTTGTTCAAATAGTTCTCAATATAGATAGCGCATTGATTAATCAATGTGGATATTGTGAGTGATGAACGGCACAACGCGAAAACTCATAATCCTATAATTAGCCTAAAGCGTTATAGGATCAAGCGAATAAGTGCATGCGGCGGATGCCTTGGCGATCACAGGCGATGAAGGACGTGGTAGTCTGCGAAAAGCTACGGGGAGCTGACAAACAAGCTTTGATCCGTAGATGTCCGAATGGGGGAACCCACGACAGCGATGTCGTATCCTACACTGAATACATAGGTGTAGCGAAGCTAACCAGGTGAACTGAACCATCTCAGTAGCCTGAGGAAAAGAAATCAACCGAGATTCCGGAAGTAGTGGCGAACGAAACCGGACCAGCCTTAACGTGATAGTCGATTTGATAGTTGAATGATCTGGAAAGGTCAACCGTAGTGGGTGATAGTCCCGTAAGCGAAATCAAATCGGTGGTACTAGGCGTTAGACAAGTAGGGCGGGACACGTGAAATCCTGTCTGAATATGGGGGGACCATCCTCCAAGGCTAAATACTCGTGATCG